>NZ_KB904456.1 GCF_000380105.1 Streptococcus orisratti DSM 15617
AAATCTAAATCAAGTAGCTCTTTGGCTAAGGTATTACCACCCATGGTCAGTATAGCTTGAATCATGGTTTTCATCGTTAGCTGACTTTTCCGACTAAAATCTTTTTCAGGATGAAGCACAAACTGGTTTGCGGTGGAAACGATGTTGTTAATACTATCAAGTAAATGAGCTTTAATCTGATCTAACATGACTTTTCCCCTTTTATTTTTAGTGTACCATAGAAAAAACTAACCTACCACAAAACGTGATAGGTTAGTTAACTTAATGACATTGGGGAATATTACAAACATTATTTCTACTATTCATGTAAACATCGTAAGATGATGTCTGGTCATAAGTGTACTTTCTCTAAGCAATTGAAAATGGAAACGTTGAACCGTGAGGTATTGACCATTATCAGCAAAATTGTTAGTGAACCATTGTTTGCAGAAAAACTTCAAGAGAAAATCAACATTCAAATTGATACGGCAGAAATTGATAAACTACTTGATAAGTACTATAATCAACATCGTAAGTATCTTTCAACAAAAGTATCTTTGATGTCTCAAATTGACAATCTTGATTATAATGATCGTCATTACAAACAGAAATTTCAAGATTTAAATGAACGATTGAATGCTATCTATGATAAACTTGAAGAAATAGATTCGTTAATCGTAGAGAATGAAGAAAGGAAAGAAGTTATTCTTAAACAAAAAATGACAGCTGATAACGTGTATGAAATTCTTCTAAAGTTTGAAACTTTATTGGCTGTTATGGAAGAGGTCGACAAGAAACGATTTTGTCAACTTTTACTGGAAAAAGTAGTTGTTCGAGATGAGAAGAATGAAAATGGAAGATGGGTGAAATCCCTTTTTTTCAAACTTCCTATCATTGAAAATAATCTGGAGATTAGTTTGGACAATAACGAACACGTTGAGTGCGTAGTGTTGCTACAACGAAGCAACGGGTGAAAATCCTTTATTTTAAGCACTTTTTCAAACATTTTGTCTTTATTGAAAAGGGTGATTTTGACATAAAAAAGGTTCAAAAAAAGTACATTGATGTGAACGTCTGTTTGGATGTCGACTGCGTAGACAAAAAATAGATACGTCATAAAATATAATGGTTCAGCGAGAACATTTTAATAAGTGTTCTCGTTTTTTTTATTTTCAGGAGGAAATGATGCAAAAGTATGAACAATCATCACGTCAAATGGTGATGTGTCATCTCGTGACAATCTTGGGAGTTGATATTGAGAAAGCAACTCAGCTAATTGATGAAATGGAACAAGTAGGTTTAATCCGATTTGATGAATTTGGAAATGTTGGACTTTTAGTCTTGGAGGGACAATAATGAAACGTATTACTGCTAATCAATATCAGACATCAGAGCGATATTATAAACTCCCTAAAGTTTTGTTTGAGAGTGAACGGTATAAGGACATGAAGCTGGAGGTTAAGGTAGCCTACGCGGTTTTAAAAGATCGGTTGGAGTTGTCTTTGAGTAAAGGCTGGATTGATGAGGATGGGGCTATTTACTTGATTTATTCCAATTCAAATCTGATGGCACTTTTAGGCTGTTCAAAGTCAAAATTACTATCTATCAAAAAAACCTTACGTGAATATGGCTTAATCGATGAAGTCCAACAGTCCTCTAGTGAAAAAGGTCGTATGGCAAATAAAATTTACTTGGGGGAATTAGAACATGTGCCTACCCCAGTCTTAGATTCAAACGGGGCTAGTGTTAAAAAAACACTAGGGGGGTCTCAAAGAAATACGGGGCCGGTCTTAAATTCAGCCCCTAGTGAGACTGAAGGAAGTGAGACTAAATATAGTGAAACTGAAGGGAGTGACTTCCTTATTGAGGACGAGGAGGAGATTCAGCTAGTAGATGAAAAACAAGAAGAAAACTTTACTCCAAAAGTAGACGATGTGACTAAGTACGATCGAGACTATATTTGGGGTTTGGTTCATGAACAGTTAAGACAGACAGGCCTATCTCAGTCGGCTAGTGACTATGCCATGATCTATTTTAGTGAACGTTATCAGTACGCATTGGAACATATGCGATTTGCTCGGTCAGCGGAAGTGATAGCTGAATACGTGTTTAATGGTGTGCTGTCAGAGTGGACTAAGCAACTGAGACGACAAGAAGTAAAGGGAGGTGATTAAGATGATTTGGTGGATACTAGGTGGAATCTATCTGATTTCTATCATCATTTTGATTGTTGAAATCATCCGTGCACCAGAAATGGATGATTATATATAAGCAAGAGTTTTACAAATTGTAAGGCTCTTTTTATTTGGAAAGAGAGGAAAAATGAAATTTTTAGATTTATTCGCTGGGATAGGCGGTTTTAGGCTAGGAATGGATTCACAGGGTCATGAGTGTCTGGGCTTTTGTGAAATTGATAAATTCGCTAGAACATCCTATAAAGCCATGTTTAACACAGAAGGAGAAATAGAATACCATGACATTAAAGAGGTCACAGACCATGACTTTAGACAATTTAGAGGGCAAGTGGAGGTTATCTGCGGGGGATTTCCTTGCCAAGCTTTTTCACTCGCAGGAAGACGACTGGGATTTGAAGATACTCGAGGGACTCTCTTTTTTGAGATTGCTCGAGCGGCCAAACAAATCCAACCACGTTTTCTATTTTTGGAAAACGTCAAAGGCCTACTCAATCACGACGAGGGACGGACGTTCTCCACAATCCTCTCCACGATGGATGAATTGGGGTATGATGTCGAATGGCAGGTGCTTAACAGTAAGGACTTCCAAGTCCCGCAAAACAGAGAGCGGGTCTTTATTATCGGACATTCTAGAAGATACCGTTCCAGATTCTTATTTCCTCTCAGAAGAGAAAACAGCCCAGCTCATCTTGAAAGGCTAGGAAATATCAATCCCTCTAAACGTGGTTTGAATGGTGAAGTCTATCTGACGAGTGGACTTGCTCCTACACTAACAAGAGGTAAAGGAGAGGGGCCCCAAATCGCCATTCCAGTCTTAACCCCAGATAGACTTGAAAAACGCCAACATGGGCGTCGCTTTAAGGATAATCAAGACTCTATGTTTACTTTGACTAGTCAAGATAGACATGGTGTTGTCGTCGCAGGAAATCTGCCGACTAGCTTTGACCAGACCGGTAGAGTATTTGACATTGCTGGTTTGTCACCAACCTTGACAACCATGCAAGGTGGAGATAAGGTGCCAAAGATACTGCTGAGGGAGGAGCTGCCATTTCTGAAAATCAAGGAAGCCACAAAAACAGGATACGCAAAGGCAACTCTTGGAGACTCTGTCAATCTGGCTTATCCAGACTCAACCAAACGTAGGGGACGAGTGGGAAAGGGAATATCCAATACCTTGACGACTTCAGACAATATGGGAGTGGTGGTCGCTGCTCTGGAATATCGACAGGATAAGTGGTATGAAGTCACAGGCATTGTCTTAGATGGAAAACTCTATCGCCTAAGAATTAGACGACTGACACCAAGAGAGTGTTTCAGACTTCAAGGCTTTCCTGATTGGGCTTATGAAAGAGCAGAAAGTGTTTCCAGTAAGAGTCAACTATACAAACAGGCCGGTAATAGTGTGACTGTCACAGTTATTGAAGCCATTGCGAGAGAATTTAGAAGAATAGAAGAGGAAGAAAAACATGAACCTACTACATAAGAAAAGTATCCTAGAGTGTACTGAATTAGAGGAACGTATTCACCAAGTTGAAACCAATCAGTTACTGGAAAAGATACTGTCGCTCCCCAATTTTGATTGTGACTTTGAGGTGACTTTTGAAGATGATTACCACAAAGAGATGAATGATCCCCTATTCTACGAATCCAATCTTCATCGGATTTCTGATTTTTTGGAAGCTAGGGATATTAAAAATGGTGTAGATACACTATTGACGAAAGACAATCACCTGGCCTTTCGTGCCTTTGGTCAAAATTATACTGCTAGGGAAAGGATGGCATTTTAACGACTCTAGTGACGGTCAAGTGCTTTGGTGAAGGACGGATGCCCATTGATATGAGTCGCTATTTCTCAACTCCTGAACCAACAGTTGAAAATAGCCTAACCCTATTCAAGATAAGAAAACAGAGTTAAAAGAAAATCTACTCAGTAGCCAAATGGAAGCAGAAGAGAAGTTTCTAAAGGAAATTACCTATGTCTCTCCTAGACTGTTAAGGGGAAAGGAAATCAAGAACTATCGACTTCCTCAAGCTCAAAAACGTTTGCGGACGGCAAGAAAACATTTGTCAGAAGTGCAACTAAGTGAGAAGTCAAAATCAATTAATCCTAAGTTTACCTTCCAAAAAGATAAATCTTCCTTGAAGTCTCGCTTTCAGTTTCACCAAGAAAAATCATTTGATCGACTCAGTGCAGAAAAAGAAGTAAGTTCTGCTAAACGTGAGGTCAAACAACTCAAGAAAGTCCAAAAGACTAAGAAAAACTCTACCAAAGTTAAAGTTGGATTAGGCTTAGCCGCATCTGAATCGTTTGACTTGGTATCACAGGATGATGATTTAGATGGACTTAGAACCCTAAAGGATACTAGCCTGAAAGTCAGACGCTATGGCAGGTTTACCTATCAAGCAGGTAAGGTGGCAGTAAAAAGTGGACAGACTGGTGTGCGGTTTACCAAAACAAAATTTTCTCATGGAAAGGAACGATTCCAGAACTTCAAAAAGGGAAAAGGATTCACACGCCAGAAACCTCTTAAACCAAGAAGACGCTACCAAACCTTTTTAAAGCTTGCCAGAAAACAAAGTGTCGCAGGTTTCAAAGGAATCGTCCAAGCCATTAAGGGAAGCCTGACTTTCTTTTCTGCTATTGCTGGAAATCCTTTGACTTGGATTGTCTCAGGCATTCTCTTGATGCTCCTTTTGATGATGAGCTTTTTCATGAGTGTCTCAGGAAGCAGTGCCATTCAACAAGATGAGATGGAGTTGACTAAAGCCTATACCCACATGACGTGGGAAGATGCTGAAAATACGAGAACCAACGAAAAAGGGATTACCTACTACACCAAGATTGATGAGGTCATGGTTTACATGAATCATCAATACCAAGACTACAAGCTTGACGATTTCATGGAAAAAGATGGTGCGACCTACAAAGCATTTCTCAGTCAAGTGTGGACGGACTTAAATGGTGGAGACTCTATTAAATCCATGTCTGACTTATACCAGCAACCTCCCTACAAGCTGCCAGATGAGGACCAAGAAGAACTCAAGGAATTGACCGAAGAAGGCAACTATTTAGCCCTTCAAGAATTAGACAATCCCTTTCAGGGACAGACCGATGAGGGTAGCTTAAACATGACCTACCGATATGGTTATGAGGTCATTGATGAGAAACCAACGCTTCATCACCATATCATCTTAGAAGCAAAAGAGGGTCAAGTCATTGTGGCTCCTATGGATGGCAGGGTATCTCTTGATGGAGAGAACGTTGTTTTGACATCTGGTAAGGGAGTGAATAAGACTAAACTAACCTTGTTTAGCATTCATTCAGGCCGAGTGAGTGACAATCAACAAGTCTTGGCAGGAGATATTATTGGTCAGACCAAGGATGGAACGGGTCTAAAAGTCACCTATCAAAAGGTTGATGATGACACGGATAAGCTAGTCTATGTCAATCCAGCTTTCTACTTTCCAAAAGTAATCCAGGTTCAGACCACCATTCTTCCAACTATTGGTCAATTTGGTGGCGATGAGTTCGAGAGAGCCAAGGCGATTTATGACTATCTCAAAAGCAAAGGTGCGACCAATCAAGCTATCGCAGCCATTTTAGGAAATTGGTCGGTAGAATCCTCTATTAATCCCAAGCGTGCGGAGGGCGACTATCTATCTCCCCCTATTGGTGCGACAGACAGCTCATGGGATGATGAGGGATGGCTCTCACTCAATGGTCCAACTATATACAATGGGCGTTACCCAAATATTCTCAAACGTGGTTTAGGCTTAGGACAATGGACAGATACCGCGGATGGGTCACGCAGACATACTTTATTGTTGGAATATGCCAAAGGAAAACATCAAAAGTGGTATGACTTAGGGTTACAACTGGATTTCATCTTGTATGGGGATAGTCCTTATTACACCAACTGGTTAAAGGACTTCTTCAAAAATTCAGGAAGTCCAGCTAGTCTTGCCCAACTCTTTCTCATTTACTGGGAAGGAAATAGTGGTGATAAGCTGCTTGAACGACAGACACGAGCAAGTGAGTGGTATTACCAAATTGAAAAAGGCTTTAGTCAACCCAACGGTGGGACAGCACAAAGTGATCCCAAAGCACTTGAAGCTGTACGAGGAGACCTTTTTGAAAACTCTGTTCCAGGAGGTGGTGACGGTATGGGCTATGCTTACGGCCAATGTACTTGGGGAGTCGCAGCCCGTATCAACCAACTGGGTCTAAAACTCAAAGGTAAAAATGGTGAGAAGATTTCAATTATCAGTACCATGGGCAATGGCCAGGATTGGGTGCATACAGCCGCAAGTCTTGGTGGTGAAACTGGAACAAGTCCGCAAGCAGGAGCTATTCTTTCCTTTGCAGGAGGAGGACATGGCACACCAGCAGAATACGGGCATGTGGCTTTTGTCGAAAAAGTCTACCCAGATGGCTCATTCCTCATCTCCGAAACTAACTATAATGGCAATCCAAACTACACCTTCCGTAGAATATCAGGAGTGGATAGTAGTTTGAGTTTTGCATATACGACGAAATAAAAAAGATATGCTAACAAAATGTATAAATGTTAGCATATCCTTTTTAATTTTTTGGTCACTATTAATCAGAATTTGAAAACTATAAAATTATGAGTTATTATTGCTCTCCGTAGGTTATCAATAAAATCCTCCAAAAGCCTTGAAAATAAAGGATTTATCGCAATGAGTTCGCCTTATCTCTTTATATGATTTCACACAAGTTTACTCTTTCCCTGATTGCTCATAAGGGCAAATTCAAGGGCAAGAAAATCTGATAACAAGATATAACAGAGTGTGGCAATCGGAGAACTGTGACATATGTGCGAATATATTATAACGGAGGATTTTTTAATGGAAAAAGTATATTTATGATGAAAGCAACGGTCTGTGGTATGAACTACAAGGAGATTATTATAATCCTTGTCTTACATTACCAACCGAAAAAGAATACAAGCCTATCGGCTTATGGGGACAGCGACACAAACGCTATTTACAGGAACATAACAAAATATTTTACACTACGCTGCTCACAAGTGGTAAGTTAAATGAATATCTTGTTGATGTCGATAAACAGACGGAGGAACGCTTTGAAAGGCTTGTGGAACAGATGAAACAGTCGCAGGGCATAACAGAACAGTTAAAGTCGGAAAACGCCTTAGAGTGGGTGCAGAGAATGAATAATATACAAGCGTGTGCAAGGGAGATTGTGAATAAGGAAATTATCTTCGGATAAGTAGATAAAGACGGCAGAGGGTAAAAGCTCTGCCGCTTATTTTTATTTTAGTATCGTTACTAAACTTGACAAAAAGCTCTCTTTTAATTATAATCACTGTTATATAACGGTAATTATAAAATGATGAAGAGGTGAAAACAATGCCACCAAAGGTGAAAATTACAAAAGAGATGATTATAGATGCGGCATTTGAGATAGCACGAAGTGAAGGAGCAGAAAATATCAATGCACGAACTGTATCAAAAAAATTAGGCTGTTCCACTCAACCAGTTATGTATCATTTTAAAACAATAGAGGAATTGAAAAAAACTGTATATGTTAAGGCAGATGAATATCATTCCGAATATATAACTAATTTTCAGAGTGAAAATCCGATGAAAAGTATTGGACTGAATTATATACGCTTTGCTGAAACAGAGAAAAATTTGTTTCGGTTTCTCTTTCAAACAAATGAGTTTATAGGAAAAAACATTTCTGAGTTGATAAATTCTGAAGAATTACAGCCTATTATAGCTACACTCAGTAAAGAGGCAGGGATCAATACAGAACAAGCAAAAACTATTTTTCGCTCATTATTTTTGATTGCACACGGATATGCAAGTATGTTTGCAAATAACGAAATAACCTATGACGAGCAGACGATTATATCTGATTTAGAGTTGGTATTTGATGGAATAATTTATTCATTAAAAGGAGGATTATAATGTATCGTTTATATAAGAAAAATGAATTAAATTTCTCATTAGTTTGGATTATTTCCTATGTTGTTTTGTTCAGTGTTGCTGACAGCTTTTCTGTCTCGCTTGGCACTGAAAAAATAATTACTGCACCCGTTGGTATCGTTTTTACATTGCTTCTTTTAGGCTTTGTGCGTAAACACAACTTAAAAGAAAAATACGGTTTGTGTTCTTTTAATGGAAGCCTTAGAAATTACTTATATTTTACTCCGCTACTTCTAATTATGAGTATTAACCTGTGGAATGGCGTTACGATGAAGTTGTCTGTTTTAGAAACTGTGTTATATATTTTAAGTATGCTCTGCGTTGGATTCATTGAAGAAATTATTTTTCGTGGATTTCTGTTCAAAGCATTATACAAGGATAATGTAAAGTTGGCGATTGTTATCTCAAGTGTTACTTTTGGAATTGGACATATTGTAAACTTACTAAACGGAAAAGATATAATACCTACACTCTTACAAGTTTGTTATGCAATCGCAATAGGCATTCTTTTTACAATTATTTTTTACAAAGGAAAGAGCCTTTTGCCGTGTATTATTGCACATAGTTTTGTAAATTCTTCGAGCGTTTTTGCTGTTGAAAATTCTTCAATGAAGTTTCATATTATATCAAGTGCAGTATTATGTATTGTTAGCGTAAGTTACTCACTGTGGATATTGAAAAAAACAAAACAATTTGATGAATATGAAAATAAAGATAGGCGGTGATGATATTATTCATACTAGGACCTCCAGAGTTTGTTTGACCTTGTCCAAGGTGTTCATTTTTGTCGCATATTCATAGAGTTTTGTAAGATTTTTTTTAGGATAGTTTCCGTAATGTTGAAGTGTTTTGACAAAAATCTCAGTATCTATTTTTTCTCGATGAATCACAAAATCACAGATAATACGTTCGAAATCATACACTCTTACTTTGTTTCCCATAGAGGTTTTTACAAGAATAATTCCTAGTTCGCTATATTCCTTAGAAACGGAATGAATGTTCAGATTAGCTGGAGGAGTATTAAAACGGTAGCCTCTAGGAATGGTTACGTCAAAATATTGAGGAATTTCATCTGTAAATTGTTGCAGGTAAAGCGCTGAGATATAAGAGAAAACAGCCTTGGGATATCGGTACTGAAAGAAGAAGTATTCGTCGTAGTCTCCATTCTGGGTTAGGAAAATTCCTTTTTCGACGCGGTATATAATTCCTTCTTTTTCTAGTCTTGTCAAATATATTGTTGGAATATTTAGAGCTTTACAATCTTTATAGGTGATAATGCCATTGTGGTTTTCTATAAATTCAAGTAGAATCTCTTTTTTTGACATGCTTACTCCTTTCCATGTTGCTTTTACACTACAATTTTATAACATTTGTAGTGTAAAAGCAACATTTTCTTTTCCCTGAATTGATTGTGATAACAAAATCAAGCCTTCTTTTTTATGATGGTATTGAACTTGGGCTACGAGCTGTACAAAAAGAGAGTTTCTCCTAGAACGGAAAGTTCTTCGTCAAAACTCCTATTTTTGTCGTGCTCGCTTAACGCCCTCGTATCTAATAAAGAGTGACAGTTTGTTGCTACAGAAAAAAGAAAAGAAGGACTATTTATGACCAAAACATGTAATCATCACTTTCTTGTCAATCAGGAAAAAGGCGAGAAACACGTCTTTCGTAAGAGTAAAAAATACCGTACTTTATGTTCGGTTGCCCTTGGAACCATGGTAACTGCTGTTGTTGCTTGGGGAGGAACGGTTGCACATGCTGATGAAGTCACATCATCGGTTGACACAACCATTCAACGAACGGAAAATCCAGCCACGAATTTACCAGAAGCACAGCCAACCCCCGTTTCTGCACAAACTGAAAGTATAGCGTCAACTGGTCAATCTAATGGAGCGATTGCTGTAACCGTACCACATGATACGGTAACACAAGCAGTTGAAGAAGCTAAGGCTGAAGGTGTTTCTACGGTTGAAGATAGCCCAATGGACTTGGGAAATACAACTTCTGCGTCAGAGACCAACCAACAAATTTCAAAAGCAGAAGCAGATGCCCAAAACCAAGTTGCGGCTATCAATGAAGTTACTGAAACCTACAAAGCTGACAAAGCAGCTTATGAGGATGAAAAAGTCCGAATTGAACAAGAAAATAGGGAGCTGTCACAGGCCTATGAAGTGGCCAACCAAACTGGTAAAGAGACAAATGCTTGGGTTGATGCCAAAGTCAATGACCTAAAATCCCAGTATTCAGATGCTGATGTGACAGTAAAAGAACAAGTGGTTTCATCAGGAAATGGGACATCTGTACTGGACTATACAAACTATGGCAAGGCTGTTGAAACCATTCAATCAACTAACGAACAAGCTTTAGCGGATTATCTAACAAAGAAAACCAAGGCAGCTGATATTGTTGCGAAAAATCAGGTCATTCAAAAAGAAAATGAAGCTGGACTTGCTAAGGCAAAAGCAGATAACGAAGCCATTGAAAGGCGTAATCAGGCAGGTCAATCAGCTGTAGATGCTGAAAATCGTGCAGGTCAAGCTGCGGTGAATCAGGCTATTCAGGAGAAACTACAATTAGTTTCAGATAGAGCAGCTGAGATTGAAGCCATTACAAAACGCAATCAAGAAAAAGAAGTCACAGCCAGAAAAGAGAATGAAGCAATTGATGCCTACAATGCCAAAGAAATGGAACGCTATCAACGTGACTTGGCCGAGATTTCGAAAGGTGAAGAAGGTTATATTTCTGAAGCCCTTGCTCAAGCCCTCAATCTCAATAACGGTGAGCCACAAGCACAACATGGGGCCATTACCCGAAATCCTGATCAGATTATTTCAACTGGCGATGCCATGCTGGGTGGCTACTCAAGAATTTTGGATTCCACGGGCTTCTTTGTCTATGATAGCTTCAAAACAGGTGAGACCCTTAGTTTTAACTATCAAAATCTTCAACATGCACGATTTGATGGGAAAAAGATTAGTCGTGTGACTTACGATATTACCAACCTTGTATCACCAGCTGGAACCGATGCCGTGAAATTGGTTGTGCCAAATGATCCAACTGAAGGTTTTATCACCTACCGAAATGACGGAAACGGTGACTGGCGAACGGATAAGATGGAGTTTCGTGTAGTTGCTAAGTATTTCTTGGAAGACGGCTCACAAGTTACCTTCTCCAAAGAAAAACCAGGTGTCTTCACGCATTCTTCCCTCAATCATAATGACATTGGTCTAGAGTATGTTAAAGATTCATCTGGGAAATTTGTACCGATTAATGGTTCAACCGTTCAAGTGACTAATGAAGGTCTAGCACGTTCTTTGGGTTCCAACCGTGCAAGCGATTTGAATTTACCTGAGGAATGGGATACCACATCAAGTCGTTATGCTTATAAAGGAGCTATTGTCTCAACGGTCACATCAGGCAATACCTACATAGTAACCTTTGGACAAGGTGATATGCCACAGAATGTTGGATTGTCTTACTGGTTTGCCTTGAATACCCTACCAGTTGCACGTACAGTAACACCTTATAGTCCCAAACCTCATGTAACGGTGGAGCTTGAACCTGTTCCAGAACCTATTACGGTAACACCAGATGTCTTTACTCCTAAAACATTTACACCAGAAAAGCCTGTAACCTTTACGCCAAAGCCTTTGGAAGAAGTGGTGCAGCCTAATCTGACGTTGACCAAGGTAACCTTACCTGTCAAACCTATTCCAAAAGAACTTCCAACGCCACCACAAGTACCGACTGTCCATTATCATGCGTACCGTTTGACGACAACTCCAGAGATTATGAAAGAAGTGGTCAATAGTGACCAAGCTAATCTTCATGAGAAAACTGTCGCTAAAGATTCAACGGTGATTTATCCCTTAACAGTTGATGCCTTTTCATCCAATCGTGCTCAAACGACTAGTCTCATTTTTGAAGACTATTTGCCTGCTGGTTATTTGTTTGATAAGGAAACAACACAAAAAGAGAATGGAAACTATGTCCTTAGCTTTGATGAGACTAAGAATTTTGTGACCTTGACCGCAAAGGAAAACTTGTTGCAGGAGGTGAATAAAGATTTAACCAAGGTTTATCAATTGACCGCCCCCAAACTCTATGGTTCTGTTCAAAATGATGGGGCAACCTATTCTAATAGCTACAAACTCCTTTTGAACAAGGGCACAGTCAATGCTTACACAGGCACTTCAAATGTTGTAACGGTTCGTACACCAGGTGATGGGGAGACAACTACACTTATTACACCTGACAAGAACAATGAAAATGCGGATGGTGTCCTCATTAATGACACGGTCGTAGCCCTTGGCACAACCAACCACTACCGATTGACTTGGGATTTGGACCAGTATAAGGGAGATCGTTCTGCTAAAGAGACAATTGCACGAGGCTTCTTCTTTGTGGATGATTACCCGGAGGAAGTGCTTGATGTGGTGGAAAATGGCACGGCTGTTACAACCCTTGATGGTCAGAAGGTATCAGGTATAACGGTTAAAACCTATGCTTCGTTAAATGAATCCCCTGAGGACCTTCAAGATAAATTAGCTAGAGCTAAGATTACACCGACAGGTGCCTTTCAAGTCTTTATGCCCGATGACAACCAGGCCTTTTATGACCAGTATGTCAAAACAGGTACATCTTTAGCTTTACTGACCAAAATGACGGTTAAAGATAGTCTCTATGGTCAAACAAAGACCTATACAAACAAGGCTTACCAAGTGGATTTCGGCAATGGCTATGAAACCAAGGAAGTAACCAACACCCTGGTTTCTCCAGAACCTAAGAAACAAAACCTTAATAAAGACAAAGTGGACATCAATGGGAAGCCTATGCTAGTGGGAACTCAAAATCATTATACTCTCTCATGGGACTTGGACCAATACCGAGGGATTAAAGCAGACAACTCTCAGATTGCACAAGGTTTTTACTTTGTGGATGATTATCCAGAAGAAGCGTTATTGCCAGATGAAACAGCTATTCAGTTTATCACATCTGATGGCAAAACAGTTTCAGGAATTATGGTGAAGTCTTATTCTCGATTATCAGAAGCTCCTAAATCTTTACAAGCAGCCCTTTCTAAACAAAAAATTCAGGCTAAAGGAGCTTTTCAAGTTTTCATGCCAGAAGACCCACAAGCCTTTTATGAATCGTATGTGACTAAGGGGGAGAATATTACCATCGTCACTCCGATGACTGTTTTGGAAACCATGATTAATTTAGGGAAGTCTTATGAAAACGTGGCCTATCAGGTGGATTTTGGACAAGCATATGAAACTAATACGGTGACCAATTTTGTCCCTAAAGTAACTCCACATAAGTCTAATACCAATCAAGAAGGCATTTTAATTGATGGAAAGACTGTCCTTCCGAATACAGTCAATTATTACAAAATTGTCTTGGATTACAGTCAATACAAAGATATGGTCGTGACGGATGATGTTCTTGCCAAGGGATTTTACATGGTAGACGATTACCCAGAAGAAGCCCTTACCCTAAATCCTGATGGCATTCAAGTTTTGGATAAGGATGGTAATCGTGTATCTGGTATCTCTGTCAGCACCTACGCAAGTTTGTCAGAAGCTCCGAAAGTCGTCCAAGATGCCATGGCTAAACGTCAGTTTATACCTAAAGGAGCCATTCAAGTCCTTAGTAGCGATGATCCCAAAACATTTTATGAGACCTATGTGAAGACTGGTCAAACCTTGGTTGTCACGCTTCCGATGACGGTTAAAAATGAGTTGACCAAAACAGGTGGTCAGTATGAAAATACAGCCTATCAAATTGATTTTGGCTTGGCCTATGTCACAGAAACAGTAGTCAATAATGTTCCCAAACTAGACCCACAAAAGGATGTGGTGATTGACTTATCTCATAAAGATGACAGCCTTGATGGGAAAGAAGTGGCCTTGAATCAAACCTTTAACTATCGCTTAGTTGGAGCTATGATTCCAAGCAATCGTGCGACTGATTTATTTGAATATGGTTTTGAAGATAACTATGATGAGAAGCATGATGAGTACAATGGTATTTACCGTAGCTATCTGATGACGGATATCACCCTCAAAGACGGTTCTGTCTTAAAAGAAGGAACGGAAGTCACGAAATATACCTTGCAACAGGTGGATACAGAAAATGGCCTCGTGTCAATTTCATTTGATAAATCCTTCTTAGAGACTATTTCTGATGATTCAGCCTTTCAGGCAGATGTTTACCTTCAGATGAAACGGATTGCGACTGGTCAGGTGGAGAATACCTATCTCCATACAGTAAATGGCTATGTCATCAGCTCAAATACAGTTGTAACACATACACCTAAACCTGAAGAACCAAGTCCAAATCAACCCACACCACCTCAACCACCAATTGAGGTACATGAACCACCTGTTCCAGCAAGCATTTTGCCAAATACAGGGGAACAGGAATCCCTTTTGGGCTTAATTGGAGCTGGTATTCTACTTGGTACAGCTTATGGACTGAAGAAAAAGGAGGAGAAGTAGATGAATCCAAAAAACATTTATGAAATGGATTCAGACCAAGATGGTTTGACAGAAGCTCAGGAACTAGCTTTGGGAACCAATCCGCAGTCTGTTGACACAGATGCTGATGGTCAAGCTGATTTAGAAGAGCTACAATCTGGATATTCACCATTAGTCCCACTAAAGGAGTTGTACGATGACTTGGAACTTTGACACCATGAAAGAGGCTTTATCTGAAATGGAGAAGGACGATTACCAAGAGTTTATCAAAGCCTTTCTCTCTTTGGAACTAAGTACCTCTGATAGAACAATCCTCAATCAAGTTTATCAAGATTATATGGATGAAGATGACCTGTCCTTGATTAGTGATGAGCTACAAGTTAAAGTGGATGGTTATCAGGATGAAGTAAAAGCTGCTATGACTGATATTCTGGAAAAATTGTACCGAACAGGGGAAGGCTCTAGTTTTATTATGGATTTAATGTCCTCAAATAGTCTTTCAGACACCTTGGAACAATATGAGGTTTTGGATAGTGACGATTATTCACCACTTAGCCTTGAAACCTTACAGGCCATGATTCAACAGGACTTGGCCATTTCCAGTCAGGATTATTTTGAAGATCTGGTTCACCTTGCCTTGCAAAAAGATTTACTAGACCAGAAATGTCATTTCTTACAACACTACGTGGCTACTGTATTGGAAGGTATTCCACAAGAAAGAGACCAACGAGCCTTGGTCCTAGATTAACACAAAGGGCTGAGAAACACTCTCGGCCTTTTTTAAATGGGAGGAAAAATGAATCAAGAAGTCTTACTACAAATGATGATAAAGATATTGCCCAATCTTTGGTAACAAGGTCGCACGATTTTGTCATGCGATTTGATAATCAGAAAATGGATAATCGTGCAGAAGCTGGGGACTATCTGCGTAAACTCATTACCTATAACCGCTCAGAGACGGTTTCTTTGATGATTGTAGGTGATAATCAATATACAGTCGCCCTTGATTTGAAATCAGATGTGGGAACTATTCAACGGATTAGTAATGCCATTGACCAGGAACAGGCTGACTATTATCGCAAGCAATTAGCCTAGAAAGAGGTGTAAGATGTTGGAACAAATTCTACAAAGCCTTTTGATTATCGCAGCAATAGGACTAATGTTACTTGTCCTTTATCGGATTGTGAAAGTTTCAGCTGCTTTGTTTCTTATCGGACTCATCAGTGGATTAGTCTTTATTGAAATCTATGGACTTTACCTCTTTTTTACAGAAAGATACCTTTTTACAGAAGATTTAGCAACTAATGGAGTTTGGAGTTTTACAGGATTTTTTATAATATTTAATATTCTGCTTGTGCTTGGACTTATGACCGACATCGTGAAAAGTAGAATGACGGGATACAAATAGGGCTACCTGATTTTAGGTAGTCTTTTATTTTTGTATGTTTTTGATTAAGTGTAGATAGATGAAATTGGATTACAGGAACTTAGTATCTCTTTTTGTCTTGATTGTGATACGTGCGTATATATCTGAGTAATCGAAATAGAACTGTGTCCAAGTATCTGCTGGATGTACCGAATATCGACATCATTATCTAATAACATCGTAGCAAAGCTGTGACGAAACATATGAGGTGTAATAGTTGTAGTGAGTCTGGTTTGTGTTTTGGCTGTTTTTAGAAGCAAACGAACACTTTGTTCTGTCAGTGGTTTTTGTAAGGATTTTCCGGGAAATAAATAATCGTCTGTATGATTGCAATAACAAGTGATATAAGCTTTTAATAACTGAAAAGTTCGTTCATCGCCAATAAAAATCATACGCTCTTTTTTACCTTTTCCTAGAATTTGGAGTGTTTGTTCCGTTAGATTAATATCTTTGATTCGAATATGACACAGTTCAGAAATCCGAATGCCGGTAGAAAGCAATAAGGAGACAATTAACAAATTTCTTTCAGCTTTCTGTTTTTGATAAATAGTTTTGGCTGAGATAATCTTCTTTTGTAGATAGGTATAGAGGATTTTTAAACTATCATGAGGGATTGTCTTGGGCAAAGTTTTTTCTGCTCGAAATTGAAACCGTAATTGATTAAAGGGATTGTCAGTAATAACATTTTTCGATTGTAGATAGCTGTAGAATACTTTTAAACTTGCAATTTTTCGCCGTAAAGTACTAGTTTTTAAGTTTGAATGTGTTAAACCTTCAATATAACTTACCACACATTCGTTATTGGAATTGTAAAATTGCATTAAATCGTTTTTATAAGCACGCAAGGTGTGTGTACTCAAGCGTTTATGAGTTTTACAATAATTCAAGTAGTTAGAAATAGTAGTATATTCCATAATAGTCTCCTTTAACGATAATGACGCTATTATAGACTGATTTTGACGCTTTGTATAGTGATAATAAATTGTTATCGGTAGGAGAAATCTGGTGTGAATAATAAAAAAATAAGAGTTTTTTTGAGTAGACCCAATCCATTTACTAAAGAACAACAGTACTTTATCGAAAAATTAAAAAGTACCTTAGATAAGTACAATATTGAAAGTATAACATTGCAAGCAAAAGATTATTCACCATATGAATCTTTAACTGTTTTGAATGAAATGATAAAAAGATGTTACGGTATGGTCATCTTAGCTTTTGGACATACATATATTCAATCTGGTATTTTAAAAAAAGGAGCAGTTAAGAATAAAAATTTTTTTGAAGCTGAAGAACAATCATTAGATGGAAAATGGATTACTAGTTCTTTTTGTCAAATTGAAGGTGCTATGGCAATTTCAAATAATATTCCCATTTTAATTATTAAGCAAAAAAATTTACGTATTGATGGTATTTTAAAGGATGATCAAAAAATTGTCTCTGTATCAGATTTTACTTTAGAAAACACTTCACAAATTGATTTCTTTTTTGAAAAAATTTTAGAAAAAGAAATATACTGTTGGAAAAAATCACTAGAGAAAATATTTAATAAAATTGAAGGAAAAATAGTATAAAGCGTTTTCTAAAGTGGTATAATAAAGTCAAAACTTTTACGAGGAGAAAATAGATGAAAAGAATTTTTATAAGCTTTGCAATTGAAGATGAAAATCTTCGAGATTTACTAAGGGGACAATCGCGAAATACGAACTCCCCATTTGAATTTGTAGATATGTCTGTTAAGCAACCGTGGGATTCTCAATGGAAAACTAAATGTAGAACAAGAATTAGAGGGTGTGATGGTATGATTTCTATCATTACTAGGAATACCAAGAATGCCGATGGGCAAATTTGGGAAATGAACTGTGCCAAAGATGAGGGTATCCCACTTCTTGCAATTTATGGTAATAATAGTCATATCGGTGCTACGATTCCAAATGAATGTGGCTATCTTCCTGTAGTAGATTGGAATTGGGAAAAGATTAGCGCTTGGATAAAACAATTGTGAGGAATAATTTATGTTAAAAAACAAGGCATTAATTGTTGGTATCGATGCATATTCTCAGGCTCCATTAGGGGGGTGTGTAAATGATGCAGAGGAGATAGCGAAATTATTGGAAGAAAACGAGGATGGTTCCCCTAATTTCAGTGTTAAGCTAAAACGCAATGTACAAACAAAAGCAGAGTTATTGGAGGATCTTCATTCTTTATTTAAAGAAGGAGAATCCGACATTGCACTTTTTTATTTCTCAGGACACGGGACAGATGAGATGGCTGGGCAAATCGTAACACCAGATTTTAATGGCTATGATATTGGAATTTCTATGAATGATATACTTCGACTGGCAAACACTTCTAAAAGTCGAAATAAAATTATCATCTTAGATTGTTGTTATTCTGGAAAGTTAGGAGATTTTAGTGCTATAGACTCATCGGATGCCATTATTGGAAAAGGTGTTACTATTCTAACAGCAAGCAATCGTGATGAAGTTGCTATTGAAGATGGAATAACTGGTCATGGTGTGTTTACTGAATTACTAATTCAGGGGCTAAAAGGTGGAGCAGCAGATGTTAGCGGGAATGTCACTCCTGCTAGTTTGTATTCTTTTGTCGATCAGTCACTTGGAGTATGGGAACAAAGGCCTCTATTTAAAACAAATATAACAGGATTTTTACCTATCAGAACTGTTGAAGCTAAAGTGTCAAAAAAGGTACTACGGAAACTTCATCAATATTTTGCAGAAGCTACTTCAGAATTTCAATTAGATCCATCATTTGAATTTACTAATACTCCTGAAGTAACTCATGAATATAAAGAACCTTTCGCAAAAGAAGAAAATGTTGGTAAATTTAAAGAGTTACAGCTTTATGAAAGCGTAGGTTTAATCGAACCTGTTGGAGAGGAGCATATGTACTTTGCTGCTATGAATAGTAAGTCTTGCCGTTTGACACCGCTAGGTTTACATTATTGGAAATTATCAAGAGATAAAAGATTTTAAAAAGGGAAGTGAGTAAAATTGCTCATTTCCCTTTGATTATTTTTAGAGTTTCATGATAATCATACTTTAGCTCTTTACGACCTGAGCTTACCGTCTCTTCTTGCCTTTTTGTAACAGGCTTAAATTCAATAATTGATTCATCAGTACCAAATGCAATTAGGGTCAAATCTTTAATGTTTTCATTATACCAAGTATTGTCAAGATCAGTTTCTTCTCGTTTGAGAAATTGTAATTCTGTTAAGCAAGTTTTAGCATAATGAACAGCAGAGTAGTAATACTCTTTTATTGATTCAGTATCGTTTGATATACAATATTGTTTTAACAAAAGTGCACAGTAATTTCTAGCACAATAAAGATTCCCACTTTCAAAGTTTGAGCCATTTTTGTAATATCTTCTAGCTTGTTCTAAAAATTTACATTCTTTAGTTAGACCAAATATTTGTTTATTTATCGCTGCAACAATCCCCAGTAAGTTTTCATTTGTCGATGTAGCTAAATCTATGTTCTCATTAACGTATGATAAGGTCAAAAGCAAATTTTCTAGGGACAAATCTTTTTTATAGCGACACAATAGATATTGAGAAAATATATCTTCATCAAAGGATAAGTTTAAAATTTGAAGATAGTGATTTTCGGCTTCTTTAAACAGCATATTTTCCTTCAAATTTTCAGCTTTTTCAATCATTGTCCTTATAGATGCTCCTGCTACATGTACATTTTTATCTAATTGAACTAATGGTTTAATCTTATACAAATTAAAATCAAATACAGGACTATCAATATAATCAGTATTGGATTCTAGGCAAGAAATTAATATATCTTTTAATTTATCTTGCAGAGATTTTCTATAGTTTTCATCAGATACTATTTTCTTTCTATGATATCTTAATTGAGGGTTCATTGAAATATCAAAAAATGGGTATTTGCTAATAGTTAGTTCTTCACAAAGTATAATTGTAGATTTTGGCCTCATTGCATGCCGAAGTCCCAACTCATAAATCGCATTTTGATTTAAAGTGCTTATATCAGCAATCACAATATCAGCTAAAAAAATAGATGTTATGAAGTTTTTATTTATAGCTAATGAAGTTGGAACTTCATCTCCTCGATATGCTTGTGTGGAGTAGACTGATTTAAAATGATTTCGAGATAATACAGGTTTTATAAACTTAAAATAAACATCATCTAAATTCAGTTTTACTAAAGTTCCAGGAATTTTTTTCACCCCATATCCCATGACTACAAAGCATGTTTTATTACTCATCAATCATTCTCCTACCGATAACAATTTATTATCACTAGTATACCATATTTTGTAGTTAATCATATTTTCTTGTGATAAAATCTCCAAGCTAATCTTGTTATGATGTGGCTATCACTAATAAAGGAGTAAGCCATGTTAAATAAAGTGAAAGCTCGATTTCTGATTGGAGTTGGAGGTTTAATCGCAGTCAGTTTTATGGTCATGATTGGCTACACGATTGGCTCACAATCCGTTTCAAAACAAACAGAGAACCAAATACGAGCAGAAGCTAATAAACTTGTGACAAAGGAAAAGCAGGAGGAAAGAGCGACAGTCCTATCAGATGAGCTTGTCAAGGAATTTCTCACTCAATATTATACAAAGGTCCAGCTGGGTGAAAATAACACTCGTATCAAACCCTACATGACGGACTCGGCATTTTCAGAAGAGGAAGCAAATCAGAATAAAGCGATCAACCAAGTTTATAAAGATTATATGCTTGACTACCGATTTGAATCAGCCAGTATCTATGTCAATACAGAAAGCAATGTTGCACTTGCGGAAGTAACTTATCAAGTGACCTATGTTTCTGATTTGAGTGAGCAACAACAGCGAACCACTCAGACAGAAACCAAGACGGTTATGTTATCCTACTCCAAAGTTTCCGACAAGCTCCTGGTTAATCAGTTGACCATTTGGAATGGAAAACTGGAGGACATGAAAGAAGTCACTGATGGTGCTAATTCCAGCATCCCAACGATCCAAGGAACTACAACAAGTGAGAACAACTAGCAGGAGACAGTCTTCTGCTTTTTTTGATAGGGAGACAAGATGACACGAATTAAAGCAGTAAAACAAAAGGCTATTTTAGATGTGGCTGAAAGTCTAGGTTATTCCTTTAGACGTTTATCAGGTCAAATTTATGAACACCCAGACCATGATTCCTTTCGGATTTTTGTGGATACCAATACTTTCAAATGGTTTTCAAGAGATATACAGGGGGATGTGATTGACTTTGTTCAATTAGTAGCAGGTGTTACTTTCAATGAGGCTGTATCCTATCTTGAAACGGGAGATTTTGAACAAGCTAAGGTGATAGAAGAAACTTATCAACCGTTTCAATATTATTTGCATGAAGAACCCTTTCAGCAAGCACGTACTTACTTGAAAGATGTTCGTGGCCTAAGTGATCAGACTATCAATACCTTTGGCAGACAAGGATTGCTTGCTCAAGCTACTTATCAATCGGAGCCAGTATTAGTGTTAAAAAGCTATGACCATAATGGGACCTTACAAGCAGCAAGCCTTCAAGGTCTCGTCAAAAACGAAGAAAAACACAATCGAGGCTATCTCAAAAAAATCATGAAAGGTTCTCATGGTCATGTTGGTATTAGTTTCGATATTGGGAATCCCAAGCGACTCATTTTTTGTGAATCCGTTATCAATATGATGAGTTATTATCAGCTTCACCAAAAGCAATTATCCGATGTTCGCCTGGTGTCAATGGAAGGCTTAAAACTTTCAGTGATTGCTTATCAGACCTTGCGTCTGGCAGCAGAGGAACAGGGGAAATTGGCATTTCTAGATACAGTAAAACCAAGCAGACTTAGCCATTATCTTCAGGCAATACAAGAGACGACAACCTTTTTTCAAACTCATTCAAATGTCATAACAATGGCTGTTGATAACGATGAAGCAGGAAGAGAATTTTGTCAGAAACTGTCAGATAAAGGACTTCCGATTTCCCAAGATTTACCACCATTGCAAGGACTTGAAACAAAGTCAGATTGGAATGATATTGTGAAACAACAGAAGGAAATATCTTTAAGCAATCTTATTCAGTCAGCCCAGATACAAGCCATTAAGAATCATCCTCCACCTAAATGGGAGCATACATTGGAATTGTGATAACAAAATCAAGTCCGCTATCATAATCTAGAATGTGACAAGGAGGACACCCTATGAGTGTGATTGAACGTCTAGCCGAAAAAGTAGCTAGGCAAGAAGAAAAGGTCTCACGTGAGACGGAGAAATTGGAACACTATCGTGACCAACTACAAACTGCAATGTACAGTACCTTTATCAAACGGCAACAATCTAGTCAGTTGTCATTTCAAGAAGCACTAGAGCAAGCCTTTGGTAAAGAAACCACACTACACCCAGATTGCAGAAATGAGGATACAGAATGAGTAAAACATGGAATTTTGATCAGCCATTAGATGATGTGAAACCAACATCGTCCCATGAAGAACGAGCTAAAATCGCAGCACTTTTCCATAAGCAGGATGAAAAACCCATTGAAGAAGTAGATTATGTGGCTGCTTTTGAACAGCAAAAAAAGGAGTCAGAATCTAAAGTTGTACAGACGCCTGAATTAAAAGTTAAACAAAATCAGCCGAAGAAGGTAAATATTACAAGTGACTATAAACAACACTTGGCAGATACTGTTGCACAAAACAACAAAGATATTTCCGCCTGTCAGAAGCAAATTGAAGAACTTCATCAATTGATTGATGAAAAGAAAATCCAAAATAAAAAGTTACAGGCTATTTCAGTAGCTATTGATGATTTATAAGTCAGGTAGTCCCATGCGGGCTACCTTTTTACAATGTAAGGAGAAGATAATGAAATTTTTTCAAAAGAAAACACAGAATCAAGACCGATTTAAACGACTGATTCATCGACTATCAGAGATGTCAGATTCTGAACTAACCAAAGTAGAACAACTCCTAGATGTGGTCTTTGATCCAAGTTTCAAGTCTAGTGAGAGAGTAGAAATATCTCGAAACGATATAACTACTGGGGAACAAAGTCTTGATAGGTCAATCCAGGAAGCGAAAAATAAACTGAATACTGAGCAGTTGGAGAAGCGAATAGAACAGTTTAAGCAATCGAAGAAACCAAAAAACGGATAACGCACCATATTTGGTGCGTTATCCGTTTTTTATGGTATAATGAAAGCAAATATGAGGAGGTCTTTATCTATGATTGGAGACAATATTAAATCACTACGTCGAACACACGATTTAACACAACCAGAATTTGCGAAAATGGTTGGGATTTCACGCAATAGCTTAAGTCGTTATGAAAATGGAACCAGCACCGTTTCAACAGAACTCATTGATCGCATTTGTCAGAAATTTAACGTTTCTTATGTCGATATTGTAGGGGAGGATAAGATGTTAACACCTGTTGAAGATTACCAATTGACTTTAAAAGTAGAAGTGATAAAAGAACGTGGAGTAGCCATTTTATCACAGCTTTATAGATACCAGGATAGTCAAGATATTGCTTTTGATGATGAAACAAATCCTTGGATTCTCATGAGCGATGATTTGTCTGAATTGATCAATACGAAAATCTATCTTGTCGATACTTTCGATGAAATCGAGCGTTATAATGGCTACTTAGATGGTATCGAACGGATGCTAGACATGGTGAATCATCGGGTGGTTGCTTAATGAGATTGGAAGAATTTAGTGAGACTGAATTTCAGAAGGCCTTGCAACGAACCATTCGGGCTTTAACCCGAGGAAAGACGATTTCAGATCAACCGAAAGCTATCTTACTTGGTGGACAAAGCGGAGCAGGTAAGACGACTATTCATCGTATCAAGCAAAAGGAATTTCAGGGCAATATCATTATCATCGATGGTGACAGCTACCGTTCTCAGCATCCCAATTACTTAGCCCTGCAAGAAAAGTATGGCAAGGACAGCGTGGACTATACCAAGGGATTTGCAGGAAAAATGGTAGAGCATCTGGTTGATGAACTTAGCACACAAGGTTATTATTTGCTGATTGAAGGGACTTTGCGTACCACTCAAGTTCCTCGTCAGACTGCTCAATTATTAGCTTCGAAAGGATACCAAGTTTCCTTAGCTGTGATTGGTACCAAACCAGAATTGTCCTATCTCAGCACCTTGATTCGTTACGAAGAGCTTTATGCCATCGATCCCAATCAGGCTAGAGCAACACCAAAAGAACACCACGATGGGATTGTTGAGAACTTGGTTGAGAACTTGAGGGTGTTAGAAAGCGAACAACTCTTTGACCGCATCCAGATTTATCAAAGGGATAGGACTTGTATCTTCGATTCTGAAACGGATAATGGTTCCGCAGCAGAAGTTCTTCAAGACTGCCTCTTTGGAAAATGGAGTAAAGTCGAGGAAGAGATGTTGAAGGCTGGACGGGAACGGTTGGATAAATTAAGTACTTAACTAGAGAAAATAATGGGAGAAATCACAACTTTATATGATAGAAAATTTCAAGTCAACCATTTAGCCCCTTTCTTTGCTAAAAGGAAAGGCAAGGCTCATTCATACATCAAGTGGTTCCGCTCTTCGATTTGGGAAACAGTTTGATATCCATGATTTGCAGTTGGAGAAAGAGTATCGACCAGAACGAGCTTATGGCAATGCCAAGTTAGCAACCCTATTGTTTATGCGAGAGTTGGACCGTCGCTATCGTTCTCAAGGGCTGGTTTCAGTCGCCTTTCACTCAGGGATTGTTGGGACAAACTTCGCCTGTGATACTACTTATTTGATGCGTCATGTTCACCACGGACCGTTAAAACGCTTCTTTACCATCTCACCGGAAAAAGGAGCAGAGCAGCTAATCTGGTTGGCGACAGCAAAGCCAATTCAAGATTTTTAAGTAGGCGCCTACTATGAAAATGGACAAGTTGCCAAAAAAGTTAATCCCCTTATGTATGTTTAAAACCTTATGACAACCCTTTGGGAACAATCCGAAGCCTTGCTTTCACAATCAGTGATGCTAGTAAAATAGAAAACGGCAGAAACTGCTAAGAGTTTGGAGTGAATTGTCATGGTGTGAATTGATAAGTTAGTCTATAATAGACTCATCAATCGATAATAAAACAAAAAGAGGTTAAGATCATGTCAAACAAATTTGATAATGTTTTTTGGTCAAAGTGGTTTCAGAGACTACCATCTTTCCACAGTTTTGACAACGAAACCACCGTTTTCGTAAGCGAATCAGTGTCTTGTACCTAGCACATTCCATATAAGGGATTTTGGAGGCTTTTTGGGAGTCATAATTCGCTATCTGACCGCGACAGGTATGACATTTAGGAGTTAGATAATCTAGCTTAACCATGACTTCCTTATGAGTTTCGGTATCCGAATAGTCTGCTCGGTTACTCTTTTTAAAACATATGATTGAGCAGTTGGATTCCTTGGTAGCTAATTAGTGTATAGAGATATAAAGTTGCTGGCTTTGATATCAGTGTAATAACAACAAATTTCTTTAGCGACATTTTGCTAAGACCAGCCACCATGCAGAGAAAGTCATCAGGAAATCCTGGTAAAATAAATGCCGCTGCAAGAAAACGTTCAAAAAATTTTCCTTTGTCAAGGTAAGTAATATACTTATCATAAGTTTGATCAGAAACAAAAGATTTCACAAAAGTTTCACCGTAACGTCTTGCTAGGAGAAAAGCGAATATTGAACCTAGGAAAATACCGGTAAAGTTATAAACAAATCCCCAAAGGGGACCAAATAATGCATGTCCTACAACACAGGTTAATCCACCAGGGATGACAGGATACACGACTTGGATAATCTGTACCAAGATGAAAAGTAGTGGTGCGAAAATCCCTATATGATGGAGAGTTTGATGGAAAGCCCCTCCGACAGCAAAAAGGCTTGGATGAGTTTTGACGTAAATTGCTGAGATAACAGAAATCAGAATTCCGATGACAGTTATTATTTTTATCCATTGTTTATTCGTTAAAGGGAATTGGAATCCTAAAAGCATAGGGAAACCTCCAAATATTATTAAGTAGTCTACATTGTAATTGTATCATTAAAACCATACAGATGCATCGGTCCTAAGAATGATATTAAAAAGTGACTCAAACATTTTTCTATCCTTACTAGTTATCTTCATTTAAAAATAGACAGGACAAACGCATGAAGAAAATCATTTGTTGAAAAACTTTTGAAAACAGAAAAATCTCAAATTTTTAGGTATTTCGAGAGAGTTTACTCAAAAATGGTTGTCTTCTTTTCCCAAAATAGCTCTTGAAAAAATTGCTTTCTGTAACTATTGTTCTTGACCCCCTAACTTTTTAGAATAAATTTTTGTATTTCAGAAATTTATTGGAACTTTTTTCTTCATGCGTTTGTTGTGAAAAATAGAGGGTAAACCTTGTCAAAAGTTCTAATTTTTGATATGATAAGAACCGTAGATATATCCTTTAATACTGTCCCGTGAGGCAGGCAAGGAGTGAACAGGAAAAGAGTACAGTGATTCAAACTGTGCCCCTATTTTGTGGAATCTCCTTGGAAACAGGGAGATTTTTTGTATTTTTAGAAAGGTTCTTTTATGAAAACAAAAGAAATTGTTGATGATGTGACCATGAAACGTGCCATCACTCGTATTACCTATGAGATTATTGAGCGTAATAAAAACTTGGATAATATTGTACTTGCTGGTATCAAAACTCGGGGTGTATTTATTGCACGTCGTATTCAGGAACGTCTCAAGCAGCTGGAAGGTTTTGATATTCCACTTGGTGAACTAGATATTAAACCATTTCGTGATGATATGAAAACTGAGGAAGACACAACAGTTATGCCTGTTGATATCACAGGCAAAGATGTGATTTTGGTTGATGATGTTCTCTATACTGGTCGTACAATTCGTGCAGCAATTGACAATGTTGTCAGTCTTGGTCGTCCATCGCGTGTAAGTCTAGCTGTCTTAGTGGATCGAGGGCACCGTGAGCTACCTATCCGTGCAGACTACGTTGGTAAAAATATTCCAACAAGTGCTGTTGAAGAAATTGTGGTTGAAGTCGCTGAATTTGATGGTCAGGATCGTATTAGTATCGTTGACCCAAGTTAAGTTTAGAAAATAGACTGGAGAAAAAAGTGGATTCTGTAAAATATGATGTACATGATATGCCAAAACCTGGCCTTCTGCTTGGTTTATCCTTTCAACATCTTTTTGCGATGTTTGGAGCAACTGTCTTGGTTCCAATTTTGGTTGGGATTGATCCTGCAATTGCCTTGTTTTCAAGTGGTTTAGGAACTCTAGCTCATTTATCTGTAACAAAATATAAGATTCCAGCCTATATGGGATCAAGTTTCGCCTATATTGCGACCATGCAAACATTGATGAAAACCGATGGAATAGCAGCAGTTGCTCAAGGAGCGATTGCTGGTGGGCTAGTTTATTTGATTGTAGCTCTGATTGTTCGGAAAATAGGAAACGCTTGGATAGATAAAATCCTTCCACCAGTTGTTGTCGGTCCCGTCATTATGGTTATCGGACTTAGTTTAGCTGGTTCAGCTGTGAGTGATGCAATGACTGTTGATGGAAGTTACAATTTCACAAGTCTAGTAATTAGTATGGTGACACTCTTTGCAGTCATTGCTTTCAATATTTACGGTAAAAAAATTGTAGCAGTTATTCCAATCTTGCTTGGTTTGATTGTTGGATATGTTTTTTCGCTGATTTTAGGTGCTGTGACTGGTCAGCAGTTGATTGATTTTACAACGATTGCCAATGCCAAATGGTTTGATGTACCAGATTTTAGCATTATGTTTGCAGACTACGACTTCAAACTTTATCCTTCGGCTATTCTGACAATGGCTCCTATTGCTTTTGTAACCATGACAGAACATTTTGGTCATGTTATGGTCTTAAACAGCTTGACTGGTCGAGATTTCTTTAAAGATCCGGGATTGGATCGTACGCTTATGGGAGATGGGCTTTCACAAATTATCGCTGGTCTCTTCGGTGCTCCACCTGTAACTTCTTATGGAGAAAATATCGGAGTTATGGCACTGAATAAAATTTATTCTGTTTATGTGATTGCTGGTGCAGCTATTATTGCCGTTATTATGAGTTTTGTTGGTAAAGTTTCAGCAATTCTTATGTCAATTCCATCGGCTGTTCTGGGCGGTGTTTCAATTGCTCTCTTTGGTGTTATCGCTTCAAGTGGTTTGAAAATTTTGATTGAAAATAAGGTTAATTTTGACAACAAGAAGAACCTTCTCATTGCAAGTGTCATTTTGGTTTCAGGGATTGGTGGCTTAACACTTCAAGTGGCTGGTCTTCAAATTACAGGTGTAGCTTTCTCAACTCTACTTGGAATTATCTTGTACCAAATTCTTCCAGAAAAGGATTAAATTATGGCGATTACAGATGGTGTGGTGTCACTAAAACACTTAGTGACAATGGAAACTTTATCTAATGAAGAAGTACTTGGTCTGATTGAGCGTGGTATTGCTTTTAAAAATGGGAGAGCTGATTTTACTTTAGATCGTCAGTATTTCGCGGCTAATTTGTTTTTTGAATCTTCAACTAGGACGCACAAGTCCTTTGAAGTAGCTGAGAAAAAATTAGGTTTGGATGTTATTGAATTTGATGCCAAGACTAGTTCAGTTAACAAGGGTGAGACGCTCTACGATACCATTTTGACCATGTCAGCACTCGGGATCGATATTTGTGTGATTCGTCACTCAGAAGTGGATTATTACAAAGAATTAATTGATAGTAGAACGATACAGACGGCTATTGTCAACGGTGGAGATGGTTCTGGTCAGCACCCAAGCCAGTGTTTGCTTGATTTAATGACTATTTATGAAGAATTTGGAGATTTTGAAAATCTAAAGGTCGCCATTGCGGGGGATATTACCCACTCTCGTGTTGCGAAGTCCAATATGCAAATTCTTAAGAGACTGGGTGCCGAAATTTATTTTGCAGGTCCAAAAGAATGGTATTCTGAAGAATTCGATGTTTATGGAAAACATGTTTCCATAGATGAAATTATAGGAGAAGTGGATGTCCTTATGCTTTTACGTGTTCAGCATGAGCGTCACGATGGTAAAGGAAGTTTTTCAAAAAAAGACTATCATAAACTACATGGTCTCACTACAGAACGCTACAAAAAGCTGAAAAGCTCTGCCATTATCATGCATCCTGCACCTGTTAATCGTGATGTGGAGATAGCAGATCAATTAGTAGAAGCGCCACAGTCACGCATTGTGACTCAGATGCGAAATGGTGTTTTTGTACGCATGGCTATTCTTGAGGCCATCTTAAATGGTAAAGCATAACAGAAGGCAAACGTTAAAAGGCTCCAGTGAGAGTCAACGAGGTAATAAATTAATGACAAAACGACTTTTAATTTTAGAAGATGGAACAATTTTTGAAGGACAGGCATTCGGTGCAGATCTTGATGTGACTGGAGAGATTGTTTTCAACACAGGGATGACAGGCTATCAAGAGTCTATTACTGACCAATCTTACAACGGTCAGATTTTGACTTTTACTTATCCTTTAGTTGGAAATTATGGTGTTAATCGAGATGACTACGAATCCATAAAGCCAACCTGTAAGGGAGTGGTGGTTTCTGAAACTGCAAGACGCGCAAGCAATTGGCGCAATCAGATGACTTTGGATGAATTTCTAAAAGCTAAAGGAATTCCAGGAATTTCTGGTATTGATACACGAGCTTTGACTAAAATTATCCGTCAACATGGAACGATGAAGGCAACTTTAGCCAATTCTGGTGATGTGATTGAACATTTGCAAGATCAGCTTCGAGCAACGGTTCTGCCAACTAATAATATCGAACAAGTTTCAACAAAAACTGCCTATCCTGCGCCAGGTATTGGTAAGAATATCGTTCTGGTGGATTTTGGTCTAAAGCACTCCATCTTGAGAGAATTCTCGAAACGGGATTGTAATGTGACAGTCGTTCCACATGATATTACAGCAGAAGAAATTCTCCATCTCAACCCAGATGGTGTCATGCTGTCAAATGGTCCAGGAAATCCAACGGATGTCCCACATGCGCTTGATATGATTCGAGGCGTGCAAGGAAAAATTCCGATTTTTGGTATTTGTATGGGACACCAACTGTTCAGTTTGGCTAATGGTGCAACAACCTACAAGATGAAGTTCGGCCACCGCGGATTTAATCATGCGGTTCGTGAGATTGCCACTGGCCGTGTTGATTTCACTAGTCAAAATCATGGTTATGCTGTAGACCGTGCAACCCTTCCTGACTGCCTCATGGTCACGCACGAAGAAATCAATGACAAGTCGGTTGAAGGTGTCCGTCATCGTGATTTTCCAGCATTCTCAGTTCAATTTCACCCAGATGCTGCTCCTGGACCACACGATGCCAGCTATCTCTTTGATGAATTTTTAGAATTGATTGATGCTTTTCAAGCAGAACGAGCAAATCGTTACTAATTTCAATTTAATGCCGTCCTGAGAGTCGGCGAATAGAAAGAAAGGAGAAAGGGTTATAAGCCGTATTTGGTTAAACTGAATACGGGCTACGGACTTTGCAAAAAAGATAAACATATCCTAGACGCGAGCGCTGTCGGCTGGTTTCCTATTTTTGCTGTGTCCGCTTAACGCCCTTAATATCTTATAAATGCCTAAACGTACTGATATTAAAAAAATTATGGTAATTGGGTCTGGTCCCATTATTATTGGTCAAGCTGCTGAGTTTGATTACGCAGGGACACAAGCCTGCCTTGCTCTCAAGGAAGAAGGTTACAGTGTTGTTCTTGTCAATTCTAACCCGGCTACCATTATGACGGATAAAGAAATTGCTGACAAGGTTTACATCGAACCAATTACACTGGAATTTGTCACCAGAATCCTTCGGAAAGAACGCCCAGATGCTCTGTTACCAACTTTGGGAGGCCAAACTGGTCTCAATATGGCTATGCAATTATCAAAAGCTGGCATTCTTGATGAACTTGGGGTTGAACTTCTAGGAACAAAATTGCCTGCCATCGATCAAGCCGAAGATCGTGACCTTTTCAAACAACTGATGGAAGATCTTAAACAGCCTATTCCAGAATCTGATATTGTGAACACAGTTGATGAAGCACTTAACTTCGCAAATTCTATTGGATACCCCGTTATCGTCCGTCCAGCTTTCACTCTAGGTGGTACTGGTGGTGGTATGTGTGCCAATGAGGACGAACTTCGGCAAACCGCTAAAAATGGCTTAAAACTTTCTCCAGTGACCCAGTGTTTGATTGAACGCTCTATCGCTGGTTTCAAAGAAATTGAATATGAAGTGATGCGTGACGCCGCTGATAATGCCTTGGTAGTTTGTAACATGGAAAACTTTGATCCTGTGGGCATTCATACGGGAGATTCAATTGTTTTTGCGCCGACACAGACACTCTCAGATATTGAGAACCAAATGCTGCGTGATGCCAGTCTCAGCATCATTCGTGCTTTGAAGATTGAAGGTGGCTGTAACGTTCAGCTGGCCCTTGATCCTCATAGTTTTAAATATTATGTTATTGAAGTCAATCCACGTGTATCGCGTTCATCAGCCCTTGCTTCCAAAGCTACGGGTTATCCAATTGCTAAGTTAGCTGCAAAGATTGCAGTTGGTTTAACTCTGGACGAGATGATTAACCCAGTGACTGGTACAACCTATGCTATGTTTGAGCCTGCTCTTGACTATGTGGTTGCAAAGATTCCACGTTTTCCATTTGATAAATTTGAACATGGAGAACGTCGTTTGGGAACGCAGATGAAGGCGACTGGTGAAGTCATGGCCATCGGCCGAAATATTGAAGAAAGTCTTCTTAAAGCCTGCCGTTCACTTGAAATTGGCGTTTATCACAATGAAATTCCAGAGTTAGCAAAAGTTACCGATGATGCTTTGGTTGAAAAAATTGTAAAAGCGCAAGATGACCGTCTATTCTATCTGTCAGAAGCTATTCGTCGCGGCTATACCATTGAAGAATTAGCTGAACTAACCAAGATTGATCTCTTCTTCCTTGATAAATTGTTACATATTTTTGAGATTGAACAAGACTTGGCAAGTCATAGTGGGAATCCTGTTGTCCTCAAAGAAGCTAAGCGTAATGGTTTTTCAGACCGTAAAATTGCAGAGCTTTGGGAAACGAGTGCAGATAAGGTTCGTGCCTTGAGACTTGAGCACAAAATTATCCCAGTTTACAAGATGGTTGACACCTGCGCAGCTGAATTTGAATCGGCAACACCTTATTTCTATTCAACTTATGAATGGGAAAATGAGTCTGTCAAATCAGATAAAGAGTCAGTAATTGTACTTGGTTCTGGACCAATCCGCATTGGTCAGGGAGTCGAATTTGATTACGCGACAGTTCATTCGGTCAAAGCTATTCAGGCTGCTGGCTACGAAGCTATCATCATGAATTCTAATCCAGAAACAGTATCAACTGACTTCTCTGTATCTGATAAGTTGTATTTTGAACCTTTGACTTTTGAAGATGTCATGAATGTCATTGAGCTTGAACAGCCAAAAGGGGTTATTGTCCAATTTGGTGGGCAGACTGCGATTAATTTAGCAGAACCATTGTCAAAAGCTGGTGTTCAAATCTTAGGAACCCAAGTTGCTGATCTTGATCGTGCAGAAGACCGTGACCTTTTTGAACAGGCTCTTAAAGAATTGGATATTCCACAGCCACCTGGTCAAACTGCCACAAATGAAGAAGAGGCAGTAGAGGCTGCGCGTAGTATTGGCTTTCCAGTTCTTGTTCGTCCGTCATACGTTTTGGGTGGACGCGCTATGGAAATTGTTGAAAATGAGGATGATCTTCGTTCTTACATGAGAACAGCGGTTAAAGCAAGTCCAGATCACCCTGTTCTCGTTGATTCTTACATTGTGGGTCGTGAGTGCGAGGTGGATGCTATTTCTGATGGTAAAGATGTGCTTATTCCTGGAATTATGGAACATATTGAGCGGGCTGGAGTTCACTCAGGAGATTCTATGGCGGTGTATCCACCACAAACTCTGTCAAAAGAAATCCAAGCAACAATTGCAGATTACACCAAACGTCTTGCTATTGGACTCAACTGTATCGGTATGATGAATATACAGTTTGTGATTAAGGATGAAACCGTTTATGTCATTGAGGTTAATCCACGTGCCAGCCGTACGGTACCATTTTTATCTAAGGTTACTGATATTCCTATGGCTCAGGTAGCTACCAAGCTTATTTTAGGTACTAGCCTTGCTGAGTTGGGTTATGAAGACGGTCTCTATCAAGAAAGCCAGCAAGTCCATGTCAAGGCACCCGTCTTTTCATTCACCAAGCTGGCTAAGGTTGATAGCCTACTTGGTCCAGAAATGAAATCTACTGGTGAGGTAATGGGCTCAGATTCTACCTTAGAAAAAGCCCTATACAAGGCCTTTGAAGCTTCTTACTTCCATCTTCCAGAATTTGGTAATGTCATCTTTACCATTGCTGATGATACTAAGGAAGAAGCTCTCGCACTAGCTAAACGATTTGATGCCATTGGTTACAGCGTCTTTGCAACACAAGGAACTGCTGAGTATTTTGCTGAGCATGGTTTGCAAAGCACTTTAGTTAAGAAACTAGGTGAAGATGATGCTAATGATATTCCAGCTTTAGTTAGAGCTGGTAAGGTTCAGGCTATAGTCAATACAGTCGGCACCAAACGAACTTTTGATGAAGATGGAGCAACAATTAGAAGCTCTGCCATTGCACAAGGAGTACCACTTTTTACAGCGTTGGACACGGCTGATGCTATGTGTAAAGTTCTGGAGAGCCGTGGCTTTATGACACAAGCGATTTAAGGACAAAGAACTTATTTTCCTTAAAATCGGGAGAAAATTTTGGCTTATTGTCAGCTGTAGTGGGGACATATCATTAAATTAACTAGGGGCTGGGCTTTTTCCCAGTCCCTTCCTTTTATGTACTCTAAATAAAGAAACTATTCCCGTTTCCATCATGAACTTTACAGTTGGAAAGGGAATAGTTTCTTTAACAGTTAATACTTTAACGTAATAGTATTTGTATTAGTCTCCTATCGTGTTTATTTATGAGTTATCCACTACAGTTGATAAAGAACTTTTTTGTCCAGACTTGCTTTTTAGTTTTCCTTGGTAACATAGATCTGCTCCGCAATGTTTTCTGGAATAGCTAAGTTTTTATCTTGGTAAGAAATAGTGTAGGTCCTAGCAAATTGATCAATACTCGTAAGTTCCAAGCGACTACCAATCATTAGCCCATGGTCTTCTATATATTTGAGGAGTTGAAATTCATCATGGACACGACTAAGACGATAGCTACCTAATTCTTCGACTTGTGCTAAAGTGGTATGATTGATTTCAACCAAGAATTCATTTTTCTTAGGAATGGTGCCACCGTGTGGACAAAACTTGGGGTATCCTAAATTTTCATCTAAGCGTTCAACAAAAATGTCAGACACGGTATGTTCTAGAACTTCTGCCTCCTGATGGATTTCATCTGCTGTGTAGTGCAGATGGTTGACCAAGAAAACTTCAATTAAGCGGTGCTTACGATAGAGCTCAGAAACCAGAAGAAGTCCCTTTTGCGTGAGGTAATAACCCAAGATTTTATCTTTGATAATCAGCTTTTCAGCAATCATTTTTTTAATCATTTCGGTGACAGCAGGTGCGGAAACTTTCATCTGTTCCGCAATCTGCTTATTGGTAATTTTGGGTTGATTTTCGCCGAGTTCGTAGATACATTTCAGATAATCTTCTTTATTTGGTGTCATGTCTCATCCTTTCACAAAACTATTATAACAGAATTTCGGAAAATGATTGACAAAATAATTGAGTTAATAACTATTAATTAGAAAGATAATTGAGAATTGGAGATAAATTGAGTTTCAAAAATCTTTTAATAGCTTGTCTTTGTAATAATTAAAGAAAGTTTTCTTACCAATGACACTGACTGTTTTGCCTTGTAAACCATATTTTATACTCAATGAAAATCAAAAGTAGCCTAGGAAACGAAGCCGACGATAGAACTTGAGTTCATCAAGGCAAGTTGACAACGGATAGTTTTGATTTTCGAAGAGTATTAGTTTGGAACTATCTTGTTTACCAACAGTGGCTAGTGCTGTCACCTCAAAGACATTTCCTTCTTTGGTTTGTGTGGCAGAATTTGCAATTTTAGTGATTTTGCCAGTGATAACAATGGCATGATTGCTGATCTTTTCAAGGGTTAGGCGAACAGGCTGTCCTTTTTTCAATTGACTAACATGAGTGGAGTCAACGTAATAGCGGATAGCGACTTGCTGTGTTTGGGCAATATCTGGGTAAATCTCTGCAATCTGGCTGCCTTGCGGCAAGAGCGTTTGCCCTTCAAATTCATCAGAAACATGTAAAATGCCACTTTGACTAGCTTTTAAAACGGTGTCAGCTTTGGAGAGATTTGTCTGGTCAAGCTGCGTTTGCAAATTTTCTTTTTCTTGAGTAATTTGCGTGAGTTGTGTTTCAGCTTGTGTCAATTCCTGCTGACGCAAGCTTTCAATTTGACTAGTGGCACTAGTGTCATAACTTCCCGTTGAATAATTGGAAGCAGCTTGTGTTTGCAAACTAGAGATAGAGGCATTAATGCTATCAATCTGCCCTTGTAGGTCTGTTAAAAATTGATTTTTAATGCTTTCTTTGCTAGCAGAATTGTTGTCAGTTGAACTGCTTTGCGTATCAATTGTTTGAATTTGGCTAAGATAGCTATTAAGAGTAGCTACATATGGATTATTGCCAGATACGTTTGTTTTGTCAGTTTGAATAGCATCTTTAATTTCTTGATATTGACTGGCTTGTGTTTGTAGGTTGGCAATCTGATTGGTGATGGCTGCATTTGCTTGGTTGACACCAGCTTCTTGTTTAGCAACTGATTGGTTTGATTGAGAAATTTGAGCAGTAATTGTTTGAGATTGATTAAAAAAACGCTCAATGGTTGCTGAATAACCAAATTCATCATCACCTGTAAAGAGGTTTTGTCCTTTCTTTAGACTTTCTTTCAATTGATTGAGTGCCTTTTGTTGACGTTCATCTCTTTCGATTTGTGTTTTAATGGCATTAAGTTGACTATCTTCCAGTTTGTCGGAGTATTGGATGAGTAGATCTCCCTTTTTGACTGCCTTATTTTCACTAAGATTATTGGTTAAAACGGTGTTATTGCTACTTGATTGAACAACAGCGATGACTTTTGTTGGTCTGATACTACCAAGTGTCGTAACGGTAATTTCTTTTTTACCAATGAGAGAAAAGGCAAGGAGAAAAAAGACCAAGAGTGTCATTGGAATCACTAAGACAGTCGCAAAATTATGATAACGCCTATGATAAAATTCAGCAGATTGAAATAATTTAGGATTCATATGGTCTCCTTTTATTCATGAAATAACTGTGCATAGAAACCTTGATTTTGGATGAGTTGTTTATGATGCCCTTCTTCGATAACTTGTCCTTTATCTAGAACAATGACACGGTCAGATTGTTCAGCAATGCTCAAACGGTGGGCAACAAAAATAATAGTCTTGTCTGTGAGAGATAGTAAATTTTTAATCACACGTTTTTCCGTTAGAACATCAAGACCACTTGTGGCTTCATCTAAAATCAAGACGGGAGCTTGTGTCAGTAAAGCGCGTGCTAAAGCTAAACGTTGCTTTTGCCCACCAGATAACCCAGCACCATCTGAAAGTTCGGTATGGTATGCTAGTGGCATTGATTCAATATCAGCACGGATTTCAGCGATGTCACAAGCTTTCAGAATTTCTTCTTGCGTGATATTGTCAGGTGCTCCCAAGGTTAAATTTTCTAAAATCGTCCCTGAAAAGACGTAAGACTGTTGTGGTAGGTAATTAATGTATTGGCGAATGGCTTTTTTATCAATGGTTTTTAAATCGTAGCCACCAAGGGTAATCTGTCCATGGTTAGGTGTGTAAAAATTGACAATCATTTTAGCTAAGGTTGTCTTACCAGAACCGCTGATACCAACTAGGCTAATTTTTTCACCCTTCTTAATGTGTAAATTCACATGACTCAGCGTGTCACGACCAAAACCATATTTATAAGAAACATTATCAAAAACAATATCTCCTTGTAGAAAATGGCTGTCATTTAAGAGTTGTTTGCCATCAAATTCAGATGACACTAAGTAAACTTCGTTGAGACGATTGTTAGCTACTTTGGCAGATTGTAGTTTGGTTTGCAGATTAATAATATTTTCCATTGGTGTTGTAAAGTACGACAGAAGCGTATTGTAAGTAATCAATTGTCCTACTGAAATGTTCCCAGCCATGACTAAATGTGAACCATACCAGAGAATGACGACGTTTAAAATCAGCTGTGCTCCCTGTTTTAACGACGTTTGCACAGCTTCATACTTACTAAGCGTAAAACTTTTATCCAAATAATCCACAAATTCACGGTCAATATTTTGATAACGGACTTCCTCACTAGTCAAAGATTTAATCGTTTCAATACCATTGATATCTTCGATAATCGCAGAGCTAACCATAGAATTGGCTTGCATGACATCGTGATTCATTCGCTCAAAAGGCTTCATAAAAGCCAAAATAATAATAGCATAGATAGGCAATGCTATTAAGGTGATGAAAAAAAGATTGGCATTTTGCAGAATTAAGACACTTCCGACAATAAACAAAATACTCACATCTAAAAATAAAGAGAGAATCGTTGATGCCAGTGCATCAATAATCGAGTTAGCATCAGTGAAACGCGAGATAACTTCACCTGTCCGCCTTGTGGCAAAAAAGGACATGGGCAATTCAAAAATGTGACGAATATAAGACAAAATCACGTCAATTGTTAACCGTTGGCTCAGCACAACAAGTAAATAATTTTGTGAAAAGCTCATAATTTGTTGCATTATGTAGGTTACAATCAACCCAATTGAGACAATTCCAAGAGTGGATTGCAATTGATTAGGAATATAATCGTCTAAGATTCCTTGCAAATAGTAAGACCCAACAATGTTAATCAAGGTCACGAGTAAACTTGCCAGAATGATATAAGTTAGCAGTGCCTTTTGTTTGAAAATAATTGGTAAAAAGCTTGTTAAGCCATTTTTCTTATCTTTATGTGGTTGATAATGCGGAGCAGGCGCTAAGAAAATGGAGACACCTGTCCATTCCTTTTCAAAGCGCTCCTTGGGCATTTTGGTCACTTTGACACTGGGGTCTGGATCACCGATGATAAGGTGGTTTTTCTTAGCTTTGTAAACGACATAATAGTGCTGCAGTTTGCTTTCTTTATTAACATGAACAATAAAAGGATAGGGAATATCGGCCATATCAAACAGTTCCATGTTAGCTTGAATGGCGCGTGTTTCAAAGCCAATGGCTTTAGCTGCCTCGACTATCCCTAACGCTGTCGTCCCTTCCTTAGTTGTTTTGGCTAATTCTCTCAAATGAGCCAGCGAGAAATCTGATCCATAATGCTTGGCAACTGATGCCAAAGCTGCCACACCACAATCTCGCAAATCAATTTGACTAACATATTTATATCTTTTCATAACCTTTCCCTTTTAAAAAATAAAACTAGGACTATTGTGCCATAAAACAAGATTAAAAAATGCCCAAGTCGTAAAAAGTCAAAAATAAGTCGCAAACGGTCAAAAAATCATGAAAATATGAAAAAAAATTACCATTTACGACCTAAAAACAACAAATTCCGACTTGGACGTTCATTTTTTAAAAAAAGCGTTATACTAGATTTGTTTCCGGAAATATAAAAATTAATAAGGAGGTATTCATTATGAATACAAAAATGTTGGAACAATTTGATGTAATGACAGAGGCAGAACTTTCTACTGTTGAAGGTGGTTGGGGCTATGTTTGGAAATGTACAAAAAATGGTAAACCAACTTATACAAGTGCTTGGCATAGTTCCTATCAGACAGCAGCTCGTAATGCACAAAATCATATGGATTTATATCCAGGTTCAATTTGTCGTGTTTATAATGTCTAGCTATAAATAGCTAGCGAAGACTGGGATAATAAATTTAGTCTAGAAATTCTAGATTATTCCCCTGACTTACAGAATTAAACAGATAGGAAAGAAAAATGAACGAAGAGGATCCTTCAATTTTATAGAGTTTTCTTTGTTCGTTTTTTATATTAGTAGTCAGAGTTTTATCTCATAATCATTTAAGGAGGGGGCTATGTTATTAGAATTAAAACAATTGAGTAAGAATTATGGTTCAAAAAAAATTTTGAAGAAAATTTCCACACAATTCACCCCTGGTCTTTATGGCCTTTTGGGTGCTAATGGAACGGGTAAGACAACCTTGCTCAATCTTATTAGTCATTTTACGACTCCTGATGAGGGAGAAATTTTACTGGATAATAAACCCCAATCAGAAGAATTTTACCAGCATATTGGTTTTTTGCCCCAACATTTTAGTTATTATGATTATTTTTCTGGTCGAGACTTTCTTCTCTATATGGCGGCCTTGAAAGGAATGTCTAAAAATAAAGCCAAACAAGAAACGGACAAATTGTTAAAACTGGTAGATTTATATGATGTTCGTTTAAAGCGTATCGCTTCCTATTCAGGGGGCATGAAACAACGTCTCGGCATAGCTCAGGCCCTACTCAATAATCCTGAAATTCTGATTTTGGATGAGCCAACGGTAGGATTGGACCCCAAAGAGAGAGTGAGGTTTCGTAATATTATTAGCGAATTGTCGGCTAACAAAATCATTATTTTATCAACTCATATTGTTTCTGATATTGAAGCTATCGCCAAGGAGATTATTCTTTTAAAAAATGGTCAATTTATCCATAAAGGCAGTAGCCAAGAACTGTTGAAAATAATTTCCGAAAAAGTGTGGGAGTTGTCTGTACCTGATGGTTCACAGTTGCCACGGTATAGCCATTATGCTTTAGTTAATGAGAAACTATCCTCATCTGGTCGTGTTTTCCGTGTGGTTAGTGATGAGAAACCAAGCCAGCTAGCTAGACTAGTTTCTCCCACTTTAGAAGATCTATACATTTATTATTTTAGAGAGGAGCAAGTTTTATGTTAGCTCTCTTACCGTTTGAATTAAAAAAATTAATCCGAAAAAAATCAGTTTTAGGAATGTTTTTGGCTACCTTATTAGCCATCTTTGGGTTATTTTATATAAACTTTTTTAATGGACAAATCAGTGGCTATTCAGTGGATAAAATTCATGGAAGAGACGTTGTTGAGATAAACAAACAGTTTGCGGAGGAGCATACGGGACAGCTATCCAATGATTTGCTAGTCAGAACAATCAAGGATTATAGTCTTGATGTGGAATCAAATAATCCTACCTTCAATGTATTTGGTTACTATGTAACTAGCCATTTTGATCCCAAGTTTAGAAATTATTATTTTGATTTGGAGAAAGGGAAAGATATTGATTTCAGTAAGATTAATCCAAAATCTCAAACGGAGCTTGGCTCATACCTCCCTTATGATAAACTAAAGTTAGGTAATTTTACACCATGGAATCAACTATTTTTGGTCGCCAATAGTGCTTATATCCTTATTCTTCTTTTGTCTATTTACCTCATCGCTCCGGTTTTTTCTGGTGATACTGCTGAAAATATGAATTCTATTTTGTTGACAACGAGGTATGGTCGCAACAAACTTACAATGACTAAGATAATAAGTAGTTACTTGATAAGTACCTTGGTGTTTGTTACTTTTTACGCCATAATACTAGCTGTATTTGCATGGTATTTTGGCTTTAGTGGCTGGGACACGAGTGTTCAACTCAATCTACATTGGATTGACAACGATGTGAATATCATGGCTTTTCCAGAAAAAATGACACTTTTGGGAACATTTATCAATCTGGTAATTTATCAGTTTGTAGGACTTGTCTTTATTACGGGTATCAATATCCTTATATCGAGTAAAATTAAGTCTCCATTGGTAGGTTTTGCCTTGTCTGTGGGTAGTATTTTTGTACCAAGTTTTCTTATGGATGTTTTTCAAGCGGGAATACCTAATAAGATTTTGAATATTTTATCTGTATCAACTTCAAATACACCAAATTTAATGCTTAAACTTGCTTATGATGGTTTTTTTGAAAGTTTTTGGCTTGACGGATTATTTGTTGTCACAATTAGATTAGCTTTTGTGTTACTTTGCCTATACTTGACATACTTATCAATGAAGAAGGTAAGTCATTAGAATAATAATTACATTTCAGAAAAGGAAATTTTTAAAGTTTTGTAGGTGGATAATGTTGTCAAACCGTTGATGACTTAAAAACGGCAGATTATGACTTGGGCGTCTATTTTTCAAAAAAAGACTATACTAAAACTATAAAGGTTGCAACCCTAAAAAAATTGATGAAGGAACTATTATGACTAATCACATTCGAGTATTGACAGTAATAATCCTATCTCAACTTATTATTGAGTGGTCGGGTTATTTTATGGGGCTATCTGTCCCTAAAATTATTGGTATTGTGTTATTGGGTACAGTTGTTGAAGTTATTCTTCATATCTGTTGTGTTATGAAATATCATAGTAATATTTCTCTGGTAGCCAGCTTAACAAACTTTAAACAATTTATCTGGAAAACTATTTATTATCCTGTTATTGTTTTAATGGTTATCGTAATTGGTGTTTTTCAAAAAGACAGTATCCTTACTATTTTCTTTGAGTGGAATGCCCTAGTTGTTTTTTGTACTGTAGGGTTTATCATGGCTTCTAATAATGTTCCTATGAAGAAATCGCATACGTAAACATTTACTTAGGGGATGTTTTTAAATTAGCATTTTCAGCCGTTGAGGGTGAAAAAGAAAAAAATCTGTCAGTACGTGTGTTCAGGCAATGTTTCATGAATCAAAAATGATGACTTAAGTAATAAAGAAGAGATTTAAGTATCAATTTGGTCGTGGATTACCTGTTAGTAGCTCCATGCTTTAGAGAAAAATAATAGAAATTGATAACTAGTTCTTGGAGTTATTCATTTTAGAGAGTTTTTTATGATGAATAATTTACTTAGTGCTGTGGAACTTTCAAAAATTACTGGTAGATGTATTTGCGATCCGATTAAAGCTTTAATCGAAACAAAAACGCCCCTACCAAAAGGAACTATTCCAAAACCAGTAAAACCAAAAACTGAAATTATGTGAAGATGATAGCTTTTATTATCTAAAAGTGTTTTTTGGGTAACAGTGTTAAAAACATGAAGTATGGAAAGTTTACCGTTTATGACCTAAAAACGACAAATTACGACTTGGACATTCATTTTTTTAAAAAAGGGTTATACTAGACTTGTTTCCGAAAATATAAAAATTAATAAAGAGGTATTCATTATGAATACAAAAGCTTTTGAACAATTTGATGTCACGAGCGAAGTAGAGCTTTCAAGTATTGAGGGAGATTTCTGGAGAGAATTGCTGGCAGGTGCTATGGGAGCCATTGATGGTGGCGGAGTTACATTGGAGCAGTTAAATGGAATTAAGCTACCAAAACCACGTAGTTGTTCTCCTTATAGTGTTGGAGGAACCCCTAATTTTTGTAATTTTTAAGAGGTTGAAATGAAAGCGCTGTATAAAAATAAGGAAGTTGAAGTCTGGCAGATATCAAAAAACGATTTAACTCAACCTTTATGGATAGCAGAAGCATTTACTAAGAATTATCTTCATTGGTTAGATAATAGCCTTAGGATTTTAATCCCAGCTTTATATCCTAATTGGTCAAAAGATGATCATAATTACGGTTATGGAATGTATGCCATTGGGAAAATTGGAGATGTTATTGATTTAACTAATGGTAAGGTGATAAGCAAATCAAAATTTGAAAAAGACTATCAACTTATTTGATATAAAAATCTATTTTTTATTACTAAAAATTTTATGTTTCAATAGTAAAAGATCAATTTATTTCCCTAAGTAATAGGAGTTTTACAAATTGATATTTTTTATAGTAGTTGTGAGCTATTTTATCAAAGTATTAAAAATCTTTTAATATTTTATATTTGTAATAATGAAAGAAAGTTTTTTTGACGATGGTACTGATTGTTTTGCCTTGTAAACCATATTTTAGGTTGGAGCTATTTTGTTTATCGACGGTGGCTAGTGCTGTACTTCAAAGAGATTTCCTTCTCAAGAACCTAGTTTCAATAGATGTGATAAATACACTGTTGTTAATGTAGGTTCTAACTATTTGATAGACTTAGGCGTTCACGTTTATTTTTCTAAAAAAGTGTTATACTAAATTTGTTTTCCGGAAATATAAAAAATTAATAAGGAGGTATTCATGATGAATACACCAACATTTGAACAATTTGATGTCATGACAGATGCAGAACTTTCAATCGTTGAAGGTGGAGGTATGGAATGGATTGGAGATGTACTGAGTGCTATAGGTAATGCTGCGCACCCTGTTAACCCTCAACAAGTGATAAATCAATTAAACGGAGAGTATCCACGTCGTGGTCCTGTTCGTTCTTGCCCTCCTGGAGGAACTGGTGGAACACCTAATGCTTGTTGATATTTATTTGTTTCTAAAAACTTATAAATAATATTATTTTAAAGGTAATCTAAGTTTTTTTGCAAAAAGAAATAAGGTATGTACATTATGAAAGCATTATATAATGGTCGTCTATCTGATGTATGGGAAATAAGTAAGACAAACGCACAACCAGTATGGGTTCAGCAAGCTTTTAAACAAAAATATCTGAGATGGAACGATGATAAATTAGTGATTTCTATGAGTGGAATAAATCCGTCTATGAAATTTAATTTGAAAATCAGCTTACTGAGTTACCCTGGTTATGCTTCTTACCCTGTGGGATATATCGGAGATTTTTTAGATGTTACTAATCATCGTATTGTTTCAAAAAAACAATTTCAGAAACATTATCAAATTATTGAGGAAGATCTTCTATAATTCTCATTTATGTCTAAAACTACAGGTTAAAGAAACATTTTTCTGTTGTTATTTTGACTTTTTCGAATAACCTCGACATCATACTGAACCATGAGTCTAATCATATATGGCAGGTGTGAGGAACTGACAGTGTACTTTTTGCCTATCGGCTTTTGTTTAATCAAGTTTTACCATTTACGACCTAAAAACGACAAATTACGACTTGGGCACACATTAACCTAAAAATCTGTTAAACTAAGACCTGTTAGTTTAACAGATTTTTAGGAGGTACTCAAATGAAAACAAAAACTTTTAAACAATTTGATGTCATGACAGATGCAGGACTTTCAACCGTTGAAGGGGGAATAGCTTAATGGTAGGCTTAAAGTGGTTCTCGGGCGGAAAAGAAAGAAAAACTGAGGCAGTAGTTATTATTGACGAATTATTAGTATCTTTAAGTGAGGATTCAAAATATACACCACTTAAAAAATGTTTTCTTTTTTATCGTAAGGAACTAGAGTCAAGTGGAATATCTACGCCATTAGTTTTAAGTAGGATGAATGTAGAGCTGTCTAACATTCTGGTAGAAAATAAACTTCAACTATCTGATGCGCAATCAAAACAATTAAAGAGGTTAAGAAGTTTATCAAATATCAGATATGGTTATTAGATAAAATATTTATTTTCAAGCTGATAGGTAATTCTATCAGCTTTTTATAACCTAAATTTTACCATTGACGACTTAAAAACGACAAATTATGACTTGACCGTTTATTTCCAAGAGAATTTGTTAAACTGAAATAGTCAATCGCGGTGACAATCTTAATTAAAAGGAGATTTTATGAAAAAGAATGTTTTAAAATCAACAATTTTATTATCGGCAACTGTTTTATCAATGGCCACCGTTTCTGTCTTTGCTGATGATGAGCTTGTGCCTACAATTGAAGCGACAGAAGTTGTGGACAACGGAGATAATGCTACAGAAAATCTAGCAACAGATATTATTAAGCCATCAAACGATATTCCAGAAAGTCAATCCGAAAAAACTGAGGAGGTATCATCAATCGAAGCGGCTGATAATTCATCAGTTACAATGGAATCAAGCGAAGCAACGAAAACGACAGTATCAGACACATCAGATGAGCCAGAAGAAGTTGAAGTCACTATTCCCCAATATGAAGAAAATGTCACAGACTTTAATCACGTTCCAATGACAGACGTTTATGCTATGTTTACAGAGGACGGAAAAGAGCATATGATTTATATTGGACGTCCGACTTGTTACTATTGTCGTCAATTTTCCCCAGCTTTAAAAGAGTTCAACACTTTAATGGATAATCGTCTAGAGTATTACAATACTGACAGTCAAGATTTTGATGAAGAAGCAGCGAACTTTCTTTTTGGAACAGTCGGTATTCCAGGGACACCTACCATTATTCGTTTGCAAAATGGTCAAATGGTGAGTGCGTGGATTGGCGGCGGTATTTCTGGACAAGAACTTTATGACTATCTCTTTTATGGGAAAATTCCAGCGGCTATGGTAGCAGCAATGGCTGAACAATCAAGTGAAGATAATACAGAAACGATAGGCTTTAATACTGAAGAAATAAAAGGTGATTCTAATATTCAGAATATGATTTTTTCACCGCAAACTGATGTTAGAACTGCTGAAAAAACAATCGTTTCAGAAAGTCCACAAGCTTTTCCTAAAAACGAAGTAAAAACTAATAAGAGCAACGCCTTGCCGAAATTGGGCATTAAAGAAAACAACTTCTCATTTTACGGACTATTAATTTCTCTGGTGGGACTGATTTTAATGAAGTTTGGCAGAGGGAAAGTAAATGAAGAATAATAAGATTCAATTATCTAAAAATATAAAGAAATATCGCTTAATGAAAAAAATGTCACAAAGTGAGCTTTCTAAAAGAATTGGCGTAAGTCATCAAGCTATTTCAAAATGGGAGACTGGTGAAAATTATCCAGATTTTATGAGTTTAATTAGTTTAGCACAATTATTTGAAGTTAGTTTAGATATTTTAGTCTACCAATAATATTTGCTATTTAAAGTTGCTTTACTAATTTTTGGTAAGGGCTTACAATATAGTTATTAAAACAAAATGGAGGTACCTATTATGCAAAAAGTAACTGAGTTTAAGGAATTGTCAAAAGAGTTATTAGCGGCTTATGAAGGCGGAGCTAGTACAGCGTGTAAATGGGCAATGGTAACTTGTGCACATGATATTGCACTTGGAGGCTATGGAACATCTGATCCGGGCAGTGCCTGTGCTTATATGAGAAGAGTTTGTAAAAATTAATTTTTAGATGAAGGTTGGAAAAGTTATGACTATATCTGGAGCTAAAAATTTTGTAAAGAAGATTATTTTTCCTGAAAATACTCATGAACAGGTTTTTGTTATCAATTTGGACAATGTTCAAAAAGAAGTTCTATTTTCTAAAGAGTTGAAATCATTGGGAAAATGGTATATCACAGATGGTAAACACTGGATTTGCCATTCAGAATTATCATTTGAAGATTTTCAAGCTAATTTTTTAAACATGTCTAAACTAAGTGACAATGATGCACAAGCTGTTGAGTTTACGATTGATTATTTGCCATTTTGTGAAATATTGGGATTATAGAATGAAAATAAATCCAATATTAAAGAAAGAATGGCTTAGAGATAATCAAGCGTATATTAAACAATCAAAAGTAGATTTTGAATTAATCTTACATCTTATTGAATTAATTGAATCTGATGATTGGAATATACTTTATACTAAAAATTCTAAATCATTATCGTGTAGACAAGTTATAGATTATGTTAATAAAGTTGATTTTAATAACCAATCAACAATCTCAGTAGTTTACATTGTAAAAAATGAGCAAAATACGATATTAAAAAGCATAAAGAGTTTAAAAAAACTAGCTGATGAGATTATCGTTGTAGATACAGGATCAACTGATGAGACTATTGAAATTTTAACTAATTATTCGATGAATGATACTTCAATTAATTTGTATTCTTTTGAATGGTGTGATGATTTTTCTAGAGCTAGAAATTTTGCAAATAGCAAGGCGAGTTGCGACTGGATTGTTTCTCTTGATGCTGATGAAAGAATTACCAATTTTAAATTATTAAAATTATTGTTGACCTACTTGAAAAATTTTGGTGATTATCCTAAAACAGTATTCAACTTGAATATAATTCGAGATGATAACGTTTACAAAAGTGGTAAGGTTATCCAAAACCTATCTTGTTTTTCATACCGTGGGAGGGTCCATGAAACATATTTTTCTTCTGTAGGTGATGTTCATTATACTAATATTAATATAGATATTATTAGTCAGAATAGGATGACTTTGAAAAAAGCTGATTATTATAATAAATTACTTTTGTTAACTATTGATGAAAATCCTATGAATCTAAGGTGGTTATATTTTTATTTGAGAGATAATTTTAATAGCATTGAGTATACAGAAATGAAAACATTATGTTACGACTCTCTTTATGATGATCCTTTGAGTAGAAATCTTAAAGGAAGTTATTATAGTGTAAGAATAACCCTCTTGCTTATGTTTAAGGCACTTCAAAATAAGAGAATATCTGACTTTGAAAAATATCAATACACGATAAAAGATGTTGCATGTGAACATTCAGATTATATTTTTTTGAAATATGCTTTTAAATTGTTGAAAATTCAGGAAATAATAGGCGATGAGTTAGAAGAAATGTTAAATGTTTGTCAAAAATTAAAGACTGAGAATAGCATTTTTCCTGTCGACTATTTATATTCTGTCTTAGCAACTTATTTATTATTAGAGGGAGAGCCCCAAAAAAGTAAGAATATACTAGAAGAATTATTTAATAGGAATAGTGATTTTCCTTGTTTTTTAACTAATTCTATGAGGGAGTTCTTACTTAGAGCTAAATGAATTATAATAAAAATTGTCTGTTATTGTACGGACAATTTTTCTATTTTATGAGAACTAGTCATATATCATTTTACTATGTTACAATAAAAGTGACCGTTCGTGACCTTATTTTACCCGTTTGTGACTTGGAGATTTTTTTATCAATATTTTCTTTATAATGTTATAGGAGGGAATAATGATTTATGAAATATTTCAAATGTACCATTAACAAAAGAGACTATAAATTGGCTATTAACACCATTCTTTTTATCCAAGTCTCTAAAGAAAAAAGTCATATGGTCAAGGTGGTAACCACTGACGAGGAATATCATACTTATCATCAATTAAAAGATATTGAAAGAGAATACCATCAGTTCTTTAGGTGTCATCGCGATACTTTGGTAAATAGGGATAAAATACGGATAATGGATAGACAACAGCGACTTTTATATGTCGGAGATGAAAAGAAACCTGTACATTATGCACGAAGTAAAGGAAGTCAACTAAAAGAAATCATCTCAAACGACTGATTTTTAGAGGAGATTTATGTTAGATATTTATGTACTAGAGGATAATATCACACAACAATTTCGTATGGAACGCGAGATTGAGACCATTATGGCGAAAAATAATTGGGATTATCAGAGGATAGAAGTGTTTAGTTCTGCAAATGAGATTATAGCAAAGGCAACTGAAAAAGGAGAACACCAAATTTTCTTTCTGGATTTGGAGATCAAAGACGATGAAAAGCAAGGAATTGATGCCGCTAAAGCTATTCGTGAAAAAGATGCGACAGCTATCATTGTTTTTGTAACAACCCATTCAGAATTTATGTTGTTAACTTATCAAGCGTTAGTGGGAGCGATTGATTTTATTGATAAGAATTTGAACGACCAAGCATTTAGCGAACGCTTAGAGTTGTGCTTGAAAGAAGCCATGAAACATCAAATTGGTAATTTTGGAGAAAATTCCTTTTTATTTGAGACTCCCAAAGCACGTGTACGCGTTCCATATAGTGACATTCTTTATTTTGAAACATCTTCTGCTGTGCACCGCATGGTTTTGCATACGAAAAATGACAGAATAGAATTTTATGCGACGATTGCAGAGGTTGCTAAATCAGACAAGCGTCTTTTCAAGTGCCATCGTTCTTTTATCATTAATGTGGATAATGTGGTCAGATTTGATAAAGCCACACGGAGTGTTTATTTTGAAACAGGCGATACTTGCCTAGTTTCGAGAGATAAAGTAAAACCTCTGTTGAATGAGATGAGGTGAGTACATGGTGGATTACTTATTTATTAGTTTAATAGTGAATTCATTTATTTTATACATTTATTCTCAAGTTAGAGGTGAGAAATTAAACTTTTTTGAGATATTAATAGCAGTTGCTGTCTTTGTATGGGTTGACAATGCTTGGTTTTATTTTATTATATGTAATTTTATTATTTTAATATTGTTATCCTATCTAAAAAATAGGCCTTTACCACTAACGCTTCATGTCTTTTACGGTGTTTTCCCCTGGATTGTTGAGAGTGTTTTTAGGCGCTTGATAGGTTTCTTTATACTTCCAATCATTGGTTTAAATTATCTAGATGTAGGTGAGAATAACATAATTTTTATGTGTGTTGAGCTAACATCCCTAATGCTTTATATTTCGCTAGTGAAAATTTCTAAATTTGATTTTCAAAGATTTATAGAAATGGTTAGTGTCAGTATATTAAGGTTTTTTCTCATTGTTACTGATGTGACAATGATCGCTTTTTATATGGCTATTGAATTTCTAACAGGTATGGAATTTTATGGTGGTGTTCCAAACTTGGTCTATCGCCAATGGTTGGTGGTTCTCTATTTCACCTTCTTCATTCTAATGCTATTTTATATGAATCGTTCCTATCAAAATTGGCTTGAGAAAGAAGTATCGTTAGCGCGGGAACAAGAACTGCACTCTTTGTCGGTGTATAGCAAACAAATTGAAGGCCTGTATGAAGAACTAAGAGCATTTCGTCATGATTATGCTAATATCTTAGCAAGTTTAAAAGAAGGAATTGACCAAAATGATATGACCATGGTGAGAAATATTTATAATTCTGTCTTAGAAGATTCAGGGCAACTTATTCAGAATAAAAAATTTGATATTGGACGGTTGGTTAATATTGATAATGATGCGATAAAAAGCGTGTTATCAGCAAAATTTTTGGAAGCAGAATCTTATCATATTGAGGTGGAATTAGAAGTTAAAGACAAAATTGGAGCTCCAGATATTCCCTTGTTGGATTATGTACGACTTGTATCCATTTTATGTGACAATGCGATTGAAGCAGCTATAGAAGCTGAAAAGCCTGCCATGATTATTGCTTGTTTCTATCAAGATGGTGATTATATTTTAATTGTGGATAACACCACAAAAGAAGAACGAGTTCCAGTGGAATTGATTTATCAAAAGAATTATTCAAGTAAGGGATTCGGCAGAGGTGTTGGTCTCAAAACGATTAACCAGATGATGAAAAAATATTCTAATATGTCAGTACAAACATCAAGCAAAAATTATCATTTCAGACAAACAATACGGATCAAAAAACCATTCGACTGAAATATGAACTGCTCCCTGTCAAGTGGACAATGAAATAATAAAAGATTAGGCGACGGCCTTGTTCCTCATTTCAAGAGGGGCAAGGCCGTTGTTGCGTTCTTGAAAACGTTGATGATTGTAAAAATAGATGTAGGCATCAATATCTGAAACCAGCTCCTCAAAGGTCTTATATTTCTTCAAATCATAGCACTCCGTCTTAAAGTGCCCAAAGAAACTCTCAATTGGTGCGTTGTCAATACACTTACCAACACGCGACATAGAGCG
>NZ_KB904457.1 GCF_000380105.1 Streptococcus orisratti DSM 15617
CGCCCAAGCAGACGAGCAATCTCAGAGGGGTTCTTGCCCATCTTGAGATAGGCGCTGATTTCTCCGCGTTCAGAGGCTGAAAGGTGTGAGTATAACGATTTTTTGGTAGAATGATTAGTGGACATGTTCATCTGCTTTCTATACTGAGTTGGGGAATTCTAGTATATCAGACGAGCATGTCTTTTTTGTTGCACTTCATTTTACAACGCGGGAAACATTTCAAACAGTTATAAGTTATGAGATGTTTACAATTCGCTATAGCTTATGATATAATATATTATGTATAAGTTTAAACGAATAGGGAGAACTGTATTATGGAAATTTCTGAAGTTATAAAAAATATTCGTTACCAGCTGAGTTTATCTCAAGAAGGATTAGCAAGAGAATTGCATATGGGATTCACTTCGGTTAATAGATGGGAAAACAATAAATCAAAACCCAATCAGATTGCAAGACACGCTTTGGCAGAACTTTGCAGGAAAAATAATTTAGATCAGGAATTGATAGATTTATTAGAGAAAACAACTAAGTGAAAGGTGTCGCAATATGAGGAACGAAAAACAAATTGAACTGAGTTTTATTGAAAAACTTAAAGAGTTAAAGTATATATATCGAGAAGATATTAAAGATAAAGCCTCTCTAGAGGAAAATTTTAGAAAGCATTTTCAAGAACTTAATAGGGTTAGATTAAGTGATTCTGAATTTGCAAGATTGAAAGAAAGCATCATTACACCGGATGTGTTTTCAGCGGCAAAAATCTTGAGAGAAACGAACACATTTAAAAGGGATGATGATACACCCCTACAGTACACCCTTGTAAATACGAATGATTGGTGCAAAAACGAGTATGAGGTAATTAATCAGCTTCGTATTAATACAGAAAATAGTCACCATAGATACGATGTTATTATTCTTATCAATGGCATTCCTGTTGTACAGGTTGAATTAAAGTCGCTCCAAATTACTCCTAAAAGAGCAATGGAGCAGATTGTTGATTATAAAAATGATCCCGGAAATGGATATACAAATTCTTTGCTCTGTTTCATGCAACTTTTTATTGTCAGCAATGAAAGTAATACCTACTATTTTGCCAACAACAACAAAGAGCATTTTGCTTTTGATGCTGATGAACGCTTTTTGCCTGTATATCAATTTGCCGATAAGGACAATAAAAAAATTACCCATTTGCACGATTTTTCTGAGGCTGTGTTGCGTAAATGTGCTTTGGGTGAGCTGATTAGCAAATATATGGTCTTAGTAGCAAGTGAACAGAAAATGATGATTATGAGACCATATCAAATTTATGCAGTTAAAGCTATTATGGATTGCATTGAGCAAAACAGAGGAAATGGCTATATTTGGCATACAACGGGAAGCGGTAAAACCCTCACCTCTTTTAAGGCATCTACCTTGTTAAAAGATAATCGCAACATAGCAAAATGTCTTTTTGTAGTGGACAGAAAGGATCTTGACCGACAGACTAGAGAGGAATTCAATAAGTTCCAAGAGGGATGTGTGGAAGAAAACACCAATACGGAAACTTTGGTAAAAAGACTTGTTTCGGAGGACTATCGAGATAAAGTCATTGTAACGACCATTCAAAAGTTGGGTTTGGCGCTTGACGACGATAATAAGCGGAGTAAAGAGAAAAAGAAAAAAGGTGAACTCACATACAAAGAAAGATTGGCGCCTTTAAAAGATAGCAGAATTGCAATTATCTTTGATGAATGCCATCGTTCACAGTTTGGAGAAAACCATAAAGCAATCAAAAACTTTTTCCCAAAGGCTCAGCTCTTCGGGTTTACTGGAACACCTATTTTTGAGGAAAATGCAACTTATAAGCAAATTGATGGAACAATCGGTTCTTATACAACCACGAAGGATGTTTTTGAAAAAGAGCTGCATGCTTATACGATTACTCATGCCATTGATGACAGAAATGTATTGCGATTCCATATTGACTACTTCAAGCCGGAAAATGACAGAGATGCTTCAAGAATCAATGAGGAACAACAAAAAAGGGCTGTGGTACAAACTATTCTGTCAAAACATGACGCTATAACAAATAACAGAAGATACAACGCTATTTTAGCTACATCATCAATCAATGATGCTATTGAATATTACAACTTGTTCAAAGAAGCACAACAAAATTGTATTGATGCCGACGACAGTGAATTTACGCCATTGAATATCGCCTGCGTATTCTCGCCGCCGGCAGAAGGTAATAAGGATGTTCAGCAAATTCAAGAGGATCTTCCACAGGAAAAAGAAGATAACAAAAAAGAACCTGATAAAAAGAAACAAGCGTTGACCAGTATTATCAAAGACTATAATGAACAGTATGGAACCAGCCATGACATCAACAATTTTGATGTATATTATCAGGATGTACAGCAAAGAATTAAAGACCAGAAATATACTAACGCAGATTATCCTCATAAAAACAAAATTGATATTACCATTGTTGTGGATATGTTGCTGACCGGTTTTGATTCTAAGTATCTGAATACTTTGTATGTAGATAAGAACTTAAAATATCATGGCTTAATTCAGGCATTTTCCAGAACAAATCGAGTTTTAAATGATACAAAACCTTATGGTAATATTCTTGATTTCAGAAGCCAGTCTGATGAAGTAGATAAAGCTATTGCTCTGTTTTCCGGTGAAAATAACAGTAACCGAGCAAAAGAAATATGGCTTGTTGCCCCAGCACCAAAGGTTGTTGAGAAACTGGATAAGGCAGTAAGTGAATTAGAAAAGTTTATGGAATCACAAGGATTGGAGTGCAAACCGGAAGAGGTAAACAACTTGAAAGGTGATGCCGAAAGATGTGAATTTATCAATAAATTCAAGGAAGTACAGCGTTTGAAAACGCAGTTGGAGCAGTACACGGAAATTGAAGAAAAAGACGCAGAAAAAATCGAGGAGCTGTTGCCGGAGGATACCCTGCGTGCGTTCCGTGGTGCTTATATTGATGTGGCACAAAGACTGAAATCTGAGCAAGGAAAAGAGAACGAGGATAAAAATCCTGAAGTTGAACAGATCGATTTTGAGTTTGTTCTGTTTTCGTCTGCAATTATCGACTATGACTATATTATGACATTGATTGCGAAATACACCCAGACCGAACCGAAAAAGCAAAAAATGAGTAAAGAACAACTCATCGGTATGCTTTCGGCTACTTCCAATTTGCTTGATGAAAGAGAAGATATTATCGAATATATCGATTCGCTTCAAGTTGGCGTGGCTTTGGATGAAAAGGAAATCAAAGCAGGGTATCAGAAATTCAGAGAACAGAAAAACAATCAGGAAATCAATATCATTGGGAAAAAACATGGTATTGAAATCCAAAGTTTGCAAGAGTTTATTCAGGAAATCATTGACCGAATGATTTTTGACGGAGAAAAACTCGGCGATCTTTTGGCGCCGCTTGACCTAAGCTGGCGAGAAAGAACGCAAAAAGAACTGGATTTGATGGATGACCTGATCCCGCTGTTAAAAAAACTGGCAGATGGTCGTGAAATTGTGGGGTTAAATGCGTATGAATAAGAAGAAAGAAATAGTTCCTAAGTTACGGTTTCCAGAATTCATTGGGGACAAATTGAAAATTACGAAGTTGGGAAAAATATCTTCCGTCGTAAAAGAAAAAGCAGGAGAAAATAAATACACTCTTATGAGTGTAACATCTGGCGTGGGTTTAATACCACAAACAGAAAAATTTGGGAGAGAAATAGCAGGAGATTCCTATAAAAATTATATTGTTATCAGGAAATATGATTTTGCATATAACAAAAGCGCGACAAAGCAGTTTCAAGAAGGTTATATTTCTATGTTGGGAGAATATGATATAGCCGCTGTTCCCAATAGTATTTTTACTTGCTTTAGAATTACTGGTAATGAATCATATCCTCCGTTTTTTGATTACCTCTGGCACAATAACTATCACGGACATTGGCTGAGAAAATATATTGAGGTGGGTGCAAGAGCACACGGGGCGTTAAGTGTTGATACAAAATATTTATGGAGTATGCCTCTTGCATTACCTGATTTTAAAGAACAACAAAAGATTGCTGATTGCCTATCATCACTTGATGAGCTGATTGATACGGAAAGAAGAAAACTGAAAGCATTAGAAAAATACAAAAAAGGCTTGATGCAAAAGCTGTTCCCTGCGGAAGGGAAAGCCCTGCCCGAATGGAGATTTCCTGAGTTTCAAGGATGCGGAGAATGGAAATTGCAAAAGCTAAAACTAATATGTGGTTTTCAAGAAGGATATGCCTTTTCGTCAAGTGATTTCGTTACAAATGATACAGATTCTAACTATATTCAAGTTGTTAGGATTACTGATATAAATAACAAGAATTCAAATACTGACAAAGTGTTTGTCAATATGGATTTGATTAAGCGTAACGATTTATATAAATATTTAATTTCAAAAAATGATTTAATATTGAGCTTGACGGGTGCAGCAGGGTTTAATTTCTTTATATGGAATACAAATATTGCTGTATTAAATCAGCGTACTTTGAAATTGATTCCTAAAGACGAAAAGAACCATGCAATTAAATTTTTGATAGAACCACTAATACACAAAGAAATAAACATGCATGGTACGGGACAGAACAATAATCTTTCTAAAGAAGTTTTGAAAAATGTTGAAATTGTTCTTCCTACATCTTTCAAAGAACAACAAAAAATTGCAGATTGCTTGTCTGAGATAGATAAGATAATTACCGAGCAATCAAATAAAGTGGAACAGTTAAAAGCACATAAAAAAGGATTAATGCAGGGATTGTTTCCTTCTCTTGAGGAGGCAGATGTATGAGTGGTACAAAACAATTTGCAACCTTAAAAAGATTTGCACACAATATTCGTGATACGCTTGGTACTGCGGATGCAACAAATACGAAAAATTACTACCTTTTGTTTGCGTATAATGGAACTGGAAAAACAAGGCTTTCCGGTGAATTTAAGAATTTAGGAAAAAGAAGAATTCGAGGCAGTGAGGAAACAACAAGAGATACACTGTATTATAATGCCTTTACCGAGGATCTATTCTATTGGGACAATGATTTAGAAGGGGATACGGATAGACGCCTGTTTTTTAATACAAATTCTCGTTTTTTTGATGGCTTGAGAGACCTTGAAATGGACACTCGTATACGGGGATTTTTGCAGATTCATGCAGATTTTGACTTTACAATTCATTATGATGATGGATATGTCAGCTTTTCACGAACAGTACAAACCAGAACCGGAGAGGAAACTGTTACCGGAATAAAAATTTCTCGTGGCGAAGAAAACCTATTTGTTTGGTGTTTCTTTCTTGCTATTGTTCAACTTGTAAAAGACGAAGCGTTATCTTATGATTGGGTGAAATATATCTATATTGATGATCCGATTTCGTCCCTTGATGACAATAATGTTGTAGCGTTAGCATGTCAACTGTCAGAATTGTTAAAAGATTGTAAGATTAAAACTGTTATTTCCACTCATCACACGCTGTTTTTTAATGTGATGTACAATGAGTTGAGAAAAGAAAGCACAGCCAGTCGTTTTTTGAGTTTTGATAAAGAGACAAACGAATACATAGTAAAAAACACCGGAGACACTCCGTTCTTTCATCATGTTGCACTATTGAAAGAATTAAAAAAAGTGGCTGACAGCGGGAAAATCTATACTTATCATTTTAATATTTTAAGAAATATCCTTGAAAAAACGGCTACATTTCATGGATTTGATGATTTTTCAGCCTGTATAAAACGGGAAGATGATGATTTAGATGATGTGATTTTTGCTCGAATGACGAATCTACTAAGTCATGGTAATCACTCGATATTTAATCCTCTCGAAATGGTTGAGGATAATAAGGAAATATTCAAAAATATACTGAATAGATTTCTGGAAAATTACAAATTTAACGACAAGCTGTTTATAGAAAGATAGAGGTAGTAAATTATGAATGATACACAACAAAAACAGTTAGGCTCAACATTATGGGCGATTGCTGATAAACTGCGTGGCGCAATGAACGCCGATGATTTTAGAGATTATATGCTGTCTTTTCTCTTTTTGCGCTACTTGTCCGATAATTATGAAGAGGCAGTAAAAAAAGAATTGGGAAGTGATTATCAGAAAAGTGAGCTTGAAATTCAAAAAAATGCAGAGGATCTTGATACCTATATTGGCGAGCTGAAATCCGTTATTACCCAATACAGTAGATCGCTTTCTCCTGAAAAATTAGGGTTACATGAAGACGAAAAAGACCATCAAAAAATTGAAAAAGCAAGACAATATTTTGTGGATGATAATAATAAGATGCTCTATAGCCACAATGTAATCCCGCTTGCAGTCTGGTATATTCGCAATTTGGATCAAGTTGATATGCTTGAAAAACAAATGCGCCGTAAAATTCATTATGTGATAAAACCGGCATATTTGTGGAGTAATATCTATGAATTGGCACGAACACAAAATAGTCAATTGCTGAAAACTTTGCAGAGTGGCTTTAAATATATTGAGAATGAGTCGTTTGAAAGCAGATTTCGTGGATTGTTTTCAGAAGTTAATCTGGATTCCGATAAGCTCGGGAAAAATTATGGTGAACGCAATAGCTTACTATGTTCGATTATTACAGAAATCGCAAAAGGACTTGCTGAATTTCCAAATGAAACAGATATTCTTGGTGACGCCTACGAATATTTGATAGGCCAGTTTGCTGCTGGTTCTGGTAAAAAAGCGGGTGAATTCTATACCCCGCAGCAGGTTTCAACTATCCTTTCCCGAATTGTATCTCTTGATAGTCAAGATCCAAGCACCGGAAAAAAGAGCAAACTAAAAAATGTGCTTGACTTTGCCTGTGGTTCGGGATCTCTGTTAATTAATGTACGAAAGCAATTTTGTGCAAATGGTATCGGTCAGATCTATGGGCAGGAGAAAAATATTACTACCTACAACCTTGCTCGTATGAATATGTTACTTCATGGTGTAAAGGATTCTGAATTTCAGATTCATCACGGAGATTCCTTATTAAATGATTGGAACATCTTAAATGAGATGAATCCTGCGAAAAAAATGCAGTTTGAAGCAGTGGTAGCCAATCCGCCTTTCAGTTATAGATGGCAACCCAAAGAAGAAATGGCAGAAGATTTCCGATTCAAAAATTATGGACTTGCTCCAAAGTCAGCAGCAGATTTTGCTTTTTTATTGCATGGGTTCCATTTTTTAAGCGATGATGGAACAATGGCGATTATTCTACCGCATGGAGTATTGTTCCGTGGTGGCGCTGAGGAAAAAATCAGAACAAAACTTATCAAAGATGGAAATATTGATGCTCTCATTGGTTTGCCGGCAAATCTGTTTTTCTCTACGGGTATTCCAGTGTGTATTCTGGTTCTTAAAAAATGCAAGAAATATGATGATGTGCTGATTATCAATGCAAGTGAGTATTTTGAAAAAGGGAAGCGTCAAAATACGCTTTTACCGGAGCATATTGATAAGATCATTGAAACATACCAATACCGAAAAGAAGATGATAAAAAATATTCCCGCCGAGTTTCTATGGAGGAAATTGAGAAAAATGGATATAATCTAAATATTTCTCGTTATGTCAGCACTGCGCCCGAAGAAGAAATTGTTGATATTGAAGAAGTACGGCAGGAGCTTGAAAAAATTGAGAATGACATTAATGTGGCAAAGGCTCGGCATAATGAGTTTTTGAAGGAATTGGGATTGAATTTATTACCATAAGAAGAAAGAATCAGTTGTGATGTTTTGCAACTGATTCTTTCTTCTTTATACATAGATTATTTCAGCATTAACTATTTCGGTAGCTCTTTCTCGAATATTATTGAGTTGTGAACACCAAAGCATTGGATTTTTTGCCTTAAGTTCTTCTGTTATATTTTCGCTTTCTGCTAGTTGCTTTACGATTTGAAGAAACATATTTTTAGCCTGATTTTCAATATCGACAAGATAGCCGTTTAGTTTCCCACTTGTCAACAGGTTCATATAAATAATTTTATGGTGTTGCTTTAAATATCTTGCGTGCCGATGCCCCCATGTTCCGATTGGTTGAGCCTGTTGTTTGGATAAGATGAGATTTGGTAGCATATAATCTCCGACTTGCGTATAAGTACCGCCCATCTGTTCAAATAATGATTTTTCCATTTTGTTTTCCTCCTGTGTTTTAGTGTACTTTTATTTTACAGAAAGATGGGTAATAATACCAATGTGCTGATAAAAAAATACAGCGTACCTGCTATATCACAGATACGCTGTATTTTCATATATTTATTTCGGGATATGTATTTACCAATTGCCGATACATTTTTCTTGACGGCTGTCGTGAACCACCCTCCCACTTAGAATAGATGCTCAAACTAATACCTGCTTTTTCAGCAAAAGTTGCTTGATTTAATCTGTGTGCTTTTCTGATTTCACGAAGTCTATCACTGTATGGATAATCCATAAATTGAGCAAATTCATCGAAGAGCATATTTCTATCAATTTCAAGGATTTCAGCCATAGCAACGGCTGTTTGATATGGTATCGGGAATCGTTCACGCTCATACATTAACACTGTTGCGGGTACAATTCCTACACTCTCAGCTAACTGTCGTGTGGTTAAACACTTTCGCTGTCGGTAGTATTTTAGCATTGCCGCAGGAATTTGTTCTGTAGGAACACCTTCGAAGCAAAAGTGTAAATGCATTAACATTTTTCCGTGCTTGTATTCATATAAGTTTGTGTGATTGAGAATAGTGTCGTATTTACCCCTAAGTATAGACGAAAAGTAATCTATAATCACTATCGAAGTAGTCTAGGTGAAATAATAGAAGGACATTTAATGCCAGACCACGTTCACATGTTAGTTAGTATCCCACCACGAATTAGTGTTTCAAGTTTCATGGGCTACTTAAAAGGTAAGAGTGCCCTGATGATGTTTGACAAACACGCCAATCTCAAATACAAGTTTGGGAATCGCCATTTTTGGGCAGAGGGCTATTATGTGAGCACAGTTGGACTGAACGAAGCCACTATCAAAAAATATATCCAAGAACAAGAAAAACATGACCTCGCCCTAGATAAATTGAGCGTAAAAGAATACGAAGATCCCTTTAGGGATGATGGCAAGTAATACCAACGCCTCTTTAAGAGGCAAGTGACGAGTCAAAAGCAGTGAGGCTTGAACAAAGTGAAAGCCAGCGTCTTTAGGCGCTGGCTGGTGATGTGGGCTTATAGCCCCTGTTCAAACCACCCGTTAGACGGGTGGTCATGATTCTTATGATGATTTATAAGGAAAAATAGAAGCATAGATCTAGTATTCACAAAACAAATACTATAATAAATAATCAGTATTGTTCCATTTAAGAAATTAGGAATATAATAGATTCATACATAAGAAAGAGGTAAAAATGATGACACAAACAATGACACTCAACGACGGAAACAAAATCCCTGCCATTGGTTTTGGAGTATTTCAAATCCCTGCAGATAGCTCAACCTACAAAGCCGTGAAATAAGCCTTGGAAATCGGCTACCGTCATATTGATACCGCGCAAGCCTATTTCAATGAAAAGGAAGTCGAACAAGCGATCAAGGATTCAGGTATTCCACGGGAAGAAATCTTTGTCACTAGCAAACTCTGGATTCAAGACTTTGCTTATGAAACAGCCAAAGCTGCTGGAAAAATCAAATCAATCGGTGTATCAAACTTCACACCAAACTTCTGGAAACAATTTGTTCCAAACTTTGCGACAATGCCTGCTGTCAACCAAGTTGAGTTCAATCCGTACTTCCAACAAAAAGAAATACGTGACTTGCTTTCAAAAGATCAAGTGATCATTGAAGCTTGGGCACCACTCGGACAAGGCAACAAAGACCTCTTTGAAGAGCCTGTTATTACAGAACTAGCAAGCAAGTATGGTAAAGATGTGGGGCAAATTATCCTCCGTTTTGAAAACCAAGAAGGAATCGTTGTCTTACCAAAATCAACTAAAAAGAGCCGTGCCGTATGACCTCTAACAAAGACATTTTTGATTTTGAATTGACTGCTGAAGAATTAGCGGCCCTTCGTGCTCTAGATAAGGGTAAAGGTGCACATGATCCAGATGCCCCAGGTGTGGGAGAGTATCTTTTGACTGCTTACGATATTCATGCTAATGACTAGTTGAAAGACCAAGGTGTAAGAAATGAAAAGTGGGAGTAGCTGATAAAAATGCAGATATGCTCACCTAGCTTTTTATGCTATCTTGCTATTCTTTGAAAAATCTATAATGTAATAGACTCGGAGGTTGGACCTCTGAGTTTTTAATCTTGCCAAGCCTAGTATGTAAATTGTGAATACTTGTATGATAAAGAAGTATTTCAAAAGGTTAGCATTTTTCAGTACAATAAGACTATAAAAATAATAAAAAATTACATCCCAAATAGAACGAAGTTGTTCCCATGATTGTGGTCAACCTCACTTGCAACAATTCTAGCTCTCAGGACAGCAGTGACTTTGGTTTGGCCGTACAATTAACCAGCCGTTACTATCAAGAGCTAATCCATGACTTAATTCCTGCTGTTGAGAAGAAATACAGCACCTACGCCACCTCAACCAGTCCAGAAGAGTTGATTGACTCTCGTCGCTATCGAGCCTTCAGTGGTTTTTCAATGGGGTCCGTCAACACTTGGCGAACTTTTGAGAATGCCTTGGACTACTTTTACTATTTCAATCCTATGAGTGGAAATGTCGGAACACCGGCCAGAGTATTTGCAAAAATAGCGGAGCAGAAACAGCAGGATTTCCTGATTTATGCTGTCAGCGGAACTGATGACTTTGCCTATCGAGCTTTTAAACAACAGGTCCTCTCCCTTTCTAGTCAAGCTCCAAGAATATTCAAACAGGAAGAAAATATCATTTTCCGTGAAAGAAAGGGAGGCCGTCACGATTATCAGGCAGTGTGTGATTATACCTATAATGCTTTTCGGAATTTTTTTAAAGAAGAATCGGAAAGCACCTAATTAATGCCATAAGCAAATACCGTACAAAAGAAATGATAATAATTCAAGTTAATTCTAACCTTTGACAAGTAGAACTTTATATCATTATCTCCTATGCATTTCTTGCTCCAAATGTAATTTTAGTCTTTTCATTTATCATAAAAAATAGTATAATTGGTTTATTATAAATTTTTGGAAAATTTTGAGAATAGCTCTGCTATTTTCTTAGAATGAGGTATTAAAATGGGCTACACAGTCGCTATCGTTGGTGCTACCGGTGCCGTTGGAACTCAAATGATTAAAATGTTGGAAGAATCTACGCTACCAATTGATCGCGTTCGATTGCTTGCGTCTGAGCGTTCAGCAGGTAAAACGCTTCCGTTTAACGGTCAAGAAATCGTTATTGAAGAAACGACAGAAAGTGCTTTTGAAGGAGTTGATATCGCTCTCTTCTCGGCTGGAGGATCAACTTCTGCCAAATATGCTCCCTATGCAGTAAAGGCTGGTGCTGTAGTAGTTGATAACACATCTTATTTCCGCCAAAATCCAGATGTTCCGCTTATCGTTCCAGAGGTTAATGCACATGCAATGGATGCCCATAACGGAATTATTGCCTGTCCAAATTGTTCAACAATCCAAATGATGATTGCACTTGAACCTATCCGCCAGAAATGGGGGCTTGACCGTATTATTGTGTCAACATACCAGGCAGTTTCTGGTGCTGGTGCTAATGCTATCAATGAAACTTTGGGACAATTGCACGAAGCAGTGGTTGATGGTGTTGAACCCAAAAAACTACACGCTGAAATTTTACCATGTGGTGGTGACAAAAAGCATTATCCAATTGCTTTCAATGCTCTTGCTCAAATCGATGTTTTCACTGAAAATGATTACACCTATGAAGAAATGAAAATGACTAATGAAACTAAGAAAATCATGGAAGATGATAGCATCAAAGTTTCAGCAACTTGTGTTCGCGTTCCTGTTATTTCTGGTCACTCTGAATCAGTTTACATTGAAACCAAGGAAATTGCAGCAATTCCAGAAGTAAAACAAGCTATCGCTAACTTCCCTGGTGCTATTTTAGAGGATGATCCAAGTCAACAAATCTATCCACAAGCTATCAATGCAGTAGGACGTCGTGAAACTTTTGTTGGTCGCATCCGCAAGGACTTGGATGCTGAAAAAGGCATTCACATGTGGGTTGTTGCTGATAACCTTCTAAAAGGTGCTGCTTGGAACTCTGTTCAGATTGCTGAAAGTTTGCATGAACGTGGCCTTGTTCGTCCTACGACTGAACTTAAGTTTGAATTGAAGTAATTTGACCTGTGTTGTGTTGAAAATTTAGTTCTTCAGAACTAAATATTAGTTACTTGTTAATTAGCCGAGGAGGGAGACAGCATGTCTATTGAACAATTAAAAAATGTAAAACTCATTACAGCCATGGTAACACCTTTTAAGGAAGATGGGTCAATTAACTTTGACGCGCTCCCAAAATTGGTAGAACACCTTTTGGCACACCATACTGAAGCGTTACTATTGGCAGGGACAACAGCAGAAAGTCCGACACTCACCCATGATGAAGAATTACAATTATTTGAAGCTGTTCAAAAAATTGTCAATGGGCGTGTCCCATTAATTGCGGGTGTGGGAACAAATGATACTCGAGATTCTATCGAATTTGCCAAAGAAGTAGCGGCTTTTGGCGGTTTTGCTGCTGGTCTTGCCATTGTACCTTACTACAATAAGCCTTCCCAAGAGGGGATGTATCAGCATTTTAAAGCTATTGCAGACGCCTCTGACCTACCTATCATCATCTATAATATTCCTGGGCGTGTCGTTGTCGAAATGACTCCAGAAACCATGCTTCGTTTGGCTGAACACCCAAATATCATTGGTGTCAAAGAATGTACAAGCCTTGCTAACATGGCTTACCTTATTGAACATAAGCCAGATAATTTCTTGATTTATACGGGTGAGGATGGTGATGCTTTCCATGCCATGAACTTGGGAGCAGATGGTGTTATTTCGGTTGCTTCACATACTAATGGTGATGAAATGTATAATATGCTGGTAGCTATTGAGAACAATGATATGAAAGCTGCAGCAGCTATTCAACGACAATTTATTCCGAAAGTTAATGCACTCTTCTCATATCCAAGCCCCGCGCCAGTCAAGGCTGTGCTGAATTACCTCGGGTTTGAAGTTGGTCCACTACGTTTACCACTTGTGGCAGCACCAGATGAAGATGCTAAACGTATTATCAAAGTTGTTGTAGACGGAGACTATGAGGCTACTAAAGCAACCGTAACAGGTGTTGTCCGTCCAGATTATTAAAATAATCATACTTACTTCTCAAAGTTCGAGTCATATAACAGCGTGATACTAATGTCGGAAATAGAGTTCACCCCATTTCCATTCTTAAAAGGTTTGCTGAACTTTTTGAGCTATGAGAAGAGGAGGAGAACTCTCTTTTTGGCTTCTCCTTTTAGAAAGCGAAGGTTAATGATGTCACTCTCAGATTTTTGGGATAAAGTAACCCCTCCAAAAACTTTAACACTTAACTTAAAGTTATCAGAAGTTAAACAACTAAAACTTATCCAGAATCGACATGGAGTAATAAAACTCAGTGATAGCAAAGATAAGGAATACCAATTAAAGAAGATTACTATGCTTCTCTCCGAGAAGGATAAACACAAAATTTCTGAAGGAGCAGTAGCTAGTGCTTTTGCAGCTGCATTGATGGATAAGGATGTACTGACTGGTGCTTTGATTGGAGACTGGTGGGAAAAACAAAGAGATAATCAGAGTCGCCAAGTTATAATTGAGTTAACCGAAGTGGAAACAAAGGAGGTTAGAAAAATTAGTTTACGTTTGAAACGTCAGCAATATCAACAAATACGCCGTTTTTTCAATCTTATTTAGATATTTTTTTGAATTATAGAGAGTCTCCTCTGATGAAAAATAACATAAGAAATTGTAAGGAGAAGTTAGATGTCGCAAAAGCCCAGAGTTGCCTTTATTTGTGTCCATAATTCTTGTCGAAGTCAAATAGCTGAGGCACTGGCCAAAAAATACTACTCTCATATCTTTGAAGCCTACTCTGCTGGAACAGAAACAAAAACACAAATCAATCAGGATGCTGTACGTATCATGAAAGAACAATATGATATCGATATGGAAAAAGAACAATTTCCCAAACTCATCGCTGTGCTACCACCGATTGATATCGTCATTACCATGGGTTGTAATGTGGAATGTCCTTATTTGCCTTGCCGTTACAGAGATGACTGGGGACTTGATGATCCTAGCGGGAAATCAGACGAATTATTTTTGTTAACAATTCAACTTATTGAGAAGAAACTACAATCCTTAGCAGAGATTTGTCTGGCAAAAGGTAAAATACTTGACAAAATGTGAAAACATTTGCATAATGAAAGTGGGTTATGAAAACTCATAAAATGAGGAATTCTAAACTACCAAATTCATATTTCCTACAACTTTTTGAGTTATTTAATTGATTATCATATCATTTTACACATGAGAGGAGTGTCTATGCAAATTATTAAACGCAATGGTCAAGTTGCTGATTTTGACCCTGATAAAATTTACCAAGCCATCATCAAAGCTGCTCAAACAGTTTATGTATTAGATGATACATTACGTGAGAATTTAGCTAATGTCACCAAAAAAGTGGTTCTTGATTTACAAGAAGCTCAGGTTGAACGACCAACTATCAGTATGATTCAGTCTTGTGTTGAAAATCGTCTCATGGATGCCGGCTACATTAACATTGCCGAACACTACATTTCCTACAGATTACAACGTGATCTTGAGAGAAATGGTTATGGTGATAGCATCATTGTTCATTTACGTTTTGAACAACTCAAGTAATGCACCAATTGACTCAATTGAAATTCTCCAAAAACTTATCAAATTCTTTAAAAATGAATAAGTAAGAAACGAATGAAGCTAGTTTGTCAAAAGAACAAATCTAGTGTTCATTCGCTTTTTTGATATTCAAGAATTCATGGATTAGGGTTCTTTCAGTAGAGGGACATTATTAAAAATGATCTGCCTTAGAGCATCTCTGCTTTTTCAAAAAGTCTCCGTCTCCCAGAAAAGCTTAAACTCAGTAACCTTCAATGAGTTTGCTTAAGTTATGCCTATTGAATACGTGTAGCGATATCATTAAAAATACTTTGTGAAAAAAATATTTTATAGTACAGAAAAGGCTTGTTATAGTCCAGAAAGAAAGCGGTTCAATTATTTGCACTTTGTGAATTATTGGAATAGAATGGGTTTGTAAATAAGATTTTTGGAGGGCCTTATGGTTACTTTATCAAAAGAACAACATTTAGAGATGTTTTTAAAAATGGAACGCATTCGTGAATTTGATATGCGCATAAATAAATTAGTTCGTCGTGGATTTGTTCAAGGGATGACTCACTTCTCAGTTGGTGAGGAAGCTGCTAATGTCGGGGCAGTCCAGCACCTGACCTACGATGACATCTTTTTCTCAAATCATCGCGGTCACGGTCAGTCTATTGCAAAAGATATGGACTTAAATAAAATGATGGCGGAACTTGCTGGAAAAGTAACTGGTGTTTCTAAGGGGCGTGGAGGCTCCATGCACTTGGCTGATTTTGAAAAAGGGAACTATGGAACTAACGGTATTGTTGGTGGTGGCTATGCTCTTGCAGTCGGCGCAGCTTTGACCCAACAATATAAAGAAACTGGCAATATTGTTGTGGCCTTTTCAGGAGATGGCGCAACCAATGAGGGTTCCTTCCATGAATCTGTTAATATGGCTGCAACCTGGAAACTACCTGTAATTTTTTTCATCATTAACAACCGTTATGGCATTTCAATGGATATTAGTCGCGCTACGAATACCCCTCATTTATACACACGAGCAGAGGCTTATGGTATTCCTGGATTTTATTGCTCAGATGGCAATGATGTTCTAGCTGTTTATGAAACAATGGGACAAGCCGTGGAGCATGTCCGTGCTGGAAATGGCCCAGCTATTGTTGAAGTTGAATCTTATCGCTGGTTTGGGCATTCAACAGCTGACGCTGGTAAGTACCGAACCAAAGAAGAAGTAGATGGTTGGAAAGAAAAAGACCCTATTATCAAGTATCGTACTTATCTGACTTCTGAAAATATTGCTAGCGCTGAGGAATTAGAAGCTATCCATAATCAGGTAGTTAAAGAAATTGATGCCGCTTATGAATTTGCACAAAGTAGCCCAGATCCAGATATTTCAGTTGCTTTTGAGGATGTTTGGGTAGATTAGGGATAATTTTTAAGAATAAGCAATACATATAATTAAGCATTTGGAGAAATAAAATAATGACTGAAACAAAATTAATGGCTTTGCGTGAGGCAGTAAATCTTGCCATGAGCGAAGAAATGCGTAAGGATGAGAACATTTATTTGATGGGGGAAGATGTCGGTGTTTACGGAGGTGATTTTGGAACTTCTGTGGGCATGTTTGAGGAATTTGGTCCAAAACGTGTTAAAGATACTCCAATTTCTGAAGCGGCGATTGCTGGGGCGGCGATTGGATCTGCCATTACAGGACTTCGTCCAATTGTCGATGTAACTTTTATGGATTTCATTACGATTGCTCTTGATGCCATTGTTAATAATGGGGCCAAAAACAATTACATGTTTGGTGGTGGTTTAAAGACACCAGTAACTTTCCGTGTAGCATCAGGTTCGGGAATTGGCTCTGCGGCACAGCATTCACAATCTTTGGAAGCTTGGTTGACACACATTCCAGGTATCAAAGTTGTTGCACCGGGTACGGCAAATGATGCCAAAGGTCTTCTAAAATCTTCTATTCGAGATAATAATATTGTCATTTTCATGGAACCTAAAGCTCTCTATGGAAAAAAAGAAGAAGTTAATCAAGATTCAGATTTCTACATTCCGCTTGGAAAAGGGGAAATTAAACGTCAAGGTAGTGATTTAACAATTGTTACCTATGGCCGCATGTTAGAACGTGTGCTCAAGGCCGCAGAAGAAGTCGCTGAACAAGGTATTAATGTTGAAGTTGTTGACCCACGTACCCTTATTCCTTTGGATAAAGAATTGATAATCAATTCTGTCAAGAAAACAGGAAAACTTATGCTGGTTAACGATGCCTATAAAACTGGTGGTTTTATCGGTGAAATTGCAACAATGGTGACTGAAAGTGAAGCCTTTGATTATTTGGACCATCCGATTGTACGTTTGGCATCTGAAGACGTTCCTGTTCCTTATGCACGTAAACTTGAACAAGCTATTTTGCCAGATGTGTCTAAGATAAAAGAAGCCATTATTAAGGTGGTTAATAAGGGAAATTAATTCTCAGATAGAGGCTATTTAGTAAAAATAGCTCTAACTATTTAAACTAGGAAGGTATTCAAATGTCTTTTGAAATTATTATGCCTAAACTCGGTGTAGATATGCAGGAAGGTGAAATCATCGAGTGGAAAAAGCAAGAGGGCGATGTGGTCAGTGAAGGCGACATTCTCCTTGAAATTATGTCTGATAAAACTAATATGGAATTAGAAGCCGAAAACTCTGGTGTGCTGCTGAAAATCACTCGCAGTGCAGGAGAAGTGGTTCCAGTAACGGAAATTATTGGCTACATTGGTGAAAAAGGCGAAGTTATTGATTTAGCGACTCCAAGTCGGGTTGCTGAAGAACTTTCGGTCGAAGCAGCGGCAGCTAAGCCGATTCTTGCAACTCCTGTGCCAGCTATTGTTGAGCGCAAGGCGGGTGAAAAAGTACGTGCAACCCCAGCTGCTCGTAAAGCAGCTGCCGAGTTGGGCATTAACCTTGAAGTGATTCAAGGTACAGGTGTCTATGGTCGTGTTCACAAGGATGATGTTGAAAACTTCAAGGGGGCTCAGCCAAAGGTAACACCACTTGCTCGTAAGATTGCCTCTGACAAGGGAATTAACCTTACGACTGTGATTGGTTCTGGAATTGGTGGCAAAATCACTAAAGAAGATATCTTGGCTCTTGTGCAACCAGCCAAGGTTGAGGTTTCCAACTCAGAGGTCAAGGAAAAAGCTGCGTCTGCCTTACCTGAAGGTGTTGAAGTGGTTAAGATGTCTGCCATGCGTAAGGCGGTAGCTAAGAGTATGGTGAATTCTTATCTCACTGCTCCAACGTTCACACTCAATTATGATATTGATATGACAGAAATGATTGCGCTACGAAAGAAACTTATTGAGCCTATCATGGAAAAAACAGGTTTTAAGATCAGCTTTACCGACTTAATCGGTCTAGCTGTAGTAAAAACATTGATGAAACCAGAGCATCGTTACCTCAATGCCTCCCTCATCAATGACGCAACTGAAATTGAGCTCCATAAATTTGTGAACCTTGGTATCGCAGTTGGTCTTGATGAAGGCTTGCTAGTGCCTGTTGTTCATGGTGCAGATAAGCTGAGCTTGTCAGAATTTGTTGTAGCTTCTAAGGATGTCATCAAGAAGGCTCAGACAGGTAAGTTGAAAGCAGCTGAAATGTCTGGATCAACCTTCTCCATTACTAATCTGGGAATGTTTGGCACTAAGACATTTAATCCCATCATCAACCAGCCCAATTCGGCTATTTTAGGTATTGGAGCAACCTTCCAAACACCAACCGTTGTTGATGGTGAAATCACCATTCGACCAATTATGGCAATGTGCTTGACTATTGATCACCGTATTGTTGATGGGATGAACGGTGCCAAATTCATGGTAGATTTGAAGAAATTGATGGAAAATCCATTTGAATTGTTGATTTGATAACTGTTTTCGCTACTTTTCTAATGTAGCGAGGGTAGAACCAATCATTGATGGTGGATTAGTAAAAAAGAAATTTATATTTCTGAGAGAAAATAAAGAAAGGATGTAGAACGAGTTCGTAACATTTGAACACGAACTAAATGCTCGGATAATAATGGCAGGTGTAGGACCCTCTGATTAGCGTAGATATGCCTACAAAATCGAAGATTTCTAACCTACCACAAAAAATTCTGCCGCATTTTGACGTTCTTTGTATCATAATTATGGCAATTGAAATTATTATGCCTAAATTGGGTGTTGACATGCAAGAAGGCGAAATCATTGAGTGGAAAAAATCAGAAGGTGAGACAGTCAATGAGGGCGACATTCTACTTGAAATCATGTCTGATAAGACAAATATGGAAATTGAAGCAGAAGACTCAGGGATTCTTTTGAAAATCGTTCACGGAGATGGCGATGTTGTTCCCGTCACTGAAGTTATTGGCTATATTGGTGCGGAAGGCGAAATTGTCGGAGAAAATGCAGTACCGGTAGTAGAAGTTGCTCAAGCAACGACACAACTTGAAGCTGCTGGACTTGAAGTCCCTAAAGCTCCCGGAACTCCTGCCCCAGCAGTTACAAAAGCAGCGCTTGCGAATGACGAATACGATATTATCGTGGTCGGTGGTGGCCCTGCTGGTTATTACGCAGCTATTCGAGGAGCTCAACTTGGCGGTAAGATTGCCATTGTTGAAAAATCAGAATTTGGCGGTACTTGTTTGAATGTCGGCTGTATTCCAACTAAGACTTATTTAAAAAATGCTGAGATTCTTGATGGTCTGAAAATTGCCGCAGGACGTGGCATTAATCTTGCTTCCACAAATTACACTATTGATATGGATAAGACCGTTGCTTTTAAAAATTCGGTCGTTAAAACCTTGACTGGTGGAGTTCAAGGTCTCTTGAAAGCTAATAAAGTCAGCATCTTTAATGGTCTTGGACAAGTAAACCCAGACAAAACAGTCACTATTGGTTCTAAGACCATTAAAGGACGTAACATTATCTTGGCAACAGGTTCTAAAGTTTCTCGTATCAATATTCCTGGTATTGATTCTAAACTTGTTTTGACATCAGATGATATTCTTGACCTGCGTGAAATGCCAAAATCGCTTGCAGTTATGGGCGGCGGTGTTGTTGGTATCGAGCTTGGATTAGTCTGGGCATCATACGGTGTTGACGTAACTGTCATCGAAATGGCCGACCGCATTATTCCCGCAATGGACAAAGAAGTGTCATTGGAGCTTCAAAAAATCCTTACGAAAAAAGGAATGAAAATTAAGACTTCTGTTGGGGTTTCTGAAATCATCGAAGCCAATAATCAATTGACCCTCAAGCTTAACAACGGCGAAGAAGTCGTCGCTGAAAAAGCTCTGCTATCCATCGGACGTGTTCCACAAATGAATGGTCTTGAAAAACTTAATCTTGAAATGGATCGCAATCGTATCAAGGTCAATGACTATCAAGAAACATCTATTCCTGGCATCTACGCTCCAGGTGATGTCAACGGTATTAAAATGTTGGCACATGCAGCTTACCGTATGGGTGAGGTTGCTGCTGAGAATGCCATGCGAGGCAACACGCGTAAGGCTCATCTTGACTTCACACCAGCAGCTGTTTACACTCACCCCGAAGTAGCTATGGTTGGGATTACCGAGGAAGATGCTCGCGCAAAATATGGTGATATTCTTATCGGTAAATCAAGCTTCGCGGGTAACGGACGTGCCATTGCCTCAAACGAAGCTCAAGGTTTCGTAAAAGTTATCGCTGATAGTAAGTACCATGAAATTCTCGGTGTCCACATTGTCGGACCAGCTGCTGCCGAATTGATTAATGAAGCTGCAACTATCATGGAAAATGAATTAACTGTTGATGAGTTACTTCTGTCAATTCACGGACACCCAACCTTCTCTGAAAACATGTATGAAGCCTTCGCAGACACACTGGGTGAAGCTATACATAATCCGCCAAAACGCAAATAAAATCCTCACTAGAATTAGAATATAATTATCAAAGAACACCTAGCCATTGCCTATAGGTGTTCTGATTTTCGATGGAGTTAAAATAAACATGAAATACATTGTCAATAAGTCTAATAACCCAGCTTACAATATCGCTCTTGAAGCCTATGCTTTTCGCGAGTTAGTTGATGAAGATGAACTTTTCATTCTATGGATTAACGAACCTGCTATAATCATTGGTAAACATCAAAATGCCGTTCAGGAAATCAACAAAGAATATACGGATGCACACGGCATTCATGTGGTTCGCCGTCTATCCGGTGGCGGTGCTGTTTACCATGACCTAAACAACTTGAACTATACTATTATTTCCAACAAGGCCGATGAAGGTGCTTTTGATTTTAAAACTTTTTCTCAACCTGTTATCGCAACTCTGGCCGACCTTGGTGTCAAGGCTGAATTTACAGGTCGTAATGACCTTGAAATTGATGGTAAAAAATTCTGTGGTAATGCGCAAGCCTACTATAAAGGCCGGATGATGCACCACGGATGCTTACTTTTTGATGTTGATATGACAGTGCTCGGCAATGCCCTTAAAGTTTCAAAGGATAAAATTGAATCCAAAGGTGTCAAATCGGTTCGTGCACGTGTTACTAATATTCTCAATGAGTTGCCAGAAAAAATCACCGTCCAAGAATTTTCAGACAAAATTTTGGATAAGATGAAAGAAACCTACCCTGACATGACTGAGTACATTCTCTCGGAGGATGAATTGTTGAAAATCCAGAAATCAGCTGATGAACAATTTGGTACATGGGATTGGACTTACGGCAAAGCACCAGAATATACAGTCGAACGCTCAGTTCGCTACCCTGCAGGTAAAATAACAACCTACGCCAATGTTGTTAATTCTGTCATAGAATCTATCAAAATCTATGGAGACTTCTTTGGTGTTGGAGATGTTTCAGATATTGAAGACTTGTTAGTTGGCACACGCTACGAGTACACCGATGTCTTAGAAAAATTAAAAACGATTGACACAACTCATTACTTTTCTCGTATGACAACAGAAGAGGTAGCCAAAGCTATCGTGGCATAATGAAATTAACTAAAAAAGCAGGGCAAAAACTAAAATTTTACCCTTCCGATTAAATTTGATTTTCGAAGAGTATGAGCAATCAAAAATAGCTTAGAATCAACGTTTCTGATGACGGAATTCTAAGCTATTTTCTTATTTTTTACTTTGCACTTTTACAACATACAATAAACAATACCAATATATTGAAGAGTAGATGCTAAAAGGATGAAAAGATGCCAAATCATGTGATCATAAGGACGTTTACGGGCATAAAAGATAGCACCAATGCTGTAGGAAAGTCCTCCAGCAATCATTAGCAACCAAAACATAGCGCCCGTTTTACTGATGATTGCTGGAATGACAAAGACAACTAGCCAGCCCATCAGAAGATACAAGAAAAGACTGAATTTTTCATTGATATTTTTGGCGAAAATTTTGTAAAGAATACCGAAAATCGTTGCTCCCCATTGAAGAACAATGATCAGATAACCGAGCCAACCACCAACCAGTGACAAAGCAACAGGTGTGTAGGAACCAGCGATAGCAATATAAATCATGCTATGATCAATGATCCTCAAAACGTATTTTTGAGGTGAATCATATTGCATAGAATGGTAGACAGCGGATGAAAGGAACATCAGAAAAAGGCTGATCACAAAAATTGACATTCCCACCGAAGCAGCTATTCCATAATGCTGATAACTGAAAATAGCCGTTATAGGCAAAAGAACCAGCATTGCAGCAGCACCAACAGCATGTGTCACACTATTAGCCACCTCCTCACCAAATGAAAGACGTTTACTAAGCTTCATAGTAATACTAGTGTTCATTTTCAATACCTCCAAGTTCTTGAACCAATTGATGTGTTGCATCGTATAATTTTAAAGTTTGACAAGCAGAAATCACCACCTGAGGTAATCCTTCAAGATCATCTCCGTTCATACAGGCAACAAAGCCATCATAGCTTTCTTCAGACCGTCCACCTGCTGTCAAAATTTTCAACGTTTGACTAATTTCTTGAATTGAAAATACATTTTTCAGACTTGTAATAGCAATCAACCTTGCCACTTGATGCCGACCATATTTTTTCTTAATAGGTTTTTCCAGATGACCATGCTTGACATAGTTATTAATCATAGAAGCTGTCAGTCCCTTATCATTTTGAGAAATGGCAGAGCTGGTAACCTGATTAACGTAGAGAAGGACTTGGTCCAAATACAAATCAATTTCAGGTAGCTCCGCCCATTTAGGATACTTTTTCACCATCGGTTCATCACCTCTTTATAATCTAGTCTTAATAACTAGATTATATATTTATCAAAAAATAAAGTCAAGAAAAAACCTTCATAAAGAAGGTTTTTAAAATAAGGATTTAAACTTTTCTTGTGACTCTATCAGAGCGTGAGTAATTTCAGGTTCAAACCCTGAATGTCCAGAAATGGTATAAATTATTTCAGCCTTATTGAGCTGCTCAAAAAGTAACTGGGCACCAATAGGTCGGCAATCCACATCATAACGCCCATGAATGATGATTGTGGGAATATTCTTTATTTTATGGGCATTTTCTAAAATATAATTATCTGACATAAAACAACTATTGATAAAATAATGTGTTTCCATTGTAGCCATGGCTATATCTTCATCGGTAATGCTATCTGATAAAAGCTTGGGATATAGTGTAATAACGCTATTTTCAAAATCTGCAAAAGCTTTTCCATATCGCTCTCTAATAGCCTTATCAGGAGAAGTCAAGTAGCGATAATAGCTAGCAATATTATTCTTTTGTTCTTCTAGCGTCAAAAGACTGGTGAATTTAGCATAGGCTTCTGGGAAAAATTGACCAGTACCTCCTTGATAAAGCCAGTCAATATCTTCTTGCCGTCCAAGGAAAACACCACGTAAAATCAAACCACAAACACTTGCTGGATAGGTTTCAGCATAGTAGAGTGATAACGTTGTTCCCCAAGATCCTCCATGAACCAACCATTTCTCAATACCAAGGTGACAACGAACTTTTTCCATATCTTCGGCCAAATCTTGGATTGTATTATTGTTTAATTCAAGAAAAGGCTCACTTCGACCACACCCACGTTGGTCAATACAAATAATTCTATAAAAATCAGGATCTAAAAATCGACGTGCCCAATCACCACAACCACATCCTGGTCCACCATGAACGAAGATGACAGGAGCACCCTCAGGATTTCCAGACTGTTCAACATAAATACGGTGTTGCCTATCCACTGCAAAAAGTTCCGTCTGAAATGGTGTTATTTCTGGGAAAAGAGTTTTCAAGCTCATAAATTTCTCCTTAAATGAAAAACTAGTCACTTTCTAGTTTTTATTATCTCTGATTTTCTGTAATATTGCTTGCGCAGTTTCTTGATTAAGATGCTTAGCTTGCAAGAGCTGAGTAACCAGTGTATTAAGCTCCTCTTGGCTAGCGCCAGCTAAGAGAGCAAGTGATTTGGCTTGCAATTTCATATGACCCGCCTGAATGCCAGTTGTTGTCAAAGCCTTCAGTGCAGCAAAATTCTGAGCTAAACCAACAGAAACAATAACCGAAGCCAAGTCACGTGCACAAGGATTGTTCAGCAAGTCATGTGAAATTTGAACGGTCGGATTAAGTCCGATAGACCCTCCTTTGGTTGCAATTGGCATTGGCAAAGTAAGTTGCCCTTTTAATACTTGTTCATTTTTGTCAAAAGTCCAATTCGATAGACCGCGGTATTGACCATTTTGACAAGCATAAGCATGGCAACCTGCTTCAACAGCTCGCCAATCATTTCCAGTCGCCATTACAACTGCATCAATACCATTAAAGATCCCTTTGTTGTGTGTACTAGCCCGATAAATATCCACTTGCGCTAAATAACTAGCTAACTCCATCTTTTGAGCAATTACTTGGGCTTCTTTTTTATCACGACTTAGAAAACGCAAATCAATGGAACAAGTGGCAGTCACTAGACTTTCCGTTGCATAGTTAGAGAGAATAGCCATAAGTGCTTGCCCACCAGATAATTCCTCTAAGGTCGGGGTGATTGCTTCCATCATGGTGTTGACCATATTGGCTCCCATAGCTTCTTGTGTATCAATAGTCACAAAAACAATTAGAAACTCTTCTTTAACTTCTACGCGAAGTTCACGCGCCCCACCTCCTCGTTTGACAATAGAGGGGTGAGCGTCATTAGCTTGAGATAATAGCAAAGCTGTTTGGTTGAAAATGTTCTGCTCAGCTATTTTACTATCTGGAACATTGTACAAAGCTACTTGACCAATCATTTCCCGATTATGGACAATCGTCTGAAAGCCACCAGAACGTTTAATGATTTTCGCCGCAAAACTAGCTGCAGCGACAACCGAAGGTTCCTCCGTCACAAAAGGTACTTGATATTCTTTACCATCAACAAGGACATCTGGAACCAGAGCCAAGGGAAGTGAGTGAGTGCCTATAACATTTTCTGCCATTTGATTAGCTGTTTCAAGAGATAATCTTCTCTGTTGCTCTAGTTGTAACTGATTTTCAGCGTTAAGCAAGTTGTTTTTACGGAGATGTTCAACCCGTTCTTGGGGTGCTTTCTTAGCAAAGCCAGTCCAGCTTAATTTAATCATTTTTTCTACCATAAATGCGTTGATGTTCTCGAATTTCTTTTAATACAAAAGGTCCTGTCTCATAGTCTGCAAAAGTCGCATTTCCTTCCTCATCTAACTGCGCCTCCTCAAAGAAAAGATGTTCGTAGTCTGAAATTGATAGGACGGTGCGTTTTTTGAGTTCCCCTAACCGACTAGGCTGTAGTTGATTTTGAAAACCTTCAACTAGCTTACCTGTGAAGATTTCAGCCACAGCACCACTTCCATAGCTAAAGAAGGCAATTTGATCACCGGCCAAAAGGTTTTGACTATTTTCCAAAAGTGACAAAAGTCCCAAAAAGAGCGAACCAGTGTAGATATTTCCAATTTGTTGACTGTAAAGAATAGAACTCTCAAAATTTTTCTTGAGTTTTTCTTGTATATCAATTGGCATAGACTTGTCCATGATTTTGTTGAAACCTTTGAGAGCTAACTTAGGAAATGGTAAGTGGAAACAGAAGGCTGCAAAATCAGCCAAAGAGGTATCGAACCTTCTTTGATACTCAGACCATGTTGATTTTAGCATATCCAAATATTGTGTTGTTGAGTATCGACCATTGACGTAAGGAGTAGTAGAGTAGTTTGGACGCCAAAAATCCATGATATCACGCGTCTGCGCAAGTGTCTGATCATTTAATTCCAAAATACGCGGACTTTGAGAAATAAGCATAGCAATACTACCAGCTCCTTGAGTTGATTCTCCAGAGCTTTCAATGCCATATTTTGCAATATCGGAAGCGATCACCAAAACTTTACTATTAGGATGCTTTTCAACATGAAGACGTGCATAATCTAGAGCAGCAGTGGCACTGTAACAGGCTTCCTTCATCTCGACACTACGAGCAAAAGGCTGTATTTCTAGTAGGCTGTGTACATATATAGCTGCCGCTTTGCTTTGATCAACAGATGATTCAGTTGCTACAATAACCATATCAATAGCTTCTTTATCATCCTCCGTTAAAATACTATCAGCAGCAGAGGCCCCCATCGTAACAATATCATCAGTGATGGGCGCAATGCTAAGTGCATTTAAAAGCAGTCCTTTGCTAAATTTTTCAGGATCTGCTCCACGACTATTTGCTAAATCATCCATTTGAAGGACATATTGAGAAGTCGCAAAGCCCATCTTATCAATACCGATTTTCATGAATAAACCTTTCTTTGCGTTAAATTATGAATTATGCTTAACCTCTATTCTACCACAAAGTCGTGAAAAACCAATGTAAAAAACACGATTGTTTTAAGTATCAAAGTATGGAGAGCCATATTAAAAAATATCAAGGAGGCCGGATTATGTTTATGAAAAACAGACAATTTCAAAAGACGGGAAGGTTGTTATTTTCTGAGGAAAACGTCTTTTTCTCGCTTTTTTAGACATTTTCAGGTACAATATTTTGTGACTTTAAGAAGAGATGAGACTTCTGAGCATTGTGAGCCAAAAAATCGTGTTTTTGAAGTGCTGCTGGTCAACATCACTCGCCGCAGTTACTTGACGATTTGACAAAAGTTAAAGCTTTCCATCGTTTGCTAGAAAATATAACTAATTAAACAGTTGGTTCATATCAGTTTTATAAGGGGTAATTATGACAAAAGCAGATAAGATTTTTAAAGACAATATCTCAAAGATTTTAAATGAAGGCGTTTGGTCTGAACAAGCTCGTCCAAAGTACAAGGACGGTACAACTGCCAATTCAAAATATATCACAGGCGCTTTTGCAGAATATGATCTAAGTAAAGGAGAATTTCCGATTACAACTTTACGACCAATTGCTATTAAATCTGCTATTAAGGAAGTCTTATGGATTTATCAAGATCAGTCAAACAGTCTAGATATCTTAGAAGACAAATATAATGTGCATTACTGGAACGACTGGGAAGTCGATGGAACGCGAACTATTGGTATTCGCTATGGTGCTGTGGTCAAAAAGCATAATATTATTAACAAAATTCTCAAACAACTAGAAGAAAACCCTTGGAATCGCCGCAATGTTATTTCCCTTTGGGATTACGAGGCTTTTGAGGAATCGGCAGGGCTTTTGCCATGTGCGTTTCAGACTATGTTTGATGTCCGTCGTGTAGATGGTCAGATTTATCTTGATGCAACTCTTACACAACGCTCAAATGACATGCTCGTGGCGCACCATATCAATGCCATGCAATATGTTGCCCTTCAAATGATGATTGCCAAACATTTTGGTTGGCAAGTTGGTAAGTTTTTTTATTTTATTAACAACTTACACATTTACGATAACCAGTTTGATAATGCACAAGAATTACTTCGTCGTGAGCCGTCCAATTGTCAACCACGATTGGTATTAAACATTCCAGATGGTACCAATTTTTTTGAAATTAAACCTGAAGATTTTGAATTAGTTGATTATGACCCTGTTAAACCTCAACTTAAATTTGATTTAGCTATCTAGAACGCAGCAGAGTTTTATCTCTGCATTTTTTAGGGAAATTTGATAAAATGGATTGAGACAATCTGATACCAATAGAGAGGAAGAAACTCTGACAAGCAAGACTATGACAAAAAAACTAATTGCCATTTGGGCTGAGGATGACAATCATCTGATTGGAGTCAACGAGAGATTACCTTGGCGCCTGCCAAAAGAATTACAACATTTCAAAGAAACGACTATGGGACAGGCTTTATTGATGGGACGTGTCACATTTGATGGTATGAATCGTCGTATTTTGCCAGGTCGTGAGACCTTAATCTTGACTAGAGATTCTGATTTTGAAGCAGATGGTATTATTCCTGTTCATAGCGTAGAAGAAGCATTGCAGTGGTTTAAAAATCAAGATAAAAACCTTTACATCGTAGGTGGTGCCAGTATTTATAAGGCATTTGAAAGTCATTATAATCAGTTGATTAAAACCTCTGTTCATGGTGTTTTTGAAGGAGATACATATTTTCCAAATCTTAATTTATCAGGATTTCGTGAAGTTTCTCAGACTTTCTATGAAAAAGACGAGAAAAACGCTTTTGATTTTACCGTCACTGTATTTGAAAGGTAGGAAAGGAAGCCATGCAAAGAAGTATTTTTGGCATTTTTACAGCGTTTTTGTGTGCTATTTGCGTCTTAACAGCTATTCCTGCCTTTCGTAGGAGACGTTATGGTCTGGGCATTCTATTACTTTTAAACGCCTTTACCAATTTAGTCAATACCATACATGCCTTTTATGGCACATTATTTTAGATTAGAATTTAGAGGAAATCATGGCTGGAAATCGAACTAACGATATTAAAGTACATTGCTCGTTTTGTGGAAAAAGTCAAGACGAGGTTAGAAAAATCATTGCGGGCAATGGTGTATTCATCTGTAATGAGTGCGTGACATTGTCCCAAGAAATAATAAAAGAAGAAATGGCAGAAGAAGTTTTAGCAGATTTGGCCGAAGTTCCAAAACCAAAAGAATTACTGGCAACACTCAACGAATATGTTGTTGGTCAAGATCGTGCCAAACGTGCTCTAGCTGTCGCTGTTTACAATCATTATAAGCGCATCAGTTTTACTGAAAGTCGCGATGATAGTGATGTTGATTTACAAAAATCAAACATTCTTATGATTGGCCCAACAGGTTCTGGTAAGACCTTCTTAGCACAAACCTTAGCTAAAAGCCTTAATGTTCCATTTGCTATCGCAGATGCTACTTCATTGACCGAAGCTGGTTATGTGGGAGAGGATGTCGAAAATATCCTTCTAAAACTTATTCAAGCGGCTGATTATAACGTTGAACGTGCTGAACGTGGAATCATTTACGTTGATGAAATTGATAAAATCGCCAAAAAAGGTGAAAATGTATCTATCACGCGTGATGTTTCTGGCGAAGGAGTTCAGCAGGCTCTCTTAAAAATCATTGAGGGTACAGTTGCTAGCGTACCACCTCAAGGTGGCCGGAAACATCCAAATCAAGAAATGATTCAAATTGATACTAAAAATATTCTTTTTATCGTGGGCGGTGCTTTTGATGGTATCGAAGATATTGTCAAGCAACGTTTGGGTGAGAAAATCATTGGCTTTGGACAAAATAATAAAAAAATCGATGATGATGCGTCCTATATGCAGGAAATTATTTCAGAAGACATTCAAAAATTTGGACTTATCCCCGAGTTTATCGGTCGCTTACCTGTTATAGCAGCCCTTGAACAATTAACCGCTGAAGATTTAGTACGTATCTTAACCGAGCCACGAAATGCTCTTGTTAAGCAATATCAGGCCCTCCTGTCATATGATGGTGTTGATCTTGAGTTTGACGACGATGCTTTGATTGCTATTGCAAATAAAGCGATTGAGCGTAAGACAGGTGCGCGTGGTCTTCGTTCGATCATTGAAGAAACCATGTTAGACATTATGTTTGAAATTCCTAGTCAGGAAGAAGTGACCAAAGTTCGTATTACAAAAGAAGCTGTTGAAGGTAAAGATAAGCCAATTCTAGAAATTGCCTGAGGAGGAAGTTATGGCAGAAGAGTATTTAAATACCCACAATGCTGACTTACTTTTAAGTGCGGCCAACAAATCGCATTATCCTCAGGATAATTTACCAGAGGTTGCCCTAGCAGGTCGTTCAAACGTTGGAAAATCCAGTTTTATCAATACTTTACTTGGACGAAAAAATTTAGCCAGAACCTCTAGCAAACCCGGCAAGACACAATTGCTTAATTTTTACAATATCGATGACAAACTACGTTTTGTTGATGTTCCTGGCTATGGCTATGCTAAAGTTTCTAAAGCTGAACGTGCTAAGTGGGGGAAGATGATCGAGGAATATCTAAGCAGTCGTGAAAACCTACGTGTGGTAGTTAGTTTGGTTGATTTTCGTCATGACCCTAGTGCTGATGATATTCAAATGTATGAATTCCTCAAATATTATGAAATTCCTGTCATTGTTGTAGCTACCAAGGCTGACAAAATTCCAAGAGGTAAATGGAATAAGCACGAGTCTGCCATCAAGAAAAAACTCAACTTTGAAAAATCCGATCACTTTATCATATTCTCATCAGTTGATCGTACAGGTTTGGATGAATCTTGGGATACCATTTTATCAGAATTATAAGTAAAGAGACTGAAGTAGTTCACATGATTACTATTAATGAAGTGAACTTTCTCAGTCTCTTCTTTAATAATCCGATAATCAATATCCTTCAAAAATAAAACTCAGACGTTGTTGTCTTGATTTGACTAACTTCAGTTTTATCTGCATTGCCTAGTCTGATTTTCATTGAGTATAAGATGATTTTTTATCAATACTTCTTAAAAAAGATAAAACTTGAATAGATTTTTGCTAAGGAAGTGATAGAAAATGCCTATTATCCATAGGTCAAATATTATGCTATGATAGAAGTATCACTGATTGGAGGTACTATGGAAAATCATCACTTTGAAAACGAAGGTCAATTTCAACGAAAAATGACCAGTAGACATTTATTTATGTTGTCTTTAGGCGGTGTTATAGGAACTGGTTTGTTTTTAAGTTCAGGTTATACCATTGCACAGGCTGGACCCTTAGGGGCTGTATTATCTTATTTACTTGGTGCTGTAGTGGTTTACTTGGTCATGCTATCCTTAGGAGAATTAGCAGTAGCCATGCCTGTCACAGGGTCATTCCACACCTATGCTACTAAGTTTATCAGCCCTGGTACGGGGTTTACCGTCGCCTGGCTTTATTGGATTTGTTGGACCGTTGCCTTGGGAACAGAATTCTTAGGAGCAGCCATGTTAATGGGACGCTGGTTTCCTGATGTTCCAACATGGGTGTTTGCGACACTGTTTGCTGTCATTATTTTTGGTATAAATGCTTTGAGCGTCCGTTCCTTTGCAGAAGCTGAATCTATTTTCTCATCCATCAAAGTTATTGCTATTATTGTCTTCATCATCCTAGGCTTGGGTGCTATGCTTGGTTTAGTTTCTTTTGAAGGACAACATAAGATTATTCTCTTTACTCACTTGACTTCTCACGGAGCCTTTCCAAAAGGTTTTGCTGCAGTGGTCTCCGTCATGCTGGCAGTTAATTATGCCTTTTCTGGAACGGAATTGATAGGAATTGCAGCAGGTGAGACTGATAACCCCAATGAGGCTGTACCCAAGGCAATCAAGACAACAATTGGTCGCTTGGTCATTTTCTTCATTTTGACTATCGTGGTTTTAGCTTCTCTTTTACCGATGGAAGAAGCGGGGGTATCTACAGCACCTTTTGTTGATGTCTTTGATAAAATGGGGATTCCTTTTGCTGCAGATATTATGAATTTTGTTATCCTGACCGCTATTTTATCTGCTGGAAATTCAGGGCTCTACGCTTCAAGCCGAATGCTCTGGTCCTTGGCAAATGAAGGCATGCTATCCAAAAAAGTGGTTAAAATAAATCGTCACGGTGTTCCTATGCGTGCTTTGTTATTTTCCATGGCTGGCGCAGTTCTGTCACTCTTTTCAAGTCTTTACGCTGCTGATACCGTCTATCTAGCACTTGTCTCCATCGCTGGTTTTGCTGTTGTGATAGTCTGGTTGTCCATACCAATGGCTCAAATTAATTTCCGAAAACAATTTTTGAAAGAACACAGCTTAGATGAGTTATCATTTAAAACACCCTTTACGCCGCTGCTTCCCTATCTGACCATTGTCTTGTTAGTAATTTCTGTCATTGGTATTGCATGGGACTCATCACAGCGGGCGGGACTTTACTTTGGACTACCTTTCATGATTTTTTGTTATGTTTATCATTATTTGCATTTTAAAAAGTGGTAGGAGTATGCTATGGGACAATTTAAAAACTTACTTGAAAAGCAAGATTACATTATTTTAGATGGTGCGTTGGGAACAGAACTTGAAAAACGTGGCTTTGATGTGACTGGCAAACTTTGGTCCGCCAAATACCTACTTGAAAATCCTCAAGTTATTAAGGATCTTCACAGAACTTATTTAGAAGCTGGAGCAGATATCTTAACAACTTCTAGTTATCAGGCTACTATTCAAGGTTTAGAAGATGTGGGGCTCCCTACACCTGCCGCACTTGACATTATGCGCCTATCTGTTCAATTAGCTAAAGAAGCTAGAGGGGAGTTTTGGACCTCTTTATCGGATGACGAAAAAACGAAACGACCATTTCCACTCATCTCAGGAGATGTTGGACCTTACGCTGCTTATCTGTCTGATGGCTCTGAATATACCGGTGCTTACAAACTAACAGCAGAGGAATATAAAGATTTTCATCGCCTACGTATTCAAATTCTAATAGAAGCTGGTAGCGATTTATTGGGAATTGAGACCATTCCCAACGTACATGAAGCAGAGGCCTTGCTTGAATTGCTCGCAACAGAATTTCCAACTGTTGAGGCCTATATGTCTTTTACAGCACAAAATAACTCACACATTTCAGATGGAACTCCCATTGAAGAAGTAGCAAAGATGATTCATTTCAATCAACAAGTTCTTGCTTTTGGTATCAACTGTAGTGCACCCAAAGTATTTGATGGTCTATTGGAACGTATTCGTAAAGTTTCAGACAAACCTTTAGTAGCATACCCAAACTCGGGTGAAATTTACGATGGGGCTAGCCAGACTTGGAAATCTCTTCCTGATAATTCACGTACTCTACTCGAAAATGCTTTGCAATGGCACAAAAAGGGTGTGAAGGTAGTTGGTGGATGTTGTCGAACCAGTCCAGAAGATATTGCATATCTGTCAGAGGCTATCCGTGGTCGGTGATTTCAATAGAAACTGCCATTTTAGTTCCACATTTTGATATGTATTTGATGTTGTATAGTCAGTTAGTTTATCCTTTATTACTTCGACGTAAGGGGAAACTCCATTTCCTTATTTCCAACTTCAAACACTCCACCGGATTGTTTGAACTCGCCTTATAATTAGATTTGGATAGTCTTAAGATATTCCCTATGAGTCTTTCTAATGAGTTGTTTAATTACTTTTCATTGTAGGTCATATGGGAATTTTTGTACACATTCAAAACAATCTCTCTTTTCTATCTTGAGAGCTGAGAGGTAATAGATAAGAAAGGGCTTATTAAAAAGTAAATTTACCAAAAATAATTTGAAATATGATATAATGATAAAGTTTGTTGAATGTTCATTGAAATCAGATTTGGAAGCAAGTTTAGCTTTTTTAACTGATTTGAACAAATACTGAATAAGAGGAGTTATATGAAAACTGTAGAACATTTTGTTGAAAAGTTTGTTCCCGAAAACTACAATATTTTCTTAGATATTAATCGTGAAAATAAAACGTTTTTTGGTAATGTTGCCATTGCTGGTGAAGCTTTAGACAATTACATGTCATTGCATCAGAAAGATTTATCAATCACTTCGGTCTTACTAGATAACGAGAGTTTATCCTTTGAAATGGATGATGAGAATGAAGCGGTTCATATTGAACTACCAGAAACAGGAACACTAACTCTGGTTATTGAATTTTCTGGTAAAATTACAGATAATATGACTGGAATTTACCCATCTTACTACACAGTTGATGGTGTAAAAAAAGAGGTTATTTCTACACAATTTGAAAGTCATTTTGCTCGCGAGGCTTTTCCATCGGTTGATGAACCTGAAGCGAAAGCGACTTTTGACTTATCATTGAAGTTTGATCAAGTCGAGGGAGAAATTGCTCTTTCGAATATGCCAGAAAGTAATGTTGAACGACGTCAAGAAACTGGCATTTGGACCTTTGCAACGACACCACGGATGTCGTCTTACCTACTTGCTTTTGCTTTAGGTGAATTGCAAGGTAAAACAGCTCATACAAAAAACGGAACTCTTGTAGGTTCTTATGCCACTAAAGCTCACAAGCCTTCTGCACTTGATTTCTCGCTTGATATTGCAGTTCGTGTTATTGAGTTTTATGAAGAATATTTTGGAGTGAAATACCCAATTCCACAATCTTTACATGTTGCTCTGCCTGATTTTTCTTCTGGAGCCATGGAAAACTGGGGGCTTGTGACTTACCGCGAAGTTTATTTACTTGTTGATGAAAATTCAACAGTTACAAGCCGTCAGCAAGTAGCGCTTGTGATTGCCCATGAGGTTGCTCACCAGTGGTTTGGTAACCTTGTAACGATGAAATGGTGGGATGATCTTTGGCTCAACGAATCTTTTGCAAATATGATGGAATATGTTGCTATTGATGCTATTGAACCAAGCTGGAATATTTTTGAAGATTTTCAAACAACAGGTGCACCTCTCGCTCTCAAACGCGATGCGACAGATGGTGTGCAATCTGTTCATGTAGAAGTTCATCATCCTGATGAAATCAACACTCTTTTTGATCCTGCTATTGTTTATGCCAAAGGTAGTCGCTTAATGCATATGCTTCGTCGCTGGCTTGGCGATGATGACTTTAGAGCGGGTCTCAAAATTTATTTCGAGCGTCATCAATACTCAAATACTATGGGACGTGATCTTTGGAATGCTCTGGGTGAGGCCTCAGATAAAGACGTCGCGGCCTTTATGGATGCTTGGTTGGAACAGTCGGGATATCCTGTTTTGACTGTAAGCGTTGAAAACGATAACCTTATTCTTCGACAAAAACAATTCTTTATTGGTCAAGCTGAAGATAGGGGGCGAATTTGGCCTTTACCATTGAACAGTACCTGGGTAGGCCTGCCAGATATTATGACAGAAGCGGAGATGGTCATCCCAGAATTTGCTAAACTTGCATCTCAAAATGTCGGCACAGCACTTCGTTTTAATACAGAAAACACGGCACATTACATCACAAATTATCAAGGGCAGTTACTGGAGTCGCTTTTAGATAGTTTGACAGACTTGGATGCAATGGCAAAATTACAAATCATACAGGAACGTCGTTTATTGGCTGAAAGTGGCGAAATTTCGTATGCTGACCTTGTCCCAGTGATTGCAGGTCTTACTGATGAAACCTCCTATCTTGTATCGGCCGCAATAAGTCAAGTTACTTCTGGTTTAAAACGTTTTGTGGATGACGACACAGTAGCAGATGCAGCCTACAAGCACTTGCTTGAGTCTATTTTCATTAAGAATTACGAGCGACTTGGTTTTGAACCAAAAGTTGGTGAGGCAGATGAAGATGAAATGGTTCGTCAAAATGCCTTAAACGCAGTATTATATGCTGATAATGCTAGTGCGGTTGCTGAAGCATCAGCTATTTTCCAAAAATATGCTGACAATATTGAAGCAATTCCAGCCTCTATCCGTTTGATAGTTCTATCAAATCAAATGAAACGCTCAGAAACGCCAGAATTGGTTGATCTTTACTTGTCAACTTATGTGAAGACAAACGATGGCACCTTCCGTCGTCAACTTGCTTTAGCACTTTCTTATACTAAATCTAACGCGACTGTGGTACGTATCTTGTCTGAATTAAAAAATAAAGATGTTGTTAAACCTCAAGACTTGGCTATGAGTTGGTATTTGCCATTCTTGAGTCGTGAATTTACTCAAAACGCCTTCTGGACATGGTCTCGTGACAATTGGGAGTGGATTAAGTCTGCACTTGGAGGTGATATGAGCTTTGATAAGTTTGTTATTTATCCTTCAAATGTTTTTAAAACAGCAGAACGTTTAGCTGAGTATAAAGAATTCTTTGAACCACAATTAGATGATATGGCTATTAGCCGTAACATTAAAATGGGGATAAATGAAATCACAGCTAGACTTACTTTAATTGAAAAGGATAAGGCTGCTGTTGAGGCTGCTTTGTTAGCGGCTAAATAAAAAGGTTTGCAATAGAGGATAAAAAATAATCCTAGAGAGAATGAGTTACGTTCTCTCTTTTTTTGTTTAGAAAAACTTAAGAAATATTGTTTACAATATGATGTAATAATCTTTTGTATTTTTTAAATAAGTAGAAGCCTTATTCTTAAAAGTCATGTTATAATAGGTAAAAAAGGAGTAAAGGTATGATAAAGATTTTATTAGTTGAAGATGATTTAAATTTATCCAATTCTGTCTTTGATTTTTTAGACGACTTCGCAGACGTCATGCAAGTCTTTGATGGTGATGAGGGGCTTTACGAGGCGGAGAGTGGCGTTTACGATATTATTCTTTTAGATTTGATGTTGCCAGAAAAGGATGGCTTTCAAGTTCTGAAGGAACTGAGAGAAAAAGGTGTGTCAACGCCAGTTCTCATTATGACAGCCAAAGAAGGTCTAGATGATAAAGGTCATGGATTTGAACTCGGTGCAGATGATTATTTGACCAAACCTTTTTACTTAGAAGAATTAAAAATGCGCATCCAAGCCCTTCTTAAACGTTCTGGTAAGATTAATGATAATTTTCTTCAATATGGGGATTTAGTAGTTGATACGTCTACAAATACAACCACAGTAAATGGAGAAGAGGTTGAATTATTGGGTAAAGAATTTGATTTATTGGTCTATTTTTTACAAAATCAAAATGTTATTTTACCTAAGTCACAAATTTTCGATAGAATATGGGGCTTTGACAGTGATACAACAATTTCAGTTGTTGAGGTGTATGTGTCAAAAATTCGTAAGAAACTTAAAGGAACAGGTTTTGTTTCAAATCTGCAAACCTTGCGCAGCGTGGGGTATATTTTAAAAAATGCTGAATAGATTGAGAAAGCGTTTAGCTTCTGAAACATTTACCCATTTCTTTCATTTCTTTGCTGTATTTACAAGTATTTTTGTCATTATGACTACCATTATTCTGCAAATTATGCGTTATGGGGTTTATTCGTCGGTTGATACACGTTTACAAGAAGCAGTGAATTCATATGAATCTTATGTTAATATGGCTTTGGCACGTATCTTTTCGGTTGAAACGGATGGAGATGGCATAACTTTTAAATTCGATCCCAGTAAGAAACCTAACTATAAGGTTAGTAATATTGATGTTTTACTTTATGACAAAGAAGGCAATCTTTTAAACACTGTCGATGCTTACGCGCAATTTGGGACTGTTTCTTTGGATACCAGTAAATTAAATGAGATTGTTGATGGCCAACTTCAGACAAGTTTTGGACAGAAAGAAAAATTTCATTATGTGACAATTAAGGTAAGTAGTAGTGACTACCCCAGTGTAAAATATGCCACATTTCTTGTTAATGTAAGCCAATTAGATGAGGCAAATGATCGTTTTATCACTATTACGATTAGCGTAATGGTAGTGTTTTGGATTATTTCAGTTGCCGCTAGCGTTTATCTAGCAAAATGGTCTCGAAAACCGATTTTAGAAAGTTATGAAAAACAAAAATCCTTTGTCGAAAATGCTAGTCACGAATTAAGGACACCATTGGCTGTTTTGCAAAATCGTTTAGAAAGTTTGTTTAGAAAGCCAAATTCAACCATTTTAGACAACAGCGAGAGCATTGCAGCAAGTTTAGACGAGGTTCGGAATATGCGCTTGCTAACAACGAATCTTTTAAATCTTGCTAGGCGCGATGATGGTCTAAATCCAGAAATTGAAGATATTGTTCCAAATTTCATTGATGATATTTTTGAAAATTATAGCATGATTGCTGAGGATAGTGGAAAAACATTTATTGGAAAAAATCAAACTAATCGAACCTTTAAATCTGATAAGACGCTACTAAAACAACTGATGACTATTCTATTTGATAATGCTATCAAATATACAGGGGACGATGGTGAAATTATTTTTACTGTTAAAACAACGGATAAGCAATTGATTTTACAAGTTGCCGATAATGGTCCTGGTATTGCAAATGAAGATAAAAAGAAAATTTTCGATCGTTTTTACCGCGTTGATAAGGCGAGGACACGCCAGAGTGGAGGATTTGGTCTAGGGTTATCACTGGCTCAGCAAATTGTTCACTCATTAAAAGGGACGATTGTTGTTAAGGATAATACTCCTAAGGGAACTATATTTGAGGTAAAATTATAAAAAGAAGCTTGGGACAAAATATACTTCCCAAACTTCTTTTTTATACTCTTCGAAAATCAAAATTATCCGTTGTCAACTTGCTTTGATGAACTCAAGTTCTATCGTCGGCTTCGTTTCCTAGGCTACTTTTGATTTTCATTGAATATTAGGTTCTATAGTATCTGTAAGGCGATAAATTGAAGCAAAAGAAAAAAACTCCGTTTGGAGTTTTCATTGGATATTAGTTAGCCAATTTTGCAGCAAGACGTGCTTTATCGCGGCTTGCTTTATTTTTATGAATCAAACCTTTAGTTTCGGCTTTATCAATGCTTGAAGAAGCAGCGCGGAAAAGCTCTTCAGTTGGGTTAGCTTCAAAAGCTTTGATTGCAGTACGCATAGCTGATTTTTGTGCTGAATTTTTTTCGTTTTGTTTAACGTTGAGTTCAGCGCGTTTGATAGCTGATTTAATATTTGCCAATGTTTTCACCTCCAAATTAATCTAACTATATTATTATATAGGAATTATTTAATTTTGGCAAGCCTTTATCACTTTTTCAGATAAATTTCATCAATTTTGTGGTTCTTAGATTTATGTAAAATAAGTTCAGCTCGGTTGCGTGTGGGTTCAATATAATTTTCCAAATTAACCAGATTGATAGTTTTCCAGATATCTTTGGCTAATAGCAGAGCTTCTTTTCTTTTCATACTTGTAAAACGATTATAGTAGTTTGTTGGATCTGTTTCTGCAAGTTCTAACAGACTTTCAAAGCGTTCCAAATACCATTTTTCAATATTGTCACTGTCTGCATCAATGTAGATAGAAAAGTCAAAGTAATCATTCATGTAGAGACGATTGTTTTGCTGATTTTGAAAAACGTTAATACCTTCAAGAATTAAAAAGTCAGGTGTCTTAATTGTTTGTCTCTTATTTGGAACAATATCATAAATTTCATGTGAATAAACTGGAATTTGAGCAGATTCACCGTTCTTAATAGTATCAAGGAAGTTCAAAAGATTCTCCATATCATAGGATTCAGGAAAACCTTTTCGATCTAATATCCCTTGCTCAATCAATGTTTGATTTGGATAAAGAAAGCCGTCTGTAGTCACCATTTCAACAGTACTGCTTTTAAAAGTTCGAGAAAGTAGGAGTTGAAGTAGTCGGCTTGTTGTTGACTTTCCAACGGCAACAGATCCAGAAATACCGATAATGAAGGGACGATTGCTGACATCTTTTTTCAAGAAAATGCTTTTGGCAAAGGAAAGATTTTCTTGATTGTTTTTATAAATCTGAATAAGGCTAATAAGGGGTAAGTAAACATCAATAACATCTTGGATATTGATGCTATCGTTTAAACTTTTGATAGAATCCAACTCTTCTTCTGTGAGTAATGGTTGTGATTTTTGATGCAATTCCTGCCAAGATTGGCGAGAAATTTTGTCAAAATTGATGAATTCAGTTGTCATTAAGCACTCCTCTTATGGCTGATGTTATTATTATAGCATTTTCATAAAAATGTAGAAATTTTTTTGGATAACATTTTTAAGTTATTTGTTTGAAATAATTTGAAAGGTCGAACGATGCGATTTTATGAGGTGATGCTATATTTTAAAAATTATCGAATGTTCGTATAAACCGAATGTTCCAAGCTATTTGTATGATTTTTCACAACTTGTAAACCATTACAAACTGTGTTAGAATGTTAAAGCATCCTAAAAAAGAATAGGAGAATTCATGGCTAAAATGTATTATGCAGAGAATCCTGACAGTGCTCATGATATTCACGAACTTAAGGTAACACTTTTAGGTGATAAATTCAGTTTTTTGACAGATTCCGGTGTTTTTTCTAAAAAGATGATCGATTTTGGAAGTCAATTGCTTTTGAACAATCTTCATTTCAGCGAAGGGGACACCTTATTAGATGTCGGCTGTGGCTACGGTCCATTAGGCCTTGCCCTTGCTAAAGTACAAGGCGTCAAAGCAACAATGGTGGATATTAATAATAGGGCGCTGGATTTAGCGAAACAGAATGCCGAAAAAAATGATGTTGAAGCGACGATTCTTTCGTCAAATATTTACGAATCGGTGTCTGGTTACTTTGACCATGTGATTAGCAACCCTCCAATTAGAGCGGGAAAGCAGGTGGTTCATACAATCATTGAGGAAAGTAAAAATTATCTTTTGGAAGATGGTGATTTAACCATTGTTATTCAGAAAAAGCAAGGGGCACCTAGTGCTAAAGCTAAGATGGAAGAAGTTTTTGGCAATGTTGAGGTAGTTAAGAAAGATAAAGGATACTATATCCTTAGAAGCGTGAAAGAATGAGAGCAGTTGATTTAATTCAAAAAAAACGTGAGGGAGAGGAACTCAGCACTGAAGAGATTAAATGGTTGATTGAGAATTATGTTGCTGGAACCGTTCCTGATTATCAAATGTCAGCTTTTGCAATGGCCGTTTATTTTAAGGGTATGACCATGCGTGAAACGCGAGATTTGACAATGACGATGGTTGGCACAGGAGAGCAGATTGATTTATCAGCCATTGCTGGAATTAAGACGGATAAACATTCGACTGGTGGTGTAGGTGACAAGGTCACGCTGATTTTGGCGCCTCTGGTAGCTAGTTTTGGTGTTCCAGTTGCAAAAATGAGCGGAAGAGGTTTGGGCCACACTGGCGGAACCTTGGACAAATTGGAAGCTATCAAAGGCTTCCAAGTCGAACGCAATCAAGAGGATTTTATCAAGCAAGTACAAGAAATAGGTGTGTCAGTGATCGGTCAGTCTGATAAATTGGTTAAGGCTGACAAGATGCTTTATGCCCTTAGAGATGTTACGGCAACAGTTGATATTATTCCTTTAATCGCCAGCTCAGTCATGAGTAAGAAAATAGCAGCAGGTGCAGATAGGATTCTTTTAGATGTAACCGTGGGAGATGGTGCCTTTATGAAAACCATAGATGACGCTGTAAAACTTTCAGAAACCATGGTTGCACTTGGAAATGAGGTTGGCCGTAAAACCATTGCAGTCATTACCGACATGAGTCAACCTTTGGGACAAGCCATAGGCAATCGTCTGGAAGTCCTTGAAGCTCTTCAAATCATGCAGGGACAAGGTCGTACCGATGTTACACACTTCATCTGCGAATTGGCGCAAATTATGCTAAGATTAGCTGGAGTTGAGTGCTCCTTAGATGTTATTCATGAACATTTAGTCAATGGTGAGACGTTAAAGAAATTTGAGGCTATGGTATCTGCGCAGGGAGGAAATCTAGAAGATTTGTACAGACCATCGGCAGCAAAAGTTATTACAGAAATTAGAGCAGAAGCTGAAGGCTATATCGAAGCTTTACCAGCCTTGGAATTTGGGCTTTTTGCAATGAGATTGGGTGCTGGACGAGCAGTTAAGTCGGATAAACTTGATTACGAAACAGGTATTGTCTTTGAAAAGAAAATTGGTGATTCTGTTCAGGTAGGAGAACTCGTAGCCAAGGTCTATTCAGAGGAAGTTTTAGAGACAAAATTACTTACAGAATTTCAAAAAAATGTTAAAATAGGTAGAACGCAAGTGGTGCCAAAAGAAATTATAAGAATTATTTCATAGAGAGGAGATATGATGAGATGCTAAATAAATACATCGATCATACCTTGTTAAAGCCTGACAGTACTCAGGAACAAATTGATAAACTTATTGCAGAGGCCGTTGAATATGGGTTCGCCAGTGTTTGTGTCAATCCTACTTGGGTAGCTCATTCAGCCAAGGCACTTAAAGATTCAGATGTTAATGTTTGTACAGTGATTGGTTTTCCTTTAGGAGCAAACACAAGTGCAACAAAGGCATTCGAAACAAAAAATGCTGTTGCAAATGGTGCTGATGAGATTGATATGGTTATCAATATTGGTGCTTTAAAATCTGGTGATTACCAACTAGTTGAAGATGATATTCGTGCTGTTGTTGAAGCCAGCGGGGAAAAGTTAGTAAAAGTCATCATTGAGGCATGTCTGTTGACAGAACAGGAAAAAGTAAAAGCATGCCAGTTGTCTGTTGCTGCTGGTGCTGATTATGTTAAGACATCAACTGGTTTTTCTACACACGGTGCGACTGTTGCGGATGTGACTTTGATGCGTCAAACTGTCGGACCAAATATTGGTGTCAAGGCGGCTGGTGGAGCACGCTCTTTTGCAGATGCTCAGGCTTTTATTAAAGCAGGTGCTACTCGTATCGGAACTTCAGCTGGTGTTGCAATAGTTTCGGGAGAAGTTGCTGATGGCGGATACTAATCTCGTAGACTTGGCTATAAAAGCCAGTCAAAAAGCCTATGTTCCTTATTCGCATTTTCCTATTGGCGCTGCAGTTAGAACTAAGGAAGGTAAGGTATTTACTGGTTGCAATATTGAGAATGCTAGTTTTGGTTTGACAAACTGTGGAGAGCGAACAGCTATTTTTAAAGCAGTCTCTGAAGGATTCACAGAATTTGACGAAATTGCCATTTATGGAACGAGTGAGGAGCCTATTTCACCTTGTGGGGCTTGCCGTCAAGTGATGGCTGAGTTTTTCGAACCCAGTGCTCAAGTTACCTTGATTTCAAAAAGTGGCAAGACACTAGTGACGACAGTCCAGGATTTACTTCCCTATTCTTTTACAAATTTGAACTAATTTTGTGAGGATTATTAATTTGTTATTTTAGCCATAAGGCTTGATAAATATTTTTTTGCAACTTAGTTGCGATAAGTTTTTTAGGAGGGTTCAGTTACATGAACAAGAAAATTGTTGGATTCGGTTTGGCTTCAGTTGCAGTTCTTGGACTTGCAGCATGTGGAAACCGTGGAGCATCTAAATCAGACAGTAGCAATGCTAAAACTGATTTGAAAGTAGCTATGGTTACTGATACTGGTGGTGTTGATGATAAATCATTTAACCAGTCAGCTTGGGAAGGACTTCAAGCTTGGGGGAAAGAAAATGGTCTCTCAAAAGGCCAAGGGTTTGATTACTTCCAATCAACAAGCGAATCAGATTATGCAACTAACCTTGATACAGCTGTTTCAAGTGGCTACAAATTAGTCTTTGGTATCGGTTTTGCTCTTCATGATGCTGTAGAAAAAGCAGCAGGTGATAATGCTGATACTAATTATGTCATTATTGATGATACAATCAGCGGTAAGGATAATGTTGCCAGCGTGACATTTGCGGATAATGAATCTGGCTACCTTGCTGGTATTGCAGCAGCTAAGTCAACAAAAACAAAAATTGTAGGTTTTGTTGGTGGTATGGAATCAGAAGTTATTACACGTTTCCGTGCTGGATTTGAAGCTGGGGTTAAGTCAGTAGATGATTCAATTAAAGTGAAAGTGGATTATGCTGGTTCGTTTGGTGATGCTGCTAAAGGTAAAACGATTGCTGCTACACAATATGCTGCTGGTGCCGATATTATCTACCAAGTTGCAGGCGGAACTGGTGCAGGTGTCTTTTCAGAAGCTAAATCAGAAAATGAATCTCGTAACGAATCTGATAAAGTTTGGGTAATCGGTGTTGACCGTGACCAATCTGCTGAAGGAAATTATACTTCTAAAGATGGAAAAAAATCAAACTTTGTTTTAGCTTCAACAATTAAAGAAGTTGGTAAAGCAGTACAACTTATCTCAAATAAAACTGCTAAAGGTAAATTCCCAGGTGGCGAGATAACAACTTATGGTCTGAAAGATAAGGGGGTAGATATTGCTACAACTAATCTATCAGATGATGCTGTTGCCGCTATCAAAGAAGCAAAAGAAAAAATCATCTCAGGCGATCTTAAGGTTCCTGAAAAATAATCTTTAAAAGGGCGACCTTAATCGGTTGTCTCTTTTTTGGGGCTGGGGTTTTTATACCTCAGTAAAACTCATCAAGGATGATGAGTTTTACTGAATTATAAAGATTTTTTCTGAAAGGGAGAACCACATGACACAAAATGTCATTGAAATGAAGGAAATTACCAAAAAGTTTGGTGATTTCGTTGCGAATGATCACATTAATTTGACTGTTCGTAAAGGTGAAATTCACGCCTTGCTTGGTGAAAATGGTGCTGNTAAGTCAACATTGATGAATATGTTGGCGGGGCTTTTAGAGCCAACCAGTGGTGAAATTGTGATCAATGGACAAGTAGTTAAAATTGACTCACCTTCCAAATCGTCACAACTTGGAATTGGTATGGTGCACCAGCATTTTATGCTTGTGGAAGCCTTTACGGTTGCAGAAAATATTATTCTGGGAAATGAAGTTGTCAAAAAAGGTGTTCTTGATTTAAAAAAAGCTTCTCAGGACATCCTCGACTTGTCTCACAAATATGGTCTTGCGGTTGACCCTGACGCTAAGGTGGCGGATATCTCTGTTGGAGCTCAACAACGTGCTGAAATCTTAAAAACTCTCTACCGTGGGGCAGATATTTTAATTTTTGATGAACCGACTGCTGTTTTAACACCATCTGAAATTCATGAACTGATGGAAATTATGAAGCATCTTGTCAAAGAAGGGAAATCTATTATTTTGATTACTCACAAATTAGACGAGATACGTGCTGTTGCAGATCGCGTTACCGTTATCCGTCGTGGTAAGAGTATTGAGACAGTAGATGTAGCAGGAGCAACATCACAAGAACTAGCAGAAATGATGGTCGGACACTCCGTTTCCTTTACTACAGATAAAGAAGCATCGAAACCAAAAGATGTTGTTCTCTCCATTAAGGATTTGATTGTTAATGAGAATCGTGGTATTTCAGCTGTTAAAAATCTTTCTCTGGAGGTCAGAGGGGGAGAAATTGTTGGGATAGCTGGAATTGATGGTAATGGTCAGAGTGAGCTTGTACAGGCCATTACAGGACTTCGAAAAGTCAAAGCTGGTTCTATTACGATTAAAGGACAAGATGTCACGAAACTTTCAAGCCGTAAAATTACAGAATTGAGTGTTGGGCATGTCCCTGAAGACCGCCATCGCGATGGATTGGTTTTAGAAATGACCATGGCTGAAAATTTAGCTCTTCAGACTTACTACAAAGAACCTATGAGCAAAAATGGAATTTTGAACTTTTCCCATATCAATGAGTATGCTCGTAAATTGATGAAAGAATTTGACGTACGCGGAGCTGGTGAATTTGTTCTTGCTAAAGGTTTTTCAGGTGGTAATCAACAAAAAGCGATTATCGCTCGTGAAATCGATCGTGACCCTGATTTACTTATCGTTAGTCAGCCAACGCGCGGGCTTGATGTGGGAGCAATCGAGTATATTCACAAGCGTCTCATTGAAGAACGTGATAGAGGAAAGGCTGTTTTGGTAGTCAGTTTTGAACTTGACGAAATCTTAAACTTGTCCGACCGTATTGCTGTTATTCACGATGGTAAAATTCAAGGCATCGTAACACCAGCTGAAACAAATAAACAAGAACTTGGTATTTTGATGGCTGGTGGAAAAATTGAAAAAGGAGGAGAGTAATGTCTAAACGAACACAACAAATTGCGGTTCCTCTAATTTCAGTTTTACTAGGAATCGTGTTAGGAGCTATCATCATGCTCATTTTTGGATATGATCCAATTTGGGGCTATGAAGGATTGTTTCAAACAGCTTTTGGGAATATCAAGAATATCGGTGAAATTTTTCGTGCTATGGCACCTCTAATCTTAGTGGCTCTTGGTTTCTCTGTTGCCAGCCGTGCAGGTTTCTTTAATGTTGGTTTACCAGGTCAAGCTTTGGCAGGTTGGATTGCTGCTGGTTGGTTTGCATTGTCACATCCAGACATGCCACGTCCCTTGATGATTTTATGTACGATTGTAATTGCTGCTCTTGCTGGAGGAATTGCTGGTGCGATTCCAGGAGTTCTTCGTGCTTATCTTGGGACCAGTGAAGTCATTGTAACTATTATGATGAACTATATTATTCTTTACTCTGGTAACGCAGTCATTCAAAATCTCTTTTCTAAGAATATCATGCGTACTACAGATTCTAGTATTTATGTTGGTGCAAATGCTTCTTACCAAACGGAATGGTTATCAGCTCTGACAAATAATTCTCGGATTAATATTGGTATTTTCATAGCTTTCATTGGTGTAGCGATTATCTGGTTCTTGCTTAATAAAACAACACTTGGATTTGAAATTCGCTCAGTTGGTTTGAATCCACATGCTAGTGAGTATGCAGGAATGTCTGCTAAGCGCACCATCATCTTGTCAATGATTATCTCTGGTGCCTTTGCGGGTCTTGGGGGTGTCGTTGAAGGACTCGGAACTTTCCAAAATGTCTTTGTTCAATCAAGTTCTATTTCAATAGGTTTTGACGGTATGGCGGTCAGCTTGCTTGCAGCTAATAATCCAATTGGTATTCTATTTGCAGCCTTCTTATTTGCTGTTTTGAGTGTTGGTGCACCAGGGATGAACATTGCAGGAATTCCGCCTGAACTGATTAAGGTTGTGACTGCTTCAATTATCTTCTTTGTTGGTATTCACTACATTATTGAGCATTTCTTAAAACCAAGAAAACAAGAGAAAGGTGGTAAATAAGATGAGTTTAACAACGATTTTAGCGCTGATGGTCTCATCCATGTTGATTTACGCAACACCACTTATCTTTACAAGTATCGGCGGAACCTTCTCCGAACGAGGCGGCATTGTTAATGTCGGTTTGGAGGGAATTATGGTTATGGGAGCTTTTTCAGGAGTTGTTTTCAATCTAGAATTTGCATCAACATTTGGGAAAGCAACGCCTTGGTTGGCTGTATTGGTTGGTGGAATTGTCGGAATTTTATTTTCTATTATTCATGCTGCAGCAACGATTAATTTCCGTGCAGATCATGTCATCAGTGGAACGGTGCTTAACTTAATGGCCCCATCGCTCGCTGTATTTCTGACAAAAGTTTTGTATAATAAAGGGCAGACAGATAATATTCAAGAGTCTTTCGGAAAATTTAATTTTCCACTTTTGTCAGATATTCCTATCATTGGGCAAATTTTCTTTAAAAACACGAGTATTCTTGGCTATATTGCTATTTTAGTAGCCTTTGTCTCTTGGTTTGTCCTTTTTAAGACACGCTTTGGACTTCGTCTGCGTTCGGTCGGGGAACATCCACAAGCAGCGGATACACTTGGGATTAACGTTTATTTAATGCGTTACCTAGGTGTCATGATTTCAGGTTTCCTTGGTGGTATGGGTGGTGCTATCTATGCTCAGTCTATCTCGGTTAACTTTGCTGTAACAACTATACTTGGACCTGGATTTATTGCTCTTGCAGCTATGATTTTTGGTAAATGGAATCCAATCGGTGCCATGTTAGCTAGTCTATTCTTTGGGCTATCGCAGTCTTTAGCTGTCATTGGTGGACAATTACCACTTTTATCTTCTATTCCCAAAGTCTATTTACAAATTGCACCGTACGTGTTAACAGTCGTTGTACTTGCGGTATTCTTTGGACAAGCTGTGGCACCAAAGGCTGACGGTGTTAATTATATTAAATCTAAATAATGATTTGATTTTCCTTTAGATAATATAAATAGAGAGTTGATCTGCAACTCTCTATTTTATATACAATTGTTGATTTTTTACAAAAATTTCTGAAACATTTGCAAATTTCTTCAATTTTTTGAGATCTTCTGGATGAGCAACAAAAGTGATAACCGCACCAGCCTTGCCCATACGTCCAGTACGTCCAGCTCTATGAGTGTAAGTTTCAATATCTCGTGCAATATCAAAGTTGATAACATATTCTAGGTTATCGATATCGATTCCTCGTGCAACGAGGTCAGTTGCTAATAGTAAAGCTAATTCATGGTTTTTAAATTTTTCTAAAATAATCTTTCGGAATTTTACATTAACGTCACTGGCCAAGGAAATAGCAGATGCGTGATTGAATTGTAGACGTTCTTCACTAGCTCCTAAATCAGAAAGGTTATTAAAAAAAACAAGACCTCGAAAACCTGGAATATTAGCTAATTTACGCAAGAGTTCAACTCGGTTACGTTTGTCAATTGTGATATAATAATGACTAATTGTATCAAGTGCTGAACCAGACAAGTCAAATCTCAGTGTATTTTCAGCTAGTAGAGAACTGTCAACCTTATTAGTCGCACTCATGTAAATCATTTGATGGTTACGTGGTACGTAGTTGATGATTTTACTAACAAAATGATATTGCGATTCACTCAAAAGTTCATCAAACTCATCTAAAACGATAGTATCAATAGCCATCATTTTAATTTTTTTTAATTTAATCAATTCAAAAACACGACCTGGAGTTCCAATGAGAATTTCAGGGCCTTTTTTGAGACGCTCAATTTGACGTTTTTGGCTTGAACCAGAGAGAAATAGCTGAGCAGTCAATCCTAATGGCTCTGCCCATTCTTTAGAAACTTCAAATATTTGGCCAGCTAGCTCAGTGTTTGGAGCGAGAATTAGCAACTGTTGAGACTTTTTAGGCTTTAGTTTGAGGAGACTTGGGAGAAGATAGGCTAAAGTTTTCCCTGTTCCTGTAGGACTAATGCCTAGCACATTGTCCCCTTGGGAAATAGGTTCAAATACCTTACGTTGAATATCGGTTAGTTGTGTGAAGTCAAGCTTAGCCATTTTTTCCTGCCAAGCCTTTGGAAATGTTGAAATCATAGTTTTCCTTATCTTTTTGCTTATTTCCTTTTATTATAGCATGAAATTTGGTAAAATAAACAGAAAGACTTTTTAAAACTGGAGTAACAAATGCGAAATAAACCAATTATTATCGGTGTTACGGGTGGTTCTGGTGGTGGAAAAACCAGTGTTTCTCAGGCCATTCTAGCTAATTTTCCTGATGAAAAAATTGCAATGATTGAACACGATTCTTATTATAAGGATCAAAGTCATTTGTCATTTGAAGAACGAATTAAAACGAATTATGACCATCCTCTGGCTTTCGATACGGATTTTATGATTGAACAACTTAAAGAGCTTATTGCTGGTCGCCCAGTGGATATTCCTATCTACGATTACACTCAGCACACAAGGAGCAATAAGACGTATCGTCAAGAGCCTCAAGATGTTTTTATTATCGAGGGCATATTGGTCATGGAGGATGAACGTCTTAGGAATCTCATGGATATTAAACTATTTGTTGATACTGATGATGATATTAGAATTATTCGTCGTATTAAGCGCGATATGGTTGAACGAGGCCGTAGTCTTGATAGCATTATTGAGCAATATATAAATGTTGTGAAACCAATGTATCATCAATTTATTGAGCCAACTAAGCGTTATGCTGACATTGTTATTCCAGAGGGAGTCAGTAATGTTGTTGCCATTGACTTAATTAACACCAAGGTAGCCAGCATTCTGAAAGCATGGTAAATGTCATGTGCAACTTAGCCAATGTGCAAAAACTTCCTTGAAAATCTGCATCCAATATTTTCTTAGAATAGTTGTTTATCCAATTTTCAATGAATGCGACTTGTTGTTGAGGCGCATTTTTTGCTTTCCTTTAAATAGATTTTCTGTGTAAAGTTAGCTGAGTAAATTCATTCAAAGCCTAGTGTTAACAGTCTTCCCTAATTGTCAAGACACTACAAAGGTCAATTTGCTCGCTAACACAAACTGACCTTAGATACTATTTTAACAATTTCCAATATATCACAGAATGATAGAGACACATTCGTACTCTTCGACAATCAAGTTTCGCTCAAAGATTTTTTCAAATTACTGATTCTGACGCCACGTATATTCCAGAAAACTAAAATCAGAGTAATCAATAACATCAATTTGACAATAATTATAGTTAATTGAAACAGGAGCAGGACAAAAGTGCCTCAAGAAAAGTATCGCAATTTGGCAATACTTTTCTGAGGTGTTTTTTGATTTGAGCCCATGTTTTCTCAATGGGATTATACTCAGGTGAGTAAGGAGGAAGTGGTAAAAGTCTATGCCCCTGCTCCTTGCATAACTCTTTTAGCTTACTCATCCTATGAAACCTTGCATTGTCCATAATGATAACAGCTGGTTTATCTAAAGTGGGGAGTAAGAATGTTTTGAACCAAGCCTCGAAAAAGTCACTAGTCATA
>NZ_KB904458.1 GCF_000380105.1 Streptococcus orisratti DSM 15617
CAGGATCAAACTCTCATTTAAAAGTTTGAGCTTGCGCTCGCGTCATTGCTGACTTATTGTTTCTTGACAGGTTACTTCCGTAACCCGCACGTTTGGTTCGTCTTCTTGTTCAGTTCTCAAAGGTCTTCGCCTCTCTCGAGACAACTTCTTTATTCTATCAAACCTTTTCTAACTTGTCAACTACTTTTTTTACCTTTTTTTCTTCCGTATTGACTTCCTGTTTGACAGCTATGTCAGTATAGCAAACTTCTTGTTCTTTTGTCAACTATTTTTGAGGATAGTTTATTCTTGCTCAATGGTAAGTTCTAAAATGAAGTTAACCACTTTATATCAGCGCTTTGTCCCTACTGAGGATGGATATTGCCGAAATGGGCACTTACAAAAGCAATCTGATGCGGTTATCATCGTTAGCTACTTCTAGACAACTCAAGAGGGTTGCCAAACTGCGAGTGCTATTAGCATTTCATTCGCAACCTGAGAGTATCATTATTAGACTTGTTCGGTAACTGCATCATCTCATGGTTGATGATGCCACAAATCAATTCAGCTCTTAAGTTAAACCGTTTTCTACGATTACGATAAGGCTGTGCCATGATTTGAAAGGTTTTGAATTTAGCATTAAAATGCTCAATTTCAATACGCATTTTAGCTATCTCTTTATTCAGCTGCTTGTCCTCTTCGGTTAAGGGGTGGTTTCTAGAACATTTAGCAGGAATAAAGGTATTTTCATGAAATTTCAAGATACCTAAATACCCTAAATCTACGAAATAAGGGTGCTTTGAAGCAAACTATAGCCAATACTCTCCTTAAAAAGGGTAAAATCATGCGTATGCCCATCTGAAAAAGCCAAAGGAAGTTAGCAAATCATCCCCAAGCGTTGGGTTGTAGAGCGGACATTCTCTTGGGTAAACCATTCCCGAAGATTAGCCAAGGATGCTGAAAAATCGGAGGTTGCTTTTATCAAAGTATCACATATTAGTCTTAATAAGAGTATGATGATGTTGTGAATACAGGTTCTTAAAAAGTGCCACCTTTTCCATCTTCATATACACAATTTTGCACAACCTTAAGTGTTAAAAGTTCTTGCCAACTCTCATGTATTTTATATATAGAAATCCCCAGCGAAAAAAGTTATCCACTAGAGTTGCTAACCAAACACCCGATAACCCTAGCTGCAGGGTAACTCCTAATACATATCCCAAAAGAACTCGAACAAACCACATACCAAAACTTGTTGCATAAAAAGGCATTTTAGAATTTCCCAGTCCTTGCCATACTGCCGTGAAAATCAAAGTTCCCGCTGTTGCTGGCCCACCAATAAATGAATAGAATAGAACAACGTGACTAGCCTGTCGTGCTCCGCTATTTTCTGTAAAGAAACTAGTCCAGTAATCTCCAAACAAAAAAGTTAGCAAGCCAACTATAATCATGAGGCAAGCTGAAATAAGATATGATTCTCGCACAATCTTTTTCAATTCATAATAATCACCACTTCCCAAGTAGTGTGCCACAAGAATAACTGTTGCAGTTGCCATCCCCAGACCAGGCATATAATTAAACTGAGTCAAGCTCTCCCCAATCGCGTTCCCAGCTACAGTCTCTGTCCCAAATTGAACAACAATAGCAATGATAACTACATCACCAGCTCGCATCATAAGCCGTTCACCAGCCGCTGGTAAAGAAAGCGTGAGCAAATTCTTATCTAAACTAAGAGTCAAATTCTCAAGAATTTTCTTTACAGGAAGCTGACTACCTAGTAATGCAATACCTATAAAGCGCGAAAGTACCGTAGCAATAGCAACTCCAACAATTCCCCAATCAAAGACAAAGACAGCTAAGGCCGATAAAAGCGCATTAACGAGATTAATTAAGAGGCTGACATACATTGGTAGGCGTGTTTTCCCTTGTGCTCGCAAAAATGAAGCTAAAGTAGTCAACAAACCAAGACTGACTATCAGCCCACCAACAATTTTAAGATACAAGCCTCCAGAATCAGCTACAGCTTTTTCCATCCCGAACAGGGCTAGTAGATTTTCCCCGAAGAAAACTGTGACAATGCCCAATATAAAACTTATTATTATAGTGACAAGCAAGCCCTGAGCTTGATAATAAAACTGCTTCGAGATATTCTTTTCACCACGACTCTTAGCAATAAGACTAGATATAGCAGCCCCTAATGCAATAAAAAGCGCTTGATAAATGCTGATGATATTATTGGCTACCGAAACCCCTGATACTGCAATCAGGCTGATTTGAGATACAAGATAGCTGTCAACAAGGCCCATGAGCATTTGAAGAAGATTTTCTACCATAGCAGGTAGAGCAATATTTAAAAGTGTTCTCTTACTGTTCATATAACCTTTCAAATTGAATCAATGAAATGAAGAAAAGTGTGATTTCTCTGACTGCCCCTTCTAAACGAAAGGAAGGCTTGGAAACTTTAGTATTCCAAGCCCTCTTTTTCAGATGTGTCAAAGACGAGGTTCTATCAACCTCTAACAAAAATTAAAATCAGAGACCCAAGTACTCTTCCACAGCTTTTTGCATATCAACAGTGGCAACAACCGTTTTGTGGCGAACTATGGCTCTATCCAACCCATCAACCGCAGCAGGAATAGTTACACCAGAAAGTTGGTGCAATACTTCAACAGCTTTAAAATCATCACCACTGTCTTTACCTGTGATGGCAGACACAGCTACACGCGGGAATTTGTATGGACTCGCTGTCGAGGCTATGACTGTTGGTGTTTTATCTCCTGTCTTAGCTGCGTAGGTTTGATAAACCCTAGATGCAACAGCCGTGTGGGGATCTTCAACATAGCTACACTCATCATAAACTCGCTTGATTTCGGTTGCCGTTTCTTCTTCGGTTGCAAATCCTGCGGCAAATAGATTTAAAATATCTTGGTTAACATCACCAAGCGTGTACTCACCTGTTGTTGTAAGATTATCCATAAGTTGCTTGGTTTTAGCTGCGTTATTTCCTGAAAGATGGAAGATCAGACGCTCCAAGTTCGAAGACACAAGAATATCCATGGATGGGCTTGTGGTAACCTTGAAAGATCGCTTTTTATCATAGGTTCCTGTTGTAAAGAAATCTGTCAGAACATTATTTTCATTAGAGGCACAGATAAGTTTGTTGACTGGAACTCCAATTTGTTTCGCATAGTACGCGGCTAGGATATTTCCAAAATTTCCTGTTGGAACGGTGAAGTTAACCTTATCACCATTTTGAATATCGCCAGATTTAACTAGCTGAGCATAAGCATAAACGTAATAGACTACTTGAGGCACTAGGCGACCAATATTCATTGAGTTTGCGGAAGAAAACTGAGTTTTGTGCGCCAGCAATTTATCGCGCAAATCAGTATCATTAAACATACGTTTCACATCTGTCTGAGCATCATCAAAGTTTCCATCGATAGCAACAACGTGGGTATTGGCGCCAATTTGTGTTGTCATTTGTAGCTCTTGGATTTTTGAGACACCGTCTTTTGGATAGAAGACAATGATTTCTGTTCCAGGAACATCAGCAAAACCAGCCATAGCAGCTTTTCCTGTATCACCCGATGTAGCCGTTAAAATCACAATCTTATTATCAACACCTTGTTTCTTCGCTGATGTTGTCAATAGATAAGGCAAGATGGATAGTGCCATGTCTTTAAAGGCAATCGTTGACCCATGAAAAAGTTCTAGATTGTATTGATTACCCAATTTTACCAAAGGAGCAATAGTTGGCGTATCAAATTTGGCATCATAAGCATTGCTAATGCAGTAGTCAAGTTCCTCTTCTGTAAAATCATCCAAAAAGGCTGAGAGAACCAACTTGGCCACTTCCTGGTAAGAAGCACTTTTGAGTCTATCAAAGTCAAGTGCCACTTGCGGCGTTGTTAAAGGAGTGAACAGTCCTCCATCTGCCGCTAAACCTTGCAAGATCGCCTGGCTAGCTGTTACTCGATTGTTTTCGTCACGGGTTGATTGGTAAACAAGCGTCATGATAAATCCTCTTTATTTAGATAGTCTTTTTAGCATTATACCATAATTATCAGAAAATTTGAGAATTTTCTCAATAAATTTCTATTCTTATGATTGGGTCCCTTATGATTGGGTTATCGCTAATACTTTGTGCTTTTGGTTTTATAGAAATAGCCTTTTGTGTCAGAGTGCCCTATTTTTCAAACCTATTAGCTAGTAACAGCCCTTAGAAGAAGAGAACACTTCCTTGAAACAAACAGCTATCACACTTCACTTTTAATCTCTCACAAAATTCCTTGTCCTAAACTCTGATACAAAAACGCCATTCCTAAGAATAGCGCCAATACCTTTAATTTCCCCACCGTGGATCCATTCCTGCAATGAAAATCCAAACAATTGCTAACACTTCATAAAAGCGCTCAGCCATCTCCTTACCCCCTTTGTTTGTTACATCTTATGTCACATTTATTATAGCGCTCAGCCTGAACAATGTAAAGGTTTTCTTGGGATTTTTTCAAATAATTAATGACATATAGTGTTATAAAAAAGCCAAGACCTCAGGTCTCAGCTTTTTTAGGGAGAATTATAACTGAAAACTTATTTACGACGTCCTGGACGTTCTGCGTAACCATAGTAAGCATCCGCCATGATTTCTTCCATGTCAGCTACCATTGGCAAGCGTGGGTTAGCAGGTGAACATTGATCTTCATAAGCAAGAAGAGCAATTTCATGCAAGCTATCTTTCCAAACTTTTTCATCAATACCTTGATCTTTGAAGTTCATCTTAATACCAACAGCTACTCCAAGATCGTAAACAGCCTTAGCATAAGCTTCAACGGCTTCTTCTGGAGTTGAACATGGCAATCCTAACATACGAGCGATGTCTTGGAATTTTTCATCTGCTTTCCAATAGTTATATTTAGGCCATGTTGTTGTTTTAGATGGACGAGTTCCGTTGTAGCGGATAACATATGGAAGCAAGATAGCATTTGTACGACCGTGGATAGTGTGGTGTACCCCACCAATCTTATGGGCCATAGAGTGGCTCATACCGAGAAAGGCGTTGGCAAAGGCCATACCTGCCATTGTAGAAGCATTATGCATTTTTTCGCGTGCTTCAGGATCTGCTGTTTTTACAGATTTTTCAAGGTATTGGAAGACCAATTTGATGGTTTGAAGAGCAAGACCATCAGTGTAGTCGTTGGCAAAGTTCGAAGTATAAGCTTCTGTTGCGTGAGTCAGAACATCCATACCTGTATCAGCTGCGATAAAGGCAGGAACTGATTCAACCAAAGCTGGGTCAACAATAGCAATTGTTGGAGTCAAGGCATAGTCAGCCAATGGATATTTACGGTTATTAGCTTTATCAGAGATTACAGCAAATGGTGTTACTTCTGATCCTGTACCAGATGTTGTTGGGATACCAATATATTTCGCTTTCTTACCAAGAGATGGGAATTTGAAGGCACGTTTACGGATATCCATGAATTTTTGGACAAGGTCACTGAAGTCAACTTCTGGTTGTTCGTAGAACATCCACATACCTTTGGCTGCATCCATTGGTGACCCTCCGCCAAGTGCAATAATGGTATCTGGCTCAAATTGGCGCATCACTTCTGTACCACGACGGATTGTTGTGATGTCTGGATCTGGTTCAACATCTGAGAACACTTGGATAGTTACTTTGTTAGCACGAAGGTTCAGTTGATCAATAATGCGTTGTACAAAACCAAGTTTTTCGATAGATTTATCTGTAACAATCATAACACGGTTAATATCTTCACAAGTTTGAAGGTATTGAATTGAGTTACGTTCGAAGTAGATTTTTGAAGGAACTTTAAACCATTGCATATTATTTCTACGTTTCCCTACTTTCTTGATATTAAGAAGGTTGATAGCAGATACGTTATCACCAACTGAGTTGCGTCCGTATGAACCACATCCAAGTGTCAATGATGGAATGAAAGCATTATAAACATCACCGATACCACCAAATGTTGATGGTGAGTTCCAGATGATACGCATTGCTTTCATTTCAGTACCGAAACGTTTTGCAAGAGCTTCGTCTTTTGTATGGATAGCGGCTGAGTGTCCAAGACCATTGAATTCAACCATTTGACGTGCTTTTTTCAAACCGTCTTCAGTGTCTTCTGCTTTAAGAACAGCGATAACTGGAGAAAGTTTTTCACGAGTCAATGGTTCTTTTTCACCAACTTCTGCACATTCAGCAGCCAAAATATTAGTTCCTTCTGGAACTTTGAAACCTGCTTGTTCTGCAATCCATGCAGCTGGTTTACCAACAATGTCTGCGTTTAATTTGGCTTCTGCACAGTTCTTGCTGTTAGCTTTTACACCAAAGCAGTATTCTTCAAGAAGAGCCTTTTCTTTCTTGTTAACAAAGTAAGTTTTATATGATTTGAACTCTTCAACAAAGTCATCATAGATTTCTTTATCAATGATAACAGCTTGTTCAGAGGCACAGACCATACCATTATCAAATGATTTAGACATCACAATGTCATGAGCAGCCTGACGAATATCAGCTGATTTTTCAACATAAGCAGGAACGTTACCAGCACCTACCCCAAGAGCTGGTTTACCACATGAATAAGCGGCACGAACCATAGCATTACCACCAGTCGCAAGGATAGTCGCAATACCATCGTGGTTCATCAAAGCGTTTGTTGCTTGAATAGAAGGCTCTGTAATCCATTGGATACAGTTTTCAGGCGCTCCAGCTTTAACCGCAGCATCATAAACAATTTTAGCCGCATGCGCTGATGATTCTTGAGCTGATGGGTGGAAACCGAAAACAATTGGATTACGAGTTTTGAGAGCAATCAATGATTTAAAGATTGCAGTTGAAGTTGGGTTAGTTGTTGGAGTTACCCCACAGATAACACCGACTGGTTCAGCAATTTTAGTCAATCCTGTAATCGGATCATCTTCAATGACACCAACTGTCTTAACGCCACGCATATTGTTAACAACATGTTCGCAGGCAAAAAGATTTTTAGTTGCTTTATCTTCAAAGACACCCCGACCTGTTTCTTCAACCGCATGTGCTGCCAAGATTCCGTGTGCATCAAGAGCTGCTACAGAAGCTTTTGCCACGATATAATCCACTTGTTCCTGATTAAGTTTACGGAACTCTTCAAGAGCAACAAGACCTTTTTGAACAAGTTCATCAACGTGTGCTTGAGCTTGAGCAAGTTTTTCTTCTGGTGTGACAGTTTTTTCAGCCATATTTTTCTCCTTTAGAAACACCTTGTTAAATGTTTCACAATTTTTATTACATGTTCATTATATCACAATATTTTTTTTTGTAAACCATTTCACATAAAATTTGTGAATTTTTTTTCAAACCTTTTTTTCAAACTTTTTGCCTACCATTCTACATACCTTTGAAGCCTTTTCCTGATACTCAAAGAAAATCAAAATCATACTGGACGACGCCAACACAGATAAAGCTTAAAGTCATCTAATCAATAATGTCTGAGTTGGATTTTCAATATTAAAAAGCCCACCTTTCAGTGAACTTTTTATGACGCTAAGACTCACCCTTAGCTGAGCGTTTAGCTGCTTTTTGAATAGCTTTCTGGATAGTTTTAACATATAAATCTGCCCCCGTGCTGTCACTATCACTATAGTGTACGCCATCTGTTCCAGACCAGATGGCTGGATTTTCAACAGCAGCCTTGTACCAATCTGCGACAGTAACATAAGAATATGTTTTAGCCAAACTCAGCTCATAATCTCTAACCTCAGCTACCGCAGCATCGTTTCCAGCATTATACGGAGTAACAAGAACCAAGCGATAACCGTCAGGCAAAGCATCAATAAATTGCTGTAAGTCGTCTTGATAGTTCCCCAAAGAATTGACACCTACCGCCAAAACAGTGGTTTTAGATAGAGTGTTTGAATCAATTTGGTTTTTAAAAATGTTAAAAGCTTCACTAAAATTACGGCTGACTGCAGCGTCCAACTGAACCTCTGGTAAAAGACTCGCAAAAGCTGACGATGATCTTAAAGCAACTGAATCTCCTATCACACTGACATTGCTTAAAGCTGAGGCGTCCCCAGCTGCTAAAGTATGGGTACGATTCATATTATTCTGGGCTTGTTGAAGAGAATCAACTAATAGATTGGTTTCAAATTTACCAACTTTAGGAGCAATAGCAGCGGTTGCTATCGTGATAATGGTTAACACTCCAGCCGTCCCCAAAAGCCATTTTTTATATGGACTGAGATCTAATTGTAAACCAAATAGATTTGGCTTTTTCCCAACAATGTAGGGTTCAATCACATAATAGGACAAGCTAGCAAAGACAAGAGAAAAAATAGTTGTTGTTAAAGCTGCAAGCCAGTTGTTAGCTAACTGACCAAAGATGATGTAAAAAGGCCAATGAAAAAGATAAATACCATAAGAAATATCTGCTAAAAACGTGATTATCTTGGGTTCGCGAACATTTGGAGTTTGTTCATGTAAAACACGCGCTGCATAAATCATGACACTAGCAAAGAGACTCGCTAGTATGAACCCAAATAAATAAGTAAATTGATGATTAAAATCAAGCAAAAAGGTCAGGAGCAAAAGGAGAGCAAAACTTGTTGCCATGACTGTGACCACACGCTTTCTTGGCCAAAGAATAATATTTTTCTTAAATCGTTTGGTAGTCTCGTTGATACCTGACATAGTCGCAAACATCGCGCCTAGGAAAAAAGGAAAACTGTGAGAGAGAGTTGAGAAATAAATCATTGAAACATTTTCAACAAAAAAACTTCTGATAAACATAGACAAAAAGCTGACAAGAAACAAGCCTGTTGAAAGAACAAAAACTAACCCCCGAAACTGTTTAGAACCTACATTCCTTTTTGTCAAAATCCAAAGTAAAACTCCCCAAAGGAGATAAAAATGTACCTCAATAGCCAAACTCCAAGTGTGAACAAATAAATGCGGGATAAACTGGCTTTCATAATTGCCACCAGTTATCATCTCATATAAATTTGTCGTAAATCCTAAAACTGATGCAATTTGTTGACCAATGCTTGCACGAAAGTCATCACGCACCAAAAGCGTAAACGGCATAACAATCAGTATCATCAAGACTACCGGCGGCACAATTCTATAAAAACGTCGCTTAAGAAAGCCTAGCAAATTAATTTTTTCGCTTTTTGCATATTCATCAATCAAAAGCGCTGTTATCAGGTACCCAGAAAAAGTGAAGAAAATATCAACACCAATAAATCCCCCTGAAAAAGTATTTTGAAAGAAGTGATAGAGTAGAACTAGCAAAAGTCCTGTTACACGTACCAGTGAAAACCATTTTATTCTCATTTTTGATAAATCCCTTGTTTAAAGGTTCCTTTATAAACCTTTTTATCTTGTGCTACTAGTGTCCCTTGCCCATCAGCTTGACCATTTTTAAAGTCTCCTTTATATGACCAACCTGTGCTTGAAGTGAAGGTTCCTTGTCCGTCAAAGACACCATTGACAAATTGACCTTCATAAACATCACCATTTTCATAAGTCAGCTTCCCTTTGCCGTTCATACGGTGGTTGACAACATAACCTGTATAAACAAGCTTTCCGTGGTTGTAACGGAGGGTTGCTTTAGACTTCTGGTTTACGGTTAAGACCGACAGTCCGCAACATAGTATCACCAGTACAGCAAGTAACTCTATGCGTCCTCGTGTTAAGTTTATTTTTTTCATTTTCTTTTTCCTTATTTTCATGACAGTAGTTGCGCTAGCCATTTTTCACAGCCAGTTTTGACCAAATCATAGGTCTCTTCAAAATCACCAGTGAACCACGGATCTGGGACGCCATCTTTCCTAAAAATAACTATCTTATCATCATATTTTCCTTGAGAGAGACGTTGCAAATCCGCAACATTTTCATCGTCCATACCGATAATCAAGTCAAAAACTTCTAAATCTTTCAAGCTAATTTGCTGAGAGCGTTTTTGACGATCAAAAGCAATGGCATGTCTTTTGAAAATTCTCTGCGTGTCTGGATGAATAGGGTTACCATGTTCCCAATTCGATGTTGCCCGACTTTCGACGCGAATATCGTACCCTTTTGCAAGATCTTTCATGACAAATTCAGCCATGGGACTACGGCAGATATTCCCCAGACAAACAAAAACGACTTGCTTCATCACAATCTCCTAATTCAAAATGATAATCTTACTCTCATTATAACAAAATTTAATCGTATGTTACATTCAAATTAATCAAAGATTTCGAAGGGATGCGTTTTCATATCAAAAAGCTAGAACAAACATGCCTAGCTCCTTACATTTTATAGTTTTTATTACGTCATTAACTCGCATTACCGTACTGCAGTAGTGCCAATAGCTTATTGTCCAGTGCTAAAAGCAAACCGAAAGACTATAGCGTTGATTTGTAAAATCAGAATTTAACCTCTACTCACTGGATAAAATAATGTTTAACCCTTGTCTGACAAAGGGTAACCTAGGTGTTCATAAGCTTTGGCAGTTGCTACCCGACCGGTTCTTGTTCGCATGATAAATCCTTTTTGAATAAGGTATGGCTCATACATGTCCTCAACTGTATCACGTTCTTCAGCAATATTGACAGACAGAGTGCCTAGACCAACAGGGCCGCCATTATACATTTCAATCATGGTTCGAAGGATTTTTTGGTCAACATAATCCAAGCCCTGATGATCAACATCCAGCATATTGAGAGCCTTATCAGTAATATCCGCAGTGATGACGCCATCTCCCATAATCTGAGCATAGTCACGGACACGCTTGAGTAGTCTATTAGCAATTCGCGGAGTCCCTCGGCTACGTTGTGCTAATTCTAGCGCAGCTTCATGGACGATTTCCATCTCAAAAATCGCTGCGGTTCGCTCAACAATCTCTGTTAAATCTTCCACTTCGTAGTATTCCATATGACCCGTAATTCCAAAACGTGCCCGCAAAGGATTAGACAACATGCCTGCTCGTGTCGTGGCTCCAATGAGTGTGAAAGGTGGTAAATCGAGGTGAACACTACGACTAGTGTCACCAGCCCCTATCATAATGTCAATGTAAAAATCCTCCATGGCCGAATACAGCACTTCTTCAACAGCCATCGGCATACGGTGAATTTCATCAATAAAAAGGACATCTCCTGGTTCAAGATCGTTCAAAATAGCAACTAAGTCACCTGCTTTTTCAATTGCAGGTCCAGAGGTTTGCTTTAGATTTACTCCTAATTCATTGGCGATAACAAAAGCCATCGTCGTCTTACCGAGCCCAGGGGGGCCAAAAAGTAAAACATGATCTAGCGACTCGTCACGTAGTTTAGCAGCCTCAATAAAAATCTTAAGTTGATCTTTAACCTTGTCCTGTCCAATGTATTCTTTTAAAAACTGAGGACGAAGCGTACGTTCAACAAATTCTTCATCACCCATTACATCATTATCTAAAATTCTAGTCATAAGACTATTATAGCAGAAAAAATAGCCTAAAAGACTACTTTTGCTATAATGAACTCATAACTGTGTTCAGTACTTCCATCTAAGGATATTTTTTCAGCTACGCATCGTTAGTTTTTTCAAAATACAGTCAGTATCCCCTTGAAAAACTGCCTTGATTAGCGAAAACTATCTCTTATATAAAAGCACTTTACTTGTGAATACAGGTTCCAAAATTGGCATATGTGACTCCTTTTTTGTTATGGTATAAAAAGTTTAATGTTTTGCATATTTACATAGTAGTAAATCAAAGATTCCACCAAAAGAAATCTCCTAGTAAGTTAGCATTCTTAGCAAAAATAGCTGTCGCAAGAACTAGATAAAGTCGATATTGTTTCCAATTTTTCATAATTTTGGGTCCTCCAAATTTTTATTATTTACATTTTTTAGTATATCTTTTATTACCAAAAAGCAACATGACATTTTTGTCATGTTGCACAATCTTTTTGCCATTCTTCTTGTAATTTTGTCTCTAAATATTCATCTTCCATTATATTAGAAAAAAGCAACGCTTTGCTATAACAAGCTTCTGCTCGTTTCTTATCTTTTAATAGTTGTAAACTTAGTTTCCATTCAATCATATTCAAAATAGGAGATTTTTGAAAGTCTTGAATCTTAGACATGATACGCTCACAAATTTTTATAAGCATCTCAATTTTTTCAATATTAGCAATTTCCAGATAGACCCCACAAGCATGTATAAGTAAATTATTTAAAACAAATAATGTTTCTATATTGAAGTTGTCTCTCTGTTCAATTAAATTATTAACAAGTTTATTGAAGTCTTTAAGACTAGCAGACTCCCCTTTTTTAATTTCCGATATAATGCTCATAAAATAAATGTCTATAACAACTAAATCATTTAAACTATAATTATTTTTTTTAGTTATTTGTTCAAAATAATCGTCTATAATACCTAAACCAAAGGAAATATTATTACTCATATGTATATCAAGCTTTGCTTGCAGACAATCAATAACCAATTGCTCATACTCTGGGAGAGTGTCATAAAATACTTCTGAAACTTCATCAAGTTGTTCCTCACGTGTTTTAATTCTTTCAGGTTCCGCGTACAAAGGAGTCCTCAAAATCAGATACTTTAGTTCTTTATATCGCTTTGGAGGCTCTAAACTTTTTTCATCTGTCAACTCTCCAAGTTGAACTCCTAATCGACTTGCAATGAACTGTGCTTTTGATAAATTAGGTAGGGAACCCGTCTCAATTCTGGCTAATTGTCTAACTGAGAGTTCGGTTTCATCTCCGCAAAATTCTTCTCGCGGAATTTCTCTTTGCTCTCTTAGATACCTAACTTTTTCTCCAAATTGGTTTATCATTCAAAAATTCTCCTAATTATTCTTAAGTTATACTAAATTTGGTGACACTTCATACTATTCTTCTATTAGCTTTTTGTCGCTTTGCTATAAACTGAGCTTTCGACAAGGTCGGTAGCGATCCAGTTTCTATTCTTGCTAATTGCCTAACCGACAATTCGGTTTCATCTCCACAAAACTCTTCTCTCACAATTCCTTTTGATTCTCCTAACTCTCGAACCTTAATCCCAAAATCACTGATACAAATTAAAGAGTTTGAAACAAAAATGTCATGTTGCCTCGCTAATTTATTTTGGATACTAATTTTCTCCATTCTTCTTCTAACTTATTTACAAGATAGTCACCGTTTATTACTCCAGCGAATAAAATAGCCTGTTTATAACATTCTTCAGCTTGTTTAAAATCATTCAAGCCAAACCAACAATATTCCCATTTTAGCATATAATAGATGGGCATTTTTTGAAAATCCTGAATTTTTGTCATTATCTGATGGCTTATCAGTAATATCCTATCCAGATCATCATATCGCTGTAATCGAACTGATACATCTGCACAAACAAGCAAGATGCTATTCAACAAATATAAATCCTCTATAGGTAAAGTTTGTGATTGATTGATAAGATTAGTTTTTATTTTTTCATAAAATATCTCATCAAAAATTGTCTTATCAAAATTGGAAACAACCGAACAAAGGAGAAAAAGTTCTATCAAAACTAGGTCATTTAATTTATATAACTTTCTCTTTTTTAACTGATTAAAATAATCTTTGATTACTTCTGTTCCAAAATCAACATTACCAGTTTGATATACTTCAAATTTGGATTGAATAAAAGTAACCATCAGTTTTTCTTCCTCTGGTAGTTTATCATAATAATCCTCATAAATTTCATCAAACTGTTCTTCACGAACTTTGAGTTTCTCTGAATCCATATATGTTGGTGTTCGTAAAATCAAGTATTTCAATTCTTTATAACGATCTGGAAGTTCTAAGCTCTCCCCATCTGTCAATTCTCCAAGACTAACACCCAGTCGCTTCGCTATAAACTGAGCTTTCGACAAGGTCGGTAGCGATCCAGTTTCTATTCTTGCTAATTGCCTAACTGAAAGTTCAGTTTCATCTCCGCAAAACTCCTCTCTCGCAATTCCTTTTGATTCTCTTAACTGTCGGACCTTAACTCCAAAATCACCAAGCATAATCATCCCCTCTCTGACAGAGTTTTAAGTTTTATTTAAATAATTGTAACATACATTTTCATTTTCTGAAAGAAACGCTGCTATAATTTTCAAACAATTCAAAATTAAATCACTTATACAAAAAAATTCTAGAGTTAAATAAATTGCAAAATGGTTAGGATCTGTGCCTAACTTTAAGTCTGCATTTCAAACTCTAGAATTTTTAGTTTATGCTAATTAATCTCCAAGCCCAATGCGCTCAAAGATTTCATTGACACGCTTAGTATAGTAGGCTGGATTGAAGATTTCGTCGATTTCTTCTTGGGTCAGACGAGAAGTGACTTCTGGGTCTGCTTCCAGCAGCGGTTTGAAGTCCACTTGGTTATCCCAAGACTGCGCCGTCTTAGGCTGAACAAGGTCGTAAGCTTGCTCGCGGGTCATGCCTTTTTCAATCAAGGTCAGCATGGCACGCTGGCTAAAGATCAGTCCAAAGGTAGAGCCCATGTTGCGCTTCATGTTTTCTGGGAAGACCGTCAGATTCTTGACGATATTGCCAAAGCGGTTGAGCATGTAGTCAATGAGAATGGTCGTATCAGGCGTGATAATGCGCTCCGCTGATGAGTGCGAAATATCACGCTCGTGCCAGAGGGACACATTTTCATAGGCCGTCACCATGTGACCGCGAATGACACGCGCTAGACCCGTCATGTTTTCTGAACCGATAGGGTTGCGTTTGTGAGGCATGGCAGAGCTGCCCTTTTGACCTTTGGCAAAGAACTCTTCCACCTCACGCTGCTCAGATTTTTGCAGACCGCGGATTTCTGTTGCCATACGTTCAATGGATGTGGCAATGCTGGCTAGCACTGCAAAATATTCTGCATGAAGGTCACGTGGCAAGACTTGGGTTGAAATCTCCTGCGGGCGAATACCAAGTTTTTCGCACACATAAGCTTCAACAAATGGTGGAATATTAGCGAAGTTACCAACAGCACCAGAGATTTTCCCAGCTTCCACACCAGCGGCAGCATGTTCAAAACGCTCGATATTACGCTTCATTTCGCTGTACCAAGTCGCAAGCTTGAGACCAAAAGTCGTTGGCTCCGCATGGACACCGTGGGTACGCCCCATCATGATGGTGAACTTGTGTTCCTTAGCCTTATCAGCGATGATATTAAGGAAATTATCCAAATCCTTGCGAATAATGTCATTGGCCTGCTTGTAGAGGTAGCCATAAGCCGTGTCCACCACGTCCGTGGACGTCAGCCCAAAGTGGACCCACTTGCGCTCCTCGCCAAGACTCTCAGACACCGCACGCGTAAAGGCCACCACATCATGGCGGGTCTCCTGCTCAATCTCCAGAATCCGGTCAATATCAAAATCCGCCTTCTCGCGAATCTTGGCCACATCCTCCTTAGGAATCTCACCCAGCTCAGCCCAAGCCTCGTCAGCCAAAATTTCCACTTCCAACCAAGCACGGTACTTGTTTTCCTCACTCCAAATAGCCGCCATCTCAGGGCGTGAATAACGATTGATCATTTTTGCTCCTTTAATACTTAAAATTAAAATCTGTTCCACAATTTACTAGTACTACATTTTTTGTTAACATTTTTAAATATAGTTTATTAACCGGCTTCTGTTCGTTGGTTCCACTTGATAATATATATATATAATCCAACTCACCTTTCTTATACTTTGTAAGAACTATCTTTTTCCAATTAGAATTATTCCTTATTAAAATATAAATAAAATATCTGAAAAACCATAATTTTTCTGTCATTCTAGAACGATTATTTTCATAAAATTGATGGACCTCTGAGAAAAGATTTTTAATTCTCTCTAGAAATTTGTTATCATCAAAGTTATTTTGTAAATAGATGATTGTCAATAAACACAACGAATAGTCATCAACATCTGTATTTATCTTTTCTATTAGTTCACTCTCACTAAAAATAGGACTATTAAAAAATAAAACTATATACAATAATATCTGATATCTCTCTAAATCAAACTTATTTTGATGATAATGTGATAGTTTATTTTTAAAAGTATCTTTATATTCTAAGATATACTCTGTAAATATATCTCTTACTCTATCCTTGTGGTTTCTAAAATGGACATCTATCAAACTAAGTAATCTATTTGATAATTCTGGCTTACTAAATGTAATATCGATTAATCTTTTTAATAGATTATACCCAGTTATAGAGTCATTATCTAGCATAATTGCAACAATATCTTGTCGAGAAAGTTTACCGAATGCGATATCTAAACCAGTATACACTGTTTTCAAACTTCCTTTATTTCCCTCATTTTCATTTTTTTCGCAGAATTGAATGTAATTCTTTATTATTTGCCTTTTCTTTTCTATATTGGTAGACGCGTTATATATCCCGTGTAATTCTAAATAATTGAATATATCAACTTTATCATTTTTATCTCTAAAAGGAAACGTCTCTACCTTAGTCTTTTCACTATTCAAATATAAATTATTTTCTCTGCAGATTAAATTAAACTTTTCAAGAAACCTATTCTGTTCCTCCTCGTTATTGAATGCAAATATAAAATCATCAACATATCTTTTATAAATAAACCCCTCATCAAACATACGTTTATCAAAATAACACATATACAACTCTGCAACAATTCTACTAATTAGATTACCAGTTGGAATTCCGTGGGTCTCACCATATTGTGAAATTTGAATGAGCTTGTCTAAACGATTTTCAAAAGAACGTGGATTGGTCTGAAATGTTTTTTTTGACTCCCATTTACCTAAAATCATCCAAGAAATGCTATGAGTATATAATGTAGGGTAAAAGTTAGATAAATCCGTATGTAATCTATATTTTCCACTAAAAAGCAACTGTTCCTCTATTTCTTTTTGCTTGGAGAATGTAAGTTCTTTTGAATCAAAATATTTTGATGTTGATTGAATATTATCAATAAACATGGATATAAATCTTGATTTGTGTGTAATAAGGAAGGAGGACAGCTTTAAATATGAATATATATTAGGTAATTTATACTGTCTCCTTAATAAGTTATCTTTAGGAATATTAAAATATGTTGGTTCTGTCCAAGTATCTCTTTGAATACTTAAGGTAGATATATTTATTTTATCTAAAAAATCATCAAAATTAAACAATCTATGATAAAACACATCTGAATTTGGATATTCTTCTAAGGTAACATTTTTTGACTTTTTATATGAGTAATATCCATACTTTATTAGATATTCATTAGTAAATAACTCATCATAATATGTATTTAAATTATCGTTGATTCCTCTAAAATCCATAATAAAACCTCAATCAACTATTCAACTTAAAACTCCTCCACATTGTCAACATCCTCTGTCAACACGGTTACATGTCCCATTTTGCGGTTATGCTTTGCTTCTAGTTTACCATAAAGATGGAGGTGGGCGCTAGGATTTTCTGCGACGTACTGCTCAGCTTTTTCGACATGCTGGCCGAGGACATTGAGCATGACAGCTGGGGCGTGGAGGCGGATTTGAGGAAGGGGTGCCCCAAGCACGCCTAGGATATGGGTATCAAATTGTGAAAAGTCACAGGCTTCGATGGAATAGTGCCCTGAGTTGTGAGGGCGGGGGGCGATTTCGTTGACAATGATATCATCGGCTGTCGCAAACATTTCCACGCAGAGAGTGCCTGAGAGATTGAGTTTTTTAGCAATTTGTACTGCCATGCTCTTGGCCTTCTCAGCCAATTGGTCTGAGATACGGGCTGGGACAATGGTTTTTGAGAGGATGTTGTTGCGGTGGATATTTTCCTGAACAGGGAAAACCGTCACGTCCTTGCCATTGCCCGACACGATAACCGAGATTTCAAGGTCAAAGTCCACAAACTCTTCCAAGACACACTCGGCCAAGTTTGCTAATTGGTTCGCGGCAGCTAAATCGTCGCTGGTTTTGATGACGACTTGACCGTGACCATCGTAACCGCCTGTGGCTGTTTTCAAGACGTAAGTCTTGCTCAAGTCCAAATCTTCTAAATCCAGACTGGAAGTCACCACCTTATAAGGAGCGACCGTCACGCCAGCCTTGTTGGCTAGGAAATCTTTTTCAAAGATACGGTTTTGCGAAATGCGCAGCAAGTCAGTCCCCTGTGGCAGCTGACCAGCCTTGATGACCGCGTCCAATCCGTCGGCATCAACATTCTCAAACTCATAGGTGAGCACGTCGCAACGCGCAGCCAATTCTCGCAAGGCATCCACGTCATCGTAAGGCGCCACAACCATCTCAGACACGCGTGAGGCAGGACAGTCCGCCGTCGGATCCAGCGTCACTACCTTGTGCCCCATGTAAATAGCGGAAATGGCCATCATCTGACCCAGCTGACCGCCGCCAATAATACCAATGGTTTTAGTTGAGCTCATCCGTTGATGCCTCCGCGATTTTTCCTTGTTCTTCTGCAAAATGAGCTAGCGCTGTTGCCAAATCTTGATCTTCAATTGAGAGAATGCGCAGAGCAGTCAGGGCAGCGTTGGTCGCTCCCGCTTCCCCAATAGCCATAGTTGCCACAGGCACGCCGCCCGGCATTTGCACGATAGAGTAAAGTGAGTCAAGACCTGAGAGAGCACGCGATTTGACAGGCACACCGATAACGGGCAGCGTTGTTTTGGCTGCTACCATCCCCGGTAAGTGCGCTGCACCGCCAGCACCGGCAATAACGACCTTGATGCCGCGGTCACGTGCTTCCTCTGCATGTTTGAACATAAGGTCAGGTGTGCGGTGGGCAGAGACGACTTTTTTCTCATAAGCCACACCGAACTTATCTAAAACTTCTGCTGTTTTTTGCATGGTTGCCCAGTCAGATTTGGAGCCCATGATAATAGAAATAATTGGTTTCATAATAAGATACAAAGGGACGTTTCGGCTTACCGAAAATTTCCGTAGAAAAATAGGAAAATTAACGACAACGCTTGCGTCTAGGCAATTTTATCTTTTTTCCTAGGTCTTAGTCCCGTGTTCAGTTAGGACTACTAACTAAACATTCCTTTCTTTAGTATTCAGAAGCGATTGTTTTCTTCCTTTTTTGACAATCACCTTAGGTTTGTGGGGTCGTCAGCAACCACTTTCAATGTCTCATGACTAACTTGAAATCCTAAAGTCTCAACGTTTCCCGCGAGCGTAACTGAAAATTACGGTCTTTTCACTACGACGCCCATTATCCTTTTTGGCGACCTGCGGTCGCTTGAGCTAGCGCTATATTTTATTTGATTATCTATAAAAATTATTTTTCTTTACCTATGTCTTGGGCATCAATAACCCTATAACCTTGTTTTTGTAATGCTTGTGCAAATAACCCGCTACCCGTAATTTTATTGCCAGTAAAACTACCATCATAAATCTGATTAACACCACAAGATGGACTTCTCGACTGAAGAATCGCAAAGTCAACGTCTTTTTCGACTAAGAGAGAAAGTGTACGCTCAATTCCTTCTTGAAATTCTTTATCATAAAAATTTCCATCAACATCACACACCCTTCCCTCTAAAATTTCTACAGGGGGTCTCGGCACTGGCAGGCCACCAGCAACTTCTGGACAAACTGCTATAACCTCTTTATTTGCAACAAAGTCAATAACAGCCTGATTGTAATTATTGCTCCCATTATATTTGCAATTTTCCCCTAACAGACAGGCGCTAATTAAGACACAGCTTTTTTTATCTTTCAATGGCCTTACTTCCAATATCATGTCGGTAAAAGAGGCCTGTGGTGTTTTGTTTATCAAGCTGGGCGTAAATTTTGTCCTGCGCAGCTTTGACGGTATCGGCTGTGGTAACGAGCATATAGACGCGTCCGCCGTTTGACAGCAATGCTTTGCTATTGCCATCAAACTTAGCCCCTGCATAGTAGGTGATGATATCGCCGTCGGTCTTTTCTGGCAGAGGCAGGCCTTTTTCGTAGGCGAGCGGATAGCCATCTGAAGCGACCACCACACCGAGGGTCACGCCCGCGTCCAGCCACGTGATGTCAGGCGCCTTGCCAGCCAAAATGTCCGTGATGTTCTGCGCAAAGTCAGAAGTCAGGCGCGGTAGGATAATCTGGGTCTCGGGATCGCCAAAGCGGGAGTTAAACTCAATAACCTTAGGACCATCAGCCGTCAGGATAAGCCCCGCGTAAAGCACGCCCAGATAAGGACGTCCTTCCTTAATCATGCCCTCAAGCACGGGCTTGACAATACTGTCAACCGACTGGTCAATCACGCTTTGAGGCAGGTGAGGCACCGGTGCATAAGCCCCCATGCCACCCGTGTTTGGCCCCTTGTCACCGTCGTAGGCACGCTTGTGATCCTGCGCCGCAGGCATCACGTAGAACTTGTCGCCATTGACAAAGGCAAAGAGGGAGAACTCCTCACCATCGAGAAATTCTTCGATAACCACACGCGCACCGGAGTCGCCGAACTTATTGTCCAGCAGCATCTCATGCGCTGCTTCGACCGCCTGCTCCACGGTCTCTGCCACAACCACGCCCTTGCCCAGCGCCAAGCCGTCCGCCTTGACCACGATAGGAGCGCCCTGCTTTTCGATATGAGCCTTTGCTTCCTCGAAGTCGGAAAATGTGCCATAGGCTGCTGTCGGAACGCCGTATTTGACCATGATTTCCTTAGCAAAATCCTTAGACCACTCCAGCTCCGCTGCTAACTTAGTCGGACCAAAAGCTTTAAGCCCAGCCTGATTAAAATCATCAACGATACCAGCTGCTAAAGCGTCATCAGGACCAATGAAAGACCAAGCAATATCATTTTCCTTGGCAAAATCAATGAGCTTAGAATGTTCGGAAATTCCTATATTAACCAAATCCAACCCATCAAGCGTCATGCCATCATTTCCGGGCGCAACAAAAACCTGCTCCACCTGCGGAGACGCCAATAACTTCTTAGCAATCGCATGCTCACGACCGCCAGAACCAACAACCAAAAGTTTCATAAACAAGATACCAAGAGCGAACAGAAAGCGATAGAGTTTTAGGGAATCAGTGCAGTGTGTAGACACAAAAGACAACTTCTCTAAATCTCGAGCGTTCCGATCGGGTTCAATTCCTTTCGTTTCACGAATTATATAGGACTATTATAACAAAAAAGTTCGGTTCAATCCACTTGAACATAAACTTTGAATATAATCAAATTCAAACTAAGATAAATGTTTTTCTAATTCCAATAACCGTTCTCGTAATTGCCGTATTTTAAACCTATCAATGCGTTCTAGCTCTACTGAATCAATCTTATCATCAATGGTTTCTACTAATTTTCTTATATCTGGAATCTCTTCATGATGGAAATCCTTTGCATTTGATATATGTAAATATTCCGTATTAATATAACTCATTAGATAGTCTGCCTTACTTCCAATACATAACATATAGGATTCTACATAATCATATTCCAAAATATATTTAAAAATATTAACATCCACGAACGGTGTATTATTGGTTATTTTCTTTACTGCTTGATTATCATCTTTAAAAATAGCATCAAGTAGTTGTAGATTCTTATTTTTTTGATTCTGCTCTTCCAGTTTTTTTATTAATTCACTGATTCTATTTTTTAACTCTACGTCCGTTATTCCAGAAAAGACAATCTCATCTCTCAATGATTCAATCGTACTGCTATTATTGCCTTCATTTTGAATCATTTTAATAAATTCTTCTCTAACAATATCCAATTTATCTGCTTCAATAAATAACAAGTCTAGCTTTTTGAACTGATAAAGAAGATCATACAGTCTTAATAATTCCTTGTAGGAGTAATCATTATTGATTACTTCACATACTGCTTGCTCTTGTAGATCATGGATTTCACTATCCGAAAAACGCCTAAAATTTTGCAATGATTCATAAGCTTGCATTTTTCTATTAGGATAAAAAGTGCTTTCCCAACTATTTACATAGTTATTAGTATTCCACACACCATTGAGAACATACTCATTGAGAACATCTGAATATACTATTAATGCATCAAACAAAGGATTCTTATTATGATATTTTTTGATTATCTTATCCATTATCTTTTCAGAATTGTCATCTCCAAATGTCCAGAAAAATCTTTGAAAGTTATGGCTCTTCAATTCAGGCAAATTACCATCTGACAGTCCTCCCTGTTTATACTCATTGGTTATTACAAATATGTTTAAAAATATTGATTTTTTGATTTCTAAATTTCTCTCTTCTAAAAGTTTATTAATCTCAGAGAACAGTTTAGTTTCTACAAACTCAAAATTATCAACTATACTAAATAAAGTTCTTAAATTAACTTCACCAATATTTCTATAAGATATTGATAAAATATCCAATACCCAGTCTAAATTTTGTTTAATAAAGTCACTTTGACTTTTTGAAGATATTATCTCTTTCAGCCCTCTTTCATCATAGTTAAAATGGATCGTCCTTCCTATGACTTTTTCTTTTATTTTTTTATACTTATCTGAAAAAGAAATCTCCTTTGAGTTTGACACTATAATTACCCTGCATCTTAAAGTTTCAAGTAAACCATTCAAAATGAAGCCAAGAACATCCTGAATTTGAAGTTTTCCGCTGAGCCTTTCTAAATCATCAATAATAACAATAACTTTGTTGCTTGTTTCAGCCAGCTTCTTATCTTTCATATATTCTAAAATATAATCAGACAACAAGCCTACCGAGCTAAAAATCATATTATCTGAAATCCATGGTGAGGTCTTAATTTTTCCTAAGAGCCCATGGGCTTTCTTTATTAAGGGGCTTTCTTCAAGCTCCATAAAGATTTTATATAATAAATCTTTTTTTAACTCTGACAATTTGTCATAGCCGTAAACAGAAAAATAAATAGTTTTATGCTTACTTTTAAATTTTTGTTGCATATTATTTTTTAAATAATAAGTTTTGCCGCTCCCCCAGTCTCCGTCAATTTGAAGAGCGTAACCATCTGTACCATTAATGTAATTTTCAATAGCATTATTAAGATATTCCATATTTTCCCCTATACAAATTTTTCCTCATTATACCAAAAAAGCAAGCCTCTCGGCTCACTTCTTATATTTTTATTTCCTCAAAACACGTTCCCAATTATTGGTAAAACCCAAGTGGTGCAAATGGATACTAGGTTGGTATTTGGTAAACAAGGCTTTTAAACGCGGGATAAAATGGTTATTCCATTTGTCGCTATCAATATAAAGTTGCTTGAGAGCGTATAATTGTGCCATGAAGCGATTTTTAATTTTGGTATTTTCAGCCATAAAAGGCGGAAGCTGACCAGCGGTTATAAAAACTTTCTTTTACTTTGTGTAATCCTCCATGATGTGTTGAATTTTGGGCATGATGCGGTGCATAATGACAAGATTGGCATAAACGACCGCCATCGTTAAAACAAGTGACATGATAAAAACTGGTATTGAGTAAATAACATGCCAATAGTGGGTAATGATGAGAAGCACCAGCGGAATTTGCAGCGTTACCGTAACAACTCCAGGCACATACCCTTTAAACTTAAAACACATCACATAGTGCATGATGAAATGAGAGGTATAAGCCAGTACAAAAGACAGATAAAGTAGGTCATTCTGCGTCATTTGGCAAATAGCTGAAATCAACAGCAAGATGACAAACTCCTCCAAGACACCTGTTGCAAAGGCAGAACCGTTGGTCGTTGCTCCAAAGAAAGGAGTTTTCATTTTCTTCAGCACTTGCTGATGTTTCTTTTTCCACAAGGGAACAAAGATAATTTCTTCAAAATCGTGTAAAATAAATAAAATGGGTAGCATCCAGATATTAAAAAGACTATTCACAATTTGACCTCCTTAAAGTGTAATAAACTATTGTGCCATCTCCAAAGATTCGCTATAGTATAGTTAGTTATCACATGTGATAAGAACAGTATAAAAGAAATATCGAAAAAAACCATAGGATAAACAAAATTGGCACAGGTTGGCTCAAAATGTGACAAAAAGAGGATTATTATGGAATACCAAACACGGCAATGGCTAGAAGAAGCCTTATTTGATTTGTTAGCTACTAAACGTTCTTTACAAAATATCAGCATTGCAGAACTCAGTGAGCATGCTCAAATTTCCAGAAGAACCTTTTATCGTTATTATCATTCTAAAGAACAGGTTCTTACAGATTATTTGGATCGTTTGATTCAAGGTTATATCACTGAACTTCAAAAAAGAAATCTAGGTGGCTTTTCTGACTTGGTCAAAACATTTTTCCATTATTGGTGCAGGTATACCGATACTCTAAAAATCTTACAAGATGCCAATCTGTCACTATTTGTCTTGCAACGATATCATGATATGCTGCCAAATGTTTATGACAGTATCAGATTGCCGTGGCACATAAAAAATGACAATCAAAGACAGATCATATATGACATTCAATACATCAGCGGGGGGCTTTATAGTATGCTTGATGAATGGCTCAAATCTGATTATCAAACGATGACTGCGGATGAACTGGCAGCCCTTGCTTTAGATACTATAAAACGACTGAATTAGCATAAAAACTTAACACACTTGAACAAACCTAACTCCAGCCCACTTCTTATAAATATCTTTCTTGTGTCCGCCGTTAATAGCTATTTCAATCTTAAACGCTGAAAGTGTGACAAAATTGTTAGTAGCCACTGCTATGAAAAAGATACGATCACTGTTTGAGCTTTAGCTCATTACAGTGACGGATGCCGAACTAGTTCGGCGAAAGTTTTGACAATATCCGTTGTAGCGTCAGCTACTTACGGATAACTATGCAAGGTTGTCCCAAGAGTTAGATTTGCAAAATCCTTTCAAACACAGCAAAAGAGCTAGACTTGCATCTAGCTCTTTCTAGGAGATTTATGAAAAAGAAAAGTTTTAGGAGTCCTATTGCTAGGATGGTTATAGTATAGCTGGACTAGCTTAAGACAGGCTTAAAGAAAACTTGCGGAAAACTTAAAATAAGCACCCTAACGTTTGGGGTGCTTATTGCTATTTTCGAAATTCTTAATGTCTAAAATGACGAACTCCTGTAAATACCATGGTAATACCATATTTGTCTGCCATGTCGATTGATTCTTGGTCACGGACTGAACCACCAGGTTGAATGATTGCTTTCACACCTGCGGCAGCAATTTCTTCAACGTTATCTGCAAATGGGAAGAAAGCGTCTGAAGCAAGGACAGCACCGTCAAGACGATCTTTGGCTTGGTCAAGAGCGATACGAACAGAAGCCACACGATTGGTTTGACCAGGACCAACACCAAGTGTCATGTGGTCATTTGTCACAATGATACCGTTAGATTTTACGTATTTGATAGCTTTCCAAGCAAATTCGAGCGCTGTTTTTTCTTGATCGTTTGGTTGACGTTTTGTCACAACTTTCCAATCAGCTGGATTTTCTTCGACAACATCTTGGTTTTGTACCAAAAGACCTCCCACAACACCCGTGTATTCTTTCTCAATTTCACTCTCATCTTGCGCATCAAAGGCTAACTCAAGAAGACGGAGATTTTTCTTTTTATTGGTTAAAATAGCTAGCGCTTCTTCTGTATAGCTTGGTGCAATGATGATTTCTAAGAAAATCGGGTGCATCTTTTCAGCCGTCGCAGCATCTACTTCTCTGTTGAGAACAACGATGCCTCCGAAAATGGATACAGGGTCAGCCTCATAAGCATAATCCCAAGCTGTCTCGATGTCATCTGCTTGACCGATACCACATGGATTCATGTGCTTAAGTGCCACAACCGTTGGACGATCTTTAAAATCACGGATAATACGAATGGCCGCATCCGCATCACGAATGTTATTAAAGGACAATTCTTTACCATTCAACTGTTTAGCTGAAGCAATAGAGTAATCCGTTGGCAAAGCTTTTTGATAAAAATCTGCATCTTGTTGTGGATTTTCTCCATAACGCATGGGTTGTTTGAGGTCATAAGTCAGAGTTAATTTTTCAGGCTTAGTTTCCCCGACTTGTGCCGTAAAGTACTCTGCAATCAAGGCATCGTAAGCCGCTGTATGACGGAAAACTTTCGCTGCTAGGCGTTGACGAGTTTCAAATGTTGTCTGACCTGCGTCAGCCAATTCTTCCAAGACCACCGCATAATCAGCTGGATCAACCACAACCGTCACACTTGCATGGTTTTTGGCTGCAGAGCGAAGCATTGAAGGTCCACCAATGTCAATATTTTCAACCGCATCAGCATAAGTCACATCTGGTTTCAAGATGGTTTCCTTAAAAGGATAAAGGTTTACCACCACCAAATCAATCAAGCCAATTTCATGGTCTTGAGCCGCCTGCAAGTGACTTTCTGTGTCACGACGCGCCAAGAGTCCGCCATGAATCTTTGGATGGAGGGTCTTGACCCTTCCGTCCATCATTTCTGGAAAACCGGTCACATCGTCAATGGCGATGGTAGCAACCCCAGCATTATCAAGGGCAACCTTGGTCCCCCCAGTTGAGATAATCTCCCAACCAAGTTTTGTCAATTCTTGGGCAAAGTCAACAATGCCCGCTTTGTCTGATACACTAATCAGTGCGCGTTTAGTCATGTTTTCTCCTTTGTTTAAATAAATTTTCAATTACCTACTTTTATTACGAATAGGCTACTACCACTCAAACTCATAAGCAATATACTCATGTGAAAATTCATAACCTAATTTTTTAGCTAAATCTAGTGAATTTTTAGTGTGCGCATCCCAACTTGGGTAACGATTTTGTTTTAAACATTCTAGGATAAGTTGAGCTGCTACAGCCTTTGCTAATCCTTTTCGTCTAAAATCTGGGTGAGTATCAACTTCAATTTCAATGCCATCTTTGTATGTTGAGTAGGATGAAGCACCAGACACAATCTGGTTCTCATAAACAATAACATAACCCAATCCCAACCTCAAGAACTCTTCAACATCCTTGTAGTTAGCAACTAAATCTTGTGACCAGAATTCCTGCAGACACTGCTGATAAAGATTTTCATTGATTGATTTTAATGCAAAATCACTCGGTAGATTAGCTGCCAGTTTCTCCAATCGCTCCGTATCAAAAACTGTATCTTTTTTTGTTGCATAGCGGGTAAAGGGTTGAGCAATGTCCTCATAAGCTTCATCAATCAGTTTTACCCAAGCCTCATCCTCTGGAACCAAAATGATATCTTCGCCACGACAAACTTCTATTAAAGAAACTGTTGGTTGTCCAGCTAGAAAGCCAAATGAAGCACATCTGCCAATTTTAGCAAGAGCAGACTTTGGATTCTCCACATCATCGACTAATACCTCTCCCATTACACCTTGTAAGCAAGACCATATAAGTGTCTCTTCCCAACCTTCAAAAAGATCAGCAATTTGCTCTTTCATTACTTTCTCTTTACCCCCAGTAACTCTAAGACCTCTGGATAAAGCTGATACTCTGCTTCGTGAATACGAGCTTCAAAGCTTTCAATGGTGTCATCAGCCAAGCGTGGCACACGTACTTGTTTGATGACTTTTCCTGTGTCCACACCGCTGTCCACCCAGTGAATCGTGACACCCGACTGGTCCACTCCCGCTTCCCAAGCATCTTCAATACCATGAGCTCCTGGAAATTCAGGTAGGTAGGCTGGGTGGATGTTGATGATACGACCTTCGTAAGCGGCCAATAAGGTCGGTCCTACGATTTTCATGTAACCTGCCAAGCAAACCAAGTCAATGTCATATTCTTCAAGTAAAGCAACGATTGCCTCTTCGTAAGCGACTTTGTTGTCAAACTCCTTGAGTTCAAATGCATGGGCTGTCACACCGAGTTTTTCTGCACGCTCTAAGACATAAGCATCTCGGTGATCTGAAAAGACAAAGTCAACGGGAAATTGCTCTGCAATCACCTGGAAGTTTGAGCCATTGCCAGAAGCAAAAACTGCAATTTTTTTCATTACTTAATCACCACACTTGCATCAGCTTTTTTCACGATGCGACCAAGTTCGTAAACAGGCTCGTCAAGCAAGGCTTTCACACGCTCAACCTTATCAGGACTGACTGCCAACATCAAACCAATACCCATATTAAAGATTTCAAACATCTCTTCATGTTTGATGCTACCATATTTCTCAATAGCCTTAAAAATTGGAAGAACAGGAACTTTATCTTCTTCGATTTCAGCCGCTAAATCATCCGCAAACATACGTGGAACATTTTCAATGAAACCACCGCCAGTGATGTGGGCAATACCGTTAACTAACTCTTCCTTGATGAGTGGAAGCACTGCTTTCACATAGATGCGTGTTGGCTCAAGAAGAACGTCTTTCAACTGTTTACCCTCAAGCTCTGGAAGGACCTCTTCACCCGTATAATCAGCAAAGACGCGACGGACAAGTGAATAACCATTTGAATGAATCCCACTTGAAGCAAGTCCAAGAAGAACATCTCCCTCAGCAACCTTTGAACCATCAATGATTTGTGATTTTTCAGCAACACCTACTGCAAAACCAGCCAAATCATAATCATCTTCACCATACATACCAGGCATTTCAGCAGTTTCACCACCGATAAGAGCTGCGCCAGATTGAACACAACCTTCAGCAACACCTGCAACGACTTGTTCAAGTTTTGCAGGTTCATTTTTACCAGTTGCAATGTAATCTAGGAAGTAAAGTGGTTCCGCACCAGCTGCAATGATATCGTTGACACACATGGCCACACAGTCCTGACCAATGGTGTCGTGCTTATCATATTTGATGGCAAGCATGAGTTTTGTTCCCACACCATCAGTTCCTGAAATCAAAACAGGTTCTTTCACACCAGTTTTTGTAAGGTCGAACATACCACCAAAGCCACCAAGAGCTCCCATAACACCTGCACGCTCAGTACGCGCAACGTGTTTTTTGATACGTGCAACAACTTCATAACCCGCTTCAACATCAACACCAGATTGAGCATAAGCATTTTTTGTCATAATATTTTTCCTTCTCTTTTTTTGTCAAAAAACCATTTTGGAGATTGCGACGTTTTTTCAGTCAAACCATCATTTTAACTGAAAAAACTAGTCAGGTCTTTAGCTTTGGTCCCATAGGACAAAGCGTCCACTGACAAATGCTTTAGCCTTTAGTCAGTGGTAAGACATGGGGCGTAAGCATTTTTATTTTCTGTCATTTTCTTTCCTTTCTTTGGAAATAGCAGAGCTGTCCTCTAACTTGATCTGCTTTTCTAACTCAATTCGAAGTCCATGATGTTGCCAGGCAGAAACACCTAAAATGACAGCTACTAACATTGGTAACCAAGCTTTTGAAAAGCCATGTTGAAACCAATTCCAGATGCCACTACCAAGACCAATAAACACCAAGACGATTTCAACGAAGACGAAACGCTTCAGCCTTGAAAGAATTTTTATCACTACTATTTCTTCACATTTTCAATATAAAAGCTTGTCTTTTCCTCTAAACTTCGAAGGTACTCTTCTTCATAATCATAAAGAGGGGTAGGATAATTCCCATCAAAGTAAGCTACACACAAACCACCATTTGGCGCATCTGTATCAAGACCGATTGATTCAATCAAACCGTCAATTGACAAGTAAGTCAAGCTATCAGCACCAATAATCTCACAAACTTCATCTTTGGTATGATTAGCTGAAATCAATTCACGGCGATTTTGAATATCAATACCGTAGAAACATGGGTATTTCAATTCTGGACTACCGATTGCCACATGAACTTCTGTTGCACCAGCTTCACGAAGCAAACGAACGATACGGCGTGATGTTGTTCCACGTACGATAGAATCATCAATCATAACTACGCGCTTACCTTTAACAACACCAGATACGGCTGAGAGCTTCATGCGAACACCTTGTTCACGCAACTCTTGTGTCGGTTGAATGAAAGTACGTTGTGTGTACTGATTTTTCACCAAACCCATTTCATTTGGGAGACCTGACTCTTCAGCAAATCCCATCGCTGCTGAAAGTGATGAATTTGGTACACCAACGACAATGTCAGCTTCATATTGGAATTCTTGTGCCAAACGTTTCCCCATATTTTTACGAGCCGTGTGAACATTGACTCCATAAATATCACTGTCAGGACGTGCAAAATAGATGTATTCCATTGAGCAAATGGCAAGCTGTGTATCATTTGTGTAAGTGTCGTGCTGAATGCCATTGTCATCAATGATAACAAGTTCTCCCGGTTTTACATCACGGACCCATTTAGCACCAACCACTTCAAAGGCACACGTTTCACTTGATACTACCCAAGCACCATTTGCCATTTTCCCAATTGACAACGGACGAAAACCATTTGGGTCAAGCGCAGCAATCAATTTATCTTCTGTCATCAAAAGATAAGCAAAGCCACCTTTGACAGTGTTCAACGCTTCTTTGACTTTACCGATAAACTCAGGATTATGGCTACGACGAATCAAATGCATTAGAATTTCAGTATCAGATGAGGCATTAAAAATCGCCCCTTGGTCTTCCAATTCTTTTTTTAATGATACTGCATTTGTCAAATTACCATTGTGGCAAAGCCCAAATTGCTCGTCTGTAAAGTTGTAAAGAAATGGTTGAATGTTATTAATAGACGCAGAGCCAGCAGTCGCATAGCGAACGTGACCAATAGCTGCAGTTCCTGTTAATTTTTCCAAATCAGCAGGATTTTTAAATACTTCTGAAAGAAGACCAGTATTACGGTGCTGAAGAAGTTTGCCGTTATCGTTTGTGACGATACCAGCACCTTCTTGACCGCGGTGTTGAAGACTGTGGAGTCCAAAATAAGTCACTTGAGCTGCTTGAGGGTGCCCCCAAATCCCAAAAACACCACATTCCTCATTTAAAGATTTTACTTCGTATGTCATTTTTACCTCGATACAAAGACCGTTAAGCACACCGTCAAACTAGGAAAGTGACAGAAAATCCTGATTTTCTAGACGCTTTATCTTTTTAACACAGTGCTTAGGCCGTGTTCAGTACAGCATGTAATCTACTGTGATTATTTCCCTGTAAAGTAGGCTACTGCACTTTCAAATAATTTTTGGTCTTTATTTCCTGGAATATTTTGGAAAAGACCTTTTTCATAACGTTCTGAGTGTCCCATTTTACCGATGATTTGACCATTCTTGCTTGTAATACCCTCAATCGCATTAACAGAGCCGTTTGGATTGTACTTAGAATCCATACTTGGTTTACCATCAAAGTCAACGTATTGGCTGAAGATTTGTCCATTATCTCGTAGCTGTTCAAACTCTTGATCTGTTACCACAAACTTACCTTCCCCATGAGAAACTGGGATAGCATGAACATCACCCACTTCCACACCTGAAAGCCACGGTGAATTCGTATTGGCAATACGTGTTTCAACCATTTTCGCCACGTGTTGGTTAGCATCATTGTAGAAAAGAGTTGGACTTGTTTCAGTCGCATCTTCAAAGTTACCGTATGGAAGTAGACCTGATTTGACAAGCGCTTGGAATCCATTACAAATACCAATGATGAGACCACCTTTTTCAATAAAGCTGTCAATGGCTGCGCGGACTTTTTGGTTCAAGAGGATGTTAACAATGAATTTAGCCGAACCATCTGGCTCATCCGCTGCTGAGAAACCACCTGCAAAGAAGATGATATTAGCCTTGTCAATGTTGTCAACCATTGTGTCAACTGATGCTTCAATAGCTGCTTCATCAAGTGTTACAAACGGTACCAAGTTAACTTTTGCTCCTGCTTGTTCAAAGGCTTTGGCTGAATCGTACTCAGAGTTTGTACCAGGGAAGACTGGAATATAAACCAATGGTTCAGAAACTTTTTCACTTGCTTTAATCACTGCATCTGAAGCAACTGCTGGAACATCTTCAAGTTTTGTACTTTGTTCAAATTCAGTTGGATAAACATCTTCGAGTTTGCCTTCAAAAGCTAACAAAAGTTTATCTCCTGCAAGGTTGACACCATTGACAGCAAGTGTAAAGTCAGCTGTAGTTTCACCGATTTTGCTAGCTTCAGTAATTTCTTCAGTAGATGTAAAGATAAAGCCACCGAGTTGTGCTGTCAAGCTAGTTGCAAGCTCTGCCAATTCTACTTTAGCACCGATATGGTTACCAAAAGCTGCAAGTGCCAAGCTTTCAATTACACCACCATATTTAACAGCTGAAGCTGATGTGATATGGTGTGCTTTTTGAATCGCTTCAAATTTAGCAAAATTAGCTTTAATCAAATCAAAATCAATCTCTTGTGAAATAGCTTGCCCTGGAATGTAGTAAATGTATTCATCAGCTGCTTTAAATTCTGGCGAAAGAACATTACGACTATCAGCTGTTGTCACACCAAAAGCAACCAATGTTGGTGGTACTGTCAATTCTTCAAAGGTACCAGACATTGAGTCTTTACCACCGATTGATGGCAAACCAAGTTGTAATTGCGCTTCGATTGACCCAAGAAGGGCTGACACTGGTTGTCCAAAGCGTTCAGCTTGTTTATCCATACGTTGGAAATACTCTTGATAAGAGAAGCGTGCTTTAGACCAATTCGCACCTGTTGCCACCAAACGCGCTGTTGCTTCGATAACAGCGTAAGCTGCACCATGATATGGTGACCATTCAGCAATATAAGGGTTGAACCCTTGAGCCATAACAGAAGCTGTTGTTGTTACGCCATTTTGAACAGGAAGTTTTTGAACTGAACTTTCTGTTGGCGTGATTTGATAACGACCACCAATCGGATGGTTAACCGTTGAACGACCAACAGAGCTATCAAAGATAGTTTGTAAACCTTTTTGACTGGCATGGTTAAGGTCAGAAAGAACATTTACGGTATCAGATTCAAGTGTCGCAGCTGAAGTTGTACGTTGTTCTGGCATGTCAACTTGACTGTCAACAACATTAGCATCAACCACCACGCGCACACCGTTTGTATCAAGGAAACGACGTTCAATATCAACGGTTGTTTGACCATTCCAAGTCATAACAAGATTTGGTTTTTCAGTAACTGTGGCAACCACTACCGCGTCAATATTTTCTTTGTGACACTCTGCAATAAAGCTATCCACATCTTTCGGACGAACCACAACAGCCATCCGTTCTTGTGATTCAGAAATGGCAATTTCAGTTCCATTAAGTCCCTGGTATTTCAAAGGCACTTTGTTAAGGTCGATTTCAAGGCCGTCAGCTAATTCACCAATTGCCACACAGACACCACCAGCACCAAAGTCGTTTGATTTTTTAATGAGGCGAGTCACATGACCATTACGGAAAAGACGTTGAATTTTACGTTCTTCAATGGCATTCCCTTTTTGTACTTCTGCACCAGCTGTTTCAACAGATTCAACCGTTTGAACTTTAGATGAACCAGTTGCACCACCGACACCGTCACGACCAGTTTTACCACCGAGAAGAATAACCACATCACCAGCTTCTGGTTTCTCACGAACAACATTTCCCTTAGGAGCTGCACCGACAACGGCACCGAGTTCCATACGTTTAGCGACGAATCCTGGGTGGAAATATTCTTTAACATAAGTTGTGGCAAGACCGATTTGGTTACCATATGAAGAATAACCATGTGCCGCTGTTTTAGAAATCACTTGTTGTGGCAATTTACCAAGACGTGTTTCTGCAATTGGTCTTGTAATATCACCAGCACCTGAAATACGCATGGCTTGATAAACATAAGAACGTCCTGACAATGGGTCGCGGATTGCACCTCCGATACAGGTTGCGGCACCACCAAAGGGTTCAATTTCCGTTGGGTGATTGTGTGTTTCGTTCTTGAACATCAAAAGCCATGGTTCTTTAACACCGTTCACATCAACTTCAATTTCAACCGAACAGGCGTTAATTTCGTCTGACACTTCCATATCGTCCAAGCGACCATTCGCACGTTCATAACGACCAAAGATTGTCGCCATGTCCATCAATGTTTGTGGCTTTTCAGAACGTCCAAGCTCATCACGCATAGCAATATATTTATCATAAGTTGCCTGCAATTGTTTTTGGAATTTAGACGCTGAGAAGTCAATATGTTTAAGCTCAGTTTCAAAAGTTGTGTGACGGCAGTGGTCTGACCAATAAGTATCCAAAACTTTCAATTCTGTTTCCGTTGGTACGCGCCCAATTGATTTGAAGTACTCTTGGATAAAGACAAGGTCATCAACTTCCATCGCCAAACCTTGCTCAGCTTTATAATCAGCAAATTCAGCCGCTGTATAAGTCTTGAAGAAGTCAAGATTTGGAATCGTTTTATCTGATTCTGAGAATGCTTGTGGCGCAATTCCTGTCGTAATATCTTTAAAACGAGAATCTACTGGATTAAGAAGATAATTCTTAACCGCATCAAGTTCAGCAGTATCAATATCCTTGTTAACAAGATAAAGTTGAGCAGTATTGACAGTCACATCGTTATTGCTGCCAAGTAAAAGCAAAGCTTCTTGTGAGGACGCTGCACGTTGGTCAAATTGACCTGGAAGTGATTCAATAGCAAAGAAAGCGTAGTTAGCAAGTTCAGCAACCACATCACTCTCAGCCAAAATATTATCCGTTACTTGTTCGGAAAAAATGTGTTTTTCAGCACGTTCGAAAAGCGAATCTGCCAAATCAAAAACATCGTAAACTTGAATAATGCGTAAATCAGTCAAACTTGTTAATTGAAGATTATGTTTGAGTTCTTTAACAAGCGCCTGAGACTTAATGTTAAAATTTGATTTTTTCTCAACGAAAATTCGTTTATTCATTTTTTACCCTTTTTAGAATTCTTCTTTCTACTTGATTTAGAAATTACAGTTTTTAGTTAAGCCCTTTGAGTTTGTCAAGGACAACTTCGTAAACATCTGTCAAACTACCTAAATCACGACGGAAAACATCTTTATCCATGTGGTGACCTTCAGCATCCCAAAGACGGCAGTTATCTGGTGAAAATTCATCTGCAAGAATAATTTTGCCATCTTTATCTTTACCAAATTCCAATTTGAAATCAATCAAATTAAGACCAATTTGGCTGAACCAATCTTTCAAAAGTTCATTAATACGACGTGTTTCTGCTTTGATATAGGCAATATCTTCATCACTTGCAATACCAAGGAATTTTACGTGTTCATCATTGATAAACGGATCATCCAAATCATCATTTTTGTAGTAAAATTCAACGATTGGAGTATCTAATTTGATTCCTTCTTCAACACCAAAGCGTTTTGAGAATGAACCTGCAGTGACATTACGCAAAACAACTTCAAGTGGAATGATATCAACTTTTTTATTTAATTGTTCGGTTTCTGATAATTGTTTAACAAAGTGAGTGGCCACACCAGCAGCATTTAATTTTTCAAAAATAAGAGATGAGATTTGATTATTTAGCACGCCTTTACCTTGAATAGTCTCTTTACGAGCGCCATTGAGCATGGTAGCTTGGTCTTTATAAACCGAAATAATCAAATTCTCATCTTCAGATGTGGTATAGATATCTTTGGCTTTTCCTGTATAAATAAGTTGTCGTGACATGATTTTGTTCGCCTTTCAGATTTATTCAACTAAATTCTAACATAAGAAAAAGCAAAGTTCAACATTTTACAGACTTTTTTCTTAAAAGAAAATAAAAACGTCCGTAAAATACGAACGTTTATTTCTGCGATAGACGGCTATACAAATACTCCATTATTTCTTCCATCGTCATCATATCCTCAACATCCTCATCCGGAATATCCAAACCAAATTCATCCTCTAAGCTAATGATAAATTCCATCAAAGAAATTGAATCCACTCCTAAATCATCCTGTAAGGTTGTTGAAGGTTTAATATCTAATTCTGGCTTATGAAGTTGTTCTTTTATGATGATAACAATACGTTCAAAAATAGCTTCTTTTGTCATATTCCCTCCTAATCTACCTTTTTCGGGGTAAATTCATCTACAAGCTGACCCACTACATTCGTCTGAAGCATCGTACGGACCTGTTTAAGAGTATAGTAGACAGATTTTGCATCACTTGATCCGTGACATTTAACTACTGGAGCCTTAAGCCCAAAGAGAACGGCACCTCCTGCACTGGTATAATCTAAAGTATTTTTCAGACGATACAAGCTATCTTTCAAGAATAAGGCACCAAGTTTGGCTATTAGACCACCTTCTTTAATGGAAGTTTTGAGACTACCCATTAAGTTTAAAGCTGTTCCTTCCATTGTCTTAAGTACAGCGTTTCCCGTGAAACCATCAGCAACCACTACATCAGCAACACCATTCATAAGATCACGCGCTTCCACATTCCCCACAAAGTTCAGGGAAGTATCTGCTGCCAATAAAGCATACGTCTCCTTGCGTAGGGGGTCTCCTTTTGTATCTTCTGTACCATTGTTGAGCAGGCCAACACGCGGCCTGTCAATATTGCGCACATTTTTAGCATAAAAAGATCCTAGCACAGCATATTGATGGAGATGAGTAGCTGTATTTTCAGCATTAGCTCCTAAATCCAACATATCGTAGCCCTTACCATCAAGTGTTGGTAGCGTAGACATAAGTCCAGGTCTGTCAACACCTTTTATACGCCCAACAACAAAGAGACCTGCTGCTAACAAAGCACCTGTATTGCCTGCCGAAACAACAGCATCAGCCTGTCCTTCTTTGACAGCTTGAGCACCCAGCACCATGCTAGCTTTTTTCTTACGACGAATAGCCTTTGCTGGCTCATCATCAGAGTTAATCTTCTCATCTGTATGGATGATGCTAACACGTTCTGTCGCCGTTAGATACTGCTTAATTTTTGCCTCATCACCATAAAGTTGAATTTCAATGTCTGGAAAAGCAGCCAAGGCTTGATTGACACCTTCTACCACTGCCTGAGGGGCGTGGTCCCCACCCATAGCATCTACTGCAATAATTTTCATATCAAACTTCCTTACTTAATGAATTAATGGCTTTATTATAGCACGAATCTGGAATTTTTTCATTTTTTGAAAAATTGCAGAGCTTTTTAATGATTTGACCGAAGAACTATTCTCTAAGATAGGGAATTCGTATCCCCTTTTTCTCCTTTTACAAAGAAGAGACCAAGAGCAAGTAAAAGTACTGCCACAAAGGTCATACAGAGAAAAGCACGATTCAACCCTTGAATTTGTCCCATCAAACTGTTAGCTGTAGCTAAGGTACTCATCAAACTCACAAAAACAGCTGATCCAATGGCACCACCAACAGTACGAAGAGAGGTTAATAGAGCGGTCCCATCTGCTGTAAACTGGGAAGCGATATGACTAGTTCCCCAAGTCACTAAAGGCATCATGAGACAACCAATGGCAATTGAGCGAACAACATTGTAGAAAGCGGGTAACCAAAGAGGAGTTGCACTTGAAATATAAAACATCCCCAATGTGGAAATAACAAGACAAATTAACCCCAATAATAATAAAGGTTTAATCCCTAATCTATCAAAAATTCTTCCAGCAAAGGGGCTGACAATTGCCATCGCCAGTGAGCCAGGAAGCACCACAAAACTTGATATTGTAGCTGAATAACCAAGCAAACTTTGAACATATAAAGGCATAATAACAGATGATCCCATCATCACCATATAGAGTAAAATAGAAGCACAAACGCTAACTGTGAAAGCCTTACTCTTGAAAACTCTAATATTAAGAAAGGCTCTTTCTAAATCAAGTTGCCTGTAAGTAAAAGCTACCCCAGATACAATTCCTAAAAAAATGAGGCCGACGACTTGGAAACTCCAGAAAACTACTGTGCCATAATTCCCAATTCCCAGTGTCAAACCTGCAAATGCTAAACTACTAAGTAAAAAAGAGGGAATATCAAAGGATTGTTTTGAAACTGAAAGAACATTGTTAAAAATAAGCAAAGCAAATAAAGTTGACGCAGCAATGACAATTGCCGTTAGACCAAAAATGGCGCGCCATCCAATACTATCAACAATCAAGCCAGATAGTGTCGGAGCCAAGACAGGAGCTGCACTAATTGAGAGACCATACCAGCCCATGATACCTCACGTTTTTCTGGTGGATAAATCGTGAGCAAGACAACCTGAGCCATTGATGTCATAATACCATTTCCAATAGCTTGCAAGGCTCGAGCTGCCATTAAGATAGGAAAGGTAGGTGCAAAAAAGGCAATAAGGACGCCTAAAAGAAAAATCCCCAACGAAAAAAGATAAAGACGCTTTGTGGGAATAGTATTAATCAAAAAAGCCAACAAAGGCATGGCAATTGCCATAACCAATGAATAACCGCTTGTGAGCCACTACCCCAATAATTGCGTGATAGATCGGTTAAAATTGAGGGTAAGGCTTGTTGTAAGAGCTGTCGACATAATAGTTGCTGAAATACAAGAAACCACCAAGCTAAGAAAAATTAAAGTACATTTTTTAGAATCTAAAGTATTATCCATGTGAAAGTCCCTTTCAAAATTGATAATATAAGTATAGCAAGCAGGGAATTACTGAACCACGACAAATTTTAGTAATTTTGTCGGAATCTGGAAAAAATCTAGTTTTTTCGGTAAACTAACACTAAAAAGATACGAGGTATTTACAGTGGCTGAGTCTGCTAAAATAAAATTACAACAAGCACTTATTCTTCTCTTGGATGAAAAAGAATTTGAACGTATTTCTGTCAGTCAAATTTGTAAAGAAGCTGGTGTCCACCGTTCTACTTTCTACAGTTACTATGACAACCAAATAGATTTGCTAGAGGATGCTTATCAATACCTCACTAGCCTTTTCAGATCTGAATTCAAGCACTATCAAACAAATTATAAGTCAGATGAAAAGGCAGACTTAGTGGGAGATGCCTATCTTGTTCCATATCTAACCTTTGTAAAAGATCACCAAAAAATCTACCGTATTTATCTCAGTCATGAGCACGATTTCCAACATAAAGATCGTTTTGACAGTCTTGTCGCTACTATTTTTACTCCCCGATTTCATGCTCACGGTGTTACAGACCCTATACGTATCGCTTACATGGTTAGCTTTTTCATGGCAGGTATCACTCAGATTATTTCCCGCTGGTTGCGTAACGACTGCACAGAGCCAATTGAAGAAATAGTTGATATTATCCAAACTTGTATTCCTAAGGAGAATAAATGACTACTAGCAAGCTGAAAACAAAACAAGACCCCTTATCGAAATCCAATTTTTTAAAACCATCATGGAAACTAATTGTCCTATTACTGATAATTATTTTTGTTCTTTCTTATTTAGGAACAATGGTCTTTGAAGAAGACAGCATGTTCGCCTATATCACGAACACACTTTCCGGTATTGGAACTGCCTATTTTGTCATCTGTTTTATTTATTGGATTAGCCTCAAAAAACGAAAAGTAGCTTTCTTGCAAAACCCTTGGCTAACCAGTAGCCTGTCTATTTTAACAGGACTTGCTACTAATCTGATTTACTGCTTGGCAATGATTGCTGTTGGTAGTTACAATCACTCTCCTTGGTACTTTACTGTCGCTCTTTACCATGCTATCTTAGCATTGCAAAAATCTTTTCTTGGTTACTCTTTCCGTAAACATCGCGAGGATTTATCACGTGCTTGGCGTACCTATCGGTTAGTGGCTTATCTCATTTCTGCTGTTTCGTTTGCCCTGGTGGCAACAATTATTTTAGTCATTAGCCAAAAATATCATCTCAATAGTGGCACTAATTACGCTATTGCTATGGCAGTCTATACTTTTACCATTGCTATCACATCTTTTATCAATACTATCCAATCCCGAAAATTAAAACACCCACTATTAGTCGCAAGTCGATATGTCAGTCTCACTTCTTCCCTTTTTTCTGTTTTTACGCTTCAAACCATTATGCTTCAGACATTTAACACTAAAAATGAGTTAGATTGGACCACAACATCACTTATAACAGGTATTGCCATTTTTCTTATTATCAATGTCCTCGCTTTACTAATGATTAATCAAGCACAAAAAAATCTTAAAAAAATGAGTTCGTAAGAACTCAAGAGATCAAAAAATTCGTATTTGTATTCCAGCATTCGTACTGGAATATAAACACGAACTCTAATAAATGAATCTGAGCTATTTACTCAGGTTCTTTTTAATTTTTCAAACCAACAGCAACTGGAATAATGCCGATAATTAAGATAAGACCAATGAAACCAAGGATAACCCCAAGGACAAAATTTCCAGCTGTGACTAAGGCAAATCCTCCACCAAATACTAACAAGGCAAAGACACAGTAAAGAACTTTTGCTGTCAACTTAAGATCTAAGTTTGGTGCTCCTTTTCCTGATAATCGTCTCTGAAGAATCCATGATACGACAACTAAAACAAGCCCTAAAATAGATAAAGGCATTCCCAGTGATGGCATTCCCCACTCTGGCAGTGTATAAAGGCACATTCCTAAAGCCAAAACAAGCAAACTAACCGTATAAGCAATCAACACAATAAAATCTCTTTTTTTCATCTTTCATTCTCTTTCTCTAATATAAAATCTGGAAAAGTTAAAAACAAATGTTTTGTTTTATCTTTACTCTTATTTACCTACTTTGATAATATGTAAGCTATTTAACAACGTGTTTGGCATGAGCATCATGCTTGGCTTTTGACCGTTCTTTAGATGCTATTGCTGAAACTTGTAGACGTGCCTTAGCTTCCTCAAGCGTTTCATTATCTTTGGTAAAAATTTCCCAATAAATTTATCTGATACTATGGTGAAACTATTTACGGCTGCCGTCTCTGTTACTTTATACCCATTAACAACTGTTTTTTCAACAACTTTATGGGCATTGACAACTTTTTCTGCTATTTTTTCATTTGCTTCTATAAGTGACATCAAGCAAACCTCCTTCTCTTTATGCTATCAGTATAACCAATGCAACCAGAAGTTTGAACGACAAGTTTGGTAAAAAGTGTCGGATTAAACGAAAAAACCTTCACAATAGTAAAGGCTTTCTCACTTCTTCATAATGTCTCCCCATTTTCCCAGATCGTTAATAAATTTTTTACTTTTAAGATGCAAACCAACGTAGTTCTCATACAAATCATCAATAAACTGGCGTAGTTTCTTTTTCATTTCAGGTTTTATGGAAATGCTTTGTAATTCTTCAAAAGAAATATTCTGAAAACGATCCAAAAGATACGGAACATTGGGATCTAAGTGACTACGATGTTGATCTTTTTCATAATGTTGCGGGCAAAGCAAGCCCGAGTACTTATGAGAAAAGTCAAAGGGCAAGCCCACACGGTGACAAAAGACACAGTCATGAAAATTCAGATTGACACCAAATCGTTCCAATAGTTGAATTTCAAAGATATTGGTCAGGATTTCATAATCAAGCCCCTGATCCATTAATTCCAAAGTTTTTCTCAAAAAAACAAAGAGTTGAGGATCCGACACAGCATCTACAAGTGCCGCATCTGCCAAGGCGACGACATAGGAAGCATAAGATAGAGTAAATAAATCTGCATTAATCTTCTTATAAACCTCCACATCCCTATAATCTTCAATATAGGACAGTCCATCATCATTAATTTTCAGAATAAAATCGGCAACTGTCAATGGTTGAATGACCGAAGACAGTTTTGACTTTCCTGCATGTTTCACGAAAAACATTCGCTTTCCAGCTGTTTCTGTAAAAATCTTTACCAATTTATCATCTTCACGATAATTTCGATTATAGAGAATCAGTCCACTTGTTTCTCTAATTTGCATGATCTTCCATAAATGCTTTTAGGCGGTCCATAGCCGTGCTGATAGTTTCCATGCTGGCCGCATAAGACAGACGCACGTAGCCTTCCCCATATTTCCCAAAAGCTACGCCTGGAATGAAAGCGACAGCCTTTTCACGAGCAAAATCCTGACAGAATTTGAACGAATCCTGCTCATATCCTGCTGGAATTTTAGCAAAAATATAGAAAGCACCATCTGGTTTGATAATCTTAAAACCAAGTGCAGACATCTTATCAATAATATAATCACGACGTTTAATATATTCTGCTCTCATTGGTAAAGCATCATCTTTACCAGTTGATAATGCTTCAATTGCAGCAAACTGAGCCATAGTTGCTGCAGCTGTTACCAAATACTGATGACTCTTAATCAGCTGCGCTGTAAAGTTAGCTGGAGCAAAGATTAAACCGATTCGCCAGCCGGTCATAGCATGTGATTTGGATAGTCCATTGATAAGAATAGTCTGTTCTGGTAGATATTCAGCAATGGAGACATGCGGGGCAGGGCTGTAGGTCAACTCAGAGTAAACCTCGTCAGATACCACAAAGACTTCATATTTCTTGAGCACCTCTGCCAAACCCTTAATTTGTTCCCGTGAATAGGTCACACCAGTTGGATTGGTTGGATAATTTAAGAGAACAGCCTTTACCTTATCTCCTTGCTCAATAATAGCTTTTTCCAACATATCAGGGGTCAAGACAAAATCATTGGCTGTTGTATCAATTTCCACAATTGATGCACCAACAAGATTGGCAATAGGTTCGTAACCCGGGTAAGCTGGAGCAGGAAGTAAAACAGTATCTCCAGGTTCCAAAATAGCAGTTAAAGTTGCTGATAAAGCTTCAGTTGCACCGATTGTCACTAAAATTTGATTATCGGGATCGTAACTAAGATTGTACTTATCACGAACAAAAGCTGCCGCAGCCTTCCGCAATTCAAGTAGGCCAGCCATCCCAGTATAATGTGACTGATTAGCATCAATGGCTGCTTTTGCCGCTTCCTTAACATGATCAGGAGTCGTAAAATCAGGTTCTCCTAAAGTTAATTTCATAATTCCTGGAACATCAGAAATTGATTGATCAAATTGGCGGATCAAAGAAACTTCGATTTGATCTAAATTTTTATTAAAACGATTGACTAAATTCATATTATCACCTCAAAGATTAAGTAACTCTATTATACACAAAATTCTGACAATTACCAGTCCTTTTGTGATTTATCCACAGAGGAAATCCGCAAAAACTTATGCACTTGTGGATAAGTTCTTATCCCTAACTTCCCAATACTCAACCAAAATCAAAAATAACAAACTTATAACTATCATCACGAATCATACCCTTTTACCGTGACAAAAGATTCCATCAATCGTGTAATTGTTCATTTTTGAATATATCCAATCACTTCCAGGTAGCTATTTCTGATTTTTAATCAGTATAAATCATACCCACCAAACAGATAAGTTAAGATAAGACTTCGTTTTGGATTGATTTATTAATTTTTTACCTTTACAAAACAGATAATATGATGGGAATTTTACAGAGCACTTATAAATAGACTATAAACCTCATCACAAAAAAGAGCAACCCCAGAGTCGCTCCTTTTCAATATTAACCAATTTTTCCAATTTCAAACAACGGTGACAATGGACGCTTCTCATGAATACGGATAATAGCTTCCGCAATCAAATCAGCGATTGAAATCTGTTCAATCTTATCAATCAAACGCTCTTCAGGAAGATAAATAGTATCCAAAACGATTAATTTTTCAATAGCTGACTTTTGAATATTGTCTAGTGCAGGCCCTGAAAGAACTGGGTGTGTACAGGAAGCATAAACAGCTGTCGCACCCGCTTCTGCCAAAGCATCTGCTGCATGACAAATTGTTCCAGCCGTATCAATCATGTCATCAATCAGAATACACTTTTTCCCTTTTACATTACCAATAATATTCATCACCTCGGAAGTGTTCATTTTTGTCACACTACGTCGCTTATCAATAATAGCAATTGGTGTTTGGAGGAATTGTGCTAACTTACGTGCACGTGTAACACCACCATGGTCAGGACTAACAACAACGACATCATCTCCAACTAACCCGTGACGATCAAAATAATCCGCAATCAATGGTGCCCCCATCAAATGATCAACAGGAATATCAAAGAAACCTTGAATTTGTGCCGCATGAAGATCTACTGTCAATAGACGATCAACACCTGCAACTTCAAGCATATTTGCAACCAATTTAGATGTGATCGGTTCACGTGAACGCGCCTTACGGTCTTGACGAGCGTAGCCGTAGTAAGGCATAACAACACTAATTTTTTCAGCACTGGCACGCTTGAGGGCATCCACCATAATTAAAATTTCCATCAGGTTATCATTAACCGGTGAACTCGTTGATTGCAAAATGAAAACATGATGTCCTCGAATAGACTCCTCAATGTTAACTTGAATCTCACCATCAGAAAACTGACGAACAGTTGATTTACCAAGTTGGATGCCCATTGTATCAGCAACTCTTTGTGCCAATTCTTTGTTTGAAGAGAGGGCAAACAATTTTAAATCAGAATAAGACATGATTTCCTCCAAAGTTTTAATCCTATACCATTTTAACGTTTTTTGAGCATTTTTTCAATGAAAATAAAATGATTTAAACTCAAAACGACGAGGTTTTAGCCTCGTCGTTTGATATTATTGGTAAATAAAGTAATGTGATCCTGATGAATTAACATTAAAAGTACCACGATAATTTCCGATAGACATATTACCAGCATAATTTGATTCCATGACAGTAATATTTGAACCAGATACTGATGTTACATAAGCAACGTGACCATAACCACCACCATCATATGGCCAAACAATAACTGCACCAACAGCGGGAGTTGAGCCTGTTGAATGACCAGCAGCTACAGCACTAGCACCCCATTGATTAGCATTTCCCCAGTTGTTACCAACCCAGCTAGCTAATGACTTGACACCCCAAGTACATTGACCTACAGGATAAGTATTTCCTGAAGTCGAATATGAAACTGTAGTAGCCGCTGTCGTAGTTGATTGAGTCACAGTTGGTGAGCTAGTAGTTGACGAAGCGGTTGACTGTGTTGAGGAAGTATTAGCTTGAGCAGATGATTCTGCTTGCACACTCGGTGTTTGAACCGTTGTTGTTTCAGTAGTAACAGTTTCTTGTGCTTGTACTGCTGCTTGAGCTGCTGCAACTGATTCTGCTTGAGCTTTAGCTTCCGCCTCTGCTTGAGCCTTAGCTGCTGCTTCCGCTGCTGCTGCTTGGCGTGCAGCTTCTTCTGCTGCTGCTTTTTGAGAAACAAGATTTGCTCTCTCTTCTTCCGCAGTAGCCAATTGAGATGCCAATTCTAATTGTGCAACTTGTAATTCTGCTTGCTTAGTTGTTAAAGCAGCTTTATTATCAGCTAAGATTGCTGAGTTTTCAGCGACTGTATTAATTGCTTTTTGATTTTCTGCTTGTTTTTCCTCAATAGAAGCCTTGTCAGCCTTTTGTTGAGCCAACATTTTTTCATTTGCAGAAACAACTTCACGGATAGCCACAACACGGTTAATCGCATCAGACACAGATTTAGAGTTTAAAAGCGTGTTGATATAACTGGTAGCAGTCCCTGATTTTTGAGCACTACGCGCCTGTTTTTTAAGCGAATCATTACGTGCAACAATTTTGCTTGATAATGCTTGAATTTCTTCATTAAGCTTTTGTGACTCAGCTTCCAATTTAGCATTTTCAGCTTCTAATTCAGCTTGCTGATCTTCAAGAGAAGAAACTTGGGTTTGAATAGAAGAAACCTGAGCTTGGGCTGCAGCTTGATCAGCCGTAAGATTTGAAATTACAGCATCTTTAGCAGAGATTTGACTATCAAAATCATCCGCACTAACTTGTGTAGCAACAGTTCCAAGTGTAACACCACTTACCAAAACTGCTGATAAAATTCTTTTTTTCATATATATAAAACGACTCCTTTTCGATAAGACATTTATTATTTTACCAAAAAATTAAACTGTTAACATTACGCAATTATTACAATTCCATTTTGAAAGCGTAAACTACTTGTCTAAAAAGATTTTTTTTAACCCATTACGCGCTATTAGAAACAAAAATGAGTTAAAAACAAGCGATGGAGCAATTGAAAAAGTAACATAATTCATTAAGTCAAAATTAGTAATATTATAAAAAACAGCTAAAAAATATGTTAGCAAGTCAACTAAGAACAATAAAATGATAAAAATGAATAAACTTGGAAAAAAGGATTCTAAAAATACATAGGAAATCTTTCTTGCTAACATAAAAAAGGCAAATAATATCAATAACATGATACCAAAATGGTTAAGATAATAAAAATCATACAAAATTCCTAAAATAAGAATAATGCTAACGGAAATTATCTTTTTTCTCCCACTAGAATAAAATAAGGCTGCTAATAAAAACAAATGGGAAGTGATGAAAATTTTATTTTCCGTCAAAATACTGGCTAAAAAAGACACTTGTCCATCAATCAGCATTAGAAAAAAAAGTAACAGACCTAAGAAAAATTCATTTTTCAACAAACGCATTTAATCACCTACAATTGTTACAAACCTAACTGCATCAAAGTTAACTTTTGGTGTCACATAAATTTTCCGATTAAGTGTATCTGATGCATCATCAACCTTACTAACATTCCCTACTATAACATCACTTACACTTTCTCCATCTAACCCACTTGTTAAAACTTGGGCATTTGCCTCAATCTTTTCAGAAGAATTTACTTGAGAAACAACATATTGACTAGTGGATTTATCAAAAGAGGTTAATAACCCGTAAATGAAAGAGTTACCCGTAGAAATTTTAACTGGAATATTAATTTTTTCGCTAGAAGATAGTAACTCTACATTAGAAGACTGAGAGGAAACAGAGGAAATTTTCCCAATTAATCCTCCATTAGAAGTAACTAACATTCCGCTCTTAACACCATAGCTACTTCCAACACCAACAACTAAACTATCGTACCATGAAACAGGACTTCTTACAATCACTTGTGCGATCAAATTAACAGGATTTGTGAAAGAATCAGAAGTAGAAATTTCAGCCTTTAAAGCTTCATTTTCATCCATTACACGTTGTAACTCTTCTTGTTGATTTTCTAAATCGGATATTTCTGATTTTAACTCTTCATTCTCTTTATAAGTATCCAACAACTCCTTTACATCATCACCTATAGAGAGAGCAAAGCGAAAAGGAGTAGAAAGAATATTATCAACTTTGGATATTATTCCACTAACAGGCGAAGAAAGATTCCCCAAGAAAGAAGGATTTCGGAAAAAGAAAAAAATAAGCATTACTCCAAAAATAGAAATCATAACTAAGAAAAAAAGAATACGATAAAATCTCGTTTGCTTCATGTGCCACCCAAACTTTATAAAAAATAGTAGTAAAATTAAAATACTACCTAGCCAAATCAAGAAAAAAGTAAAAATAAAACGAGATATCAAAAGATAATCTCGTTTTCACATAGACGGAGAATAAGGGATTCGAACCCTTGCGCCAGTTACCCGACCTAACGATTTAGCAAACCGTCCTCTTCAGCCTCTTGAGTAATTCTCCACTCTATTTATGGGCACAAGTGGACTCGAACCACCGACCTCACGCTTATCAGGCGTGCGCTCTAACCAGCTGAGCTATGCGCCCAAAAATTTTTGGGATAAAT
>NZ_KB904459.1 GCF_000380105.1 Streptococcus orisratti DSM 15617
GCTTCAACCCAAAATCGGTAAAACTGTTTATGCTCTATCATTGTAACACCTTATTTCAAAAAATACTAGATAAGGTGTCATTTTGTCATGCCCTTTTATAGCTAAATTAGTGACAAAAATAAGGTAGCAGCCTCAAAATAGTTACTGTTATGCTTTATTTTTTTGCTTAAAGCCTTGATAGACTTGACAAATGGTAGAAAAAGAGTTGCATGTTTCTCAATCTGGGCCATGGTTTAAAGACTTTAAGGTTGAGCCTGAAGAGCTCCAACCGCTCCTGAAAGATTATGTTCAATTAAGAAAAGATGGGCTATTTTGATTAAGAGAGGAGCATAAGTGATGAATGTATCGTCAAGTCCTAATATTACATTTATGCTTCAATACACAGAGGCTAATAGTCAATATGTGGATTATACAAATCGTGATGAAGCTGTCAAAATTGACGAAGAATTGTCCTTGGAAACGAACAGGCAAATGATTGAAGGATTGACTGAAGACGAGATGACTCGTATTCAGGAAGCTGTCCCTGAAACTCAGTTGAATTTCAAGGAATACATTGATTATATGAACCGATCATATGCAACAGAAAACCAATCAGAAGAAATAACAGCTGTCTTTACTCAGGAAGCAGACTATCTCCAAAAACGTCGATTAAACGACCTAAAAAACAAGTTGGAATCAGCTTATCAAAATGGTTCGCTTCTTTGGCAGGGTGTCATTTCTTTTGATAATGCTTTTCTTGCTGAGCAGGGATTGTATGATGTTGCAACTGGCCAAGTTGATCAAAAAGCAATTAAGGCTGCTATGCGTGACATGATGCCAACCCTAATTCAGAAAGAAGGCATTTCAGATTCTGCATTTTGGTGGGGAAATATTCATCTAAACACAGACAATATCCATATTCACTTTGGTCTTTCAGAAGTAGAATCTAACCGTGAAAAAATATTCTATCGGCCACGTGGACGGATGGAGTACAAAGGAAACTTCTCTCAAAAAACAATTAATCGTTTTAAAAGCGGTGTTTATCACGGCTTACTTAAAGAGGAAACACGATCAAACATTCTCAGAAAAGAACAGATTTTAGCTAACCTCAAAGCAGATTTAATAACCTCTGTTTACCAGGAAGATAAAATCACTTCTTCAGCTGAAAAAAATTTTTTGGAACAAGCATATAATCATTTGCCTCTTAATAAGAAATGGCGCTATGGATCTAATGCTAGAGATTTTGCGGTTAGTAAGTTCTTTCTGGATCGCTATTTAGACTCCTATCTAAAAAATGAAGGTAGTGTTGCCTATCAAGAATTTTTGAAAGAAACTAGAGAGTTTCTTAAGACCTATGAGGGTGTCTATTCAGCTGAAAAAAATCAAGTCTATGAAAAACTACGTAAAGTTGATGGACAAACTATCAGAACGCTTGCAGAGTCAAAAGGATATGATTTAGAACATCATATGGCACGCCGTGTGATGGATTTACGGGAGCGATTGGCCAATAATATCTTACGATCGTTTAAAGAAGCTGCACCACAGATACAGAACGCTCAGCTGGAAAAAAATTTGGATCATTTTTCTATCTTGAACCAGCAGAAAATTCTAGAACAGTATCCTGAAGCGAGTGTTGTTAAAAGCTTGAAAGCTTGGCAAAAATTAGGCTATTCCGTAAAAGCAGGGGAACACCCTCTTGAAATCATAAAGCCAGTCTATGAAGCCTATGATAAAACTGGTAAGGGGATTGGTAAGCCAGAATTTGTGTCAGATTATGTTTATGATGTTAATCAGCTAACAGAAAATATTCAGCTGAAAACCTTGACTCTAAAAGACTTGTCCTTATTATCATCAAGCGATCTCAAAGAGTTAGTGGATGCTGCTAAGTCAAAATCAACACTCTCTGAAAAGGAACGTCGTGAGTTAGGGACTTTCCGATATGCGTTAAAACTCAGTATGCTAGAGGCGAGTCAAAAAGAATTACAGGTGCGTCAAAAGCTTCTAGAACAGATACAACCTTTAGCATCCGATCAGCCATTTGTGGATTTTAAAAAGCAATCCTTAATACAAGAATTGAGAGCAATTGAACTACAATTGACTCCTAATTTTAAGCTTTCAGAAGATGATAAACTCTTGAAAGAGCGATTGAAGAGCCAGTTTGAAGATAGTGTTTCACTTCCTGTTTCAAAGGCCACTCCTGGAGTTATACAGCTTCCTATTAGACAACTTAGGGCTGAGATGGGGTTGGTTAATCAGATTCAAGATGATAATATTTTAACGCTTCTAAGAGGAAGACCAACGACAAAACGAGATTATGTAGAGGAGCTTCAGACTCATATTTCTATTTTTCAGTTGAAATACCAGATCAACAATAGAAACCAGCAGATAAGTCAACTATCGGATGAAGCAGCGATAAAAGAAATGAGAGTAGCTAATGCCAAAGGATTCTCTGAATTAAAACGGTTATATGAGAAATTGCAACCAACAGATGATAGTCAAAGCCAGATTGCACAAACAGTTTTTAAGCAATTACAAGAACGCAAAGTTACCAAAAAAACACAACTACAACAGTCTCAAGGGCCTATAAAGTTGGATACGGACTTCATGCGTCAATTGTCATCATCACTGAATCGTTCTCAACAAGCAAATAAAAAAGCACTTATGGAACGTGCTAGAAGTGATGAACGTGAAGAGCAAGAAGAACGCAGACAAGCTCAGCGTTAATCAGCCATTGATGGATTATCAATGGCTTTTTTAAGCTTAAAAATCTCCTGTGATTTGTCCCCTTAACACAAGATTTTCCATTATCTCTTAGACTAGAAGTAACTGTAGGTACAGGAAGGAGGTGGTGAGCATGCTACAATTTCCAAGCGTTTCTGAAGAGGAATTTGACTTCGATGCTGACTGGCTAGTCAAGTCTATTGATGATACTCAAAAACTAATTCTTTTTGCTGGACAAGGAAAGAATGGTGATTTGGAGTTGGAATTGGACTATCAAAATAATCCAGAAGAATTTGAGCATTTTTCAGTAGGTGATCTCATTCAATTACCAAGAGAAATATTTGTTGTTTCTGAAATGACACCGTATCAACCAAAATATGAGTGTTTCTAGTAAAGGAAAGGAGTTTTTATGGCAGAAGAACACACACAACAGCCATCTTCACGTGGAAAAAGCCGTCGAGAGAGGGTAGAATATGCTCGGTCTCGTGATATTTTAGATGTTGCTAGTGAACTGAACATGGAATTGGTGCGTTTAGGACGAGATTACCGCTGGAAAGAACATGATTCTATGGTTATTTCGCCTGATAAAAATATGTGGAACTGGTTTTCACGACACCAAGGCGGGGATGTTATCTCACTTGTTGAAACGATGAAAGAAGTGAACTTCAATCAGGCAATTGATTACTTAAATGATGGCAGTTTTAAAGAATATACAGTTGTTGAGAGGGTACAAGAACCGTTTTCCTACTATCTTGAGCCTTATGAGCAGCCGTTTGAAGCAGCTAGAACCTATCTAAAAGAACAACGTAGTCTATCAGATGAAACAATTGATTTCTTTCTTGATAAGGGAGTTTTAGCTCAAGCTAATGCTAAAGTCAATGGTAGTATTGAACCTGTTGTTGTTTTTAAGTCATTTGATTTCTCAGGTGAGATCGCAGGGGCAACTCTGCAAGGGATTGAAGAGAACTGGGAGAAGTGGCCAGAACGTGGATATGCTAAGAATATTGTCAGAAATTCAGATGGTATTACTGGTATGCACGTTGATATTGGGCAACCTAATCGCCTTATCTTTGCAGAAAGTGCTATTGATTTGATGTCTTACTATGAATTGAATAAAGAAAAACTACAAGATGTCAGATTAATATCGATGGACGGCTTGAAAGAATCTGTGGTAGGAAGGCATTTAGTACAGCTTCAGGCAGATATTTCAGGTCGTCCGCTTCGTTGGACTCATGATCAATTAGCAGAAGGATTACAGACAGCTATTGACAATAATTTCTTTACAGATGGAAAACATGCAAACTGGATCACTCTTGCAGTAGATAATGATACTGGTGGGCATAATTTTATTGACTCTCTGAGAGAAAAGGGAGCTACTATTAATGAGGATTTACCAGATTTACAACCAGGGCAAGATAAGACAGACTGGAACGATGCTTTAAAACAACATAAACTTTTGGGTCTGTCTGATGGTATGGAATCTTATCAAACAAGGAGTGAAGAACAAGGTGTCCTATTTGAAAATCTTGCTAATATAACTTCAACTTCAGATCGTGCTCAAGTACCCTATGATACTTTTAAAGCTAATCAAGAAAGACTATCAGAAGCAGTTCAAAATCAAATTCAAGCTGGTGCTTTGAGAATTACACTTTCAGATGAAGCCTATTTCCATACCTTGGTCAACTATACTGGATGGAGTCATCCGATGCAGCAGTTAAAACCTCAAGCAATGGAAGGCTTAAAAGAACATCGAGCTTTCTTTGAGTCAATCAATGATACTAATATTGATCGTTTTAAAGAAAAAGGGACACCTGAACAAAATCAGATGTACGACCTTTTAAAAGGTCTTCAAAAGGATTTAGGACGCTCAAGTACCTCGACAGTCTTTTCAGAAGAAGTAGCTATTAGTGCTTATAATCTCAATCGTCGATTAAATAGCCTGACAGCTGAAAATTGGGGTAAAGGCATCACGGACCCACTAGGGTCTCTAGGGCGTGATACCTGGAATGTTATCAGCTATCCTGCTAATGATATTGTAACTGATAATACAGACTATTATGATCAGCTGGTGCCTTACCACTTGTTAGAATACCTAAATGGTAAAAATGGAACGGTTGAAATATCTCCAGAAACGTATGAAACGATTCTCCAGCAGTTGAGAGATGAGTCAATTATCATCACTCCTGAAGTGGTAGAAGACGTTACGACATCACCAGAACAGGTGGTTTCTTCATCTGAGGAAACAGAAAAGCCTCTTGAGGTTCATCAAGGGCAGGATGTTTCAGAGCAACAAAAAAAGGAAGTGCAGCTAAAAGATATCCGTACACTACATCGTGAATGGGAACAGGAACTAGAAAATAAGGTAACTCAATTCCTAGGGCACACTCCTCAATGGTGGGAACTTGAGCGTAATCGGGGCGCATTCATCACCTCTGAGTTGGATCAACTATTTGCCAAACGTAGTTCACTGAAATTAGATGCTCACTTTGCAGATAATTCACAATATGTCAGACAGGAGATAAAGCAACTTGATGAACAAATTTTAACGATAATCCAACAAGAGAAAGCTCCTGAGAGGACTCAGGAGCAGGCTGTTTCAGAGCAACAAAAAAACGAGAGGATGTATCAACGCAAGGGTTCTTTACAGCCCGAAGCTGAAGGTAGCACCTCACCCGTACTTGAAACAAGTACCTTTGAACGCTCTGTTACCAGTCGTCCTACTGTATCCTCTCAGTATCTAAATTTTAGCATAAAAGATGGCTTTAAGTCAAGAAAAACAAAGTATGAAAAGTCTATTGATGCTTATAATTTGGGTAAATTAAATAGAAGAGGGATAGATATTCAAGAAGCGGCTCAATTCTATTTAAACGAGTTGGCAAATAGTACAGTCCATTACTTTACATCAGATGGTAGTTTAGTGCAGGTAAACTTTTTAGAAGAGAATTTTCTGCATCTAACTGGCCTAAAAATTATTGGTGATGCTGCAACACCTGGGAAAATATTGCATGATTTTGCTAATGGTGGGGAACTTAGTTATGACGATATTCGTTTAAAAAACACAGAATCTCCATTTGATAAAATTAAAGTTCTTCCTGACTTAGAAACTGTTTTACAGACAGATTCATTTTATTTTGATGATCTACAAGATATTCCTAGATACCAAGGACGTTTTGATAGTCTAATCAAGTCAGACGATAGTGATTTGATGCTTTTATTCCGTATGAATACCGAAGATGGAACAGTTCCTGTGTCAGTATTTAAAGCAAGACAAGTTTTGAGGGTAGAGCTACAAGAAGCTAGAAAAAATGAAATTTTAGGTATTTTTCGAGAGAAAGGTGGCTTGATAGAACAGATTGACATAAATAAAAACTATGTAAAAGACGATGGTGAGGAGATGCTTTCTATTTTAAAGAATAGACAATATGAAGAATCTCGTGATATAAATGATCAATCAATGAATGTTTCCTCTTATAGCTTCAATCATCAAGACTATTCAGATATTGATAGTTTGTTGGAAGCTGGTTCTGCTTATTTACAAACTACAGAAGGCCAAGAATGGCTGGCTAGAGATCCAGAGTATCATCAAGAATTATTAGATGTTTTTGAATCCGCAGGTGCCACCCCTAAACAAAAATTAGAGGTAATGAGTGAGTTTGGTAACATTCAGGTTAATGGCTATGATATTGTTGCTGGTCTAGGTTATTCTGAAGCGTTGAGTGATGATGCACTATTTTTTGATCAGAATACCATAACCGAAATTACAGAACAAGGATTTGTGCAGGAAAAACCAATTCAAACAAGAATAGATCAACAAGTTTCTCAACAACAATTGGAAAGTTTACGAAACTACTTCTCTGGTCAGATGGATAAAGTAGAAATAGGAATTGGTCGTTCTGGAGCTGGAGTAGATTATAGGGCCTATTACTTGAGAAATTCGTATGATAACAGGATAGAAATTGCTGCTACTGATTTAGGTAGTGAATTATCACCTGAAGAGCAGCTAGATGCTTTGATGAATAAGATTGTTGAAAATTATGGGAAGTCATTCTGGGATCTTGTCCAACAACCAGATTTTGAATTATCAGATGAAGAAGCTCATCAATTGGCCTATCCGATAGTTACTCAAGAGTCTTTATCAGAAGTATTTGGATATTCTCCTGATGTAATTACAGAAGAGAAACTTCAAACTCCTGAACCAATTTCAGCTGAACTTTTCACTCAAGTATTAGATTCTGCATATAACGTAGGCGATCCTAGAAAGTTAGGATTACAAGTTCCTGAAGAATCTAAGAGAGCTTGGGAGCGTTACTATGAACTTTCTGATAGTTATGAAGGAAACTTTAGCGCTGTGGTAGATGCTGCCGACCAGCTGAGTCTCGTTGATAAAAATTCTAATTTCTATCAAGACTGGCAACAGGATCAGATTTATAACGATACCTACCATGTTCGTCTTAGAGGCTCTAATGAGGGGTTAATCAGCCCTCAGTGGCCGTTTGAACCGACTCACTTTGTTTCTTATCAAGACTTTGTCACAGAGCTTTACAAGGCTAATCAGGACGCCTCTCAGACGCAGCCAATCGCATTTGATATTTACGCTCCAGGTGGCGCCCTGATTAAAGACGGTGTCCGTTATGCTGTTGGCGATGAAACGCAGCCTGTATCACGTCTTTTGGGACTAGGTTATCGTCGTTTAGAGGATTATCCTAATTTAGCAGCTATTGATGAAGAAGTGCTTTCTCAGCTGGAAAATCAAGAAGTAAATCAAGATATCGCAGCTGAAGCTAATGAGCAGACAGTAGCTTCACCAGAAACACCACAAGAACGTGATTCAAGAGAAGATTTTCAGTCTCCTAAACAGGATATAAGAACTGGATTAGCTCAACGAGTGGAAGAAATTATGGCTGAAGATGCTGCTAAGATTCTAGTATCTTCCATTCCCCAAGTTCAAGAGAATTTATCAGTAGAGGGTGATTTAATCGGAGCTCCTCAACCTGATGGTCAGATGCTTTATACCAACCAAGAAGATTTTGGCCGTGATTATCAATTAGAACTAACTGTTCATAGTCCAGTAAAAATTGATCAATTATCGGATATTCAAGCACCTTGGACGTTGGCACTTATTCAGGGAGAACAGAAACTTGGTTATTTAGCTTATGGTAGTGATTGGGGAAATGATTTTCAAGTTAAAAAAGAACTGGAGCAGCTTGCTTCACAAATTGGAGCTGGAAACTCCCCTGAAGGGCTTTATCAGCAGGAAGAGATAGATGCCTTTTTGACTAACAACAGAGGACAAGCATCTAATTATCGGACTCAGGAAAATATCTCTTCAGCAGAATCGTTCGACTATGCAACAGCTTCCGCTTATGATATTAGTGAAAGAGCTTTTCAGAAGATTCGTGAGTACACACAATCCCCTGAAGACTTGCTGGAGTATGTAGAATTTATGAGTAAATTCCCTCAGCTTTCTCCTCGTAACGTTGCGCTTATCCAAGAACAATGGAGAGGTGCAAATGCAGTCGCAACTTATGATCAGTGGAAATCAATGGGAGAAGCGCTTGGAATTAAACCAGAGGACGTTATTCAAACTAAAGCAACGTACGTTAATAAGAGAACTGGTGAAACAAAAGAAGTTGTTCATCAGGGGCTTTCTGTTAAGTCAGGGGAAAAGTCTCAAATAACATTATTTAGACCGTTGATGGTTCGGATGATTCCTGTCATAGATGAAAGTGGAAATCACGTCAAAAATGATAAAGGGAATCCAAAATATAAAAAGTTTTCAGATGCAACTCCACAAGAAAAAGAATTGGTGAAAGAAGGCAAGCTCCCTGTTCGTCAATTTCAGGAGAGAGATCCTAAAACTGGCCAACCAAGATTTACGACTTATAAAGTCTTTGAGTTGTCACAAACCACTTTGAAACCAGAAAGTTATCCAAAAGCTATGCCAAACCGTCATTATAACTTTAATACAGATAAGGTTAAGACTAAAGAAGTTCTCGAAGGCTTATGTGATTATGCTGAAAGTATTGGTGTTTCCATTATGAAAGATGAAGCTCATGTTCTAGGAAATGCGAAAGGTGCCTTTTTCCCAGGAGAACAATTAATTTTAATTAATCCAGATAACACGCCTGGAGAAAAAATTGCAACAACGATTCATGAACTAGCTCACGCAACGCTTCATAATCCTAACCTTGCAGATCAGTATAAAGAGCTGCCTAAAGTCCAAAAAGAGCTTGAGGCTGAAATGACTAGTCATTTGCTCTCGAAGCATTTTGGTTTAGATACGACTGAGAAGGCTATTGATTATATGGCTAAGTGGACCGATAATTTAAAAGGATTAGATGATAAACAACTAGCTAACTCTTTGAAACGCATCCATAAAACAGTTTCTAAGATGCACAAGCAAATTGAGCATCACACGAAACCTTATCAATTAGGAAAAAGTCGAGGACAGGGACCAAATTTTCCTAAAGCCCCTACCAAAGGGCCAAGTCGTTAAGACAAAAGGTATTCTCAATTGAGAGTACCTTTTTATACACAAAAAATGATACAAAAAGTTATATAACAAATTGTATCATAGCTGTTTTAGTTATCATCTGGGGATGGTTTGTCCCCTTAACGCAAGAATTACCATTATCTCTTAAACTGAAATTAACTAACAGTAAAGGAGAAGAGTGATATGGTGACAGTCATTTTGGCTGAAAAAGAAACACAGGCTGCTGCTTACGCAGAGAGTCTAGGAACAGCTAGTAAAAAAGGAAAAGTTCATATAATTAAACACACACCGTACTTTTCAGATGAAGTTCATGTTATTGCTGCTGAAGGACACTTATTTGAGTATGGTTTACCAAAGGATAATTGGGATTTAGATAAGTTACCCTTAGTCGATGTTTCATTTAAACAGACACTAAAGAAGGACAAAGATTCTAAAGAGACCTTTAAGCAGATTTATCAAGAAGTTATGGCAGCTGATCAGGTGATTATTGGTACAGATTCTGACAGAGAAGGGGAACGGATTGCTTATTCGATTTTATCCCATATTCCTGAAGGGAAAAGCAAGGTAACCAAACGTCTTTGGGTTAACTCGGTTACCACTCGTTCTATTCAAAAAGCTTTTCAGGCACTTAGGGAACCGATGGAAACCTATAACTACTATTTAGAAGCTGAAGCACGTGCGCAATCAGATTGGTTAGTAGGAATGAATTTATCACCTCTAGCAACGATAGAACTGCAAAATAAAGGACGACTTCCCAGAAGCAAAGGCAATAGCTTATCTGTTGGTCGAGTGCAAACTCCAGCAGTCCGTTTAATCTGTGAAAATGATTTAGCTATTCAGAATTTTAGACCCCAAACGTATTGGAAATTACAGTTGGAAGATAAAGAAACAGGAGTGATATTCTCTAATAAAGAGAAGTATTCAGATAGTGATGTAGTTCTGGCCACTTCACGACAATTAAGTCCGATCTCTATTGTCTCTTCAGTTGAAATGACGGAACACCAAAAAGCAGCACCTGCATTATTTAATCTCTCGGATGTTCAAGGGCTTGCTGCAAAATGGTGGGGCTTTGAACCTCTCAAAACAGAAAGGATAGTAGAAAGTCTTTATTTGAAAAAATACTTATCTTATCCTCGAACAGATACTCGATTTATTACTGAAGAGGAATTTGATTATCTAAAGACTTACATCAAGAGTTATCAAGATACTATCAGTTGCCATTTTGAGCCAGTTCATTTAGAACCAAGGGAAAATTACGTTGATCCTGAAAAAGTGGCTAAAACGAGTCACTACGCCCTTATTCCAACAGAAAATATTCCTAACCTAGTGACTTTAAAACCTGATGAGCGTTTAGTTTATGAAGCCATTGTTCGCAGAACGCTTTTGATGTTTGCCGCTGATTGTCGTTACAACACTACAACTGTTGAATTGGAAAATAAAGGCTTGATTTTTAAGGCAGCAGGTAGACAAATGCTTGATTTTGGTTGGGTCGCTTTTAGTAAACAAAAATTAAAAGGTAATGTTGAACTTCCAGATTATCGCACAGGGGATCAATTAGAAACGAAGGCACTGGTTCTTGAAGGTGTGACAAAACCACCTAAGAGAATTACTGAGGCTCAATTTATCAGTGAAATCTTACCTAAGTATGGTTTAGGAACACAGGCAACAAGAGCTGCTACGCTTAAAACGATTCAAGACCGTGGTTATATCACTAAAAATAAGAAATCAGGTCAACTATTTCCAACCAACAAAGCCTATCTCTTAATTCATTACCTTTATGATAATGAGTTTGCGAGTCCTGAAACGACTGGCGGTTGGGAACTATTCCTCTCTCAGATTGGAGAGGGAAAAATTAATCCACGTGAGTTTGTTGATGCGATCAAAGAAAAGCTAACCGATCAGATTGCAACTGCTAAAGGAAGGAGTGATTGAAGTGGACGATGAATTGAAGACCCCCTATCTTGATAAATACACTGATAATTTGTCAGCTAAGGTTGCTAAAAAATCAGATGATTACCAAGTTTATGGCCGTGATAAGGAAGTAAAAGCGGTCATTATCTCTCTTCTCAGACGAACTAAAAATAATCCTATCTTGGTAGGAGAAGCTGGAGTTGGGAAAACAGCTATTGTGGAAGGCCTAACGCTTGCTATTATGCGTGGTCAAGTTCCTGAACCTTTAAAAGGGTTAACAGTTCGCTCTCTGGAACTCTCTAGCTTGATGAGTGAAGAAGATGGTGGCTTTATTGCCAAGTTTAAGAAGATTATTGAAGAGATGGTTGCGACACGTGGCCGTAATCTTCTCTTTGTAGATGAATTTCATACTATCGTTGGTGCAGGTAGCCAGGATGGTCAAGCCCTCGATGCAGGAAATGTGATTAAACCAGTTTTAGCACGTGGGGATATTCAGCTGATTGGTGCCACTACCCTAGATGAGTTTCATAACTATGTAGAGACTGATAGAGCCTTGGAACGTCGAATGCAACCAGTCATGGTAGAAGAGCCCACCATTCCACAAGCCATATCCATTATTGATCAGGCCAAAATAATTTATGAGAAATTTCATGGGATTCAAATTTCTTCTGAAGCTGTGAAACAAGCGGTACGTTTATCTGTTCGTTATCTAACAGATCGCTTTCTGCCAGACAAAGCTTTTGATTTGATTGATGAAGCAGCAACCATTGCTTCAGCTGAAGGAAAAGACAGTATTACAGAAGAGGATATTGCCCAGGTCTTGAAGGATAAAACTGGTATTCCTGTCACTACAATATTAAAAGGTGATCAGGAACGCTTAGATGGTCTGAAGGAAAAATTAATGAATCGTGTCAAGGGGCAAGAGGATGCTATTGATGCTATTGTGGATGCTGTCACGATTGCTCAAGCTGGATTGCAAGATGAGAATAAACCTATTTCGTCATTCATGTTCCTGGGCCCAACAGGTGTTGGTAAAACAGAGTTATCAAAGGCTTTAGCTGAAGCGCTCTTTGATGATGAAAATGCTATGATTCGTTTTGATATGTCTGAGTTCAAAGAGAAAGAAGATGCAGCTAAACTGATTGGTAATCGTGCAACGAAAACAAAAGGGCAGCTGACACAGGCTGTAAAACAAAAGCCTTATTGCGTTGTATTACTAGATGAGGTTGAAAAGGCTGATGGTGAAGTTCTGGATCTTTTTCTTCAGGTGCTAGATGATGGTCATTTAACAGATAGTTCAGGACGTTTGATTAGCTTCAAAAATACTATTGTCATAATGACCACTAATATTGGAGCCAAAAAGATTATCAATAAATGGGAGTTGAAGGGGAGTTTCCAGCATTTAACAGAACGTGATAGGCAACAATTTGAGAAGTCAATGATTAGTGAACTTGAAACTGAGTTTAGACCAGAGTTCCTTAATCGTATTGAAAATAAGCTTATCTTCAATCTTTTGGAACGAGAAATTATTGAAAAGATTGCAGAAAAAAACTTGTCTGAAATTGAAGATAGAATGAGGCATCAAAATATGACACTCTCATATGAGCCTAGTTTAATTCAGTATTTATCTGATGTTGGAACAGATGTAAAAAATGGCGCACGTCCCTTAGAGCGTTTGATTAAAAGAAAAGTTTTAGCCCCTATTTCAGCTAAAAGTCTTTCTTTAGATAAAAGTAGGCAAACCTACAATATTCATCTATGGGTTGAGGGAGAGGCACCAGATAGCCAACATCGAAAAGATTTGAGACAAATTCAGCTAGATGTTGAAGGAGAAATTGGAGAAGAAGTTGATGCTCTTTTCAGCTGAAAAAAACTTTTTTCCCATGACTTGTCCGCTTAACGCAGGAATTTTCATTATCCCTTACACTAATAATGTCAATAAAATAAAGGAGGTCTTCTATGAAGAACAAGTTGACAAATTTTATCAGTGAAGTGAGGACTAAAAGCAAAGGGTATTTGCTTAGTTTATCGCTCTTTTTATCAGGAGTCCTGACGAATACCGTCTATGCGGATGATCCTTTTGCCAAAACAGATGCACTAGCTCAACAAGGTATTTCTAAAGTTCAAGGAATTGGTATTGTAACTTTGGGATTAGCCGTTGTTGTCACTGGTTTAATCTACGGTTTCGGTGGTCGTGAAGTTAAAGCTGCAATCAAAAAACACTGGGTAGCAATCGCAGTGGCAATTATTGCTGTTTCTGCTGGTCCAAGTATTGTTGAATGGTGCTTTAACTTTGTGAAAGGTTAAGGTGGTTGCTATGGCATTTATCCCTTTTAAGAAAAGCAATAAATGCTTAGTAACAGATGAACTATTTCTTGAGGTAACTTGGGAAGAAGGGAAATCTCCAGAAGATGATAGCGAGTTGCTTGGCATTATTGAAGGGCTGGATCAACAGTACCTGGACTTTGATCATACAATTGAAGAATCATTGCCTTATGTGACCTTTTATCAAGCAGAATTGCTACTTCAAGCGCTAAAAGATGCTTATGGGCACATGGAATTGAAAAAAGTGGCTATCTGTCATTTGGAGGGTAAAGAGGCTATCTCAGAAGGAGAAGTCTTTGCCAGTCCATTTATCATTGATCAACGGTATCAGAATTTACTCTTACCGCTGATTCAATCTATTATGACAGGTTCAGATTTCCAAACCTATACTTATCAAGAAAAGCGTGAGTATTTTGTTAATCAAATTTACCCAGCTTATAAAGCAAGTCTAGGAATTCAGGAATCAGCCTTACCCCTTTTCCCAGAAGAAGGAGAGCAAGTGTTGGCTCCCTTTACTCAACAGCAACAAGTACCTAATATTAATGTTGGTGCTACTCCACAAGCAGTAGTAAATGTTGCTGATCAGAAATCTCTGAAAAAGGTTTACTTGCTGATGGGGCTTTTAGCAACTTTAGCTATTGGAGGAATCGTTTCATCTGTTATTGCATATACGCAACTAACTAAGCAAAATGAGCAAGTTACTTATCTTTATCAAGAACTGAAGAATACTCAGAATGTCATTAATGAAGAACATCAGATTGATGTGTTCAGTCGTTATTTCTTACCAAATTATTATTCTGGTAAGAAAGAAAATCTTGAGGAATTTCTTTCTGATGGAGATGCCAAATATACTGTTCCCAAAGAAGGAACTTTACAGTCAGTTATTCTTGAACAACTGACCTATGAACCAGAAACTAAAGAATATCAGCCGACTTACGTTCTATCAGTTAAAGAAGGTGATAAAGCTAGAAGTATTCGTTTAAGTTTTACTGCTAAAAAATCTGATTCTGCAAAATATGGTTTTGTTGTGACAACTGAACCTAAAGAAGCAGACTATATCAAATAAAGAAAAGGAAAACAAAGATGATGAAAAAACAATTAGTTACAACATTAACCCTATCAGCTCTTGCACTAGCTCAAGCTGGGTTCGTTTCAGCTGATGAAGTAACGCCCGTTGATCCTTCAGCACCTTCAACTGAAGTTGTGACTCCAGCAGAACCTTCTACTCCAGCGGTTACAACAGATACAACTGTACCAGTAGATACTACGACAGAACAGCCAGCGCCAGTTGATCCAACAACTACTCCTACTACAGAAGTCACTCCGCCGTCAGGTGAACAAGGTAAGGATAGTGCTGGTGACAACTTGGAAGTTACTGATCCAAGTCAAACTGAACAGCCAGCTCCTTCAGGTGAACAAGGTAAAGACAATGCAGGAGAGAACCTAGATGTTCCAGCCGAACAACCAAAGACAACAGACCAAGCTAATCAGCAGGGAGCTTCTCAAGTAGGAACTGTTTCAACTTCCACTGGTCAGGTCGTGCAAAATGTTACGCCTGAAGCACCAGTACAAACCAACACAGGTGCCTCAATTGTTAGCACACAAAATGGTCAAGTAGTACTTGGTGATGGTTCAACTGTAGCTCCTGAGACAATTGGAGCCGTGACAAATGCTGACAAAACGATCACTGTAACAAAGGCGGATGGGACCAAAACTACTCTCCCTGAAACTGGAGAAAAAGCAACGGGGGTACTCAGTGTTATTGGAATGTTACTACTAGGCGTGGTATCCGCTATTATGAAAAAGAAAATGTTATGAAGTGAGAGGGAAGTTTAATGCTATTAGGAATTGTACTTGTTTTCTTGTTACTGACTTTTTTTACCTGGAGTCTAGTACGTGTCGGAGATAAGAAACAGGGTTGATGAAGGAAAGGATTTAACAATGAAAAATACCAAGGTTTTAGGTGTTGTCGCTGTAGGTGTAACTGCTTTAAGTGGTGGAATAGTACATGCAGAAGATTCTGTTCAAACACGAGCAGTCCAAGAAACAGGAACGGTTGATAGTCAATCTATCGAGGTAACGCAAGTAACAGTTGATTCTGCTAAAGCAGCTGCGACTGTTGCTTCGGAACAAGTAAAGGCACAAGAAGAAATTGTATCTCAAATTAGTTCTGACAGTCAAAAAGCACAAGAACAAGAAGTAAAGGCTGAACAAGCTGTACAGTCAGCTGAAAGTGTTGTGAAAGAGGCGACGCCAGAAACTATTTCTCAGACAGAAGATAGCATTAAAGAGACAACTGCTGCTATTACAGGCGTTGATGAGCAGATTGAAGGAGCTCAAGCAACTGTTAAAGATGCAAATGAGGTTATTGAAGCTAATGAAAAAGTAGTCACTGCTAAACAGGCAGCGGTTGTTTCTGCTGAAGGTGAGTTAAACATTGCTCAAGAAAATGAAGCAACTGCTCAGGCTGTATTGGATGGGACTAATGCAGCAGAACTATATCAACGTGCTGAAGAAACTCAAAATGCAGTGAATACAGCTTCCAAAGAAGTTCAAACTGCTGAAAATGAGTTGGAAGTTGCTAAACAGGCTGATGAAAGTCGTTCGCAGTCTATTGAGACAGCTAGTCAGAAAGTAAGTGACCTTGAATCAAAGTTGTCTGCAACTAAAAACAATTTGAATGAAGCGAGTTTACATAAAAATCAAGCAGATAAGGCGGTTGCTGAAGGACAAAAAACACTGACGAAGGCTGAGAATGATGTTGCTGCTATCAATACCATTACTTTGTCATCTGAATACATTAATGCTTTGAGAGACTATTCTTCTAGTGAAATTGGTTCTGATGACTATCATGCTGCTGAAGAAACATTGGCTCGTTTAAGCACAGAGTTACGCAAAGTTAACCAGTTTAAAGCAAATAAAAATGACCTATCAACTGAGACTTATGACCTTAACAACTTGCCAACATCTGTATTAACTGAATTATCTTTATTTACATCTGATTTGTTAAACCAAATTCATCAACAAGTTGGGACTAGTCCAACAGTTGTTACTCCATCATCTATTGCTTTTGCAGATAAGGTGACTGATAAAGCTGTTGAATCAAATTGGGATACTTGGGATCAGTCTCATAATGAAGAAGGCATTACAGCAGTTGCTAAAACTTATCATTTGGTAGCTTCTGATAAAGTTGGAAATTATTATGAAGATTGGGCTGGACTTACAAATATGTCCAATACATCATATACTGTTCCAGATTTAACAGTGTCTCAATTAAAGCAGAAGATTTATGAAAGTCTTTTGATGTTTTTCTTTCCTACAGATGTTAAAGAGTGGCAACATGCGGCTGATTTGGCGGGAACAAAAGTATCTCTTCTAGGATATGAAGGTAAGGTAAAAGAATCCTATGTAGCTGTTGATTTTTCTCGTATTGGTGAACATTCAGGTATTCATTTTATTACGGTAAATGATGTGATGTTAACGTCAAAATCAGATTTTGACACTACTCCTATTTTACAGTCTAAAACACCTGAAGTTATGAAGAGTACGCTTGAGAAAGCAAAATCAAATTTGGTAATTTTGAAAGAGCAACAAGTGAAAGCTCAAAAACTTTTGTCTGATGAACAAGCAAGTTTTGAAGCTCTTACAAGTCAATTGATAGAAGCCAAGGATCAGTTATTGACAGTAAAACAAATACCATTGCAAACACCAGCGGCTCGACAAGTTCTTTCTAGCAGTCAAGAACGTTTGGCAAAAGCTAAAGCTGCGAATGAAAAGGCACAAGCAGATGTTAAACAATTATCAGCTGATATGACTTCAAAGAAAGTAGCTCTTGAGCAAGCTAAACAGGTTGTTAAAGAGAAACAGGATATTTTAACTCAAGCATTGGTTGAGCAACAAATTGCTTTAGCTGCGCTTAAAGATAGTCAGAAGGATTTGGAAGCTAAACAAGCAGTTGTTCAAAATTTGGAAACACAACGTCAACGTTTGAAAGCCAAACTAGAACAGCAACAGGAGCGTTTGCAACAATACAAAAATGCTCCTAAGTTATTAGCTGCAGCTAAGAAGCAGTTAGAAGAGGTAAAAGTTTCTGCTGAGAGATTGAATCAACAACTAGCAATTGAACAAAAACGATTAGATGAGATGAAAAAAGTTGAGACTGAGATAGTTGCACGTTATCAATCCCTATCTTCTCGTTATCAGAAAGTTTTGGAGGCTAAGAAACAAGAAGATTTAGCTCTAAAATATCAGCTGATTGAAAAGCAGGGTAGTGTGCCATCACCTATTTTTGATGAAGCAGGTAAAGTAGTTGATTATGTTGCTTCTGCTTCTCAGTCACAAGTTTTAGCAACAAAAACAGCCCGTATTGCTTCTAGTCAATCAGCTTTAGTATTGCCATCAACAGGTGATGCAACTAGTATTCTGAGAATTCTAGGAGCTATCCTATCTGTATTTGGTTTGGCTGGTATTCGTAAACGTAAAGAATGTTAAATTTATTTATTAAAAAAAATTGACCTGCGATGTCAGAAAACTCAAGCTAGAAAAGGAAGTTTCACATGAATCAGAAAATGGAATTTAAAGGACGCGGTTTTTACCGTAAATCTAAGGCTTATGGACTTGTCTGTGGGATTGCTTTGGCAGGAGCAGTGATGATGGCGAATACTCAAGTATCCGCTGATGAAACAACTGCAACAACGCCAACAGTGACAGTAACAGAAAATCCAGCAACTAATTTAGTTGAAGCTCAATCAGCTTCATCTGTTGAGAACACTCAAACAGCTGCTAATGCTGGTCAACAAACGGGTGAGTTAGTCTCTCCAGTGCCATCAACTGAGCTTGATACGGCTGTTTCAGAAGCACAAGCTGCTGGAGTTGCTGTGACAACTGAAGAAACTGCAACGACTCATGATAGTCTTGCTAGTGCAGAAGCAGATTTGTCTAAACAGACAGCGGAAGTAGTAACTACTACAGAAAAACAGCAAGCAAATACAGAAAGCATTAAAGCTGCTACTGAAAAGAATGCGGAAATTGATGCTCAAAATAAAGCTGAAGCAGAACGTGTTGCTGAAGTGAATAAACAAGGTCAAGCCGCAGTAGATCAACGTAATACTTTAGGTCAAGCGGCAGTAGATAAACGCAATGCAGAAGGTCAAGCTGCTGTTGATGCTCGTAATGCAGCTAATCAAAAGCGTATAGTAGATGATAAACTTGCTGTTGAAGAACGTAACAAACAAGGTCAAGCCGCAGTAGATCAACGTAATGCTCTAGGTCAAGCTGCAGTGGATAAACGCAATGTAGAAGGTGCGGCTGCGGTTGCTGAGGCTAATGAAAAAGACAAGGCTGCTGCTGAAACGATTAATGCTCAGTTGAAGAAAGAGTATGAAGCAGCTTTAGCTGGCGTGAAAGAAATCGAAGCGTTTAATGCAGCAGTTCGAGAACGTAATGCAGCTGCAGAAGCACAAGCCGCTCAAAAGAATGCTGCCTTGAAAGCTGATTATGATAAAAAAGTTGCTGAAATGAAGGCTAAGACTAATCAAGATGGTTATTTAAGTCAGACTGCTGTTCAAGATCTCATTTTTACAAAAGAACCTAATGTCTCTGTCACTATTCAAGGACAGTATGCTAACTTAAGTGTAGCTTCTACAAATGGTGCTGACAAAACAGGTAATATTTTTTATATGAACAGTAGTAATTATCAGGCTTCTGATTTTGTGTCATCACCTGTTTTATCTACTACTCCAAATGAGGGAGCTTCAATTGGGGATTCATATAAGATTTTGATGAAAGCAGGCGAAACGACAACAGTAACTTATGATGGGCTAGAAAATTCTTCTTATCAAGGTAAGAAAATCAGTAAAGTTGTGTATGCTTTTACACCTCAAAAGAGTAATGATGCTAGTGGTTTAGTGACAGCTTTTATTTTCCGTGATCCGACAGATACCATTAAATTTGGGTCTAATTTGGGTGCAGGTGATTTAGCCTTTGATTTTGTAGCTAAGTATTATTATGAAGATGGTAGTATAGTTGACTTTACTGGTGGTAGTGCTTTGATTTCTCTATCATCTCTCAATGCTTCTGATAGTACTACAGGAATCGCAGGTAGTAGTGATGCTCAAGCGGCGTCTAAATATTATGAATTTGTGTCGAATACAAATGGGGAATTTATTAAAATCACAGGTTCTACTATTGATAACTATAGTGGTATTATTCATTCGTTGACAAATAACAATGCAGATGGAAGTTGGGACACTCCGACATCAAACAAAGCTTATATTGGTGCTGGTGCTCTAAAATTAACGGGTACAGAGATTAAATTAAGTTTTGGCTCTACAAGTGAAGCTAATCAGTGGTTTGCTTTTAACTCTTCTATTAAAGCTCCAACGCTTCCAGCTAAGCCACAACCACAAAAAGTGACTTACGAAAAAGAAAAAGAGGTACCAACAACACCCGTTGAACCTAAATATGTGACACCTGAGGTTAAAACTTTTACGCCAGAAACGTTTACTCCAGAGGTTTTCACTCCTGAAAAACCATCAACAGAAGAATTTAAACCAGAAACGTTCACCCCAGAAACCTTTACGCCAGAAAAATATACACCAGTGACACCAACGGTTTTACCACATGTTCAAGTACCTGAAAAAATTCAGTATAAGGTAGCTGTTCATCCAGTTAAGGTTAAACAAACACCAGTTAATGTTAAGGATGTGGTTGATACAGATGGTGTAAGTACTGACGGTCAGTTAGTTCCAAAAGGTTCTATTCAAACTTGGACACTGACCAATGCTAATCTTAAAGCTGGACGAGAAGAAGTAACGTCTTACGTGATGGACGATCCATTCCCAGCTGATTTTGAAATTGATCGTGAAGCGACTGCTGCTAAAAATGATGCTTATCTACTTTCTTATGATGAAAATGGTAAGGTTCAATTAGTTGCAACACAAGCGACATTGAATAGTTTTAATGCTAATCGTGACCAAGATGTTGTTGTTCCTGTCGCTTATTTTGTTGGTCGTCCATTAAATGATGGTGGTACTTATCAAAATACTTTCACAACAACAATTCAGACACCAACTGGTGAGTTTAAGGTGGTATCTAACACACCTGTTATCTATACACCAGGTAATGATCCTAAAACACCTCGTGACCGTGGTGGAGAAAATCCGACACCGCATGATAATCTGATTCAGCCTGAAAAACACAATTATAATGAACAAGGGACATTGATTGATGGTAAAGTTGTATTTCCTAATCAGGTGAACGCTTATGTGGCTAAATGGGATATGGATCAATATAAAGGAATAACAGCTTCGGCTGGGGCAATTGCTCAAGGTTTTGCCTATATTGATGATTATCAAGATGATGCTCTTGTTGCTCAAGAAGGTCAGTTTACAATTACTGATGCAGCAGGTAAGACAGTTAATGGGTTGACAATGTATCATGTGCTTTCTACTGAGACAGCTTCAGAAGCAATTAAAGCAATGGTAAAAGCATCTGGTGTTTCACCAGTGGGTGCTTTCTATATGTGGGTTGCTGATAAGCCAGAAGAATTCTATAGTGTTTATGTTAAAACTGGAACAAATCTTTACTTCCATTTGCCAATGACAATTAAGGAAGGCTTTACAGGTAAGTATACTAATAAGACGTTCCAAATTGATTTTGGCAATGGCTATTATAGCAATGTAGTAGAAAATGAAGTGCCTACATTTGAGACAACTAAGAAAGTTACAGTGGATGGTAAAGATGTCAATGGTCAAGAAATTGCCTTGAATCAAACCTTTACTTACGAATTGAATCATGTCTTAGTGCCTGCTAATCGTGCTGAAAAACTCTTCCAGTATGATTTCAAAGATGATTATGATGAAACGGGAGATAAATACACTGGTCATTATCATGTTTCAGCTAAAGTTGACTTTACTTATACAGATAAAGATGGCAACTTAGTAGCTGTTAAAGCTGGAGATGATTTAACAGATTTCACAACATTGGTTGATAAAGATGGTCAATTGTTGATTAGCTTTGATAAAGCTTTCCTTGAAAGTATCTCTGATGATAGTGCTTTCCAAGCAAGCGCTTATCCAGAATTTGAGCGTATCGCTTCAGGAACTTTTGAAAATACTTTTGTGGGTATTATCAATGGTAATGAAGTGGTGTCAAATATGGTTAAAACAACAACTCCAGAACCAGAAAAACCAAGTGAACCAACATCGCCAACTCCAAGTATTCCAGTTCAAAAAGCTAATGTGCTTCCATCAACAGGTGAAGCAAGCAGCGCTTTGGGCGTTCTAGGAGCTATCCTATCTGTATTTGGTTTGGCAGGCGTTCGTAAACGTAAAGAAAACTAATCAAATATTTGATTAACTTAATCAATAGAAAGGAAAGAAAATGCAAAGTTTTATTGCTAATGGCCGTGTTTCAGATATTCCATCAGATGCTGTTGGAAAAACCTCTAATGGGCATGTCAGTTTTAAATTTGAATTTGTATGTGACACCAGTCAACAAGATCAAGAAGGTAAGGCTTTACCAGCTTTCTTTCATGTTCAGGTGTATGGTAAACAAGCTGAGTTTATGGCCCAGAGCCTTGTTAAGGGCTCGCCTATCCTAATTAAGGGTGAAATTATTCAACGCCCTTATACGAACAGCCAAGGGCAACGTCGAACCTATCAATTTATTGCTCCAGCCTTACAAGGTGGGATTACTTTCTTAGAAAATAAAGAAGCTGCCAATAGACGAAAACAGGAGCAACTCAACATGCAGAAGCAACCAGCAGATCATGATCCATTTGGTGGAAATGAAAATCAAAATATTCTACCAAATGACTCTTATCCAACACCGATAGATGCTGATGAACCCTTCTAGATAATAGAAAAAGGCGTGAGGGAGAACCTCATGCCTTATTTTATAGAATCATCATCAGTTCAAAAATAGCACGTGGAATAATCGCACGTGCTATTTCTGGTTAGGGCTTTGCGCCTCTGATAGTATATCATAAGGTGTGCTGAGAAGGCAATTCTGAGTCATTTTCAGGTGATTTTATAGGTAATCGTCCATGAAAACTTCTTAAAATGAGCTATAAAAAGTTATATAACTTTTTGTCTACTGTTTAGACTTGTCCCCTTAACGCAGGAATTTTCATTATCCCTTATTCTAGGAGTGTATTAAAAACTAGAAGGGATAACTTTGCTTATGGTAAAACAACAAACAGATTATCAATCTGATGATTTAATGGCAGATTCCCTTCAGATAGAAAATTATCTGAAGCAAGGAAGAAGCTGCCACTTATGTACAGTTCATCTGGGAATTGAAGATGGTATTAGTTCTTACCTGGAACGCTACCAGCTTGCTTCACCTCAACAGAAATTTAAGATTTTTCTTTTTTCTACTTTCTATGGTGAGAAGATCAAGCGATTTTTAGAAGAAATTCGAGGTAAGCAGTATGTTTAGTTGGATAGAAGCCATTTATTACACGCTTATTCAATTAGCCAAAGTCAGTAGGTTCAATGCTTTTCTCCTAGTAAGTTTTGTAGGATATCTGGGTTACCAAGGGATAAAAGTTGTGAGAGAACCACTTAGAAATCTTTTCCAGTTGATAATAGGCTTGATAGATGATAGAGAACGTTTCATAAATAGGAGTACAGAATTAGCTCATATCTTGAAGAACCGTCATGAAATTGACTGGAAGTCAGCTGGTAAAGTTAAGAGTAAACAGTTCTGGAATCTTACGAAGCAACTTATGACAGTTGTTCCTTCATTTTTATTCTTGCTGATTGGTAACCTTCTCTTCCGTCTTATCTATAGATTGCCCTTTGTGAAGCAAGACAGAAAGCGATTTGACAAGGAAATGAAGCCTCTGCTCTACTTCAAAAACTACCGTAGTTTTGTATTCATGGGTTTGGGCTTCAGTTTTATTGCTTTAATTTTGACGAACTATTTGGTAACTGTTTTAAGGGCAGCTATCCGCTTCCTTTATTTCTCACTCATAACATTGAGGGATAGCAGCCAAGTTGTCGTCTTTAATGTTGATAGCTTACTGATTCAGAATTTATTTAATGCTAGAGTATTTCTGGTAGCACCGATTCTAGCAGTACCAATTTTTATCATTGGTTTAATTATTGCTTGGCGCTCTGCATGGGTCAACTTCGAACAATACCGTGACTATAACCATAATGAAGAAGGTGATGACCGCTTTGCGACAGTCAAGGAAATTCACCAACAGTATAAGAAAGTTCCCAATAAAACAGCAACTTATCCAGGTGAAGGTGGTGTACCAGTCCTACATGAGACGAGAACGAATCTTACAGGTTTAACATTAGGTTCTCAAATGCTTTGGCAAAACCGCACTTTTAGCCGATATCTGACGAATGCTGAAAGAGTCTTAGGGATTTATGCGAAAGCTTCAGGTGATTATTACATCGATGACAGCACCACTAATATGCTTGGTATTGGTATGACACGTTCTGGTAAAGGTGAAGGGCATATTACAACGACTATTGATATCAATAGTCGTGCTGAAATTCAGCCATCAATGGCTATAGGTGATCCGAAAGGTGAACATTATCAATCATCTTACAAGACCATGCGCCGACGTGGTTATGACGTTAATGTCCTTTCTTTCCAAAATATGGACTGGTCAATGTCCTATAATCCTTTGGCACTTGCGATTGATGCCGCCAAAAAGGGGTACTATGAAAAGACACAGACACGTGTCAATGCAGTTGCGGAAGCAATCTATCGTAAAACTAAGCCAGGTGTTGGTAATGGGAACGCTAAGTATTGGGAAGACACTTCTATTTCCCTCTTTAATGCGATTGCTATGGCTTTGATTGACCGAGCTAATGAAACCTTCAAAAATGGTGAAATGGATGCCTGGGACACGGTTACAGTCCGTAATATTGCTAAGTTCTTGACCGATTTAGGTTCAGAAGAAGTTTTTGTCAATGATTATGGAGATATTATTGAGAATCCAGACCGTGACCAGCAGGTTAAGAAGAAATCTAAAATCACGGTGTATTTTGATAATCTGCGAAAGATTAATCAGGAGACTTTCTCTAAATTCAGAGATATGGCTGATCTGAACTTCAGATCATCTGACTTTGCTTCAGAAGAAACTAAAGGAAATGTCTTCTCTAGCATGATGTCAGGTATTAACCTCTTCTTGCAAGATAATATTGCTAAGCTAACTTCTAAAAACTCGATTGATTTGGAGTCAGTCGGTTTCCCACGTCGTTTATCTATCAAGTTCCGCTCAAGCTCAACTGCTGCTATGCGTAACGAGTATGCTCATAAGACAGCTAAAATCACTATTACTAGTCAGACAGCTTGGGGTAAAGCTACCAGACAAGTTACTCACGTGAAAGAAGCAACAGCTTTGATCGATGGAGAAGGCTATCTTACTTATGTGATTGAACCTAAGTTGCCTGATCAGTTCCTGGTAACGATTGACTTTGATCACAAAAACAATGGTGCTTCAGCTATTCGTAATAAAACCTTCCAATTTTCAGCTGAAAAAGTCTATAAGAAACATGGTAAGGTCATTGCTTTGGATGAGTACACGAAGAAACCAGTACTGGATCATATTAAGGTTACTGTCCTAAATAAACACGAGGACAATCTTCTTCAGGAAGAAGATATTGACTTAGTATATTCAGATAATCCAAAAGTGATCTACTTAGTAACGCCACCGAACCGAACAGAATATAATAGCATCGTATCTCTGTTCTTGGATCAGTTATTTAATGCTAATTATGAGTTAGCTCTGTCAAATGGTCGTAAGTGTGTTAACCGTATTCTTCATATCTTAGATGAGTTCACCAATATTCCAGCTGTTCCCCATATGGATACTAAAATTTCTATTGGACTTGGCCAGAACATCCTCTATTACCTCTGGATTCAAAACCTGGAACAATTGGTTGATAAGTATGGTGAGAATGTCGCAGCAACCATCCAAGATAACTGTTCGCTTAAAATCTACGTTAAATCTACCTCTAATAAAACTAATGAACGCTTCAGTAAGGATTTAGGAACACGGACAATCACACGTCGCAGACGTTCTAGCAATATTTTAGATGAAGCTAACCCTAACGTGTCTATTGAAAATCCTAAACAAGAGTTGCTGACACCTACTCAATTAGCTAAACTTCAGGAAGGAGAAGCTGTAATCTTACGTGGAGTTAAAGGTCGTGATAATGCAGGTCGTAAAATCACGACAGATCCAATTTTCTTACATGAGAAAACTAGTCTTCCTTATCGATACATGTTCCTTCAAGATGAGTTTGATCACTCAATGACTCTAGCAGATATTCCAGTAGAGAGTGAGCATAGAGAACTTGAACTTCAAGATATAGCTGTAAGTGCTCAAAGTACCTTCAACAAGATTATTGCTTGGCGTATATCTTTTACAGACCGCATGAGGACAAATGGAGAAGTTCCACAGTTGGCTACTAGAAATCAGCACCCTAAGTCTCTTAACCAAGCTCAATTTACTTCTTCAGTTGACTTAACTCAAGCCATCATAGCAGAAGTCTTTGATGATGAAGACGATGATGATATTCTATTTGTAGATGATGTAATATAGATAAAAAGTTATATAACAAAATATATAAACTATTGTTTATCATTTCTATTTCTGATATAATGAAGGCAAATTCAAACAAGGAGAACACGTTGTTATGAAAATGAAAAAATTGTTTAGTCTATTGACGTTAGGGCTTGCGCTTATTCTTCTAGCAGCCTGTGGTCAAAAGTCAGCTGAAGATATTGTCAAAACAGAATTAAAAAACAGTTATACAGGGTACTCAGAAAATTCGGGCGGTGGTTATCCATTTAGGGCTGGTGATGATGTACTAACTTTTAATAAAAAAGATAATTCAATTACCAATAGCTATGGAGATATGAAATATTTTTCGGTCATCTCTGAAAAAGATATTCCTTCAGGAACTCAACGCGTCATTGATGAGCTAGAATCTGAGCTAAAAGGTACTGATAATTTTACAATTATTGTTAGTCGTGAGAAAAATCCAACTAAAAAGGATTCTGAGGGAGCTTATCAAATTGCACTCTCAGATGGAGGAAAGAAAATTCGTATTTTTTATTTAGGACGAGAGCCACGTAGTTTTGGCTACTATGATTTCTCAGGTAAAGCTGAATAGATGAAAGAGCCTCGATTTGAGGCTTTTTTTGATGGCTCCTGTGGTTTGTCCGCTTAACGCAAGAATTTTCATTATCTCTTATCATGAAGGTATCTTATATAGAAAGTAGGTACCTTATGTGAAATATGATACTTATTCCGATTTGGTTAATGCTTTAGAAAAAGGATTTCTAGATGTTAATGGCAAAACCAATGGGAATATTACAGGAGAAAATGCGGAGAAGATGGCCTCCTTTTACAAATACTGGAGTAATTATTTAGACTCAACTCCTGCATTTCTCTCCTTTCTAGCCTATATACCAGGTGCCATAGCTAAAGCCTTATATTCGATTACAGCTAGTCTTGAACACGTCTTTAACAATATGTTTAAGCTCTTTGGATTATTTGGCTACTTAGGCGATAGTAACACGGTTATAGGTCAATTCTTTTATTGGTTTCAGGTGATAGGAGCTACTCTGTTTAGCCTAATTCTGGTTGTTTCAGCGATAACTGGAGTCTTTACGAAACCAGTCAAATATAAAGGGGTGATTACTAATTTCCTTTTAGTGACGATGGTAACGGCAGTCTTGCCATTAGCTTTGACAACTGTTTCTTCTGCCATCGCACAAGATGCTATGAGTATCCAAACGGTATCCAGTGAGGCACCCGATGGCAGCAAGAAGTATTCCTCATTAGCGATACAGCCTATGAAGAACAATATTGTGGATCTTAAAGTACTGATTGATAACGATTTTTCAACAGAACTTTTTCCACTGGATGACTATGGCTATATTAAACCGCCTAAGGAAGGGTCAACACCAGTCAATAATGTTACGGATAGTACTGATAAACGGGATACTTCTGATTTTGCAACACGGATTGATTTTGGTGCAACTTATGGTGCCTCAAACTCAGCCCTGCTTGATGAGTTAGAAGATAAGCAGGAAGGACTGAAGGGACTATTTCTGCACCGATTAAATACTAATCAGACTGGTGTAGAAACGATCACTGAACACCGTATTGTTGGAGAATTAAATGCCTTTGAACCAGTTTATATGCGATATAAGGTCAACTGGATAGGAATGTTCATGCAATACATTATCCTGATTGTCCTCTTAATTTCTATGTCGATCAAGTTGGTTAAATCAGTCTTTGATATTGTGATTGAAGCTATGATTTCACCGCTTCAGGGATATTCTTCCTTGTCTAATTCCAAGAAGTATAAAGAACTTCTACGAACAATAGGAGGTGCTTTTGCAGGTATCTTCTTTGAAGTGGTGATTATGCGTGTGACGTTGGAAATCCTACGTGACTTACCAACGTTATCAGTATCAGCTGTTACAAAATTATCAGGCGGTTTCTTTGATGGTCTTAATATGTGGGAACAATGTCTTGCGGCTTCACTTGTTTATATTGGTGTCTTCTTTGCTGCTATGCAAGGGGTATCAATGATTGAACGTTGGCTTGGCGTTTCTACTGGTCATAGTGATACAGCCCAACAACTGCTTGGAGCGATGATGATGGGTAATGCCTTTGCGACAGGTGCTGGAGCTATCAGTAACGGAGCTATGGCTATGGGAGGCTTTGGACTTGATATGGCTAAGAAAGCTCCTGGAGCAATGGTAGCAGGAAGTAAAGTTCTTGGAAATAGTCTGGCAACAACTGGTGGTGGAATTCGAGGTGCTTTCAATGCTGCTAAAGATCAAGGTGCTTTGAATGCAGTTAAAGGTGGCTTGAGTAACATGTACAGTGCTGCTGACCTTGCAGGTAAAGAGGCTGTCGGTAAAGCGAAAGACTTTGCAGGTGGTATAGCAGATAACTTAGGTCAAAAAGAGCAGGCTGCCCATGATGCTGTTTATAAAGGCATGAAAAATGATGCAATTCCGCCACGTGCAGGATTTGATTCAACAATCAATCCAAATGCAGACTACACCTTAAATCCTTCTGGCCAATACGGAGGAGAAAGCCTATTCTCAGATGACTCAGGTGCATTTGACAATACTGATAGTGGTCCAAGTGGTGGAGGTATTACAGATCCTACAGTGACCCCATCAGAGCCATCAGGAGAAGCATTTGGTGGTATTAGTGAGCCAACTCCATCGCCTGGAGATACTACGCAACCTATGGGAAATACTCCACTTCCAAATGTTACTCCTGATGCACCAAAAAAGCCTGAAGGCTCAACGACTCCTAAACGTAACTTCCAACAATCAATGAACCAAATGCAGTACATGAACCAACAAATGCAACAAGCAGGTCAGCGTATACAAGGACAATCTCATATAAGAGGTGCTGAAATTGATGAAAGTGAAGAGTAAGCTCTATGTGTGATGTTGCAGGTAAGGTTGTTGTGATTACAGGAAGTTTACGACCAATGAGCCGACAAGATGTGATTACCTTTCTGGAGAAAAAGGGAGCAATCGTTCAAGGATATGTCTCTGCTCAAACAAATATTCTTCTTGCAGGTCATAAACAACTAGATCTTTTTGAACCAGATAGACGGTCTAAAAAGTATGAAGCTGCAATATCCAGAATAGCAGAAGGGCAAGAAATCACAATTTTGTCAGAAGAATCATTCTTCAATATGGTTAAGAAGTCTCAATCTTGAGGCTTCTTTTTTATGTAAAAAGATATATAACTTTTTGTATAAAAACGGCTCTTCAGTTTTAGATGATACCATTTGTCCGCTTAACGCAAGAATTGTCATTATCTCTTATGATGGAACTATACAAGAAAGGAGTTAGATAAATGGATGAAAAATACGGTGTTCCACGTGACATCTATGCCAAAGTAAAAATCATAGGACTATTCATGGCTGATATTGTTTTTGTAGGAGGGTCAGCGGTTGCTGCGGTTTCTATTGGAACTAAGATATTCCCAACGAGTCAATGGCCACAGTTACTTGCCTTTATTATTTTGACACCGCTTATGTGTCTCTATCTAGTTTTACCAGCCAATGGCGGAAAGAAAAATTGGCATAGCATGCTTCTCTTTTTCAGGAGACGACGGAAACGTTACATTAGTTTGAATTATCAGAGAGGAGAGAAACGTTAATGGCTATTAAACAAAATCAACCCCAGCCTGAAGTTAAACGACAATTAGGGCGTAAGCAGGAAAAAAAGCACAGTCAAGAATATTTTGACCTTCATTCATGTGTAGAATTGCTTGATGTAAAGTCAATTATTGATAATCGTCAAGCTTACATTCAATTAGTTGATTACGGTTATCTTCAGTTGATGGAAATACCAGGAAAAGACTTAGGATCACTTTCCTATAATGAAATTCGACGAACAATTGATAATTTTGAGAAATGGTTGACTGACTTTAACACTGATATTCAGATTGAAACAACAACCTTGCCAACTAATACAGATACTCAGATTATGGATCTTCGTCATCATTTGAGCCTCGTTCGGCAAGAAAAGGCAAAATTACTACCTAATTCACGTCGGTACTTACAGATTCTTGATCGTGAGGCCTTACTGATCAATGAGATTCAAGTTGAGGAGAGTATTCAACAAGAAATCTATAATACAGAGTTCATTCTGTGGCTCTTTGCCCCAACAACAACAGAGTTAGATGACCTGGTACGTAAGGCTAAGTCTTATGGAAATAATGATTTTGTTCCTCAAGAAATAACCAGGGTTAAGAAAGAACAAATTATCAAGCAATTCAATAACATGAACGAAAAAGTATAGGAGGATAACATGCCAGAACTTTCAAAACGCAGACAAAGACAGTTAAAAGCGCAAGGTTATGATCTTGCTTTTCTCAGTCGCATACAACCACAAGGTAACATTGATTTCAAAAAGGATGACCGCTCATGGATCAGTGGGGACGGTTATCATACAGCACTTCATTATTACGAATACCCCTCAGAAGATTTAGACCGTTTCTGGTTATCAGATTTAATGCTGATTCCAGGCACACGTTCGTTTTTGTCTCTCTATCGAGCAAATAACAAAGAGCTGAAGCAAGAAATCAAAGATGCTATTGAGGAAAAATCAACTCGTATTACTGGAAACAGTAAGATAGTTGATAACCAACAAGAACTAGATGAAATCAAAGACTTAACTCAGCTGGATAGAGACATTACCAAGAAGAATATTGCGATGCTAGGAATGTATGTTCGGAACTACTCTTCTGCCTCTACTAAAGAAGCTCTCTTCAAGCAAGTAGAGGATATTAAAGACAAGACTTCTAACTTTAAGTCAACTATCCTTTCAGGTGAACTTGACTTTGAATATCATGCTCCATTCATACCAGCCCAATATCAAATTGATTTACCCAACCATAGACGAGGTATTCCTATTAGGGCGCATGATTTGGCTGGTGGTTATTTCTTCAATCACACCAAACTAGAAGATTCTAAAGGTGTTTACATGGGATGGACACCCACCAAAGGAGCCGTTAATTTCAACTTTTTGCAACGTGATCAACGTCGAACTCGTTCCTTTATGATTATTTCAGGAAACCCTAAGATGGGGCAGCGTTCTTTTCTGTTGAAGCATACAGATGGCCTTTATGCCAAAGGAAATTATATTCGTAACTTCGATGCAAATGGGACATTTCTCGATCAGACGAGACACCAGCATGGTCTGATTCTTGATTTATCAGGTGAAGCTAACCGTATCAATATTTTCCAAGTGTTCCCAACAGTAACAAATGAAGATGGAACAGAGATTGATAAGAAGAAATCCTATAATCTTCATATTCAGAAGTTAAAGAGCATCTTGAAACTACTTAATAGTGAAGTAACAGGGGATGATTTAACAACCTTCGGTAAGATGCTCAATGAGTTTTATATTGAAGAAGGTTTGTGGGCACGTAATCCTAAGTTGAATCCAGAGAAATTAAAAGCGACTGATTTAGTGAATGAGGAGTACCCAGTCCTAACAGATTTTATCCACTTTGCGGAAGACTATAAGCGTAGTTTATTGGCACAAAGTCAACCAGATGAAATTGAAATTAAATCTGTTAACCGTATTCATAATACCTTTGATGAACTGCTAACAACAAACTCAGAGATCTTTGAAGGCACAACTGAGTTCCAGGATATTTCGTCTGAGCAAGTTGTTACTTTTGACTTCTCAGGCCTAAAAGGAACCCCTCACTTGCTTAATGCACAAATCTTTTCAGTGCTATCCCTGGTTTCAGCTGATATCGTCAATAATGGTAAACGCTGCAAGCAATTATTAAAAGCTAATTCTAATCTAACAGAAATGGATATGGAGCATTATATTGTTAATATCAGTGAAGCTCAAACATTGATCAATCCTAAGTATGAAAGCAGCTTTGAACTACTAGCTGATATGATTGACTCGATGGGAGAGAACTTTGCAGGTGTGGTACTATCGGTTAACTCTCTACGAGGAATTTTATTTGAATCAGGAGCAGGTAGTCATAAAGATCCGTATGTCACAGCTGTTCAGCGTATCTTTGGATTGATGCAGTACCGTGTTTTTGCTCAAACTGATGAAACAAGTATTCCTTTGCTTGCTAATGCCTTGGTAGGCTCTATGAATCAATCAGAGCTGGAAACATTGCCACGCTTAGTAAAAGGGCAATTATTTATGAATATCGCTGGGGTAGGCAACCTGGTCTTTAACCAGCAGTTATTAACGCCAGAAGTGCAGAGATATGGTGGTATTCAGTAGAAATAGAAAGGTGACAGATATGTCAAATAAAAATCCAAATAAACTTGGACCAATTGAAAGACGAAAGCAAGCAATCAATAACTATGTGACCGTACGAAAAATTAAGAGTCAGGAAATTAGAGATTATTTTGCCTCGGATGGTGAGTCTGATCCAGAACGCTTAGCGGCTCAGAAAGTACGTGATCAAGAATTTTTAAGAGGTTTAAGGAAACTTGGTGTTGGTTTCATTGTCTTCTTAGTGTTCTACGCTATTCTAAAGACAATTCTTGGTCTTTGGTAGAAGGGAGAATATGTGAAAAAAGCAGTTCTATTTAAGATACTAGCACCACTTATTTCTCTTGTTTTTCTAATTAGTATTGGTGTAACCATACTAGCAGGTATTTTAGGAGCTGTTAGCAGTTCGCAAACGAATTGTACAACTGAAGTAGCAACTTCTACCTCTACAGATTCCTCTATTTCTTCAGGTGATGGCTCAATTGATTCATTTGTCAAGGAGCACAAAGAGGCTTATATCCTGTCTTGGAAAGCTGGTGGGTTCTTACCGTCTGCATCGATCACGCAGACTATGATTGAAAATGGATTCAATTTCTCTAATCCTAATGGCACCTCGTTTTGGCAAGCACACAATATGGGTGGTGTTAAAACTTCGAGCAAGAGCAACTTCCCTGTTACTCTAGCAACTTATGGTGAAGATAGTGTTGACCTAACAGGAACGAAACCAGGAGCTAATGTAGGAGATGGTACAGGTGGAGCTTACACCTGGTTCTCCAGTTATGATGCTGGCATTGTTGGTAAAGCAGAGTTTATGGCTCACCAAACACTCTATACTAAGGCTATTAACAATACGGATGGCATAGCGACTCTAAGTGCTATTGCAGACGGTGGCTGGGCTACTGACGGTACTTATAAAACTAAGCTTATTGACATGTACAATACGCTTGGCAAAAAGTATGAATGGCTGGATAAGGAAGCTATCAGCTCTCATGGTGATAAACCTTATAAAGCAGTCACAGCTTCAGCTGGAGATACTGGTCCATCTGATACTTTTACAAGCAATAGTAAAGATTGTAGCGATTCTTCTTCAGGTGGTGCCACTGATGGTACAGGAACAGTTCCAGCTGATGCGACAGCCTGGGGATATAGTCCTGATAACTTACCAGAGAGTCTAAAGCAGTATATCATTGATCCTAAATCGCTTGGCATGGCCTATGCAAGCTCTTCTGGATGGTTTAATCCAGGTAGTGATTATTTAGCTGGTCAATGTGTTAATTTGACAATTAGCGTGGGAAACCATCTTTGGGGACATTCAGGGTCGGTTACTGGAAACGGTAAAGACCAAGCAGCAGCATGGGCTAGCATCTTTGGCAATTCTGTCAAAACTACTCCTAAAAAAGGAGCTATCTTTTCTACACAAAACGGAGGTGGTGGTTATGGCCATACTGGTATTGTGTGCCATGTTTTTGAAAATGGTTCAATTTTGATTGTAGAGCAAAATACACCACTTTCAGGGGCAGATTATTTCAAAAAATCTTATACCTGGAACTATCGTATCTGGACACCAGAGCAACAAAAGGCAGAAATTACTACCTTTGCTTATCCAGATGGAAAAGAACCAAAACTTGGAAAGTAAAAGGATAAATCAATGAAAGAATGGATAAAAGTTAATATGATTTATGTTATTGTGGTTGGACTATTGCTTATTTTCTCTGGATTTGCAGTTTATAGAAATCTAACCAGTAGCAAACCACAGGAACCTAAAAGCGAACAGACGGAGACGACAGTGGAGGATGATGTATCACAATCAACTCCAGAAACAGTTGATGAAAAGAACTATCGGACAGCAAAATTGAAGCTAGAACACCCTTATACTGAAGGGAGCGACGGGCATAAGCAACAAGTACTTAAAGCATTTGATGAGGCAACAAACGCTATTAAGAAGGCAGACCATTTATCAAATGTTCGTGGCACACTAGAAAATCATCTTTCTATGAGTCAAGATGGAATGGTTCAAACTTTTGCGATGGCGCTCCTGGTAAATCAATATGAGTATCAATCAGATAAGCTAGAAGTTATGCCATCTGAAAATGAGGACGTTGTTCAATTTCTGATCGTTCTGACAAAGAATGGAGAAGATAATTGTTATTTCGTAGGAAATTTCAATACAACGGTTAACCAAATTCAGTTAAAAGCTTATGTTGGCGGTAATATTGGTGGTACATATGGATAGTAATTAAAGCGATTGATACACAAAAAGTTATATAACTTTTTGTGTATTTTTTATTGACAAAGTTTAGCGTATAAGATAAAATAGAGATATAATAAATTATATAACAATTTATATAACTAATCGTAAGTAAAGGGAGTGTTTTTATGAAGATTCAAACAACAAACCTAGATAAAGGTGGTGGTGGAAAAAGCAGTCATACTTATAACGAAGGAGACTGGCTGTCACGTATCAAAAATAAGCGTGTCCTACTGATTGATGGAGCTAGAGAATGTAACTTAACGCATTCCTTTGATGTCACAAGTGAAAAAACAATCTATGATATTTTTACAACAGGTGAGTATGAAATTTGTCGGATCAATGATAACCTTAGTTTGATTCGTGGAGATGAGCGGCTAACCGATGAACAGTTAGATTTAGCCAGCCGAAATAATAAATACCTTCAACTATTTATGTGGTTCAGTGAGCATTATGAAGAATTGGCAGAACAGTTTGATATTATCCTAATTGATACGCACAATGATGAAAGTCTAGTAACTGCAAACTTCATTGCTGTGTCAGATATTGTTCTAGGAGTAACGGACGCATCGACAAATGGTTTTCGGGCTTGGTTGGCCCTTAAAAAGTTTGTTGATTACATCAAGAGTGAAGCTGTCGAAGTTATCACCAAGAAAAGCTACGTAAAAGCTGAAGCTTATATCATTGGTAATAAAATCGAGTACTACGGTAATAATGTGACGGACACCTGCAAACAATTTTTAGATGTTGTCCAGGAAGATGAAGCTTATCTGGGATCTATTCAGAAAAAAGAGCTGGTGGCTAAAAGTTTAGTGATTAACCAAAGTGTTTTTGAGCAACGTGAGCAAATGACTCCTAAACAAAACCAAGACCATCAGAAATTTTATGATAATATAGAGTATGTCTATGAGAACATTTTAACAGTACTAGAAGGGGAGGATGCTAATGTCTGATAATCGCTTTGCTCAATTAAGAGATAATTTTGAAAAAGAACCACCTAAACGACGAGTTCCAACGTCTCGAACAACAGCAGCACAAAAAGCGCCTGAGAGTTATAATAAGAAAGGGCGTTATCCATTTTCGCTGCATTATGATGTCCGCTATGAGAAGTTAGAGGAGCTTGTCGCATTCCATGGGGCTAAGTCAGCTTCAGATTATCTGGAAAAAATAATTATCCAAGAGTGGGAGAAGATGCAGCGCAAGATCAAGAAAGATAAGGAGTGAGTCAATGGCTTATTTATCAAAACTATCTGATTTAGATCAATCATTGAATGAAAAAACTACAACAATATGGTTTGATCGAAGAAATTCAAGTAGGGAATAATCAACCAAACCGAATTTATTTAACAGATAAGCTCGTTCATTACATGGTTCAAGGAGAAAGATTATGATTATTTTTGTTTCTATCAAAAAGCTTGTTCAGACGTTCTGGTGGTTGATAGCAGCAATAGCGCTGTATATCTTCTATCAGTCTATTGGCTTAAATATGTTCTTCTTGCTAGTTATTGGACTGCTGGCATTGAAGTTTGTTCCTGTCCTAGTGTTACCTATTATCATCATTGCTCTAGGAGTCCATTTCTCAGGTGGCTTTTCGTTCATTGCAGACTTTTTAGAAACAGGAATTGTTATGCTTATAGGCTTTCCTTTTGTCCTCATAACTTGGCTGTTTATTGATGAACAGATAAAACAATGCAAGGAGCTTAAACAGTTAAGAGCTGACATTAAAAAATTAAGAACTAAATAACACAGAAGTATAGAGCCCTTGCCTATTGGAAGGGCTTTTTAATTCAGAATTAAAATAAATTTGAAAAGAAAATGCTGAATCTATAAAATAAGGTCGTTATTTCAAAATTAAAGGAGAGGAAGAGGGAAGATGACGACCTTTGATGAAAGAGAACTGAAGGAGCATCTATTTAAACAAAATGCGATTGACTTTTATGACTTTGTGGCCAAGTACGACGATCAAATGGTCCCAATTATGAAAGCTAGAGGATACANTTGTGTACATTCCATGGAACGTACAGTTGCTTTTACATTTGGAGAATTTACCTTCCGTCGCCGTCGATGGAAAAAAGGAGATAAATGGGTGATTCCAGTTGATGAAAAATTAGGACTGAAGAAGAATGTTCGATTCTCCTGGGAATTTATGTATCAGATTGCTATACTATCTACGATGATGCCTTATGACAAAGTAACTCAGGTTATTCAGCTGACTTATCACATTACAATTACTAAGCCTACAGTAGTTCAAGCTGTTAAGCTTTGTGACAAACTGCTAGAAGAACGTGCAGCTTATCGTTTATATGAGGAGTCTATTAGTCGAGATAAACAAAAAGTCGATGTTATCTATATTGAAGGTGACGGTGTTATGGTGAAAGCACGTAACAGTGATACAGAGAATCGTCATTATGATTTGTCTCACTTCGTTGTGCATACTGGAAGCCATAAAGTTGGTAGTAATCGTTTCGAACTAAAAGATAAAAAAGAATTTGTAGCCTTGGATAATCGCTTAGTCAGGGAGCAAGTCTTGGACTATCTTTACAACACTTACGAGATAACTGATCAAACATTACTGATCACTAATTCTGATGGTGGCCACGGTTATACACCCTATATTTTTAAAGAGATTGCCAAGGCGCTGAAAATCAAACGACATGAGCATTTCTGGGACGAGTATCATGTAAACCAGAAACTAAAACAGTTCTTTAAGCCCTATTCAGAGGAGCTTCTTGATAAAGCTTTTCAGGCGATTAAGCAGCATGATAAAGGGAAACTTCGTACAGTTCTTGATACGACAGAAGTATTGGTTTTAACAGAAGAAGAACTTGAAGCTTTTGAAGACTTTAAAAGAAAGTTGCTTAATAATTTTCAGTACACTAAGCCAGCAGAGTTGAGAGGCTTCAGTCATGCAGGTATAGGTATTATGGAAAGTCAACACAGAAAGATTACGTACAGAATGAAGAAACGGGGCATGTACTGGACGGTATGGGGTGCTGAAACTATGAGTCGTATCATTGTTCTTAGTTATGAAGATAAATTACGAGATCTATTTTTTGGTTCTTGGAGGGAGGATTACGAAAAATTAGTTGAGTTAGAATCTTTATCAGCTGGATCTATCAAGACAAAATTAAATCAAATTGAGAGAGAATATAGTCTGCGTCGGTTGAGTAAAAAAGAAAGTCAACGGGCTTTTTGGTCCAATAAATAGATAAAAAGTTATATAACTAGATATATACAAATAACCTTTCAAAAGAAAGGCTTTTTGTGCTACAAAATTGAAGAAAATACTTGCTTAGTGTGTCTCCGTGTGTTATAATTTAACTAAATTAATCGAATAAAAAAAGACGAAGGTGCGTCAACACCTCCGCCTTACCGAGTAAGAACCACCACTTCTTACTCAGTCTCTAATTTATGATACAGGATAAATGTATCATTGTCAAGGGCTGAGCAAGAATTGTTCAGCTTTTTCTTTACATCTCGGTAATAAGTTCTTCTCAGACAATACAGTATTGACCATTCTAAAAAATTCTACCGCATACATGAGAAATGTTTCACATTGACAAAAGTCTCAAGATTTGCCATAATAAGATAAACAAAAGCCGTTCTGACGGCTTTTTTAGTGAATAAAAAGAGGTAATATTGTGTCGATTTTAGAAGTAAAAAATCTCAGTCATGGTTTTGGCGACCGTGCTATTTTTGAAAATGTCTCCTTTCGACTTTTAAAAGGAGAACATATTGGTTTAGTCGGTGCCAATGGTGAAGGTAAATCAACTTTCATGTCTATCGTTACAGGCAACCTGCAGCCTGATGAGGGCAAGGTGGAGTGGTCAAAATACGTAACAGCAGGCTATCTTGATCAGCATACTGTACTTGAAGCTGGCATGACCGTTCGCGATGTTTTACGTACTGCATTTGATGAACTTTTCAAAACAGAGGCACGTATCAATGATATTTACATGTCCATGGCCGATGAAGGGGCGGACGTAGATGCTCTGATGGAAGAAGTCGGAGAACTTCAAGATCGTCTGGAGAGCCGTGATTTCTATACTTTGGATGCCAAGATTGATGAGGTAGCGCGTGCTCTTGGCATTATGGATTTTGGCATGGACAGTGATGTGACAGAGTTATCTGGTGGACAACGGACAAAGGTACTTTTAGCAAAATTATTACTTGAAAAACCAGATATTTTATTGCTAGATGAGCCGACAAACTATCTGGATGCCGAACATATCGCTTGGCTCAAACGTTATCTTCAGAATTACGAAAATGCCTTTGTCCTCATTTCACATGATATCCCATTTTTAAACGATGTCATCAATATCGTTTATCACGTTGAAAATCAAGATTTAGTGCGTTATAGTGGTGATTATGATAATTTCCAATCGGTTTACGCCATGAAAAAAGCACAATTGGAGGCAGCTTATGAGCGTCAGCAAAAAGAAATTGCTGATTTGCAGGATTTTGTCAACCGAAACAAAGCCCGTGTAGCAACTCGAAACATGGCCATGTCCCGACAGAAAAAATTGGATAAAATGGATATCATTGAACTTCAAGCTGAAAAACCAAAACCAAGCTTTGAGTTTAAAGAAGGCCGTACTCCGAGTAGATTTATCTTTCAAGCTAAGGACCTTGTGATTGGATATGACCGCCCTTTGACAAAACCGCTTAACTTGACCTTCGAACGTAATCAAAAAGTAGCCATTATCGGAGCAAATGGTATTGGTAAAACAACACTGCTGAAGAGCTTGCTAGGGATTATACAACCGCTCGAAGGTGGAGTAGAACACGGAGACTTCATCGAACTGGGATACTTTGAACAAGAGGTCGCTGGTGGAAATCGACAAACACCTTTGGAAGCTGTTTGGGATGCTTTCCCTGCCCTTAATCAAGCTGAGGTGCGTGCGGCTTTAGCACGATGTGGACTAACTTCTAAACATATCGAAAGCCAAATTCAAGTGCTTTCAGGTGGTGAGCAAGCAAAGGTCCGTTTCTGTCTACTGATGAACCGTGAGAATAATGTACTTGTCCTTGATGAACCGACCAACCACTTGGATGTGGATGCCAAGGATGAACTTCGCAGAGCACTTCAAGCATTCAAAGGCAGTATCCTCATGGTCTGCCACGAACCAGAATTTTATCAAGGATGGACAGAAGTCTGGGATTTTAATGAGTTAATTTGATGACTACTAGGCTTTAGAATATATGAAAAAGAGTTAAGGGTTGTAATTGAATGTCCAATTCCAAATTGGGACAGTATTTAACAAAATACGAAAAGCTAGAAGAATCTCTTTAAAAGAGATAAGCGAGGAAAAATTTTTCTATTTCCATGTTATCAAGGCTTGAAAATGGACGATTTGAAATTTGTGCTGAAAAATTGTTCGATTGCTTAAATCATATTTATTTGAATATAAGCGAATATAATGAGCGTATAGAAAACTCTGCCATTCATGAAGCAATAGGGGAAATAAAGGCAAAGATAGAAAACAACAAGTTGATGTAGAAAATGGCTTAAAAATAGTATAACGGCATTGGCATTGAGTGAAACAAATTTGAAGCGGTGAACTATTAATGAAAAAGTGTTATTGCTGATTCCACAGGGAACATAGCTTATTGGAAATCAGATAAATTTGACCTACCCTAGGGTAGGTCATTATTTCTTCACGGATTAACCGCAAATCATGCTATGTTTGAACAGCAGTTTCTTTCTCTAAAAAGGTATGTCATTTGTGAATAGTAGTATCAATGATTTTTAATATACAAGCGATTTAAATGGTATTATACTATAAATAAAAGAGACAAAAGCAAATAGAAAGTAAGGAGAGACTGTAGCATATGGAGTACACTAAATTAGGTCAAACAGGTTTAGAAGTTTCTAAATTGTGTTTAGGGTGCATGAGTTTTGGTGATCCGGACCGAGGATTTCATTCGGGTTGGGTTTTAAAAGAAGAGGATAGTCGTAAGATTATCAAAAAAGCCCTGGATCAAGGCATTAATTTTTTTGACACCGCAAATATTTACGGCTTGGGTTCTAGTGAGGAAATTCTAGGACGTGCCATTCGCGACTTTGCCAAACGTGAAGATGTGGTCATCGCAACGAAGTTATTCTTTGGAGATGGGAGAAATGCAACAAAACTGTCTCGTAAGGCTATCTTTCATCAAGTTGAAGAAAGTTTAAAGCGTTTAGGAACTGACTACATTGATATTTTATATATCCACCGTTGGGATTATGATACTCCAATCGAAGAAACGATAGCTGCCTTGAATGATTTAGTGCGTTCTGGCAAAGTACTTTATCTAGGGGCATCAGCTACGTATGCTTGGCAATTCCAAAAGGCGCAATACATTGCAGAAAAAAATGGCTGGACCAAGTTTTCCGTAATGCAAAACCACTATAATCTGCTCTATCGAGAAGATGAGCGGGAAATGATTCCATTTTGTAAGGATTCAGGGGTCGGTCTAGCGCCATATAGTCCTCTTGCAGCTGGACGAATTGTTCGAGATTGGTCTGCAGACACTGCCCGAAGTAAGACGGATGAAGTGTCAAAATCTAAGTACGATTCAACCGAATTGGAAGACAGAAAAATTGTTAACCGTGTAGCTGACCTTGCAGAAAAATATCAAAAATCTCGTTCACAAATTGCTTTGGCTTGGCTATGGCAAAAAGGAATTCACAGTCCAATTGTAGGGGTTACTAAAGAGAAATACCTTGATGATTTCATGGGTGCTTTTGGATTTGAATTGACCGCCGAAGATATTGATTATCTTGATGAACTCTATCTACCTCACAAAATTGTTGGAGCTCTGTAATGGATTCGATGATTAGGAATGGTATCCATGGACTGATAGAGATTGTTTTTTAAGAAAAAAGAAAGTGAGATGAACCAAATGCAACATGTAGTATTAAACAACGGTGTTAAAATGCCGATTTTAGGGTTTGGTGTTTTTCAAATTCCTGCTAGCGAGACTAAACAAGCAGTTTTAGACGCTATTCAGGTAGGTTATCGCCATATTGATACCGCACAATCTTATGCTAACGAAAAAGAGGTTGGTGAGGCCATTGCAGCATCAGGAATTCCAAGAGAAGAGTTTTTTGTTACTAGTAAGGTCTGGTTGGAGCATTACGGTTATGAAAAAACACGTCAGTCTGTGCTGGCTTCTCTTGAAAAAATGGGCTTGGATTACCTAGACTTGATGTTACTTCATCAGCCATTCTCAGATTACTATGGCTCTTATCGGGCCTTAGAGGATTTGTACAAAGAAGGGAAACTCCGTGCCATAGGTGTTAGCAATTTCTACCCAGACCGTTTGAGTGATCTAGTAGCTTTTAATGAAATCACCCCACAGGTCAATCAAGTAGAAACACATCCCTTTAACCAACAAATCTTTGCTCAAGAAAACATGATTAAAAATAATGTACAGATTGAGTCGTGGGCAACATTCGCAGAAGGCAGAAACAATATTTTTACCAATCCTGTGTTAGTGAGGATTGCGGAAAAATATGGCAAGTCCACTGCTCAAATCATGGTCCGCTGGCAGGTCGAACGTGGTATTGTTTGTTTAACAAAATCTGTTAAGCCAGAGCGTATGGCAGAAAATATCGATGTTTTTGACTTTAGCCTGTCAGAAGAAGATATGGCAGAAATCGCAAAACTGGATACAAAAGAAAGTCTCTTTTTCAATCATCAGGATGCTAGCACGGTAGACCTATTTCTTGGTTTCATTGAACAAAGAAGAGGGAAATAGTCACATAATAATAAAACACTAAGATTCTCAATGCATCTTAGTGTTTTATTATTATGTGACTTTCAGTCCGTTTCGCTCCGCAGGTGCGAAACAAATAAACCACCCGCTATGCGGGTGCGCATCGCTGGTTATACCAAAAAAACTCCAAACGCGATACAATAAATGTGTTCAAGCCTAATGTAAAGCGAAAGGAGCAAAATATGGCACAAAAGGCACATAGTTTATCTCACACAAAGTGGATGTGTAAATACCACATTGTGTTTGCAACACTCATCTGAATCACACAAAGGCAATTTGGATGTGATAGTACCTGTTTCTCCCACACCGGATATGTAACCGGTTGCCCGGAAGAAGTCATCATAATCTTCTTTCGAGCAACCTTTGATGAAGATGTGACAGTGACGCTCATCATTTTCATCGGTGATATAAATGCGCTCCACAAAGGTCTGTATCAGCGTTACAAGCACATCGGGTGCGGCGTTTTCGGCATATTTCCCGAAGGAGAGCAGCCGTTCCTTGATTTCTTCAATATCACGGATAGCGTACATCTGACTTTGTCTGCTATCCTCTAATTTTTGCAACAATTTTTCCGTTTCAGAAAGCTCGTCCGTTAGTCCCTTTACATCGTCTTGAATAAACCGTTTTAAGTTTTCGTCTGCTTCCCGCAGATTTTTCACCTGATTTGAAATAGCAGTTTCAAGCTGTGCTTTCTTTTTCTTTAGTTCAATTAGTTCCTGTTCGTTCTGAGAACTCTTGAAAATATCTGAAGTCTTCTGATTGAGTAATTTGATAAAGTATTCGCTGTCCTCATCGGATAGATTGGATAACTGTTTGACTACAAATTCATCAAGCAGTACACCGTCAACAGCACGGAAAGTACATTCGCCTAAACGATAGCCGGGACAGACATATTTGAATCTCGGCTTACCGTTTGTCCATCGGTTTGATTCGGAGATAACTCGCAGGCGTTTTCCACAAAGCGGACAGTATACTAGTCCTGCCAGCAGAGCACTAGTCTTTCGGTGCGGGCGGTTATATTTTGCTGCGATGGAATCAAGCATATTTTGTGTATCAATCCATTGCTGACTCGGAATAAAGCCTTCGTGCCTGCCAACCGAGATAATCCATTCAGAAACAGGCTTTGCAGACATTAATTGCACAAATTTTGGAGAAATGAAGGTGCTGTCAGCGTCCTCAAACTTCTCTTGGTCGGTTTTGTTATAGGCGGATAAGCCGTGCTGACCGTCAAACTCTGACAGCTCAGCGCATACTCCACCGCCGTTTTCGTAGAAATAGTTGTAAGCAATTTCATCAGCAACGCAGTAAACAGGATTTTTTAATAATAATCTTGTAGTGGAAGTGTTGAATTTGCTGCCAATTTTTGTGCGATAGCCAAGCTCATCCATCTTGTCTGCTGTTTTCTTAATAGAACGGGTTTCCGAAAATACAGCGTAGAGTTTTTGTATCATTGCTTTTTCTTCGGGAATGCTCTCCAAATAACTGTAAGCTGATTTGTTTTTGCCGGTGCCAGTCTTTACACGCTTTACTGTGAAACCTGTGGGTGTATTTCCGCCAAGCTAACGTCCGTCTTTAGCCAGCTCCATCATATTATCTGCGATACGCTCGGTCAGAGTATCACGCTCAAATTCCGCAACCACAGCAAAAATCTGAATGAATATTTTGGATACACCGGAAGCGGTGTTGATATTGTTGGAGCAGATCAGCAAATCCACCTTGTGCTTTTCAAGAAAATCAAGCAAGCGTAAAAGGTCACTGGTCTTTCTGCCGATACGGTCTGACTTGTAGCAGACAATGGCACGGATTTTACCCATTTCAATATCGTGGAGCATACGCTGGAAATCAGGACGGTCGGAATAGTAACCAGAGAGTCCTTTATCCTCATATTCCATAAAGTTGTAATTGTCGTTAAGCTGAAGTTCTCTTTTGGCATATTCAGCGCATTGCTTAAACTGTACGCCGATACTGTCGCCTTTATTTGTAATGCGAGACTTTCGGGCGTAGATAGCTATGCCACGATTGTCCTCATTGTTTCGTTTTTGTTTTTTCATCATAATTACTGCCCTCCTCACTGTCTGATTATACCGCCATCCCTGTAACCGTTTCTATTGTGCGGCCTCGTTTTTGAAGGTCGGATAGAAGTAAGCGTAAGGTTTCGATATCAAAGACACGGATTTTCTGCTCAAGGTATTCCATTCTCTTGTTCTGGAAAGTGCGCAACGAATTTTCATAATCGCTTCCTCTGTGAATTACAGCGTTCATCTTAAAATCCATAGGCGCACCTCCTATCTTGAATCTCTGTCACGCAAGCGCTTTCGATGATACGCTTCGCAGAGTTTTACAATGGTTTCTTCCATTTGAGTGGTAGTATAATCTTTTCCCCACTTGTCAAGTCAAGTGCAACAAGTTCATTGATAACTAGAGTTCCAGAGGTTAAGCTGTTTGGGCTAGCCCAAACAAAATATTTGCGGTTTTATACTTGTGAAGTCGTCTAGGTCTGTCATTGATAGCAGAGACGTAGTGATTGAGTTCTTCTGTCGTTAGTGAGTTAAGAGAGACACCTTTTGGGAGAAACTCTCTCAAGAGACCATTGAAATTTTCATTTGTTCCTCTTTCATGAGAAGCATAAGGATGGGCAAAATAGACTTCCACACCTTTTAAGTCT
>NZ_KB904460.1:0-19300 GCF_000380105.1 Streptococcus orisratti DSM 15617
TTCAAGATAGTTCTTTAATTTTTCTCTATCAATTTTTCTTGGTTTGGTTCCCTTAACTTGGTGATGAAGGTCGCCAGTAGTCTCCATTAATTTTAGCCATTGATAGATGGTGTTGCGTGAAATATCGAAAACAACAGATGCTTCAGTAATACTGCCGGTTTTCTCACAGTATGCGAGAACTTTTTTACGAAAATCTAATGAATATGCCATAAATACATTATATCACAAAATGTACTGTTTTTGTTTCATTTTACTATATTACGACTGTTAGAGTAAACATAGCACTAATAGATGAAAAAATTCTAATTGTCGCAAAAAATTCTTATATACGAAAGCAAGTGCAAATACACTTAATAATGCTCTAAAAATCTTTCCTTTCATAATGGTTTTCTCCAAAGTTAAGCACATTAGATAAAATAAGCCTAACCTAGCTTACAGTTGAATTGTAAACCTTTTCAAAAAATATCAAGTATTTATCTGCAACAATTTCAACGAAATGCTATTTTTGTCTGAAAAATAGTTTTGTGATAAAATAGTGGGACAAGAAAGTGAGGTCGTGATGCGAGGTAAGCACCAAAAAAGAAAAGGTCTTTTCCGAAAGGGGGAATTGATAGCTCTAGGAGTGATGATTAGTTTTGTTCTCATCTTATTTGCTGTTACAGGAAGTTTCGCAGTAATTAAAAATACTTTTTTTCCCCAACACAATCTTGCAACCTTCAAAACAGGTCAATCAGTTCAAATTATTAGCGATGATAAGACAAATAAACTTGAAAAATATAAAAATTGGATAGGCGAGATTACCTCAATTACTGCTAAGCAGACTAACAAAAAATACCTCTACACTTATCGGATTACATTTGACAACGGGAAAGTACTCAAGGCTGTTAAGGCTAAGTTTTTAAAAAATGCGCCAAAAGCTGCCTATTCTAAAAACACTCTTATTCAAATTGCATCTAATGCAGAAACCGATAGTGATGGCTATAGTCTAGTGGAATTTCGAGGGAAAGTAGCGCACATTGATAAAGTCCATCCAAATTATGCCAATAATGATGGCGGCTACTTGTATGATGTTAGTCTTAAGGAGGATGGCAGAACAATCACTAACATTACAGAATCTGCCCTGACTATCTTGTATCAAATAGCTTTAAAACAAGATAATTCTGCCAGTCAAAACAATGAGGCATTACGTCAAGCTTTTGACTATGCTAGAGCACATCCAGAAACTATACTGGCTTTTCCTAGCGGAAAATTCGATATTGGTAGTTCTAATCCTGAAAAGGATTATCAACAATTGCCATCTGATACTCAGCTTTATGGAAATGAGACGAAACTTAATATTCAAGGTCGAATATACTGGTTGGGATTTGCGACAGGAGCAGGAGCAACAGAAGGTGTGAAAAATTTTAGTATGTCCTATATTGACTTTATTGCTGATAATTTGACAGAGGGAAATCAATTCATGATAATGGCAAATCATGGCGATAATTGGCAAATAAAACACAATAGCTTTACCATGGTTCAGAAAAAAGGTAGCCATATATTTGACTTAGGTGGCTTACAAAATTCGATTTTTGATAGCAATCAATTCATTGGCTACGCACCAGAACTGACAGAAATTTCAGAAATTCCGAGCGGGTCCGACCTACATGATTATTACGCGGAGGCTATTCAAATAGATGCTTCAGACAATTCAGGAATTTGGGACGGTGGTATTTTACAACAAGTAGATGCGAATTACAGTCAAAATAACCCAAGTAAACAACTGAGTTCTAATATCACTATCAGTAATAATTCATTTTTACCATACAGTGATAGTGCTGGAAATATCATTGCCTATAGTGCAAGCATCGGGCAGCATTCCTCCGAAGTTGGTGAAATAACCGTTTATGGCAATACCTTTACATCTAGTCTAGTGAGTCGATATCCTGAGGCTCAAACTGAGTGGGTCATGAAACCAATTCATTTCCCTGAAATTTCAGTCTCTAAAGTCGTTAGCTATGATAATATAACAAATTAGAGAATTAAGAACCTGTATTCACAAATGAAGTGCTTATAGTTAAGAGATAGTTTTTTGCTAATCAAGGCAGTTTTTTGAGAGGAGAATACTGACTGTATTAAAAAATAACTAACAATGAGTAGCACAAAACTAGCCTTAGATAAAAGTGCTGAACTGTGGATACAGGTTCTTAAAAAAACAGCTCTGCTATTTTTTAAGAAATATGATAAAATAAGGCGTAGAAACGTACTAAGGAGAGCAAAATGATCCCAGCTTATGTCAAAATTCACGATGCCATCCGAAAGGAAATTGAAGAGGGAATTTGGAAGATTGGACAACGTTTACCAAGCGAACGAGATTTGGCGGATGTTTATGAAGTTAGCCGAATGACTTTACGTCAAGCAATCACGCTTTTGGTTGATGAAGGTATTTTGGAGCGTCGAGTGGGAAGTGGAACTTATGTCTCAGGACGACGTGTACAGGAAAAAATGCGTGGAACAACTAGTTTTACTGAAATTGTTAGAGCTCAGGGTAAAACACCATCGTCACAATTGATTTCCTATCAGAAAAAACTTGCCAGCGAAGATGAAATCAAGCGTTTAGAATTGCGTCCGACCGATTTTGTTGTCCGTATGGAGCGCGTGCGGTTCGCGGATAAAATCCCATTGGTATTTGAAGTAGCCTCAATTCCTGAGAAATTGATTCGCCAATTTAAACGTGAAGAAATTACGGAGCACTTTTTTCAGACATTAACAGACAATGGCTTTGAAATCGGGAAAAGTCAGCGAACCATTTATGCCAAAAATGCTAGCGAGCGCGTAGCTAACTTCCTAACAATTCCCAAAGGACAAGCAGTATTGGCTTTGACACAAGTTTCCTACTTTACAAATGGTCAACCTTTTGAGTATGTTCACAGCCAGTATGTCGGAGATCGTTTTGAATTTTATTTGGAAAATAACTAAGTGATGAATTTTACATAATTATATTTACGTAAAATAGCAAAGAATCAAGGAGGCGCTTTTTGAATGTTGTTTACATAAATTTAATTACGTTAAATTATATTCAACCCCTTTTTCAGCATGGCATCCTATATTTCCCAAAGAAACATACTAATTCAGACTATAAAAAATAGTAAGATTATGGTAGAATAAAGCTTATGGAAATTGAGAAAACCAATCGAATGAATGCTTTGTTCGAATTTTATGCAGCCTTGTTAACAGATAAGCAGATGAATTACATCGAGCTTTATTATGCTGATGATTACAGTCTTGCTGAAATTGCGGAAGAATTCGGTGTCAGCCGTCAAGCGGTCTATGATAATATTAAACGGACTGAAAAAATCTTAGAAGCTTACGAAATGAAGTTACACATGTATTCGGATTACATTGTGCGGAGTGAGATTTTTGACGACATCATTGGTAAATATCCCGATGACAACTTTCTTCAGGAAAAAATCGCCATTCTGATGAGTATTGATAATCGCGATTAAAAATAGCAGAGGCAGATATTTTACATGAGAATGATGACTAAAATATTGTGAAAGGAAAAATGAGTGCTGTGTTCAGATGAACTAAGCTAGGCAATTGTGAAGAGATACGTTTTATTCATTTCGATTGCACTTAGCCGCTCAAGTATTTAATTATGGCATTTGAAAGTTTAACAGAACGCTTACAAGGCGTTTTCAAAAATTTACGTGGTAAGAAAAAACTCTCTGAAAAAGACGTTCAAGAAGTCACAAAAGAGATTCGTTTAGCCCTCCTTGAGGCGGACGTTGCTCTTCCTGTTGTCAAAACCTTCATCAAACGTGTTCGAGAACGAGCTGTCGGGCATGAAATCATTGATACGCTTGACCCAACGCAACAAATCGTTAAAATTGTCAACGAAGAATTGACGGAGATTTTAGGTTCTGAAACTGCAGAAATTGAAAAATCACCTAAAATCCCAACGATCATCATGATGGTCGGACTTCAAGGAGCTGGTAAAACAACATTTGCAGGAAAATTAGCTAATAAGCTCATTAAGGAAGAAAATGCTCGTCCTATGATGATTGCGGCTGATATTTATCGTCCCGCAGCCATCGACCAGTTAAAAACACTAGGTCAGCAGATTAATGTTCCAGTATTTGACATGGGAACTGACCACTCGGCTGTTGAAATCGTGGCAAATGGGTTAGCGCAAGCGCGCGAAAATCGCAACGACTATGTATTGATTGATACCGCTGGTCGTTTGCAGATTGATGAAAAACTCATGGAAGAACTTCGTGATGTCAAGGCTCTAGCACAACCAAATGAAATTCTTCTTGTTATTGATAGCATGATTGGTCAGGAAGCCGCTAATGTTGCGGCTGAATTCCATAAACAATTGGAAATCACTGGGGTTATTTTAACCAAAATTGATGGAGATACCCGTGGTGGTGCAGCGCTTTCTGTTCGTGAAATCACCGGTAAACCAATCAAATTCACTGGTACTGGCGAAAAAATCACTGATATCGAAACATTCCACCCAGACCGCATGGCCAGCCGTATTCTCGGCATGGGCGACCTTTTGACCCTTATCGAAAAAGCTTCGCAGGAATATGATGAGAAAAAATCACTGGAACTCGCTGAAAAGATGCGTGAAAACACCTTTGATTTCAATGATTTCATCGATCAGCTTGATCAAGTTCAAAATATGGGACCGATGGAAGATTTGCTAAAAATGATTCCTGGTATGGCTAACAATCCCGCTCTTAAAAATTTCAAAGTTGATGAGCGTGAAATCGCCCGCAAACGTGCCATCGTATCATCTATGACTCCTGAAGAGCGTGAAAATCCTGATTTACTTAATCCAAGTCGCAGACGACGTATCGCTGCAGGTTCTGGAAACAGTTTTGTTGAGGTTAATAAATTCATCAAGGACTTTAACCAAGCTAAAAGTATGATGCAAGGTGTTATGTCTGGAGATATGGATAAAGCTATGCGCCAAATGGGAATTAACCCTAACAATATGCCTAAAAACCTCCCTAACATGGATGGCATGGATATGTCAGCCCTTGAAGGTATGATGGGACAAGGCGGTATGCCAGATTTATCTGCTTTGAGTGGTAATATGGATACGAGCCAAATGTTTGGTGGTGGTCTAAAAGGAAAAGTCGGACAATTTGCCATGAAACAAGCTATGAAGCGTCAGGCTAATAAAATTAAGAAAGCTAAGAAAAAACGCAAATAGAAAAAAGAAGGAGAACACTTGTTACATTCGAGTGCTCTCTTTGTTTTTAATAATTTGAGCTATTCAAAGAAAATCAAAATCTAATATGAAATGAGCCACTGCCCCAAAACCGATAACTAGCAAGTGACATCATCAGTTTTGGATGATCCTTGTAGCTGTATGCAGTTATACAAATGCTAAATATTTCAATAGTGCTGATAAATTAATTTTAAAAAAATAGTATATATTTTCAAAATAGGTGTATAATAATGATAATACTTTAGAAAAAGAGGTTTTAATATGACAACAACAATTATGTCAAATTATAGTTATGGTGTAGATGCATACAAAGAATTACCAGACGTTCTCAAAAAGTATGACTTTAAGAAGATTGCTTTTATTGGAGGAGAAAATGCCTTAGCAAGTGCTGAGAAGGAAGTTCGACAAGTGCTAGAAGGTACTTCCTATGATATTTTAACAAGTCTAGTATATGGTGAAAATTCTACTCTAGCTACCATTGAGCGGTTAGCTGCTGATGAAAATGTCCAAAAAGCAGATGTTATTTTTGGTTTTGGTGGTGGTAGAGCACTAGATACAACTAAAATGGTCGCAAAAACACTAGATAAGCCTGTATTTACCTTTCCAACCATTTGTTCCAATTGTTCAGCAGGAACAGCTATCGCTGTTGTTTACAATGAAGACCATTCTGTCAACTCATATGGCTATCCCGATGCTCCGTTGCATATTTTTATCAATACTCGTATTATTGCGGAAGCACCAACCAAATACTTTTGGGCAGGGATTGCAGATGGTATTTCAAAAGCGCCAGAAGTTGAACACGCCTCAGATGAGGCTCTAAAAAAAGGACAAATCCTGTCACATACAGCAACCTTGGGACGCGCAATTGCCTTATCATCTAAGGAAGCCTTTTATCGTTACGGTGAAGAAGCCATGAAAGATGTGGAAAGCAATCGTGCTAGCAAGGCTGTCGAAGAAATCGCCCTTGATATCATTGTCTCAACAGGATATGCCTCAAATCTAGTTAATCAACCAGACTTTTATTACAATTCTGCCCACGCTCATGCTTTTTATAACGCCACTATGTCAATCCCTCGTCAGGGAGAATATTTGCACGGTGTGGTAGTTTCGTTTGGTGTCTTAGTCCTTCATGCTTATTATGATGAAATGGATGAACTTACACAAGTAACTGAATTTAATAGAAAGCTAGGCCTTCCAGTTACCTTGGAAGATTTAGGGCTAGAAGAAAAAGATGTTCCTAAAATTGTTGAAGTTGCAATGACGACAAATGAATACAAAAATACACCGTTTGATCCGGAAAAATACAAACAGGCAATCCTAATAGCAGATCAATTGGGAAGAAAATGAAATTATTACTCCTTCGCATACTCAAGAAAAGAATACATTTGAGTATGGAAGGATAAATTTATAAATAGGCTCTACAATCTTTGTTACGAAGTTCTCGACAAGATTGTAGAGCCTATTTTTGACTTTGAAATCAGCCTTTAGTTTAGCCTCTGTCACGAATTAACTGTTATTTTGTAATTGACAAGTCGGATTACAACAAGTGTCACAAGGGAGTCTTGTTGAAAGAAGAGTTGTTTGCTTTTTCAATTCATGAGGATAAACACCTATATATTTTTTGAAAAGGCTTGAAAAACGACTATGTGATTTATAACCGACAGCATTAGCAACCTCTTTAATCTCTAATTGCGTTGTTGTTAACAAATGCTCAGCCAAGTTCATGCGTTGCTCTTGAATATACTCAGTGATTGTCATGTTATATTTGAATTTAAATAGATTTTTTAGCTTTTTCTTACTCATCATAGCGATTTTTGCTAGTAAATCTTGGGGGATAGTGGTGATCAAATGATCATTGATGTAATGTTTGACATTATCCAGGGCTTGAATTATCGTCAGGGTTAATCTTTTTCTCTTTTTGTTGACTATAGTAATCATTGATGATTATGCTTAGCCACTCTTTCGCTTTGACTTCGTAAAAAAGTTCACTCCCTACGGATGAAATCTTATAATTGAAAATTTCATCAGCAATTTTACTTATCTTATCACTAATAAAACATTTCGTTTCTTGGAAAATTTGAAAAATCAGCTCTTGACTTAATTCGTATTGTCCAACTAAATAGTCATCAATTATTTTTTGTGTGAAGTGTACATTAAGAATATGATAGTTAGAATGTTTATGTAGGTGGAATTGAAGCGATTGATGATGATTGAAAAAGACACGGAAATTTCCATTGTTAGCGATAACAAGAAAACTAAAAAAGATGCGCTCACCCAGTTTTGTTTGAGCGATAAGCTGGAAAGACATCCGCAAAGTTTATCAGGAGGAGAAAAGCAACGTTTGTTATTAGCCATGGCAACAGCATCAAACAAACCAATTGTGATTTTAGATGAGCCAACAAGTGGGCTTTGCAGAAGACAAATGGAGCGTATGGTTGAGGATTTACATGAAATGGCAAAATCAGGAAAATTGATAATCGTTGTAACACATGATTTCGAACTTATCAAAACCTGTAGTAAAGGAAGAATCATTGAATTCGTTGAATAATTTGATGCCCCTCATATTATTTGTGTGAGAGGGGTATTTCCCCTTAACATCTTTCCGAAAAACTGTAATTTTCTTGAAACTTATCTAGGGTTATGTTATACTACTTATATAGTTAAAATCAGGAGGAAATCATGCGACGTGATTTATTGCTTGAAAAAATTGAACAATTAAAAGAAATTATGCCTTGGTATGTCTTAGACTATTACCAATCAAAACTTTCAGTTCCTTATAGTTTCACAACTTTATATGAGTATCTAAAAGAATATCGACGATTCTTGGAATGGCTGATTGATTCTGGAATTTCAGATGTTAATAAAATTGCTGACGTTGAATTGACTACTTTAGAACATTTATCAAAAAAGGATATGGAATCTTTTATCCTTTATCTGCGTGAACGTCCATCACTCAATACCTATTCAACCAAACAAGGCGTCTCTCAAACAACTATTAATCGTACTCTGGCTGCCCTCTCTAGTCTCTTTAAATATTTGACTGAAGAGGTTGAAAATACAGACGGTGAACCTTATTTCTATCGAAATGTTATGAATAAAGTATCCACCAAGAAGAAAAAAGAAACCTTGGCAGCTCGTGCTGAAAATATTAAACAAAAACTCTTTTTAGGTGATGAAACGATGGCATTTTTGGACTATATAGATTGTGAATATGAGAACAAACTTTCCAATCGGGCCAAATCATCTTTCCGAAAAAATAAGGAACGTGACTTAGCGATAATCGCCCTACTGCTAGCGTCTGGGGTTCGTCTATCTGAAGCAGTCAATCTTGACCTCAAAGACCTCAATCTTAATATGATGGTTATTGAAGTCACCCGAAAAGGTGGTAAGCGAGATTCTGTCAATGTTGCTTCTTTTGCTAAACCCTACTTGGAAAAATACCTTCACATTCGCAAATCCCGATATAAAGCTGAAAAACAGGATTTTGCACTTTTTTTAACAGAATATCGTGGTGTACCAAACCGCATTGATGCTTCAAGTGTTGAAAAAATGGTTGGAAAGTATTCTCAAGATTTTAAAATTCGAGTAACTCCCCATAAATTACGTCACACTCTTGCCACACGTCTATACGATGCTACAAAGTCTCAAGTTTTAGTCAGTCATCAACTTGGCCATGCCTCAACTCAGGTTACAGACCTCTACACCCACATTGTTAATGATGAACAAAAAAATGCCTTGGATAAACTCTAAAAAACTACAGGAATACTTGTAGGTTTTTACGTAATTAAATTTATGTAAAAATTATCGCTTAATTAAAACTGTTGTTCCGTGGTCAACTTGACTACTAATGGAAATAACAAAGCCCAAACGATCCAAAACCTGTTTTGTCATGTAAAGTCCAAAGCCCGTAGCCTTCTGATGTTCATGACCATTGTAACCTGTAAAACCTTCCTCAAAAAGTCGAGGTAAATCTTCTTCTAGTATTCCAATGCCATGATCAATGATACTAATTTGACCTTGTGAAATATTGACTTGAATCACTGAATTTTTTTTAGAATACTTAATAGCGTTATCCAGAATTTGTGAAATAGCAAAGCTGAGCCATTTTTTATCCGTCTTTAAATACCAATCCCCATCAATATCAACAGACATTTGCTTTATTAAAAAAGAAATTCGGTATTTCTTAACTAGATCAGCAACCAAGTCACGCATAGAACATTCCTCAAAACGAAAATCATCCTTGTTTTGATTGAATTTAAGGTATGTCAAAAGCGTATCAAGATAATTTTCCAAACGTAAAAGTTGCTGCCTGACATCGCGTTTATTTAGGTGATCAGTTTGGCTCATCAAGGAAAGAGCTGAAATAGGAACCTTCATTTGATGCGTCCACATTTTTATCATACTTTGTAAATCTTCTATTTGAGATTTCTGAGTTAGCAATAGCTCTGCTTCTGCTTCTTTTTGCTTAGTAAGTAAATCGTGATAGGCTAAGTCTGAAGGCAAATGAAGTTCATTTAGCTCTTCTATGTAAATACCATTTTGTAGCGCAGCCATTTTTTTACGAAATTGCTGAAATTTCCATAAGCTAACCAATATTAACAAACAAAAGTTGAGGTAAAAGCTTGCTTTAAAATAGGCAAGGGGAAGATGGTAAAGATAAAAGGTCAAAAAATACAGCAAACTCAAACCGAGATAGATAGCATACCAAGCTATGTATTCTTTAAAAAATTTCCAAATCATTTGAGTAAATACCCCACTCCTCTCACAGTATGAATACGGTCAAATCCAAGCGGAGAAATCTTTTTACGTAAACGTGCCATATTAACACTTAAAGTGTTTTGATCAATAAAGCTATCATTTTCCCAAAGTTTTTCTAGTAATTCTTCTTTTGAAACAACCTGATTATGATGAGCGAAAAGAATTGCTAGAATTTTATTTTCCGTTGGAGACAAATTGATCTGATCCTGACCGTTTGATAGAATACCATCTCGACTGAGGCTGTATTGATCGATTTGATAAACATCACTGGTAAAATGCTGTGCACGACGCAAAAAAGCAGAAATCTTAGCATCCAGAATGGTCAATGAAAATGGTTTACAAATGAAATCATCTCCTCCCATATTTAAGGCCATAACTGCGTCCATTTCATCGCTACTAGACGAAATAAATATGATGGGCATGGTCATGCTCTTACGAATTTCTGTTGTCCAGTAAAAACCGTTAAAATAAGGGAGTGTGATATCCATCAAAACCAAATCTGGTTTGATGGTTTCTACCTCGTGACGAATATCGCGAAAATTGCTGACACTGAAAACGTCATAATGCTGTTTAAGATGGTCTTTTAACAAAGAAACGATGGTCGCATCGTCTTCAATAATATAAATCTTTTCTTGTTTCATCATGTTTCTATTTTACCAAAAAAGTGGCGAAAATCGCCACTTTTAATCTAAGAGAATCAAAATCAGATCAGTTGATGAATTACAGGCAGTACTGGATTTCATCAAATCAAATCGCTAGCGTCTGAACTTGATTCTCAAGGAATACTAGCTATCTTTCTACGAGTTTGTAGTAGGTTCGGCTTGTTACCTTATAGATGATAAAGTAAATTACCAGAATCCCTAAAATAGTCAAGCCGCTGATAGTGTAAAGCATTTTATCGCCTTGCACACCAAAAAGCAGGAGTAATTTCTTAAGAATTGGTAAAGCAAAGGCAAAATGCACAATAGAAATAGCGAGCGGCATGAAGAAAACCATGACAATCTGTGAATTAATCGTTTTCTTGACAGCCTTCAAACTCATCCCTACTTCTTGCAAAATTTTGTACGAGCGTTTGTCTTGATTGCCTTCTGAGAGTTGTTTGTAGTAGATAATCAAGGCCGCTCCCATCAAGAAAGCAGAACTTAATAAGAAACCTGTAAAGAGGAATCCTCCTGTTAATTGCAAACCTTCTTCTCGAAAAGCTTGCACGGTTGAGAAAATAGCGGCAGTTTCGTTACTGTCAACTACAATTGTACTGCTGTCAGGTTGAGATAATTTTCTGATAGCTTTCACTTGTTTGTTTGATAAGTCGGCGAAGGCCAGATAAGTATAACTAACTGGGTAGCGAACGTTAGGATTATAACTTTTGAGCATTTCATTGAGTGTTTCGTCATCAGCTACAACCACGATACCACCAGGAATACCAACATTCGCAATCTGAAGATTTGAAACATGGTTGATATTTTGAACGTTTTGATAGGTTTTACCCATCCAGTTTAACGTGTCAAAGGAAAGTGATTTATTTTGAGCATAGTCATAAAATGCAATTTGGTCTTTTGTTAAATTTGGTAACTTATTTCCAAGATTTCTAAAGTCATCTTGGGTGATAAATACCATTGCAGAAATACTTGAAAGCTTACTTAAATTTGATTGAGGATTTGACTTCAAGAAAGACTCATCCACAATCATCGTCTTCTTATCAGCAGCATATTGTCCAATGAAGGAAGTATATTTGTAGTGTTTGAAGACTTGGTTAAATGCTTCTCCATCTTTACCGAGAGCTGGCAGTACCTTTTTCTTGATAAGATTTTCAGCCTTTTCTGGGTCGCTAACATTTGGAAATTCAAACATCGCAGACTTTGGATAAGTCATTCGCGCTAAATTTTCTTGGCTACTGTAAAGTGCTACAGTAGAGAAAATGGTTACAAAGGCCATGATAGCCAATAGTGTGATGTTAGCAAGACCAACCGCATTTTGCTTCATGCGAAAAATCATCTGAGAGGTAGTGATGAAATGCTCTGGCTTGTAAAAATAAGCCTTGTTTTTACGGCGGCGTTTTAAATACCAAGTTAGAAAACTAATGTAAAAGAGATAGGTTCCAACGATGACCGCAAGGATAGCGATAAAGAATCGTTGAATACCTACTAAGGCACTCAGATTGGCTGATGACACAGACAGGTAATAGCCGTAACCAATAGCTGCTACTGAGATGAGAGCAAGAATCATATTTCCTCTTGGTTCACGTTCACCTTGACTTTGATTACTGAAAAGGTTGAGAGCTGATGTTTTGCGAATTTTGACAATGTTAACCAGCTCCAAAAGGAAGAAAATTGCTCCAAAGAGAATGATATTTCCCCCAAAGGCTATCGGGTTAAGAGAGAAATTAAGGTTATCATAATGAATAATATTAGCAAAAATCAAGTAGGCTAGATTAGATAAAATAGCACTCAAAATCGAACCAATGACAACGGTAACACCATAAATAAAAATTAACTCGATGGTTGAAACAGTCGTAATTTGACCTTTATTCATCCCTAGAATATTGTAGAGACCAAACTCCTGATTGCGCTGTTTGAGCAAGAAATTATAGCTATAGAGGCAGAGAATAGCTGAGAGAATGCAAAGAACGAAATAAGCCAGTCCCAAGGCATAAGCCCCCGTTCCCATTGAAGTTGCTGTCGGACTCGTCATAATGAGCAGAGTGATATTGTTAAAAACAAAGGTTGTCACACTGACTAGGAAAAATGGAGAAAAGTGTTTGAAAGATTGCTTAATATTGTTAATAGCAAGTTTGAGGTAAAACATGCTTACTCACCTCCCAAAAGTGCTGTCATAGCAAGGGAGATGTCCTTATTGAATTCTTGATTTGTTTTATTGCCGCGATAGAGTTGATGGAAAATACGTCCATCTTTAATAAAGAGAACACGCCTAGCATGGCTAGCTGCATTGGCAGAATGGGTCACCATAAGTAGAGTTTGACCATCATCGTTAATTTGTTCAAACAAATTAAGAAGATCTTCTGAATTACGATAATCCAGCGCAGCTGTTGGTTCATCAGCTAAAACAATCTGTGGATTTGTTATCAAACTACGTGCGATAGCAACGCGCTGCTTTTGTCCACCAGAAAGTTCAAAAGGTCGTTTATCCAGCAAATCTTGAATGCGCAATTTGGGTGCAAGTTGACTTAGGCGAGCTTCCATTTCTTTATAATTCTTACGGTCTAAAACCAGAGGCAAGAAGATATTGTCTCTGACGGACAAAGTATCTAACAGATTGAAATCTTGAAAAACAAAGCCTAAATTTTTAAGTCGGAATTCTGCAAGTTGGCTTTCCTTGATCTTGGTAATATCCTGACCATTCAGCAAAACAGAACCGTTGGTTGGCTTCTCCAGTGTGGCAAGAATATTAAGCAAAGTGGTTTTTCCGGAACCTGACTCTCCCATGATAGCAATGAATTCGCCTTGATCCACCTTGAAGTCCACGTCCTGTAATGCGCGTGTCACTTCTTTCGAAAAGCGCGTGCGAAAAACTTTTTCTAAATGATTGATTTCTAATAACATAATGTCTCCTTCTCTCATTATAACCTATTTTACAAAATAACAGATCTAAAATTTTTAAATAGTATTTAAATACTATCTTTGATGAAGAGGTCTTCTACCACTCCAGTACCATATTCCGAGGCTACAAATACCAACGATAATTATCAAAATAATGATAAGTGAACTATAAAAATTAATAGTTTCTTCTACTGCTTGAATGTGCATAAGATTACCCTCCTTACCAAACAAAAGATCTTAGTTACAGCATAGACTGATAAGCTAATACAACTTAATAATAGCCAAAACACAATTGTTGAACTTGTTTTAACAAAGTAACTCATCTAATCACCACCTTCCTCGATCTTACATCACTATTTTATCGAAAAATAGATTTTGTAACCTTACAAGACTTTCTTAGAATCTTACAATTTTGTAAGGTTTCTAGAAGGGAATTTGCTCACTTTTTGCTATAATAAAGAAAAGATTTCTTGTGAGGAAAAATTATGGCAAAATCAAAAAAATGGACCAAAGTACTGGGGACTGTCGGAAAAGTCATCTCCGTGCTGCCGGATACTACTGAAATTATTGGCAGGGCTATTGATAATACACGACCAATCATTGAAAAAGAATTGGACCGACACAATGATCGTAAAACTGCTTATACAGATTTGGATAATGTTATTCATCTTGATGTTCAGGATGCAACACAGATTTTAGAAAATCAAGGTTTTCTTGTACGTAGTATCACCGTTAACCCAAATGCAAAGTATGCAGATGCCCCGGCTAATCAAGTGATTAATATGTATCCGCGTAGCAAGACAGCAAAAATTGGCTCTTTAATCAAACTCTATTACGTAGATCAGGAAGTTCTTAACGCTTCTTCAATTCTCGCAAATGAACAACGCGAAAAGACAGAAAAATTAGGAAAGAAAGTTTTTGATTCCTTAAACGGTGCCAAAACTATCTTTGATAATAAGAAAAATCGCAAAGATGTAACACCTAAATCGTAAAATGAAATCCTCCTTCCGAATTGGAAAGAGGATTTTTACTACCTTTTTTGATCTTTAAAAACAAGCAGTTTACTAATGAGATAATTCGTTATCATGATAAGAATTTGGGAAAAATAGGTTTCAATCCGATTAATCCAAGTTAAGTCATGATGGACAAACTGACCGATAATCTCTGGAAATTGTTCCACAAAGAGGAATACCAAAATGATATCTAGAGCGAGAGTTGACAATCTTGCAAGAAAAAACTTAATAAACCGCTTGCCCCAACCATCTCGTTCTTGTGCAAAAACAAAATAATCATTAGTGAAAAAGGCAAATGTAATAGCAACTGCATTAGCTAGCAAGGCTGAAATAGTTGCCTCACGTGTCAAGGTGAAAAGGAGATCTCTTGAAACAATGTAAACAGCTGTTGTTAAAACTCCAAAAAACAGATATCTAAAAACCTCGGTTTTAATAAAAGTTTTAATTATAGAACTAATCTCTTTCATTTATCTCCTGCCTTACCTTCCCGTAAATTAACCAACTGATTTTTTGTCTATATAGTACATACTAACAACACTTGCCAAAGAAATCAAGCTCAGAATAGTCCCCACAACCAATCCTTGTGGGAAGAAATGCATTTCAATTTTATGTTTGCCTGAAGTAATCGGAAACGACATCAGACTATCCCATGATTTTTTGGTCATTACTTTTTTTCCATCAACCTCAACTGTCCATCCTTTACTATAAGGGATAGTGGTCATCATGACATTGCTGTCATCAGTAATATTTACCGTTCCTTTGACTGTCGTATCTGTCCATTCTGTAACTGTCATATTTTGCTTCAACCGCTCTGTTAGCACTCTCTTGATAGCATCATTGTCTGCACGGACAAGTCCTGCCCCATTCAAATTGACTCCATCCATTGAGTAGCGTAATTCAAGAACTGTTTCCTGCCCCTCAGTATTTGAAGTTAATTGCCAGAGTTGTCGTTGCCAGAAGCTTTTTTGATTAGTTAACCATTCATTATTAAGCAAAATGGAAAGATGTCCTTCTGCTTGATTCAATAGATATGGTGTTAAGAAATAATAGGTGTAACTACTTTTTGGAAGAATCTTATAACGAACAATACCAGGTTGACTTTTATCAATGCGGTTATAAACCGTTTCACCTTTATTGTTAGTTACCTCTTTCATATTTTCCATCTCAATCCCCGAAAAACCAAAAACTTGAAAATAATTGGTGTCATCTTTAGCATTTCCAGCCATTGAATTAAGAATGATATTTTGGTTAGCTACAGGATTATTAAGACCAAACTTAATGTTCTGTACAAGAGTATTTGTTCCAAAAGCAATAGAAAAGACATTTGGATTTTCATGAACAATAAATCGGTTGTCATCATACACAGTATTCGTATAATATTCTGGAATATCAAATCGTTTTGAATAACGTGTAAAGTACATTTTTTTAGGATTATTTTCAACATCCTCTTGAGAATAGTCTTTAATATCCATATAATAACGTACTCCATAAAGAGCATCTGTCAAAGCTGTTCCATCAGCATATTGAGTAGATGCATTAACTCCCACATCTCCCAGATAAGCAAATAGATTCATTGTAGAGCGCTCTAAACTTGAGCTAAAGCTACTAAGTCCTGGATAAGATAATAATGTTGGGGCTGTTTTTGAATAAGAGAAACTAGAACCAATTCGGTAAAATTTTGCCTTGGAATTTTCCTGAATACTGTCTGTTACACGCTTAACGGATGTTGTAGCATCGCTAAATTTATAGGCATCAGCATAGTATAAGGTCACTTGAGACAAATAGGCGTTATAGCCTAGTTCAAAGACTGTCACTACTGCTAAAACTGCCCATCCCAAACGTTTTGGCTGGAAATAAAAAGCCAGTAAAGCAATCAGCCAAGTCATAACAGTTAATGTCACCTGTGCCAACAAATAACCTTGCTGCAGTAAAAACACGCTTAATGGCAACACAATTATCAAAACAACCGTGAAAATAAGCTTAGCTTTTTGGGGCTGTTGCCACTTCTTCCATACCCAATAAAGAATTCCAACAACAAAAAGTGCTAAGAAAAAATAAATAAGTAGCTGATTGTGATTAACGAAATTTGTCACAAGTTTAGGCTGACTTTTGGAGATATAGGTATATTTTTGGCTTAAAACATAGATTGCAGAGGCAGCGAGGAAGATTAGGCCAATTCCAAAACCTTTTCGAGAAATTTTAGGATTTTCTTTAAAGGCTTGAAAAGCCAATAGAACCATGTAAAAGGATAAAATCCATGAAAAACGGAAGAAGAAACCTGCTGGGTTCTGTCCCATGTGCCAAATTTTACTAACGAATTCATTAACAAAAGAAACAAAGAAAATTAGTATTATAATACTAGTACCGATTTTCTGATTCTTATGAGCTTGAGCAAACTTGAAATAAAGAATACAACCAAGCATTGCCAATGCACCAATATAAATATTTGGCAAATTAGGTCCTGCTGACCATCCAGATGTTGTATCGAAACCACCAATCGTTAGTTTTGATAGAATATCCAGTGGGTTAATTTGTAAGGCAAAGGTAAAGGCCATGCCATCACCAACCTGCCCTTTACTTTGCATGAGGTTCAGTATAACTGGGTAAAGCAATACAGATACTAGTCCCACCCCTACAACAGAGTACATAAGAGCCTTTAAAAGGGGTTGTAGAAAATTAGCAATTTTCTTTTTCCAATCACCATCAATCGCTAGACGCGGTGAGACATAGCAACAGGCATACATAGCAACAAAGATACTAATCATATACCCCATATAAAATTGTAAAAGGAACGTCAATGCTAAAGTCCAGATATAACGAAAAGGCTTACCACCATCTAATAACTCTTCCAAAGCTATGATAACAAGAGGTAACATAATCATTGCATCGTAAAAAATAGGGTTCATCTGATAAGAAACTAGCATGCCAGACAAAGCATAGGCTGATGACATAATAGGCACTAACCAAGCCTTTGTTTCTAGTGCTCTGTAACGTTTTACCAAGAGATGACCAAAACTAAGTCCAATTACCCCATAACGAAGCCAGATTGTCAAGAATACTGCAAAACTAAATTTACTAAGCGGAGTCATAATATAGATAAGATTAAACGGACTCAGCAGATAGTATGCTAAGACACCAATCATATCTCCGCCTAGCGATTTTGTAAATGAGTAAAAGAAACCAGACCAATCCCCCGAAAGAATGGTTTCTTTTAAGAAGGCGTAAAAGCTGATATATTGTTGGCTGAAATCAACAGCCATAAGACTTTTATTCCCAAAAGGATACATTCCGATAAATAACCAAACCACTAAGATGATCATCATTGGAAGCATAGCACTGGCAACATAGGTGCTTATTTTCTTATGTTTTTTAATCCAACTTAACAACGGACTACACTTCTGTTGTATTTTATTCCATAAACTTTCCATTTTACCCCACTCTATCTTTCTTTGCTTGTTCAATATTTGTTTCTCCGACAATAAAATGCGGACGACGTTTAACTTCGTAATAAATCTTTCCGATATACTCTCCTAGAATACCAATAGAAATTAACTGAATACCACCAAAAAGAATAACGGCCGCTATTGTTGTAAAATAGCCACTAACTGTATGTCCTGGATTTGTGAAATAGCGGATAAATTCAACTAGCAGGTAAAGCAAGGCAATTGAAAGACTGACTAATCCGAACTGGACACAAACTCTCAAAGGCTTGTCATTGAAAGAGACAATTCCTTGAATGGCATAATTAAAAGACTTTTTAAAACCAAATTTACTTTTTCCTGCTACTCTTACTTGGTTTTTATATTTGATGACTTTTTCTTTGAAACCAATCCATTCATATAGTCCCTTATTAAAACGATTGTATTCTGGTAAGGCTATAAAAGTTTCAACAGCACGTCGGCTAAGCAAACGTAATTCAGACTTTCCATCTGTTAATTTAACATCCATTGAATGATTGGAGACATCATAAAAAAGTTTGGCAAAAAGAGATGACAGCTTTGATTCCCCTGTCCTATCTCGCTGTCCACTTACGATATCGTAGCCTTCCTTATAAGCAGCAACAAATTTTGGAATGAGACTTGGTGGATGTTGGAGATCACCATCCATTACCATAACTGCATCACCAGTTGCATATTTGAAACCTGCCAAAATTCCACCTTCACGTCCAAAATTTCGACTTAGACTGATATAGCGTACTTTTGAATTTTCAGTAGCGATTCCTTCTATCAACTTCAAAGTTGCATCACTAGAACCATCATCAATATAAAGTAATTCATAATCAGAAAGTTCTTTTCCTAACATACTGTCTAATTGCTTAGACATTTCAATATGTGTTCTAGTTAGGATTTTTTCTTCATTGAAAAAAGTAATCAATAAGGATAGTTTCATTCGACTGCCTTTCTTTGGTTATATAACTTTTCTAAAAGGAACAAACATAACTTAATCTTTACCTACATTAGGCACCCTTATGTTTGCTCCTTTTAAAAAAGAGAGAAGCAAAATGCTCTCTCTTACAACATCAGCCTAGACACTTATGATTAAGCGTTTTTAGATCTGCGATAGTATACCACTGCTGCTACAATTGCTGCTACAAGAACAATAACTCCTAAAACAGTCGCCACAAGTCCACCTTTTTCACCTGTCGATGGAAGACCTGGTTTTTTAGGTTTGCTAGTAGTTGTTGTTTCTGGTTGGTTTGGTTTCTCACCTGTAGTAGTTGTAGTCGTTGTAGTTGGCTCTTCTGAAGTAGT
>NZ_KB904460.1:19791-43386 GCF_000380105.1 Streptococcus orisratti DSM 15617
TCTTCTGAAGTAGTTGTTGTAGTTGGCTCTTCTGAAGTAGTTGTTGTAGTTGTAGTTGTTGTGGTTGGCTCTTCGTAATTATTCTCAAACGACTTTTTATCATCCTTATAAGAAACTGTCGCTACAAGATTACCTTTGCCATCATCTTCAACTTTCACTGTAACGGTTAATTTAGATTTATCGTAGGTAATAGTGGAATCTGTTCCTTCAACCTCTTCAATAGTATAATTGTAAGTTCCTGCTTTCTTATATTCGATGGCATCAAAGACAACTTTACCATCAGCAGTATTCTTAGCAGTTTTTACATTTCCATCTTCATCAGTTAATGTAAATTCAAACTCATCTGCTTGAAGTCCTGTTGGACGATTTCCAGTAAGCAATTTAGTAACTTCAATTTGTGCAGTAGTAGGTTGTACACTATAAGTATTTGTTATACTAAGGTCATCGGTTTGTTTGGCACTATAACCATCAATTGTTGTAATAACATTACCATCCTTATCAACCTCTTTAACGCTGTATGTATATTTCACACCGTTTGAATCAGTAGCAGGAAGTTCTGTCCACTCTACACTAGTTTCATCATCAGTTGTAGAAATTTCTTTCAATTCAGTACCCGATACTTCTTCAGTTGTTCCTTCCAAAGTACGATATAGTTTGAAGTAAACCGTTGGACGAGAATCCTTTTTACCGCCATCCCAAACTTTTTTAGCTATTACTGTCGTTTTAGGAACTTCATAAGTGTTTGTTACAGCTGTCTGGTCTGCGTTGTAAGAAACAGTGTACTCCTTATCCTGACCAAGTTGAATTTTATCTCCTTCGTTCAAAGGAAGGCTTGTACTATCCTCAAGTTCACGTACAGAGTAGACTAATTCAGTCACACCATCGGTATCGTACTTAGGCAATTGATTTGCCCAAACATAGGTATAGATACCATTGCTTTCAGTTACTTCTGGTTTATAGGTTGCACCGACTGGTTTTGCTGCAGAGATGTCTTCACCAGCTTTACGTACATAAAGACCAAGGCTAACTTGCTTGTGATCCGCAGTTTGTCCACCAGACCAAGTTTTTGTTGCTTGGAAATCAACTGTTTCTCGCTTATTAGAGATGCTCAATGGTACAGCTTCGCCAGTCATTTCAACTTCAAATTCATCACTACTTAAAACATAACCTGCTTTAGGAGTCTTTTCTTTGACAATGTATTTCCCGTTAGAAAGCACTGGTGAAATGGCAATACCATTCTCATCTGTTTTTACGGTATAGACTTCTGAAGGATTGTCTTTGTTGATGATATCAAATTCAACATCACTCAGTTTTACAGTAGCATCAGCTTCATCGTATTTAGTGATTTTTATCTTACCTGCAAGGTCAACAGAGACCGATGCTCCTACTTGTTGAAGAGCTTTAACACTTATGGATTGTGTTGTTTCTGTGCGTTCTTTTCCGTCCCATGATTTCCAATTTGGGCGCGCTTCGCCATTAATAGTGATTCCGCTTGAGTTGACAACTTGTGTATCATCACCTGGATTTGTCGTCTTGTAAGCTAATCTAAAAGCTTTTGTCCCTGTATTGGTAGGTAAAAGAAGTTCAAAACTTGTTCCACCATTTTTTAAACTTAAAAGTGCATAGTTATCAGAGTCAGCCTTATAAACTGCAGAATCAGTCGTGATTTTATACTCTTTTAACCAGCTGACAACATCTGCCTTTGAAGTGTTTGTCGTTTCATAAGTTACTTCTCTGAGTTCAAAACTATCTTCAATGTAGGTTGACAGAGAACCTGCACTTGTATCAATAGAGTCTCCAACTTTGACGACTTTACCTGTCAGGTCTTCACCACCACGGTTTACACGTACCCACCAGTTGATATCTTTAGAAGTTCCGGTAGACCAGCCACCCTTGTAGACAACTTCACCTTCAACCGAAACTGCATCAGCGTCGTTATATGGTTTAAAGGTAATGGTCTGAGTTCCACCAGGTAAAATGTAGGTAACAGTATTTTCGACTCCCGTAATGACTGCATTTGATGAGGCATTAAAGTCTCCCTTGACATTTTGCTTGTCTTCAACTTTATCATTGAAGGTGAAAGTCAAAACACCAGTAGCATTATCTGCCACAACCTTACCAAGGACTTCTCCGCTATTAGTATCCTTTAGAGCAAACTCTGATTGTACAAGGGTTAAACCATCTGGAACCTTAATTGTGAAGTAATCACCACCCTTGATATCTCCAGCTCCCAATGTCGGAAATGAAAACTCTCCTGTATACAGGACTTCTTTGGTCATACTTCCCTTGCCATGCCAAAAGACATCTGACGCTTCTCCGGTCGAACTGTCTTTAATTTTGACATTGGATAAAACTACCTTATCGGTGATATCCGCAGCCTTTACTTCGTTTGCTGAAACAAATATTGAAAAGGCTATGAACGGAAGCATTAGTAGACCTAACACTTTCTTTAAGTTTTTCATAAAAATCAATTTTTCCTTTCTGAATTATTAAGCCAACAGTGAAATAGTGCATCCATCATTTGTAATAAGCAACACTCCTTTCAAAAAGTGAAAACGCCATCAGTTTGAGTGTTTTTTCTCTACTCCATAAGCTTACTTCACAGTATACTCCATTGTTTATAATTTGAGGCTGAGTTTGTTGACAATCAGATTCATTTTGCAGTGTGTTTAACATATTTTATTGTATCATATCCCCGTCTTATCGAATATACCAATACTATTCTACCCCCCCCCCGATCCATTTGTCAAGCGCTTTTGAGCACTTTTTTAGGAAAAATCATTGTCAGTTTTTCTCAAAAGCAACTCAGTTGTTAGAACAGGTTAAAGACATTTAAAAGAAATCATCAAAGAGGCTAAGCTGGTTGTCTTCTGGCATATTACCTAGAATGCCCATTTCGTCCATTTTATCAACAAGAGTTGCGGAAACTCCGCCTCGTTTACGGAGTTCCATCTTAGAAAGAAATTCCCCTGCTTCACGCGCTGCGACAATTTGTTTTGCAACGTTTTCACCAAGGCCATCCATAGCCACGAATGGGGGCACCAACGTATCACCATCAATAAAGAACTCAGTTGCCTTGCTGCGGTAGAGATCAAGTTTCCCAAATTTAAAGCCTCGTTCCAACATTTCATTGACAATCTCCAGAGTTGTGAAGAGGTCATTTTCAACGTTGCTAGCCTCGTTGCGCTGCCTTTTTTCCGTAATATCCTTCATACGAGCCTTGACAGCATCCAAACCTGCACTCATGGTTTTGAGTTCAAAGGCTTTCGCACGGATTGAGAAATAAGCACAATAATAATAAAGTGGGTGGTGTACCTTAAAGTAGGCAACACGTAACGCCATGAGTACATAAGCTGCCGCATGGGCTTTAGGGAACATATACTTGATTTTTCCACAAGATTCAATGTACCAGTCGGGCACATTATTTTCTCGCATAGCCTGAATGTAGCCATTGCGCTCCTCATCAGAGATTTTTAGCCAAGCTCCTTTACGCACACGCTCCATGATGGTAAAGGCCATTTTAGGCTCAAGACCTGCGTGCATGAGGTAAACCATAATATCATCACGACAACCAATAACGGTTTTCAAGGTGGCAATGCCTTCTTTAATCAAATCTTGAGCATTTCCCAGCCAAACGTCCGTACCATGTGAAAGTCCAGACAGTTGCAGAAGCTCAGCAAAGGTCGTTGGATGAGTCTCTTCAACCATTCCGCGAACGAAGTTGGTTCCAAACTCAGGAATTCCCAACATCCCAGTAGGTGTTCCAATCTGTTCAGGCGTCACTCCCAACACTTCTGTCCCTGAGAACAAAGCCATAACATCTGGGTCATCAGCTGGAATATCTTTGGGATCAATACCTGACAAATCTTGCAGCTTACGAATCATAGTTGGGTCATCATGCCCAAGAACATCGAGCTTCAAGACATTTTCATCAATATCGTGAAAGTTAAAGTGGGTGGTCTGCCATTCAGCTGTATTATCATCGGCTGGATATTGAACAGGAGTAAAGTCATAGACGTCCATGTAATTAGGAATAACAACAATCCCCCCTGGGTGCTGACCCGTCGTTCGCTTGACTCCAGCAGCTCCCATGGCTAGACGCTCTACTTCTGCATCTTGATAGAATTTTCCGTAATCGCGTTCATAGCCTTTCACAAAACCAAAAGCGGTTTTTTCTGCAACGGTACCTACGGTACCAGCACGAAAAGCGTATTGTTCCCCAAAAATATCACGCACATCCAAGTGGGCTGAGGGTTGGTCATCCCCTGAGAAGTTCAAGTCAATATCAGGTACCTTATCTCCATCAAAACCAAGGAAAGTCTCAAATGGAATGTCCTGACCATCTTTCTTGTAGCGCGTGCCGCACTTGGGGCAAAACTTGTCTGGCAAATCATAACCTGAACCAACCGAACCATCTGTAATAAATTCACTGTNCTGACAAGAGGGGCAGACATAGTGGGGCGATAAAGGATTAACCTCTGTAATTCCAATCATGGTCGCTACGAAACTTGAACCAACCGAACCACGTGAACCTACCAAGTACCCACGCGCATTGGAGCGGTGTACCAGCATTTGTGACGCTAAATAAATCACGGCGAAACCATTACCCAAGATAGAAGTCAGTTCCTTTTCAATCCGCAAATCAACAAGGTCAGGCAGAGGATTTCCGTAGATCTCAAAAGCCTTCTGATAAGTCATCTCAGCGACCTTTTCTTCAGATTTATCAATAAACGGTGTGTAAAGGTCTTTCTTGACCACTTCAACCTCTTCAATACGGTCAGCAAAGTCTTGAGTATTGGTCACAACGATTTCGTAAGCCAGTTCCTCACCCAAAAAAGCAAATTCGTCCAGCATTTCATTAGTCGTGCGGAAATGTGCCTTAGGAAGCGGGGCAGGCTGAGCATTTTCACCACGTCCAATAGGGCGATTAATCATGGCACCTTGACCAAGGCTTCGCACAATGATTTCACGGTAAATTTCTTGCTCTGGTTCCAAATAGTGCACATTCCCAGTCGCAAGTACTGGTTTGTCTAACCTACGTCCAACCTCAATCAAATCACGAATGACCTGACGAATACCTTCCTCATCCTTGATGGTTCCTTGAGCCAATAACGGAGCATATATGGCAGGAGGCATGACTTCAATGAAATCATAGTATTTGGCAACTTCTACCGCTGCTGGGACACCTGACGATAGTACAGCATCAAAAACTTCACCATCTGAGCAGGCTGTCCCCAAAAGTAGGCCCTCACGGTACTTATCCAAGATTGTTCTTGGGATACGTGCCACTCCTTCGAAGTACTTGACATTAGACAGGCTAACTAATTTGAATATATTTTTCAATCCTGTCTGGTTTTGCACATAGATGGTGGCATGTTTGACACGCGCTTTTTTGTAAGAATCTTCTGCTACCAGCTTGGTGTTGAGTTCGTTCAGATTAGTCAGGTTGCGATTTTCACGCGCTTCTTTTAAGAAGATAAAGAGCAGGCGACCTGTCGCTTCAGCATCATAGTTGGCCATGTGGTGATGGTCGAGCGAAACCTGGAAACGTTTTGTCAAGGGACCAAGACCATGACGTTTGTATTCAGGATAGAGGTTACGGGCAAATTCCAAGGTATCAATAACAGGCTGAGTAATTAAAGGTAAACCATGACGCTCATAGTTTGCATTCATGAAACCAACGTCAAAGGTGGCATTGTGGGCAACTAGCACTGTGTCTTGACAAAACGCTTGAAATTCTTGTAAAACCTGTAAAATCGGCTTAGATCCACGTACATGATTGTCTGTAATCCCTGTCAACTCTGTCGTAAAAGCAGATAAAGGATAACCTGGATCGATGAATTCGTCAAACTGCTCAACAATGTTTCCCTTGTACATTTTAGAAGCTGCAATTTGAATCAGGTCATTATTAACAGCAGAAAGTCCAGTTGTTTCAACGTCAAAGACCACATAAGTTGCTTCGTTGAGATCCATGTCAATAGGATTATAAGCGATTGGAACCTTATCTTCTACAATATTTGCTTCTAAACCAAAAATAGGTTTTATACCTTTTTTACGAGCAGCATGATATCCATGTGGAAAGCTCTGCACATTGCCATGGTCAGTGATAGCTACCGCCTTATGCCCCCACTTAGCAGCTGTTGCAACCAGATCCTCTACTGTTGGCAAGGCATCCATTGTAGACATGTTGGTGTGAGCATGAAATTCGACCCGTTTTTGTCCCTCTGGCATGAGGTCCTTGCGTTCATGATGGACAATTTCTTTCACATCTTGAACATTCATCGTCAGAGCTTTGGTGAATTGATTATTTTCAATATTTCCACGTACCCGTAACCAAGCACCCTTGGAAATCATATCATACTTTTTAAGCTCATCGTCGTCCTTAGCCCACTTTTGCATAGCAAAACTAGATGTGTAGTCAGTCATCTTAAAATTGATAATATGACGACCTGTTCGCGTTGTCTTACGTTCGACATTGAAAACCATACCTTCAAAAACAATGCGATTTTCTTCAGTAGTAATTTCAACCATCGGTGTAATTTCTGCCTTCTCAAAACCTGCTTGACGCTGTTTTGCACGTTCCTTAAAGTCAAATTGTGGCTTAGGTGCTATTTCTTCTGCTGGTGGCATAGATGCCTCTAGAGACTTAACAGCTTCCATATTTTCCTGCACCGCTTTCTCCACCAAAGCCTCACGAGAAGTCTCAAATTCCGACTTAAGCTCTTGCGTCATAACCTCATCTGACACCATGTCAAAGGTCACTTTACCAAAACCGAAGTGTTCAAATTGCTTCTCAAGATGAGGAAGGTGATTTTTACGAAAATGCTCATTATTGACAAATGCTGGCGCTGAAATGGCAATTTTTTGACCATCATAAGATACCTTCAGTTTACTAAAGGAAGCTTTAAAACTGGCGCTGTTACAAAGTGGTAGTTCAAAAGCTTCACGATAGTAAGCAGAAATCAATTCATCAGAAAAATCAATATGTTCAGCTTTAATATCAAAGGTTGCCTTAATATCAGCTTTTTCAAAAGTGTTCACCAAGCGCATCTGCAACTCACGGTAATAGTCAATAGGTAAAATCTCTGCAAAAGAAAAATGAAACTCCCATAAGCGTGATATTGAATGAACCTTAACCTCAATAATATCAGCAGATGAAAAAGCACTTGAATTCTTTATCTCAAGTGGCATTTCTATCTGGTCCATGAGTTTCTTAAACAAGTCTGACATAAATTAAGTTACCTCTTTGTACTCAAATAATCTGGTGGTCCCTGGTTTTTAAAGAACTCTAAAGTCCGTAATAGGTTATACTCTCCAAAAATCATCCCATCTGGTCAAGTCGTCTTGGTGGCTTGTATTATTCTGTGAAAATTTAGCAAAAAATGAAAAGTGTCATCTATCTAGTACTCATTTTTCACTGAAAGCTAAACCATTTTAACTTTCAGTGAATAAAAGCTTCAGAGTTCAATAAACTACCCTATGATTTTCAACAAGTCGTATTTTAATCTAGTGATGATTACTATTTATTTTACCATAAGCTAAGCTATTTTTCGAGACAAAAGAGCACCTCGCTATCTAGCAAGGTACTCTTTTCACTGAGCAAAACTACTCGTCTTCCTCTATAAACTCATCTTCTTCGTCATCTTCTTCGTTGATATCCACTTCTTCGTCAAAGTCATCATCAGGAATGATTTCACTTAATTCAGAATCATAAGATTCAACTTCTGATTTTTCATCGTCCGGATCTTCATCATCATATTCTAGATCAGTTCCTTTACGTTCAAAATCTTCATCTTCTGGATCATCATCACTATAATCAATGGCGTCCTCATCTCCGTCCATAAAGGCATTGACGCGTTTGTTTTTACGTTTTGACGTTCCTCCTTCATCCTCCTCAAGAGTGATGATTTCTTCATCGATTTCATCAATAGCATACCAAGAGCGAAGTCCCCATTTGTTTTCACCAAGTGGGATAAAACTTCCATCAGTATTTAAATCTGCGTAGAAAAATGGCAGAGCTTCACGAATGTCTGCATCAGATTTTTCCAGATAAATCTGAATTTCATTCACAAGATCACTGAAATACATCTCATGATCACGACCACGCTCTTCCAAAATGGCACGGGCAACCTCTATCAATGAAAGTTCACTTTTTTCTTGTCCAGCAAATACTTCTAATTCCAAGACAGTTCTCCTTATCCTATTCGGCCAGGGCAAAATGCCCACAATAGTCCGATTGTCTATAAATATCGTTCCTTACTATTTTACGCTAAAATCCGGCATTCGTCAAAAGATTTATAGAAAAAAGTCAGGTTTCAGAGCGAGACCTGACTTTAAAATTATTTTCTGTTAGTCACACCAGTATAGTTTGGTTGATTAGAAAATTATTTTTTATTTAACTTTAGCTGTACCTGTGATTGCTTCAACTGCTTTTTTCATAGCAATATCATGTTTGAGCATGTCAGCTGAAAGAAGAGAACGGACTTGTTGAACTTCCATATTATACTCAGAAGCAAGTTCGTTAATTTCTTTTTCGATTTCTTCTTCGCTCGCTTCAAAACCTTCTGCTTTAGCGATTGCTTCGATGACAAGGTTAGTTTTCACGCGTTTGTCAGCATCAGCTTCATATTGTGCATGAAGATCTTCCTCAGTAGTACCTGTCAATTGGAAGTACATTTCTGGTGAAATACCTTGACGTTGCATGTTGCCCATAAATTCGTTCATAGCACGGTGAACTTCGTCATGTACCATTTCTTCTGGCAATTCAACGATTTCAGCATTAGCAACTGCCAATTCAAGTGCAGCACCTTCTACAGCATCATCGTATGCAATTTCTTTAGCTGCTTCAAGTTCTTTACGGTATTTTGCTTTCAATTCGTCAAGAGTTTCAACTTCTTCGTCAATGTCTTTAGCTAATTCGTCGTCAAGAGCTGGAACTTCTTTAGCTTTAACTTCGTGAACAGTTGTTACGAATTTAGCATCCTTACCAGCAAGGTCTTCTGCCTGATAATTTTCTGGGAATGTTACGTTAACTTCCACAGTATCGCCGGCTTTTGAACCAACCAACTGTTCTTCAAAACCAGGAATGAATTGACCTGAACCAAGTTCAAGAGAGAAGTTATCACCTTTACCACCGTCAAATTCTACACCATCAACTGACCCTACGAAATCAATAACAACAGTGTCACCTTCTGCAGCTGCGTCTTCCTTAATAACCAACTCTGCAAGATTGTTACGTTCACGCTCAACCTTAGCATCCACTTCTTCATCGGTAACTTCCTTGGTAACTTCAACTGACACCTCAAGGTTTTTGTAGTCACCAAGTTTTACTTCAGGTTTTGTAACAACTTCAGCAGTCAAAGCCCATTCTTGACCTTTTTCCATAGAAACAACGTCAATTTTTGGTTGTGCAACAACATCAAGACTAAGCTCTGCAACAGCAGCTTCATAAGCTTCTGGCAAGATAGCGTTTAAAGCATCTTCGTAAAGTGCTTCTTCCCCATATTTTTGATTAAATACAGCACGTGGCATGTGCCCTTTGCGGAAACCTGGAGCATTCAAATCTTTCTTAATTTTATTGAACGCTTGATCAAGAGCTGGTTTGATTTTATCTTGAGCAATTGTGAATGTAATCACGCCACGATTTGTAGCTTTGTTTTCAAATGATACAGACATGAAGTCATTTCTCCTCTTAAAATTTTATATACAGTTTAGTTTACCATATTTCAAGGTCTTTTAAAAGTTTTTTATGTAAAAAAACATTCTGTTTTACCATCTTTCTGAAAAATACTTGCTTGATGGACTAATTTTTAATAAACTATTTCTATGAAAATTATTACAAAATATATTGAGCAATTACAGATTGAACAAATTGCCGTTGAACTTCTATCTAAAGTTGTTTCTCTGATACTACTCCTTATCTTTTTTACTCTGGTCAAGCGATTATTAGACTATCTTTTTGATAAAACCATTATCAAGTCTATCAAACTTTATCGTCAATCCGAAGCACGCCAGAAAACCATTGCCAAATTGCTCCATAACATCATGAATTATACCCTTTATTTCTTCTTGATTTACTGGATTTTAAGCATTCTGGGTGTTCCAATTTCTAGCCTTTTAGCTGGTGCTGGTTTAGCTGGTGTTGCCATTGGACTTGGTGCACAAGGTTTCTTGACAGATGTTGTCAATGGTTTTTTTATCCTTTTAGAAAATCAATTTGAAGTTGGAGATTCTGTCGTTATCGGTCTGGTTGAGGGGAATATTTCTAGTGTCGGCATTAGAACAACACAAGTACGTGGCTTTGATGGTACTTTACATTTCATTCCAAACCGTAATATCACAGTCGTTAGTAATAAATCTCGCGGAGATATGCGTGCTCAAATTGATATTCCCATTTACGCACATACTGATCTTGATAAAATGATGGTGGTCATAAAAACAGTGAACAAAGACCATTTAGAAGATTTTCCAGAAATTGTAGGTAGCCCAAACGTGCTTGGTCCACAAACCCTAAAAACAGGTCAATTGGTTTTTCGTATTGATATTTTTGTGCAAAATGGCAACCAAAGTAAAGTCTATTCCCAATTTTATCAGCTTTATCAAGAAGCACTTATTTCAAGTGGTATCCATTTACCAACAATCAATACAAACCCAATAACAAAGCTCTGATGATAAACCAGAGCTTTTTTCGTATCTTAAGAACCTGTATTCTGCAAGGGACATTTCCCACCAGCAACTAATTTCTAAATCATTGAAAGTAGGATTCTTTTAATTATAGATATCAGAACTTACGGATAGGATCAGCGGCATAAGTCGCACGGACACCACCAATTAATTTTGGTCGGCTAGCTAGAGCAGTGACGTGCGCTCCTCCAAGCTGACGTTGAATGGGAACCAGCGGTACTTGAACACGTTTGATATGCATGCCAATGCTAGTATCACCGATATCCAGACCCGCCTGCGCCACAATTTCTTCAACCTCAACAGGGTCTTTCATGTATTTAAAAGCGGCAACTTGACCACTACCACCAGCATGTAAGTTAGGAAGAACGTTAACAATCTCTAAATCTTTTTCCTCGGCTAAGTCTCGCTCAACAGCTAGAGCACGATTGAGATGCTCACACCCCTGCACCGCTAGATAAATACCACGGTTACTCAACTCATCCAGAATAGTCTTAACAATTACTTCACCAATTTCTGTGCTACTATTTTTTCCAATCAGGCCGCCGGCGACCTCACTACTGGAGAGACCTAGAACAAAAATCTGTCCTTTTTTAATAGCAGAGCGTTCAATGATATCGACAAGAATAGCACGTGTCTGTGTTTCTAATGCTTGTAAGTCCATCTTATCTCCTTTCAAAGCGTTTAAAGGCTAGATAGCTCAAATAACCCACTAACATGCCGAAAAAATTCTGTAGGACATTTCCCAAAATACCCGCCAGAGAGCCACCTAAACCATAGCCTAGCAATAGCGATCCAAGAAAATACCAACCAACCATAACTATCGAAGCCAGCACCAGACCTAAAAATCGCTTACCGCCAATCCAACCAGCAAAGTACCCTTGTGCTCCATGAGCAATCAGACTGTGAAACATCCACTGGGGATAACCCGCCAACAAATCAATGAGAAAGCCTGCCAAGCCACCGACAATAGCTCCTTGACGACTTCCCAAATAAAAGGCCGTAAAATAAATTCCCGCATCAAGCAAGGTCAAAAAGCCTGTTGGCGTTGGTACCATCACAAAACGACCCAAAATAACACTGAGAGCTGTTAAAACGGCTAATTGGCTCATTTCACGTACATTACTTTTCTTCATAATTTTGCTTAACCCCATAACGATCTGAATGTAAAATGGCTTGGTAGACAAAATCTTTAGAAATGCTAACCGCCTCAGAAACTTCTTTCCCCAGAACTAATTGACTAGCAATGCTAGACGCAAAGGTACAGCCAGCCCCGACATTATTTTGTTTTAGTACAGGATACTCTAAGATATTGAATTCACTACCATCATAAAAAACGTCTACAGCTTTTTCTTGGCTAAGGCGATTGCCACCTTTGATAACCACGTTCTTTGCTCCCAATTCATGTAGGTAACGAGCAGCCTCTTTCATTTCATCCAAGTTTTGGATTGGTTTTTGAATTAAAAGCTCCGCCTCAACCAAGTTTGGTGTGATAATAGTAACATAAGGGAAGAATTTCAAGAGTTCCTTTCGCAAGGCTGATACTTCCACATCATGACTTTCTTTACACACTAAGACAGGATCAAGTACCACCGGAATGTTGGTGTGGGCTTTTACAAAGTCTAAGGCTCGCTCTGCAATGTCCACATTTGGCAAAAGCCCAATCTTAATACCTGCAAAAGGGACATCCTTGAGGCTTTCAAGTTGATGACTAAAAATAACGTTATCTGTTGCAAAAACTTCAAATCCCTTATCCGTTATAGCAGTTAAGCAAGTCACAGCTACAAAACCATGCAGATGATTGGTGTTATAGGTTGCTAAATCTGCATAAAGTCCGCCACCGCTAAAAACATCATTCCCAGAAATTGCCAAAATGTACTTACTCGTCATAAATTATCTCCTTTAAATAGAGCCCATTGCCCGATGCCGTAGGACCAGCTAGATTTCGATTTTTACTCTCAAGAACTGTTCGGATTTGGCTTACTGGCATACGACCGTTGCCAATTTTCAAGAGAGTTCCCACCATGTTTCTGACTTGTTTATAAAGAAACCCATTCCCTGTGAATGTAAATACCAAAAAACCTGTTTTATCATCGCGTTCTACCGTTGCCCGCGTGATAGTACGAACCTTATTTTCAACAGAAGATCCAGAAGCTGTAAATCCCGTAAAATCATGAGTTCCAATCAGGTCTTCAATCGCCTCTTGCATGCTCATCAAATCCAAAGGATATGGATAAGAGGTCGCATAGTTTCGCATCATAGGATTCTTGGGGCGACCACTATCCACTAAAAATTCATAAGTCTTGTAGTGTTTGGTGTAGCGTGCGTGAAAATCTTCCGTAACTTCCTCAACACTCACCACATCAATATCCTCAGGGAGTTGACTGTCCAGAGCAAAGCGCAGACGTTCTGGATCACGCGCCTTAGACAAATCAAAATGAATGACCTGCCCATAAGCATGAACACCCGAATCTGTCCGACCTGCACCTTGAATTTGGACCACTTCACCGCCGTTAAGCCTTTGCAAAGTTTTTTCAATTTCTTCCTGAACCGAGCGCACCTTAGTTTGACGCTGAAAACCAGCAAATAAGGTACCATCGTAGGAAATCGTTACTTTATATCTTGTCATAGGTTTATTTTAGCATTTCTTGAAAAGTTAGACTATCCTATTTATAACTTTCTGTCCCCAGACAATTCATTATACGTAAACACTTTACAGAAATAGTTTAAAAGAATATACTGGCAATAACAAAGAAATCGTAAAAAAAGAACATCACCTTTCAAATTCCTTTATTTCTTGAATCCAAAATTTTGACAGGCTTTAGAGTTTGAAAAGAAAGCATTATTTACAGTATTAAAAGCAAACCAGATATGAACAGCTACATTTCTCACCTACGGAATATTTAGGCTATAAAACGCTCTTAGTAAAATATCATTAAAGGAGGTTAAAATGATTAACATCAGTATTTATTTCATTATTTTATTAGCATTGATTATCTTGACTGGGCTTATCATTCTAACTAAATGCCACCAAAATATGAGTAAGCTTGCCATAATCCTGATTAGTCTCTTGCTCCTAATTTTATCTATCCCAGTTATATATGCCATTCTTTTTCTAATCTTTATTGGTTTTAACAGTCCATAAATTATTTTAGACAAAACAAAAGAGCCAGATGGCTCTTTTATTATTCTCCTTCAAAAGCATCTTTCATTTTATCAAAGAAGCCTTTTTTCTTTGGAGTTACGGCCTTGTCACCACCCGCAGCAGCAAAAGCTCGAAGCGCCTCTTTCTGAGCATCATTTAGCTTAGTCGGTGTGACGATATTAACAGTTACATGCTGATCGCCCTGACCGCCACCACGGAGTTTAGGAGCCCCTTTGCCCTTAAGACGGAAGGTCTTACCTGTTTGCGTCCCAGCTGGAATGTTCATTTCAACAGGGCCGTGTACGGTCGGAATATCAACTGTATCCCCAAGAGCTGCCTGAACAAAGCTAATATCCATATTGTAGTAAATGGTTGATCCATTACGTTCAAATTTAGTACTTGGCAAAACATTTATGACGACGAAAAGATCGCCATAAGGGCCGCCGTTGAAACCAGCTTCTCCTTGACCTTGCAAGCGAATTTGTTGACCAGTTTCAACCCCTGCCGGAATTTTGACAGAGACTTTGTGTTTTTCCTTTTCATGACCTGTGCCATGACAAGTTGTACAAGGGTTCTTAATTTCTTTACCAGTTCCGTGACAAACATCACAAGTCACTTGACGACGCATCATACCAAGTGGTGTTTGTGTATCCACGTTGATAACTCCTTGACCATGACAGCGACTACATGTCACAGGACTTGTACCGGGTTTAGCACCTGAACCATGACAGGTAGTACATTCTGCTTCACGGTTATAGGTGACTTCTTTTTCAGCACCAAAAATAGCCTCTTCAAAACTCAGATTAACACGGTATTGAAGGTCATCACCTTGACGTGGCGCATTGGGGTTACGCATACTTCCGCCACCACCAAAGAAGCTTGAGAAGATATCTTCAAAGCCACCGAATCCAGCGCCACCATCAAAACCACCAAAACCACCTGCTCCACCTCCGAAGCTACCATTAGCTCCAGCAGGCCCATATTGGTCATAAGCCGCACGTTTTTGTTCATCACCTAACGTTTCATAAGCCTCCTGAACATCCTTATACTTCTGTTCAGCACCAGGTTCTTTGTTAATGTCCGGGTGGTACTTTTTCGACATTCTTCGATAAGCTTTTTTAATCTCATCTTGCGAAGCGTCTTTAGAAACACCCAAACGATCGTAAAATTCTGTATTGTTCATAATGTAAGATATTAAGCCGTTAAGCGACTCAAAGAAAAATAGGAAACTGTCCGACGATGCTTCGCATCTAGGTAAAGTTTATCTTTTTTCACAGAGTCGTAGGCGTATTCAGTTGTACCAATTTAGTCATGCAAGAATACTACCTATTAACGACCGTGTTCAGTTACGAACACGTTCCTTTCTGTAAAAGTTAAGCAAAGTGAAAATAGGAAATCGGCAGAAAATCATGATTTTCTAAACGATTTATCCCTTTCACACAGCTTTTAGGGTGGGGGCAATTCCTTTCGTTAAATAATAGACGAAACTCAGAAAGTAGCCCGTATTCAATTACGAACACTTTCCTTTCTATGAAGATATTAAGCCGTTAAGCGTCTCAAAGAAAAATAAGGAGTGAAAGGTCCGGTGGACACTTTCAGCCCTGTCGTACAAAAACAACGAGCGACAGGTATTCCTCAAAAAGTCTATCCCCAGACTTTTTGACTTTTCCACAGAGTCGTAGGCGTATTCAATTCTGTAAAAGTTAGAAGGGCATTTACCCAAAAACAGAGGCTGGGTTGCAACCTCTGCGTTTAGAATTATATTTCAAGCTTTCGAGTTTTAACCCTAACGTAAAATAACCTAATAGACCCAATTATTTTTCAGTAAACTCACCATCAACAACGTCATCACCATTGTTTGATGAATCAGTTGATTGTGCACTTTCAGAACCTGCTTGGGCTTGTTGAGCTGCTGCGGCTTGTTCATACATTTTAACAGCAAGTGCTTGTGCTTTTTCGTTAAGAGCTTCAAGTTTTGCCTTCATATCATCAAGGTTGTTAGCCTCTTGAGCAGCTTTCAACTCATCAAGAGCTGCTTGTGCTGCGTCACGTTCTGTGTCAAAGCCTTTACCTTCAGTTTCTTTGATAGTTTTTTCTGTGGCAAAGATAGCTTGGTCGACTTCGTTACGAAGGTCAACTTCTTCTTTACGTTTAGCATCAGCTTCTGCGTTAGCTTCTGCATCTTTCATCATTTTTTCAATTTCTTCATCAGTCAAACCAGAGTTAGATTGAATAACGATGTGTTGTTCTTTTTGAGTGCCAAGGTCCTTAGCTTTAACAGATACGATACCGTTTTTATCAATGTCAAATGTTACTTCGATTTGTGGGATACCACGAGGTGCAGCTGGAATATCAGTCAATTGGAAACGACCAAGAGTTTTGTTGTCAGCAGCCATTGGACGTTCACCTTGAAGAACGTGGATATCTACGGCTGGTTGGTTATCAGCAGCAGTTGAGAAGACTTGTGATTTAGATGTTGGGATAGTTGTGTTGCGATCGATAAGTTTTGTGAAGACACCACCCATTGTTTCGATACCAAGTGACAATGGAGTAACATCAAGAAGAACGACGTCTTTCACATCACCGGTGATGACACCACCTTGGATAGCCGCACCCATAGCAACAACTTCATCAGGGTTTACAGATTTGTTTGGCTCTTTACCAGTTTCGGCTTTGACAGCTTCAACAACGGCTGGAATACGTGTTGAACCACCAACCAAGATAACTTCATCAATTTCTGACAAGCTTAAGCCAGCGTCTGAAAGTGCTTGGCGAACTGGTGTTTTTGTGCGTTCAACAAGATCACGAGTTAAGTCATCAAATTTTGCACGAGACAGGCTCATTTCTAAGTGAAGAGGTCCAGCAGCACCAGCAGTAATAAATGGTAGGCTGATTTGTGTTTGAGTCACACCAGACAAATCTTTCTTAGCTTTTTCAGCCGCATCTTTCAAACGTTGAAGAGCCATCTTATCTGTTGATAAGTCGATACCATTTTCTTTTTTGAATTCAGCAACTAAGAAATCAATAATCTTTTGGTCAAAGTCATCTCCGCCCAGCTTGTTGTCACCAGCTGTTGCCAATACATCAAAGACACCGTCACCAAGTTCCAAAATAGAGACGTCAAAGGTACCACCACCAAGGTCAAATACCAAGATTTTTTCATCTTTGTCAGTTTTATCAAGACCATAAGCAAGGGCTGCTGCAGTTGGCTCGTTGACGATACGTTCTACTTCAAGACCAGCGATTTTACCAGCGTCTTTTGTTGCTTGACGTTGGGCATCGTTGAAGTAAGCAGGAACCGTGATAACGGCTTTGGTTACTTTTTCACCAAGGTACTCTTCTGCATAACCTTTCAAGTATTGAAGAATCATAGCTGAGATTTCTTGTGGTGTGTATTCTTTTCCGTTTGCTGAAACTTTTTCAGACGTTCCCATTTTTGATTTGATAGAGATGATAGTATCTGGGTTGGTTACCGCTTGGCGTTTTGCCGCGTCACCAACGATGATTTCACCATTTTTGAAAGACACAACAGACGGAGTTGTGCGGTTTCCTTCTGGGTTTGCGATGATTTTGCTTTCTGTTCCTTCAAGAACTGCAACTGCTGAGTTTGTTGTACCTAAGTCAATACCGATAATTTTAGACATAATAATGATACCAAGAACGCCGAAAATGCGACTGAAAATTAGGAAACCAACGTAGCATTCGATGAATGCAAGGCGGTTTATCTATTTTCCGAGCATTTCGTTCGGGTTCAAATCCTTTCAAAATTTAAATTTCTTTATTTGATGCACATTCCTTGAACTGTGCCGTTTTTGCAAGCTGTTAACTCGCATTTTTCATTTCAAGTAGTTTTATGACATTTCGGTCAAGTTTTCGTTTAGTTATAAACCACCACCATTGCTGGCCTCAGCAAACGTTCGTGCAGCTTGTAACCTTTTTGGAAGACTTCTGCGATGGTATCTGCTGGATGCTCATCATCTGCTGGTAAAGTTTGAACTGCCATGTGAAGATTGTGATCGAAACTTTCTACTTCAACTTCTTCAATACCTTCATCCTTGAGTGCTCGAACTAAGCTTTCTTGAACCATTTCAAGACCTTTTCTGACGTCTTCTGTCAAGCCTTCAACAGCAAGAGCACGCTCCAAGTTATCTAAACTTGGAAGGATGGCTTTAGCCAAGTCTTGTGAGCGGTATTTTTGCAATTGCTGACGCTCTTCATTGGCACGGCGTTGGATATTTTGCATTTCAGCGTGAGCACGAAGATATTTGTTTTCAAAATCTTCTGCTCGAGCCAAGGCCTCTTCTAATTCTTTGTTTTCAGGAACTTCTTCAACAGTTTCCTCAACAACTTCTTTCGCTTCGGTTACTGGAACTTCTTCCTGAAGGTCTTCGTTTTTTACTTCTTCCGACACCTTGTGCCTCCTTGTCTTTTTCTTGATAAATTTCTTTAGCATGGTCGCCTCAATTCACCTCATAATGGTTACTGTTGAGGTAGCGGTAATAATCTCCGAGTTTCATAGCAAGTACCCGACCAATGACATTAACCAGACTGACACTCCTNCGATAATCCATATCAATTGGACCAATCAAGCTGAGAAGCCCAAATCCTCGATAAGGAATAAGGAATTTGTGCGTTAAAACTGTCAGATTCGCCAATGCAGCTTCCTTGCTATCAGCAACCTGGACAGTTGCCATCTCATCTTCTTTCAATGAAGAACGTAAAGCTAAGGCAACGCTTTGCTCATTGTCCAAAAACTGATAGGTTAAAAGATTCGCATATTCCAGAGATTGAACCTTCCCAGAAACAAAAACCGTTTCCTTAAAGAGCTCTACAAAGATATAATCAAAGAGATTCAGTACATTATCCATCGTGGTGAAATACTTCTGCACAATTTGGGGGATTTCTGTCCGAAGCTTATAATGAATATCCATAACCGAGCGTCCCAAAAAACGTTCATCAACAATTTCCTTTAGCGTGAGCAAGTCACGTGTCAAGAAATTTTTAGGAATTGCAAACTGAATAGTTGCTGGCCGCGACTCATCAAGAGTCATAACAGCCAGAGCATCGTGGTTAGACAACTGAACAATGTCAAAAGCAGTCAATTTTTGTCTAGCAGGCTCAACATCCAAAATCACCGCCGCATAGCCAGTCATATCAGTCAATACTTGACTAGCTTTCTGGAGAATGTCTTCCAACTTGAAAGCTTCAAAATCGAAGGCTTTGATAACTTGATAGATGTCCTGTTCGTCAATGCTATCAAGACTCAAGGAATGCTCAACAAAGTATTTGAAACCTGCTGGACTTGGCATACGACCACTAGAAGTGTGGGCCTTCTCTAGTAAACCCAATTTTTCAAGCTTAGCCATATCATTCCGAATGGTGGCACTTGAAGAATCAATGGTTGCCTGAAGAGCTTTGGAGCCAACAGGCTCATGAGTTTGCGTAAACAAGTCCACAATTAAATTCAAAATATCATTTTGACGTGGCGTAATCATGGCCTAGCTCCTTTCATTGAATTAGCACTCTATTACCTTGACTGCTAATTTATGATTTTATTATACTCCTTTAAAAACTTCTGTCAAGGGAAAAACACAAAAAATTAGCACTCTTTTTAATTGAGTGCTAAAAATACATCTAGAGACCTATTTGTCATATCGTTCTAACTTATTATCCTTTATGACTTTACTTAATTTTGTGGCATAATCAGGATCACTAGAAAAGTAATATTCCTGCAAAGCCTTGGCATCATCTACGTATGTTTGACCACTAACTAGCTGCCGATAAAGTTCTTCATCCCAAAAACGACCATTTTTTAAAGCCAACAAATAGTCGTAAATTGACTCACTATAATTGGAATAAATAACAAAATCTTCCGACCTAGTTGTCCACCCTTTGCTACTGTAAATCTTTTGGAGAAGGGTTACCTTTTCCTGCCCATCCGATGCTTTTAAGGAAAATAAATTGTGATATTTCTTAGCTAACAGACTATTTCCATAATTTGTTTCTAGCGCAGCTTGACCTATAATAATAGATGGCTTTACTCCATAGGCCTTCGCAGCTTTTTGAACAATCGGAGCGATAGCCTTGATGAACTGTATTTGAGAAACAGAGGTGGTTTGAACGTCAGACGCCTGTCGTACCGATTGATGTCGAAATAAGGAAAGAGTCAGCAATAAAAACAGAAATAGAAAAACTAAAGCAGTCTTTAAAGAAAGACGGGATCTCATTTACCATTCTCCTTCAATACATTTAAGTATTCTTCCAGTGAAAGGTTATGTTCAGTCATGTACTTAGCAGATTCAACTCCTACATATCGGTAGTGCCAATCCTCATAGCCAATCCCAGTACTGTCCTGCTTATCTGACTCAAACCTTAAAACAAAACCATACTCTGGAGCTATCGCCTTGATTTGAGAAACGATTTCAGCATTACTCTCATTAAGAGAGTTAACATTACTCATATCAATAGCCAGCCCCGTTTGGTGTTCACTGGCGCCGGGTGGCTGAGAATATGTTTGAACCTTTTCCTCAGCAGCTTCCTGAGTGAGGCTCGGATCGTTAGCAATTTCTTGCTGCACATAAGAATTGTACAGTTCTTGCTGATAGGCAACGCTACGATATCCAGAGATAAGTTTTTCATTTGGTTCAATAGCTCGCGCTGCAGCTAGGAAATTCGTTACATTCTCTGCAATCCGTGCATCAACTTGAACTCCTTCAACCTCTGCCAATTCAGGATTCATCTCTTCCTTAATATTATTTCGGTTGACCAAAACCAACTCCCAGTCACTTGATGATACGTCAGGCAAATCTATCTTTTGATTTTGAGACGATTGCGAACTTGACTTACTAGAAGCAACTACTGAGGATGTGGATGATGTAGAAGAGGTAGAAGATTGACTCACCTGCTTGACTTGATTATCGTGTGTAAAGAGGTACAAACACATAATAAAGACGACCACTACTAACACTTGTAAAATAAGACCTATAAAACTACGCTTTTTCATTTTCTAATATTTCCTGACCTCTGTGACGGTAAGACATGTCACCTATTTTTTCAATCGTAAATTTACCATCTGCAAAATCTACCACTGAAACACTACCATTGTCTAAACTAATTTTTTCACGATTATTGTCAATCAACCAAAGAAAAGTATTGATGGTCATGCCATGACTGACAATGATAACATTTCCACCACCCTCAGCATCAATCTTTTTAGCGATGGCTGTAAAACCATCCCAAATGCGCTGACTTAAAACTTCCCATAGTTCTGCCCAACCCGCTGTATCTACTTCAACAATGCTCTCGGCAAGTTCAGGATAAGTCACCTCATTAATTGACTTTCCACCTTCAAAAGCCTTCGTTCTTGGTAACACACCAAAGAATAGCTCTCCATCATAGCCACCATCCAAACTTCCAAAACACCATTCGCGAATGCGTTTGTCTCTTTGATAAGGAATAGATTCTTGACCACATTCTTTCAGAATGATTCCCATAGTTTGAATTGTCCGACCCGAATCACTTGAAAATGCAGCTTTAAATGTAGTTCCAGCATCTTTCAAACCTAAGCCTAACTGACGAATTCCTCGTTCACCCTCATCAGTTAATGGTGTATCACTCCAACCTTGAGCGCGACCAATCGTATTAAACATGGTTTTACCATGACGAGCAATGTATAATCTCGTTTTAGCCATCACAATCCTCCACAGTATTCGTTCGTTATTCAATTATACCAAAAACTCCAATCTTTCAGTAAAAAACACCTGCCACAAAAGCAAGTGTAATGAAATTGTAATCAGTTTTTGAAACTATGAATTGGTGCCGGAATTTGCCCCCCTCGTGCAATAAAATCAGCTGAAGAATTCTTATTAACCGACATCACAGGAGCCGTTCCCAGAAGCCCGCCAAATTCAATCATATCGCCTTCTTTACCTTTTGGAATAATACGCACAGCTGTCGTCTTCTGATTGATAACTCCTATCGCAGCCTCATCAGCAATCATAGCCGCAATGGTTTCATAGGGCGTATCTTCAGGAATGGCAATCATATCCAAACCAACCGAACAAATAGCAGTCATGGCTTCTAGTTTTTCAAGATTGAGTGAACCACTCTGTACCGCCGCAATCATTCCTTCATCCTCTGATACAGGGATGAAAGCACCTGACAGGCCACCAACTTGGTTACAAGCCATAACGCCGCCTTTCTTAACTTGATCATTGAGCAGGGCTAGTGCTGCTGTTGTTCCGTGAGTTCCAACAGTTTCCAGCCCCATTTCTTCAAGAACGCGAGCTACAGAGTCTCCTACAGCCGGAGTTGGAGCAAGGGAGAGGTCAACAATACCAAATTTCACACCCAGACGTTCTGAAGCCATTTGCCCAACCAATTGACCAATACGCGTGATTTTGAAAGCAGTTTTCTTGACAGTTTCAGCAACAACATCAAAACTTTCTCCGCGCACTTTCTCAAGAGCACGTTTCACAACACCTGGACCTGAAACACCGACATTGATGATAACATCCGCCTCACCAACACCATGGAATGCCCCAGCCATAAAAGGATTATCTTCGACAGCATTAGCAAAAACGACCAGCTTAGCCGGACCCATCTCAGAAGCTTCAGAGGTTTCTTTAATGATACGCCCCATATCACGAACTGCTGTCATATTAATCCCTGCTTTGGTGGACCCAATATTAACAGAAGAACATACCTTTTCCGTTTCGGCTAAAGCACGTGGAATAGAATTAATAAGAATTTCATCACCTTTTTGATATCCCTTTTGCACCAATGCTGAAAAACCACCAATAAAATCTACACCAATTTCATGAGCAGCCTTATCAAGAGCCTTAGCAATCGGCACATAATCTATCGCATCCGTTGCAGCCCCAATCAAAGAGATTGGAGTCACCGATACACGTTTGTTAACAATCGGAATTCCTAATTCTGCAGCGATTTCATCCCCTACAGCAACAAGGTTAGACGCTTTGGAGACAATTTTCTGATATATCTTTTCAGCAGCACGATTAATATCCGTATCAATACAATCAAGAAGTGAGATTCCCATCGTAATCGTACGAATATCAAAATTTTGCTCCTCAATCATCTCAATGGTTTCAGTAACTTGTTTTATATCCATGGCTAGTACCAACTCCCATTCTACAAATTATGCATAGCATCAAAAATAGCAGAGCTTTGAATGTTTATTTTAACATTCAAGCTGTCTCCATAAGCTTCTAGTTCAGAACGCAATTGAGTAAAATCCTTTTTATCATCTGAAGACACCACCATCATCATTGTAAAATACTCATCCAGAACAGTTTGTGAAATGTCATCAATATTCAAGTCAAGTTCAGCAATCTTTGCAGAAACACCTGCAACAATCCCAGTTCTATCCTTACCAACCACAGTAATAATTGCTTTCATAATAAGCCTCCAAAATACGATTTGTTCAATTTTATCATATTTTAAAAAATAAAGCCACATTTTTCAGATTTTTCCGAATTTTTCCGAACTTTATCTATATCAACATTAAAAAACATTCCTTATTTCTTATTTTCTACCAAGTCATAGTCATTTAGTACTTTTACTAAGTATTAGATAATAGCAATATATCAGCAAAACAGGAAAGTGACTTTCATTTTATACATTAGTGGCTTATACTGACCCTAAAAACTTAATACTCTTCGAAAATCAAAATTATCCGTTGTCAACTTGCTTTGATGAACTCAAGTTCTATCGTCGGCTTCGTTTCCTAGGCTACTTTTGATTTTCATTGA
>NZ_KB904460.1:43908-104691 GCF_000380105.1 Streptococcus orisratti DSM 15617
TCTTCTGAAGTAGTCGTTGTAGTTGGCTCTTCTGAAGTAGTTGTTGTAGTCGTAGTCGTTTCTTCAGTTGTAGTTGTTGTAGTTGTAGTTGTTGTAGTTGGCTCTACATACTCATTGTTAAACTCTTTATCATCTGAGTAAGCAATTTTAGAATCTAGATTTCCTTCACCATCGTCTGTAACTGTTACTGTCACATCAACTTTAAGATCATCGTAAACTACATTGTCGATTGTTTGACCTGCATTGGTTTCTTCAATTGTATACTTGTAAACCCCTGCTGTATCATAAGTGATTGGTTCGAAAATGACTGCACCGTCAGCAGTATTATTAACTTTTTGAAGTTCAGATCCGTCTTCGCCTTTCAATACAAATTCGAATTCACCCGCCTTCAACTCACGACCAGTTAACTTCTTAGTCACTGCAAATCCTGCATTGGTTGGAGTTGGTTTGTAGATATTTTCGAATGTATTGTCGTTATTTGCATAAGATACAGTTGAAGTCAGTTTGCCAGTTGCATCCGCTGTCACTTCAACAGTCACTTCGACAGGTTGACTATCGTAAGTAACGCCTTTTTCATCAGCTGTACCCGCATTCTTTTCAGTAATGGTGTAGTTATAAGTACCTGCTGTATCAAAGGTTAACTTATCAAAAGTAATATTACCGTCTGCATCATTTTTAACAGTTTGAATGTCTTTACCATCTTTAGATAAAGTAAATTCAAACTCACCTGCTTTAAGGGTGCGTCCTGTTAATTTCTTAGTAGCTACAATTTGTGCCTTGGTTGTAAATTTTGTATTCGTAACCGTCTTAAGCACACCGTCTTTACCAACTGTTACTTTAAACGGAGTTGGATCCAACTCATAACCGACAGGAGCTTCCACTTCTGTAACAGTAAATTCACCAAGTTTTACATCAGCTTCAGAGTAGACAGAAGATTGGGCAACCCCCTCTTCATTAGTTTCTACAATTTCTTCTTGTGCTGTAGCACCTGCTGGAGGGGTGATTTTGAATTTGGCACCTGCAAGACGGTTTTGAGTCTTGCTATCAACTTTGTAAAGTGTAATGCGGTAACCTGTCTTCAGTTGGATACTACCACCAGAAGTAACTTGTGAATTACGCCATACTTTTACAATATTGGCAGTTCTATCCGTACGATAAGTCAAAGGAACATCATCACCCGCTACTTCTACCGAGTTGGAAATTTTTGTCCCGTCAGCAGGAGCTGTGGTTTTGTAAGTGATTCGGTAAGATGCTGGTTTACCATTTGACGCTAGTCTGACTGAGGCATTGGTAATTTTAATTTTGAAATCAGTATAAGATTCATTCCATTCAATTGTGTAATCAGAACCTTGAGTCATTTCTTTAACATCTTGGAATGTATACTTATTATCATAGTAACCAGATTCTATTTTTAATGACTCAGGAACAAATTGTGCTGGGGCATAATCAGCTGAGATGTAGTCGTGAATATCAATAACATTATAACTTTCTTGTCTGTCATTTACACGAACAACGAATGGGTGATAATATTCACCACTTTTACCCAGCAATGCAGAAGTCCAATTTCCTTTAGTTATGATACCACTAACTTTAGCAAAATTAGTTACTCCAATTTCATAGCCGTAGTCTGGAACATCAGGTTGTTTTACCTTTATAACCTGAGTTACGGTGTCTTTTGTTTCAGTAGTCGGGTATGTGATTGTTTTTTCAGATACCACTTCTTTGACACTAAAACCTACATATAAAGTACCTGCCACACCTTGAATTTGTGTTCCACCTTTTTTCTCGAGGTAGTCTTTTAAGTTTTTCAAAGTAACAGTAACTTTTCCGCCTTGCCCATCACCATTCGAAACGACTTTGGCATTGCCCACCGCTACGTCAGTTTCCTTATCTTTAAGATCAAATTCTTCCGCCTTCACAGTAATAGGAGCTGGAATCGTAAACGTAAAAGTATCACCGTCTGAAAGATTACCGTCATACTTAGACAAGTCAAAATCAAGCACGTATTTATAATTTGCATAGCTGGTATTGGTTGTTAATGTATAAGAACCATCAGCATTTGGTGCTTTTACTTGCCCATTATCAAGATCCCACAAATTGACGCTTGTAATAACATTGGTCAATTCTTTGGCTTGTGCTGTGTTAGCAAATACTGCTGAACCAAACAGCACTAAGAGTGGCGTCAAAAGATAGAGCCACAACTTTTTCAATTTCATAATTTTCTTCTTTTCCTTTCTAATCATTAAGCTAAAAGTGAAATGATACATATACGGTCTGTAATAAGCAACACCCCTTTCAAAAGCTAATTTTCACCTTTTTAACTTGTATCTAGATTAAGCACCGTTGCGATGCTATCTAATCAATGCGTCATCAAAATGTAACTGTCAAAAAATGTGTTTTGGTGATTGAGTAAAATTAGCTTAATAAATTAGTCAGAAATTTAGCTGTAACACCCCGTTCAAAAAATGGAATATTGGTTATCCCCGCGTATATTATATCTTATTTTTGAAATTATTGCTAGGGATTTCATTCTTTTGTTAAGAAAATCACGATTGTAAGCGTTTTTTTAAAACCAATTTTTAATGTTCTTATAATTTGTTAGCGTAATTTTAATGACAATACTTTGAGCTCTATTGATTATCTGCTAAACTATAACTTGAAGACTTTTACTGCCACCTTATTCCAAGAACATTTTAGTTTGGTCTTTTTTTCATTTTAAAACATCTGATAAACTTTCTAAATCCCGCAAAGCTCGCTCGGCAATTCTTTCGTAGCGTTCCTTTTTATCACGAATTCGTGGACCATCCAATTCTTTGATAATCCCAAAATTAACATTCATGGGTTGAAAATGTTTACTTTCGGCATGAGTGATATAGTGCGGTAAAGCACCAATGGCAGTCGTTTCTGGAAAGATGACTGGCTCTTGTCCTTTGAAACGACGAACAGCATTAATCCCTGCCACCAAACCTGAAGCTGCGGACTCAATGTAGCCTTCCACTCCTGTCATTTGACCAGCAAAAAAGAGATTAGGATTTTTCCGGCTTGCAAAGCTTTGAGTTAAGAGATTAGGTGAATCCATGTAAGAGTTTCGGTGCATGACGCCATAACGGACAAATTCCGCATTTTCCAGTCCCGGAATCATACGGAACACACGTTTTTGTTCTCCCCACTTGAGATGGGTTTGAAAACCAACGATATTGAAAAGACTGCCTGCTGCATTATCTTGCCGCAGTTGGACGACAGCATATGGCGTTTTAAACTCACCATCGCGTGGTCCTTTGTAATCCTCTGGATATTCTAGACCAACTGGTTTCATAGGCCCGTAAAGCATTGTTTTAATGCCTCGCTTGGCCATGACTTCAATCGGCATACAGCCTTCGAAATATTTTTCTTTCTCAAAAGCACTGAGAGGCGCTTCTTCTGCAGTAGTCAAAGCGCGATGAAATGCCATAAACTCCTCTTTGGTCATAGGACAATTCAGATAAGCTGCTTCTCCCTTGTCATAGCGCGATTTAAGATAAACTTTGTACATGTTTATAGTGCTTTTTTCTATAATTGGTGCTGCCGCGTCATAGAAATAAAATCCATCACCACCATTGAATTCGTGAATTTTTGCAGCTAGAGCATCTGAAGTCAGAGGACCAGTTGCGATAACTGTGATGGCATCATCTGGAATCTCAATAATTTCATCACGAATCACTTCAATCAACGGATGATTTTCGATTTCAGCTGTCACTGCCTGAGCGTAACCTTCACGATCAACTGCCATAGCACCGCCTGCTGGTACACGGTGTGCTTCCCCTGCACGCATGATTAGAGAATCCAAGCGACGCATTTCTTCTTTGAGCAGACCGACAGCATTTGTTAAACTATCACCACGAAACGAATTGGAACAAACCAACTCAGCAAAATGACTAGTTTTATGTTGTGGTGTTGATTTGACGCCACGCATTTCGTATAACTTGACTGGAACGCCACGTTTTGCAATTTGGTAAGCCGCCTCGGAACCAGCTAAACCTGCACCGATAACATTAATGTAAGATTGAGACATGACACTAATACCTCTTTTGGAAAAAATTCCCACAAATCTTTCTAAAATTTTAGTTTTAATTGCTTAGTATTAAAATACCAAGTAATATATTTCATATTCTTAAAACATATACCTATAAGTAAGTTTTTTAAGTTAATAACCATGATTTGAAGAATTCTTCACTAAATTTCTTCAAATAGAATAATATTGAACATTCAAGTCAAGCTTCGGAGAGAGGGTTTGCTTCGTAGTTAGTATCATAATACTATTCTATTAAATTTATCATTCTATCTAAAATAAACAAATCCATGCCGCTAACAAAACACTTAAGATACTAAAAAGTGAGCCAATCAAATAATACTCCGCAAATGCCGGATCTTTAGATATTTTATCATACCGTGCAATAGACTTGGCAGTGAAAACCAAGCCGATTGAAGCAAATTGATTGAAGAACAGACAAAACGCAATGATAATTCGTTCTAACAAACCAATAGTCGCCCCTGCACCAGGAATAGTATCGATTTTACCAATATCTTTGGGTTGGTATTTTGTAAAATACAATTTAAACGCAATATTGGTTGGTTTAGTAATTAAAACCAAGAACAAAATAAGATTTAAACTAGTTGGTGATAACCATTCGGGTAAAACGTAATTTTGAGCGGATAAGCCTAGAAGAATAATGATAACCAGATGCAGCATCTGGTCCAGCGAGAAACTGGCACTTTGAGTAAGTTTCAGAAGCCTTGTTAATCGTGGTTTGAAATAATCTATACACGCGTGACTTATCCAGATAAGCAGAGCAAGCCACCAAATTTTAGGTTGAAGCGCTATCATGATGAGTAGCGGAACAGCAACCCCCACTAGATGAAAAGATAGATAAATAAGGTTAGAACTCTTTCTATCAGCAACTCGTTGACTTTGTAGCTGGAAGTCAGAGAGGAAATGACAAATTAGCAAACTAGTCAGTATAGGATTATCGCTCAAAATATGTGAAAGTCCAGTCATTGCTCTTCCTCCTTCATTCGACTGCTTTCTCTGAGAACCGTCAAAGCTGTCTTACGAGTTCGCAAGTACACCTTGAGACTACTGCTCTTCAAACGTTTTGATAGGGCACTAGAACTTAGTTTTAATTTATCGCTTAGAAGCTGCTGATCAAAACGTTCGTCGTAAATTCCTAACTCTAAAAGCTCGTCAAGTGTAATTCTTTGGCTAGCTCGCCAATTGACTTTAATAGCTTCCCCAGCTGATATAAGACTATTAACGACCTCAGTAGTTAATGGCTCTTTGCACCTCACTGCTATCTGGGTATTGCCGTAATCATTTTTCTGATGAATATGGTTAATCGCTTCTCTGGCATACCAATATGCCGGGCCATCAGCACCTAAACTTTGTTCCGGATTGATACTTGTCTTTATTTCTCCCACTCCAAGACCAAAACGGATGTTATACGGTAGCAATGCTGTCTCAATTTGGTCAATAATGAGAAATATAGGAGCTTCCATTTTTAAAAGTCCCTGAAATTCATCTCCTAAAGTGACAGAAAGCTTCGAAGCCAACACTGTTTCATAATCTTGATTTAGGCGTGCTAGACAAGATTTTAAAATATCTTGCACTTCTGAACGATTCGGTAACGACTTGGAATTTATTAAATCTCCAATTAAAGCAAAATACATCATAAAAGTCACCTCGAAGTCTATTATAACAGACAAAACAAATAAAGTCCATTATAACGGCAATTTTTAATTTTTTCCATTATAACGGACTTTATAGACTTTATATGGGAAATCACTCTAACTATTTTAGGAAATCACCTTTTGTGATTATTTAACCACTTCTTCCTTGTAGTCACACTTTTCGCTACTACAAATGACTTGTTTTCCTCCGCCACGAATTTTCTTCTCAACGAGAAAATCACCAGATTTAGGACAAGAACGACCAACTGGTAGATCCCACGACGTAAATTCACATTCAGGATAGCGGTCACAGCCATAAAAAATACGATTACGTTTTGTTTTACGTTCAATAACTTGACCTTTTCCACAAATCGGGCAGGTCACGCCAATTTCTTTGGTAATGGCTTTGGTATTGTGGCAATCAGGGAAGTTGCTACAAGCATAGAATTTCCCATAGCGACCGAGTTTAATAACCATAGGATGACCACAAACATCACAGTCAAAGCCAGCTGGCTCGTCTTTAATCTGGATTTTTTCAATCTCAGTTTCAGCCTTCTCCAATTCGTTTTGGAAAGGCTTATAAAATTCATCAATGACCTTTTGCCACTGCTCTTTCCCAACTTCAACTTGGTCAAGTTTGTCCTCCATTTCGGCAGTGAACTTAACATTAACAATATCAGGGAAAAACTCAACAATTAGGCTATTAACAATTTCACCAAGCTCTGTCGGTTCAAATCGCTTAGCGGCTAATTTAACATAATAACGGCGTTGAATGACATCAAGCGTTGGGGCATAGGTTGACGGACGACCAACGCCGTTTTCTTCCAAGGTCTTAATAAGAGTGGCCTCAGAATAGCGTGCAGGTGGCTGCGTAAAATGCTGTTCTGGTTGAGTATTAAGTTTCTTAACAGTGTCGCCTTCAGCCATATCAGGAAGCATCTTATTTTTGTCAGAATCATTATAGACAGCCAGATAGCCATCAAATTTGACTTGACTACCATTGGCAACGAAAACAACACTATTTTGCTCCAAATTAACCTTCATGGTGTCAAAGACAGCAGCAGTCATCTGACTGGCTACGAAACGATTCCAAATTAAGGTATATAGCTTGATTTGGTCTTTATCAAGATACTTAGCAATAGCCTCTGGTGTCTGATTAACATTTGACGGACGAATAGCTTCATGGGCATCTTGAGCGCCAGAAGCGTTTTTAATACGACTGCCGTGCTTAGAATACTTTTCACCAAAACGTTGACTGATAAACTGGGCAGCATCATTTTGCGCCACAGGGCTGATACGGGTTGAATCTGTACGCATATAGGTTATCAGACCTTGTGTGCCGTTTGGTCCGAGGCTAATTCCCTCATACAATTGCTGCGCGACCATCATGGTTTTACGGGTGCGGAAGTTTATTTTATTGGCGGCATCTTGTTGGAGAGATGAGGTTGTGTAAGGCAAAGGAGCATTTCTGCGACGCTCCTTCTTTTCAACTTTTGAAACGAGAAAATCATCAGAAGTGATTTGTGTCAACACTTTTTGGACATCTTCATTGGTTTCAAGCTTCATCTTCTTACCATTCATACCATAAAAGGCTGCTTGAAATTTTTTAGTTCCTTTTTTGAAAGAACCGTCGATTGTCCAGTATTCTTCTGGTTTGAAAGCTTTAATTTCATTTTCACGGTCAATAATCAACTTGAGGGCAACAGACTGCACACGCCCCGCAGAAAGCCCCTTTTTTACCTTCTTCCAAAGAATTGGCGAAATGGAGTATCCCACAATACGATCAAGCACGCGGCGTGCCTGTTGAGCATCTACCAAATCCATATCAATCGCACGGGGTTCAACAAAGGCGTTTTTGACTGCATCCTTGGTGATTTCATTGAAGACAACACGATTTTTATCATGTTCATCAAGCCCTAGAATGTGGGCTAAATGCCAAGAGATAGCTTCTCCTTCACGGTCCGGGTCACTAGCTAAATACACTTTTTTGGCATTTTTAGCTTCTTTTTTGAGGGAATTAATCAAAGGCCCTTTACCGCGAATGTTAATGTACTGCGGTTCATAATTATTTTCAAAATCAATCGACATGGTTGACTTTTTCAAGTCACGAATGTGTCCAACTGAGGCTACAACTTTGTAGTTGCGACCAAGATATTTTTCAATCGTTTTAGCCTTGGCAGGTGATTCCACAATGACCAAGTTCTTTTGTGGCGCTTTTTTCTTTGCCTTTTTTGTACTTGTTTTAGTTTTGGTTTTGCTAGCTGTCGCTGTTACCATGAAAATCGATACCAAGAACCATTCGCTACCTCAACGGGAGCTTGGCTCCATTCCTTCTCTTATGTAGTAAAACTTCTAACATAATACCCCGCTTTTAGCAAACTGTCAACAAAAAACTTTCTCCTATAGGAGAAAGCTAATCATAATTGATATTCAGAAACAATATCAAATCCTGTCGTGACGCACTTTGCGCCCTCTTGAATAAGATGGTGACAACCATCAGACCTTCCATCTAAAATATTTCCTGGAATGGCAAAAATATCTCTTCCTTCTTCAAGGGCACGCTCGCAGGTGATAAGACTCCCTGAACGCATTTTAGCCTCAGCAACGATAATACCTTGGGCAAGTCCGGCAATGATACGATTGCGTTCAGGGAAATGGAATTTCAACGGCTGCTCACTGCAAGCGTATTCTGTCAATAGTAAGTGATTTTTCGCGATATAATCCTGCAATTTTGCATTTTCTTTGGGATAGTAAACATCGAGTCCTGTTCCAATAACGGCAATAGTCGCTCCGCCATTTTTTAAACTAGCAACATGGGCACTGGTATCAATACCACGCGCTAGACCAGATACAATCACAAACTGATTGCCCAGCTCTTTGATGACCTTCTGAACCGACTTCGTTCCTATATCAGAGCAATTTCTAGAGCCAACGACTGCTAATTTGGGCTTGGTCAGCAGTTCCAGATTTCCTTGGTAAAATAGCAGAACTGGCGGATTATAAATTTCTTTAAGTTCTAGGGGATATTCTTGGTCTAGTATTGAAATACTAGGATATCTATTAAACTCTTCTCGCAGAGTTTTACTGTCTAGGTGCTTGTAAGACTCCATGAAAAGAATTGGGTTTTTACACTTTGACACAACAGCCATGTCGCGTAGTGATAAGGATTTACCAACACGTGCCTGATAATCCAAAATGTTGATAATATTAAGATTAGTCAATCCAGCTTTTTTCAATTTATACAGTTCAAAATTATTCATGCTTGTTCCTCCACTTTGATTATTCGAAAAAGCTCTGCAAAAATAGCAGAGCTTGAATGAGATTTTAAAGTGTTTTAATAATTTTAGCTGGATTCCCTGCTATGACAACATTGTCTCCAAAAGATTTAGTCACTACTGCTCCTGCTCCGACAACAACATTATCGCCTAGTGTTACTCCAGGTAAAATAGTTGCACCGCCACCAAGCCAAACATTATTACCAATAGTGATTGGAGCGCCATATTCCAGACCAGAGATACGCTCTATAGCGTCAAGCGGGTGAAGTGGGGTCAATAGTTGACAATTCGGTCCTAGCATTGCATTGTCACCAATACGAATCTCACAAACATCAAGAAAAGTACAATTAAAATTGGCATAGAAATTTTCTCCCACATGAATATTGGTTCCGTAGTCACATGCCAAACGTGGTTCGATTAGAAGATTAGCACCGGTTGTACCAAACCAGTTTTTTATGATTTCCTTTCGCTTATCGCGGTCTGCTTCCTTGTTAAAATCTTCCATTTTCTCACGTGCTATTATGCGAGCAGTTTTCAACTCGACATCACTGGGATCATAAAGCTGGCCTGCCAGCATTTTTTCACGTTCTGTTGTCATTTTTACCTCCATATTGTCATTGAATAAGATGTGTCAGGATTGTCCCGATGATAAACACAAAAGTTAGTACACCAAGTATAGTCATATGCCATTTTTTAGTATAGACAAGATAACCAACGAACTCACGAATGAAAGCATTTAAACTAAAATAAAATTTTGTTTTAGCACCGTAACCAATACATTTAATTCCCAGTTGTCGTGCTATAAGTAAGGCGCGAAAAACATGATAGTAATTGGTAACAAGAGCGAATTGACTTCCGTTTGTCATGAGATTGCGGGAAAATTTTATATTTTCTTTTGTATTAGTCGATTTATTCTCAAGAATAATATCGTCTGCTGCTACTCCTTTTACGAGAGCATAGCTAGTCATTGCTTGAGCCTCGGAGATGACTTCATCTGGCCCCTGACCTCCTGACATAATCAGTTTACTTCCTGGATTTTTATGATAAATAGCAATGCCTCTATCAATACGTGACGCTAGAAGTGGTGTAACCTGTTCACCAATTAAGCCAGCCCCCAGAACAACAACATAATCTAGTTTGGGTGGTAAAATGTTGATTAAATTAACAAAACTAGAACTAGTATAAAGTATACTAAGTCCCACAAGATAAGCTACTAAAATCCCTAGATAGAAAAAGAAATAGTTGAGAACGGGGATGGAGGATAAATACTTCGTGATAAAAGGAAAAATAAAGCTATAAAAGGTGATAGCAAGAGCCAAACCAAGGGACAAAAAGTTTTGAAAACGAACCCCTTCACTTTTTAGAAGTTTAAAACCATTATAATAAAGAGCGCATAAAAAGAAAAAAGGGCCAAGCATAAGACAAAGTAAAAAGGTTGCGAAAATAGCGATTCCTAGCAAGCGCAAAATGTCATTCGTTTCTAATATACGAGCAGAAAGAATCCATATCCCTAACCAAATAAACAGATTAACAACCAAAAGCGCTATAAAAATAGAGCGTCGTTCTTTAAAATAAGCAAGAACAAAAAATCCCAGTGACAGCAAGAAAAGTAGAAAAAACAGCCACATGATTAGTCATTTCCTCCTAGGATAGATTTTATTGGCTCGAAGGTTCTGCGATGAATTGGAGTTACACCGAGATTATGAAGTCCGGAGAGGTGGTCTTTTGTCCCATAACCTGCATTCTGAGCAAAAGCATAGCCTGGGTATTGCTTATCATAAGCTGTCATCATACGGTCACGTGTAACCTTGGCAACGATAGAAGCTGCCGCGATAGATAGAGAATTGGCATCTCCCTTGATGATAGATTGCTGAGGAATAGCTAAGTCTAACTTCATGGCATCGATCAACAAATAATCTGGTTTTTTCTTTAACTTTCCGACTGCTTCTATCATGGCTAATTTGGTCGCTTCATAGATATTAACACAATCGATGACATCGTTTGATTGCACTCCAACACCTACCGCCAGAGCCTCTTTCATAACCTGTTCATAAATGGCTTCATGTTTAGACTTAGGGATTTTTTTGGAATCATTAAGACCTTTGATTTTACAATATTTTGGCAAAATAACGCAGGCCGCTACCACTGGTCCTGCTAGTGGGCCTCTACCAACTTCATCAATACCAGCAATCTGATTGAAGCCTTGTGAATACAAATCTTTTTCGTAGCGTAGCATATTTTCCAAACGCAAATCTTCGTCCCAATCAGCCTGAATGGCTTTTTTACGCTGTCTGATAGCCGTTTGAACCCCTGCACGGCTATCTGCTTCAAAGCCAGCCCAAGCTGGATCAGAAAGCGTTGTGAGGTCTTCTAGCTGGTTCTTGATTTCCTTAATCGTTGCCATCTGTTTCTCCGACAATATCAAGCGTGTAGCGCCCAAGTTTACCATCACGTACATCTTTGACAAAAAGATTATAAAAACGATCGTAGTCGTCACGAAAACCAAGTTTCTGAGTCATAGTCATGATGATTTCAGGTGCTTCTTCGTCAAGATTAATCCCTTTATAACGTTCGAGCAGACGATCGGCATAATGCTGCTTGAAATAGTTTATGCCAAAAATGGTTACCTCATCCATCGGTAAGAGTTGGTCTTTAATAGCACCAGTAAGCGCAAGTTTTAGTCCTACAACTTCATCTTCAAATTTGGGCCAAAGTATCCCTGGAGTATCTAAAATTTCCAAATCCTTGTTAGATTTGAGCCATTGTTGACCTTTGGTAACGCCTGGTTTGTTACCGACAACAGCAATTTTCTTTCCTGCTAGACGGTTCATCAGGGTAGATTTACCAGCATTTGGAATACCAATAATCATTGTTCGCAGAGTTTCTTTTTGGATACCGCGTTCACGAAGTTTAGCAATTTTATCTGCCATGAGTTCCTTTGCTGCATCAGTCACTTTTTTTACCGCAGATTGTTCTTTTGAGTTAATTGCCAATGTTTTTATCCCTTGATTCTCAAAAAAGCTACGCCATTGTGTCGTACGAATGCTATCAGCAAGGTCTGCCTTGTTTAAAATCATAAGCTTAGGCTTATCACCAACAATCTTGGTTAACATGGGGTTTTGGCTGGATAAGGGCAGGCGGGCATCAACCAAAATGGTCACGAAATCAACGTGCTTGATGTTTTCCTGCACCTGTCGGCGCGCCTTGGACATATGGCCTGGATACCACTGAATAATTGCCATGTCATTAAAATCCTTTCCTCGCAAGGATCTGAGACCCTTGGTTTTCAATTTTTCATTTAGGCACCACATAGGCACCAAACTTAGATTACTAACTTGTTGCTTTTTCTATTTTTTCGCTAAGGTTAATAATATCAAATTACTTACTATTATCCTTCGTTTGTCTAGGATAATGTTAATTGTAATGTATCTGACTATGTATGATAATTTAAGTCAAAAGTTTAACTTGGTTAGATACTATTATATCATCTTTTTCTTCTTTTTACCGTCCTTTGTTTTCAGTTCACAAGTTCTTCAAATCCTTCTAACGGATATTCGATTTGTCTTATTTTACTGTTAGACTTGCCGTTTACTTTCAGTTGTCCTTTAGTCTATCTTTTCTAATTTTGGCGACTGAAGAAATCTCACGTTCTTATTTCCTACTTCAAATAACCCACTGAATCCATTGGAAGTGACTTTGATGTATTTGAGAACGGTGTGCTGCCAGTAAATAGTCTTCAAACTTCATCGTTACCCTTATTACTCGATAGAAACCGACAAAAAATCCCTTATCCAAAGATAAGGGATTGAGGGGGCACGTTTCCATGAGATGAAAAGGTTCACACAAATCATCAAGGTCCGCTCCTGCGTTTATGACCTCCCCTGCGCAAATATAGTCTTACGACCAAATTCGGCTCATCGCATACGAAAATTATAACAAAAACTCAGCTATTTTACAAGAGCGGTGCAATGGTTTTTACCACATGGCCAAGAACTTTCTGAACAAATGGTGTCTTTGCTAAAATTTCAGGAGTTACTTTTTGACATTTAGCTAATGTGTCAATGTAATCTTTGTAGATGTCATCAATCGCATCTACTTTGTAAAGGTAGGTTGCACATTCAAAATGGTGGTATAGGCTGCGATAATCAAGGTTAATTGTTCCAACGACAGCCTTGGCATGATCGCTGACAAAAACTTTGGCATGGATAAAACCGGGTGTGTAAAAATAAATACTAACCCCAGATTTCATCAAAGGAGACAAGTAAGTTTTAGCTAGGGCGTATGGTATTGCCTTGTCTGGGATTCCTGGCATGATTAGACGGACATCTACACCACGTTCGGCAGCAAAACGAATAGCGTGTTCCATTTCGCTGTCCAGAATTAAGTAAGGAGACATGATGTAAACGTATTCCTTGGCATGATTGAGAATGTCAATATAGACATTTTCGCCAATCTTGTCTGTATCAAGAGGAGAGTCTCCATAGGGAATAACATAACCTTTGCTTTCGATGAAGGAGGTATCATGGGAAGTAAGGTAAGGCTCCACAACCATTTCCTTGTCGGTGATTGACCACATTTGTAAAAACAAGATGAGGAAGCTATCAGTAGCAGGGCCTTCTAGCATCAAAGCTGTATCTTTCCAATGTCCAAAACGATCAATTTCATTAATATACTCATCAGCAAGATTAACGCCTCCTGTAAAGGAAACTTGGCCATCAATTACAATAATCTTGCGGTGATCCCGATAGTTATAATAAGTTGATATGAAAGGAGAAATAGGTGAGAATGCTTTAGCGCGGATACCGATTTTTTCAAGCCGCTTCGTGTAATCTGTTGAAAGTGTAGAGAGTTCATTCATCCCATCATATAGGACACGTACCTCCACTCCTTCTCTGACCTTCTCTTCTAAAATGCTGAGAACTTCTCCCCACATACGACCTTCTGCAACAATAAAAAACTCTAGAAAAATGTATTTTTGAGCTTTTCTCAATTGTTTTTTCAATTCCTCGAAAAAATCCTCTCCAGACGGAAAGTAAGTCACTTTGGTATTGTTATATACAGGAAAATTACCTCGGCTATATTGCAGATATTGAACAAGATGGTAAGTTGTGGATGTATCATCTTTCAGTACTTCCAAGATTTGTTCGTCATCTTTTAGATATGGTTCACTTTCATCAACTAAATGATTAAAGCGTTGCTTTAACCCTTGGTAACCCCAATCTAATTTGGTATAAATAAGAAATAATGATCCTAATAAGGGCACAACCATCACCAAGATTAACCAAGTCACGCGAGATAGAGCGTCCATTTCACTATTAACCAAATACAACACCACAGCCACGGCTAGAAGTCGTTCAATTCCTTCGCACCAAAGTTGATATTGATCCAGCCAAGCAAATGAAGCCATAAGAAAAAGAATTTGTAGTATGATGAACAAAGCAATGATTGTCGTTCTACTGAAAATACCACGCAAAAAACCTTGACGACTTTTATCTAAAAGCTTTAAAACTTTGATTTTATGACTGATAAAAACACCTCCTAAACTACTTTTTGTTATTATATCACATTTAACAGATGGATGAAAAATCCTAAAGTAATTTAATCATGTAAAAAGTTGATACTCAATAGAAAACGTCCAAGGTCAACTGACTAAAAGAAACTTGACAAAAGATTAGATGTTTAGAAAAGTATAACTGTCATTCTCTTTCTTTCAATACGATATTGACAGATGACCCTATCCCTTTTCCAATCGCTTGTTGAATATCCTTTCGAATTCCAACAATATAACAAACCTTATCATTATCATCTTTAACACCCATATTAACTATGGAGCCCTCGTAGGGATACCCATCAAAAGTGACATATACCTTTACTCTACCTTTACCAAATTCTTCTCGAATATCAAAAGGAAAGATGGTGTAAGTTCCACCGTGGTTTGATGGATAAATTTTTGAAGTGTAGCGATGACTCTTATTATTCATAAAATTATAGTACCATAAAAAGCCGACCAAAGTCGGCTTCAGAATGAAGACAAACATCTCGATTGATGTTTGTCTTTTTCTGTTTATTGGTCTGATAGTCGGTCTTTTTGCCAGCATAGTGGTTATCTGTCCAAAATAAAAAGGCTTGCCTGCCCTTATTTTTACCAATTTCTTGAGATTTAAACACGCCAAAGTCAGTCCAACCTTATCTTCCATTTTGGACTTGCCTTTCTCTCTTGTATAACGAAGATTGTGGTACTCTTTAGCTGTCCCAAAGAGGCGTTCAATAGTTTCTTTGTGCTTCTGGTAGAGTTCCTTCATGCCCTTTCGATGTCGAATCTCTTCACAGGTTTCTAAAGCCTCTTTCCAAATGTGTCGAGTTACCACTTTCTGCTTGTTCTTGCTTTCTGTACAAATGGATAAGAGTGGACATGTAGCACAGATAGCTGGATCACTCTTATATTCCCGATAACCTTCCCTGGTTGTAGTACGATAGTTTAAGACCTGATTCTCAGGACAGATATAACAGTCATAGTATTCATCGTAAACAAAATCCTTCGAGCGTAGTTTTCCCTTCTTCCCTTTCGGTCGTGTGTACGGAAAGACTGGAGTAATCTCTTGTTCTAGGAGGAAGCGAGCGATACTTGGGGTCTTATAACCAGAATCGGCAATGAGAAAGCTAGGCTGAAAGGGTTGAAGTTTAGTGAAGAGTACAGGAAAAGCCTGACTGTCATGGACATTGCCAGCCTCCACGCTATAAGCTAGAGCCCAACCATGCTTGTCACACGCAACCTGAGCTGTATAAGCGAATACTTCCTTATGGTCCCCTTTATGAAACCAACCACTTTCTGGGTCGGTTGTAGAAATTTTCTTAGCGACGGGCTCCGGTTCTTTTGCGAGCCCTAGCGGCTTTTTTGCGTGCTTCACTCTGTCTCTATTGATTTCAATCTCTAGCTGATCACTCATAAACTTGGCTTGCTTTTCAATTTCACGATTGATGAATTTACGGTTATTCGCTGCAGCCTTGATATGAGTACCATCAATGAAAATTTCTGTTGGATCTATGAAACCTGCATTGACACATAGACCTAAGATATGGGTGAAAATGCCTTCAATGACCTGCTTATCTTGGAAACGACGGACATAATTCTTTCCGTAGGTCGTGAAATGAGGCACCTTATCATCCAGTCGAAGACCAAGAAACCAACGGTAGGCAGTGTTCACTTCAATTTCCTTAATGGTTTGGCGCATGGAACGAATGCCGAAGAGACACTGAAGGATTGGAATTTTAATGAGCAGAACAGGGTCAAGACTAGGACGCCCTGTTTCATCGCTATAGCTATCTGCGACTAAGTCATAGATAAAGGAGAAGTCAATAGCTTCCTCTATTTGACGAAGGAGATGATCTTGAGGAACAAGGTCATCTAGATTGTAGAAACCAAATTGACCGCGATTGTAGTCTGGATTTTCTTTGTGTAACATAGCGATTCTCCCTCTACTTATTAACTGGATTCTTATCTCTATTATATTACTTTACGCATGAAAAAGCCGTTAGAAATACAATTCTAACGACTTTGTCTTCATTCTGAAGCCGACCAAAGTCGGCTTTAAACTTATCAATTCCAAAAAATATTTTAGAAGAGTCCAATTGCTGTTCCGTCCTCAGCAACGTCCATGTTAAGCGCAGCTGGTTTTTTAGGTAAACCAGGCATAGTCATGACATCACCTGTTAAGGCAACGATGAAGCCTGCGCCAGTTTTTGGTACGAATTCACGGATTGTGATATCAAAGTCTTCTGGTGCTCCAAGAAGTGCTTGGTTATCAGAAAAGCTGTATTGTGTTTTAGCCATACAAACGGGTAATTTATCCCAGCCAAACTGAGCGAATTGTTTGAGTTGTGTTTTAGCTTTTGGTCCAAAAACAACCGATTTTCCACCGTAAATTTCAGTGACAATCTTTTGGATTTTTTCTTCTAGGGTATCGTCATCTGAGTAGAGGCGCTTGTAATCTGCACCGCCATTTTCAACAGCATTAACAACAGCATTGGCAAGATCAATACCGCCATCAGCACCATTTGCCCAAACGCTAGCGAGTTCTACAGGAACGTCAATTTCAGCACAAAGTTCTTTGAGTACAGCAATTTCAGCTTCCGTATCTGCAACAAACTCGTTGATAGCGACAACTGCTGGAATACCAAATTTACGAATATTTTCAACGTGACGTTTAAGATTAGCAAATCCAGCACGAACCGCTTCAACATTTTCTTCGCCAAGGTCTGTTTTAGCTACGCCGCCATGCATTTTAAGGGCGCGAATTGTGGCAACAATAACAACAGCGTCTGGTGTTGTTGGAAGATTTGGTGTTTTGATATCAAGGAATTTTTCAGCACCAAGGTCAGCACCAAATCCAGCTTCTGTAATTGTATAATCAGCTAAGCGAAGTGCTGTTGCTGTTGCAAGAACTGAGTTACAACCGTGTGCAATATTAGCAAATGGGCCACCGTGGACTAGAGCGGGTGTACCATAAATCGTTTGTACCAAATTAGGTTTAATAGCATCTTTAAGAATTAGTGTCAGAGCACCCTCTACTTTCAAATCACGAACATAAACTGGTGTACGGTCATAGCGATAAGCAACCACAATATTTGCCAAACGTTCTTTCAAATCGTTGATATCGGTTGCTAAACACAAGATTGCCATGATTTCTGAAGCTACTGTAATGTCAAAGCCATCTTCACGTGGAATACCGTTAACTGGGCTACCAAGACCAATTGTGACATGACGAAGGGCGCGGTCATTGAGGTCAACAACACGTTTCCAAATAATACGACGTTGGTCAATACCAAGTTCGTTTCCTTGATGAAGGTGGTTATCGATAATTGCTGAAAGAGCATTGTTTGCAGTTGTAATGGCGTGCATATCACCCGTAAAGTGAAGGTTAATATCTTCCATTGGAAGAACTTGGGCGTAACCACCTCCTGCCGCTCCACCTTTAATTCCCATAACAGGACCAAGAGATGGTTCCCGAAGAGCAATCATTGTTTTTTTGCCGATTTTATTTAAAGCATCAGCCAGTCCGATTGACATAGTTGACTTTCCTTCACCAGCAGGTGTTGGGTTAATCGCTGTCACAAGAATCAATTTACCTGGTTTGTTTTCTTGAACAGATTTGATTTTATCGAAAGACAATTTGGCTTTGTATTTTCCATAAAGTTCAATATCATCAAATGTAATACCGACTTTTTCGACAATTTCGGTAATTGGTTTGAGTTCGATACTTTGTGCAATTTCGATATCAGATTTCATGGGCTCTCCTACGTTATAAAGATACTCGGCTTTCTAAGCCTGATTAAAGTGATGATTTCATTATAGCATATCTTTTAAAATAACGCATGTTTTTTAACTTTTTAATCAATATTGTTCGTTTTTTGTTTCTCATTTAGTTTTTTTAGGTGAAAACAAGTGAATTCTGTACACGGTAACTAACTAAGAATAAGATAGTCTCTGTCAAAAGTTTTGCAATGACCAAACCAATTCCTATACCAACCATAGCTTTAATCATGAAATAGTTGCAAGTCATGATGACCAATACCAGCATAAAATAGCGAACCGCTGATTTAAAAAGCGGACTAGTTCGATTGAAAACAACTTTAGCGTTAAGTAAACATTGTGTACTTGAACTAATAACACGCGCCAAAATAACAGAAAGCAAAAGATTATGCGTCAAGGCAACTAAGATAAACAAAGCAAGAGCATCAATAATCGCTGATAACATTGCCGTCCCTGAAAATTTTAAGAAAGGGCTGTAAATGCGAATCGAATCTCGAATAGGCCTGAAATGAGAACTTTTATTATTTTCAAGATAAACCGTTTCTATAGGAACTTCACGAATGAAGTGCCCACTTTGTTTTGCCTCTAAAAGCATATTAAATTCATATTCAAACCGCTCTCCTCTCAGTTTTAGCAACCAAGGAATGAGGTCAGTGGATAAACCGCGAAGTCCTGTCTGTGTATCCGAAACTTTTTGTCCTGTCACTATGGAAAATAGCAGAGCAGTCATACGATTTCCAAAACGGCTGCGAGCAGGAACCTTTCCAACAAAAGCACGCGCCCCAAGCACAATATAATTTGGATTTTGCTTGATAGTCTTAGCAACACTAATAATGTCTTTAATAAGATGCTGACCATCACTGTCAACAGTAATCATGACATCTTGGCTTTTATTAACTTTTGCAATATAGCTAAATACTGTTTTTAAAGCCGCTCCTTTTCCACGATTTTCCGAATGTTTTAGAACTGTTGCCCCTAACCTTTGGCTATCGTCATAAAAATTTTGATATAAAGGGCTACTTCCATCATTTATTAGAATGATGTGAGCTTGAGGAAGTTGATTCTTAATGTCTGCTACGACTTTCACAAGTCGCTGATCGGGTTCATAGGCTGGAATAATAATATACATAGACCAACCTCCTTTCATGTGATACTCTTCAAAAACCAAAACGATATAAACTTAGGCCATCAGCGTATTAATAACTTTAGATTTTCATCGCACTTGATTTTCATCAGGTAGCATCCTAAATGAAACTTTTCTTATGACTTCACCTTATTCTCAATGTAGATAATAATCAAACTGTTTAAAGTTGAAAATGAAGCGAACCGCATCCATAAAGGTTTGAGCTCAATTACAATAGATATGAGTTCGCCCTATCTTGGACCAAATCCTCTTTGGCCTCCGCCGCCCCCACCAGGGCCGTCAGCAACAATTTCAGTTTGATTTTCGCCATTAACTGTTACAGTTCCACCTGTATAAGACACTGTACCGTCAAAGTCAAATGCAAATTGGGCAGTAATGTTTATATTGCCTCCTGTTACTGTCAGATTACCATTTGAATCAACCGCATCTGTATCTCCAGAAGCCATTTCAATAGTGATGTCACCACCATTGATTGTGACAAAGATTTCATCTGATGAAGCTGAGGCATTGGCAGCATTGATACCATCATCAGTGGCATATAAGTCAATCTTTCCATCGTTAATGGTTACTGATTTCCCTTCAATTCCTTCAGTAGATTCCTTGATGGTATAGGTGCCACTATCGATCACTAGATTTCCTGAAGCGTGAATGGCATCATCTCCCGCTGTGATTGTCATTGTATTATCAGCAAGATACATATTTCCAACGCTTGTATCCTCATCATTATCCACTTTGACAGCATCCTCTTTAGCATCAATTGTCATTGTCGCATTAGCGATATTTAATTCATCATTTACATTGAAGGCATCTCCCACCGAAGTAATGTTATAAGTACCGCCAGTGATATGAAGAGTATCATTTGCCTTGATTCCATTATTCGTCTTTCCATTAACATTAAGTGTACCAGACCCATTGATAGTTAAATCAACCTTAGAAAAGAGAGCAGCATCGGCATCTTCATCTGTATTTGAAGAGGAGTCAGACAAAGTATTGGTGCTACCATCAGCCAAGGTTACATAGACACGACCTGCCTGAGTAGCAGAAATTACTGCGCTGGTTGAACTCATTGTTACACCATTCAAAACAATATGTACATCATCTTCAGAGCCTGCTGCAATTTGTATTTGTACACCATCTGATTCACCTGAAATAACATAAGTTCCAGCTTTAGAAATGGTAACTGTAGAACCGCTAACTGCTACTCCGTCACCAGATACCTTAGCCGATGAACCATTTAATGTAATTTTTGAAGCTGTGCTTTCATCATAGGATGTCTCATAATCAGCACTGGTAAAATGATCAGAACTACTCGATGTCTGTTTTGTTGATGTCGTCGTTGCCGAAGCACTGGTTGATGTTTTTGTTGATGTTGTTCCAGAATTTGTCGTTGTTGAACATGCCGCAAGCAGAGTAAGCGATGTTGCACATAGTAGTAAGTAGTTGAGTGTTGACTTTTTCTTAATTGTCATACGATTCCTCCGTTCTTTTATCTACTCTTATCATACGGACCATGTCTGAAAGATTCCTGAAAGTTTTCTTGTAGAAACCTTAAACCATAAAAATTAAAACTCTTTTTAAGAATCCATCAAGAAAACTTTCCTATACTTGGTTCATCACTTAACAATCAGATGATTGAGATGTGCAATTATACCTAAGGAGGCCTCTATGGCAAAACAATTAGAAACTAAATTTAAACGCATTGAAACTAAGTATATTTTAACCAAAGATGAACGAGACGCTATCATCTCTGACCTTAAAGAATATATGGTTGAAGATGATTACCCAACATCTTCTATTATGACAATCTACTTTGATAATGAAAATTTTGATATGATAAAAGATGCTATCGCTAAGAAAAATATGCGTGAAAAAGTTCGTATGCGCACTTATAATCCCAATCCGCAGTTAGATAGCCAGGTTTTTTTAGAAATTAAGAAAAAAGATAGAAACGGAGTAGGCCATAAGTTTCGTCTGGTATCTGAACCCGATGCTATTAATCAACTCATCACGGATGGAGCTGTAGATTCTCGTATCACCGACCATGCACTTATTGAAGAAATTCAAGAGTTGCGGCAACGATACTCTAATTTGAAACCGCGCATGTTAATTTGCTACGATCGTCTTTCCTTTAAGGAAAAGCATACCATAAAAGGACATTCAGCAAGTAATATCCGTTTGACAATTGACCAAAATCTAACCTATAGAGATAGAAATGTCAGTCTCTTTGATGGGAAAGCGGGTTACCCTTTATTGGATAATAACCATGTCATTATGGAAATCAAAGCACCAGGACACCAACCTCATTGGTTGAAAGAAATTTTAGACAAGCACGCCATTACGGCTGAAAAATTTTCGAAGTATAGCAATGCCTATCGCAAATCACAAGGCATCCTCTCGGTTTAAGGAAGTGGTAAGATGACCTCAACCTTATTTAATAGTGTTTTTACCAATTCGACAACAACTGTGGATGCAGGAATGCTATTGATAGCCTTACTTTGCAGTCTTCTTCTCGGAGCTTGCTTAGCCTGGGTTTACAAATATCGTACCTTCTATACCAGAGAATTCGTGATTACACTCACTATTTTACCCAGTCTAATAGCGCTTATCATCTTCCTTGTCAATGGAAACCTTGGGACTGGAGTTGCTGTGGCTGGAGCATTCACTTTGATACGTTTCCGTTCAGCCACAAGTGGCTCTCGAGAATTGCTGGCAATTTTCCTATCTATGATTATAGGAATTGCCTCGGGAATGGGATATTTGTTCTTAGCCATCACGACAACTCTCCTTCTTCTCCTAGTCTGGTTCACTTTAGAAAACCTAAAAATAATTTCAGAAAGTCAAACTAGACGTCACCTAACACTAACCGTTAATAATAATCAATTGATTGAAACTCAAATTGAAGACTTGCTTTCAAAGTCTTGTACAACTTGTGAGCTAGTATCTATCAACAGTCAGTCGTCAGGAGGACGCTTAAAATTCGTTTATGAAATTGACTTAAAACCTTCTATAACAGATTTCCAATTTATACAAAATTGTTCCTCACATCTTGATAATCCCGATATTGTATTAACTCGAAAGGGCAAAAAGAAGAAAAACCTATAAGAGGGTAAAAATGAAAACTTGCTAGTCAGAAACTGATTCGTTAATATTGGAGAACTTGACATTATAACAGACTATCAAATATGGACTACTGCTCGTCTCACAGCTAAAACAACACAAACACAATAAGAATAAGAATAAGCTAGACATTTTTGTCTAAGCTTATTTATTTTACATAAATCAATTTATGTAAACATTTGTGCTAAATAGGCACTCTTTCGTCTTTTATAATTTTATGTTGCGCTAAAATTTTTAATCTCCTAGCGTAATTACTTTGGGAACGGCAAAAAACAACCTTATTAAGATCATAAGTCAGCTTTAAGTTAGCGCTTCTCAAATTAGGAGTCGAAAAATACTTCATATCTCCATTAAAATCAGACTAGACTCGATAGTTTGGTAAAAGATTGTTGAAGATTGGAAATATAGTGAACGTCGTGTCAGCTAGATTTGAATTTGATTTTTAATGTAGTAGAAATTGTTGCTTAACAGTGGTTATCTCCTTCTCAAGAAAAAGAATCGCAGTCAGTAGTGAGTAAAAAAAACAGGTTCTAATGTGAACCTGTCCAAATCTTGTAGTTTATTTTGTTTTTGCAAAACCCGTTAGAAGGCTTACAGCGAGAAATCCTACTGCCACATACCAATAAGGCATATCAACAGTTGTTGTTCGTCCTGAGACTTCCACAATTCCTTTAATTAAACAAGCGCTAACTATCACAGCGATGGCTGAATTAAAAAGTAAGAGAGACGCCCGTGTTTTAATCCAACTAAGATTGAAACCTGATAAAAAAGAAATAACAGCAGCAACTAACGGTGCTATAAACATCCCTCTCATGTAGAGTGATGATTCTCCAAAGCTGAATTTTTCATAAACAATCGTAAAAATGATTAAGAATATAGTCAAACCAAAGTAAATCAGACTAGCTTTTCCAAATGTTTTTTTAGTAACCGATGTAAACAATATCACTCACCGCCCTTTCTGAAATCCTATTACCATTTGTCGTTGGTTTATTAACCACCTGACCGTTAAAATACATGGTAGATGAGCCACCACCGTCGAGGTTGTATGCCGTTGTCACACCATATGAAGTCATCAGTTCTGCCATTTCATAAAGTGTCAGACCCGAAGACTCACTTGTCCGCCCATCTGAAACAATCACAATGTAGTGAAGACTGCCATCGTCAGTTTCAATTATACCAATAGCTGTACGTGGATTATCAGTCATGGCCTGACCGACTTCTTCTGATTCAGAAACTGCAATTTTTCCATTCTCTACTAGAGTAGGACTGAAAGCGAAGGTATTAACAACACCAGAATCAAGTAATTCTTGCGTAGTGGTATCACTTTCATTGAAGGTTTCAAAATGCCCATCCGAATAGATAGCTAAATCATCGTAATCGCTTTGACGCGATGTACTCCTATAAATGACACCGTTTTTGATGACATACCCAGTCTCATTGGCACCATAGTAATCGCCATTGATTGCAAAAATGGCATTATTTTCTGATGCAATATTTGAGGTGGTCTCAGTAATGTTGGTTCCAAAGGTATTTTGGGCTAAAGCTGTTTTCAAATAGTCTGCACTAGAAAGCGTAATATCAGCCACATAATAGGTCGTATCACTGGTTTGTCCCGTTGTAATTGTCACGGAAATATTGTCGTCCTGATAAGAAGTATCACTCTGCGTCACTTGACCAGTTGAACTAGAGGCCGTACTACTTACTGAATTAGTTGACGAGGATGTGGTAGCTGTTACTGTTGAAATGGCTGAAGGGAGTACAAAGACCTTAAGTAGCGAATAGGTATTCGCCCCTAACAAGATTGTAGAAAATAGGATAGCGTAACCATGCCGCTTTAGAAATCTCATAATATGTCAATCCTTTCGATTTAAGTTGCAACTATTCTACCTAACTCAACTGAACTTTTCCTAAAAAATCCCTCAAAGAAACCTTAAACTTCCTCTATTCGATTTTATAGGAAATCAGATATTGTTACCCTGATTTGATGTGCTTCGGTTCTATGTTACACGCTCTGACACAAAATGATATTCTCTTTACTTTCATGTTTAAGGATAAGTTTGAAAATCTCCAAATAGTTGCTTTCGGAAGCGTTTTTTTGTAAAATACAACTATGAAAATTTTGATTACTTCAGGTGGCACAACAGAAAAAATTGATGCTGTTCGCGGAATCACCAACCATTCAACTGGCACTTTAGGAAAATATATTGCTGAACTTTTTTTAAATAATGGACATGAGGTAAGTCTGGTGACTACAAAATCTGCTGTTAAACCAGCGGAAAATCCAAATTTGAAAGTATATATTGTGGATAACGTTGCTACTCTCATGGATACTTTAAAACCACTTGTCAAAACACATCAGGTACTCATTCATAGCATGGCTGTCTCTGATTATACGCCTGTTTACATGACAGATCTTTGCGAAGTAGAGAAATCTGACAACATCGCTCAGCTACTAACCAAAAAAAATACTGAAAATAAGATTTCTTCAAAATCTGACTATCAAGTGCTGTTCCTTAAAAAAACGCCTAAACTTATCAGTCTTGTAAAAGATTGGAATCCCCTGATTCAATTAATTGGCTTCAAACTTTTAGTCGGAGTGACAAAAGAAGAATTACTTAATGTTGCCCGCGAAAGCCTACAAAAAAATAAAGCCAGTTATATTCTGGCAAATGATTTGACAGAAATTACTCCTAATCAACACCATGCTTTTCTGTTGTCTGAAGAAAGTGTTGAGGAAGTTTGGACTAAGGAAGCTATTGCAAAACTACTCTACAAAAAGGTAACAACAGATGACTAAGACAATATTATTAGCTGTATCAGGCTCAATATCGGCCTATAAAGCAGCAGACTTAACCAATCAACTAACCAAATTGGGATATGATGTTCATGTTCTAATGACTGAGGCAGCCACAAAGTTTATCACACCACTGACACTGCAAGTCTTATCAAAAAATCCCGTTTACTTAGATGTCATGACAGAAGATAAGCCACAAATTATCAATCATATAGAACTAGCAAAACAGGCAGATTTATTTTTGCTTGCCCCTGCTTCTGCTAACACGATAGCTCATCTAGCGTATGGTTTTGCTGACAATATGGTTACTGCGACTGCTCTTGCTCTTCCAACAAAGACACCTAAGCTTATAGCACCTGCAATGAATACGAAAATGTATGATAATCCTATAACGCAAAACAATTTAAAACAATTACATGAGGTAGGTTATCAGGAAATTGTTCCTCGCTCTAGTCGGTTAGCATGTGGCGATGTTGGACGAGGTGCATTAGCTGATTTAACAACTATTTTAAAGGCGGTACAAGCTATTTTATAACTAGTCATAGTTATTTTCTATATGAAAAGCACTTGTCAAGACACCTATAAAGTCATATAATATAAACCAGTTAATCTAAAAGGTTAACAAAAGAAATAGGAGAAAACTATGAAATCTAAAAAATCATCTAACGTGGCAACTATTGCCATCTTTTTTGCTGTCATGTTGGTCATCCATTTCTTGACTAGCATGATTTTTAATCTTTGGCCAGTGCCTATTAAACCAACATTGATCCATATTCCTGTCATAGTTGCTTCCATTATCTATGGCCCGCGTATCGGAGCAATTCTCGGTGGGCTTATGGGAATTATCAGTGTAGTGACTAACACCGTTGTTCTACTTCCAACCAGCTATCTCTTTTCACCTTTTGTTGAAAATGGGACAATAGCTTCGCTGATTATCGCCATGGTGCCTCGTATTCTTATTGGAGTCACACCGTATTTCATCTATAAATGGCTGCGCAATAAAGTAGGTTTGACTCTGGCTGGCGCTGTTGGGTCAATGACAAACACCCTCTTTGTACTTGGTGGTATTTTCATTCTCTTTTCAAGTGTTTACAATGGCGATATAAAAGCTCTTCTAGCTGTTGTTTTTGGTGCTAATGCCCTTATTGAAATGATTATTTCGGCAATCATCACACTAGTGTTAGTTCCAAGTTTACTGAAAATTAAAAAATAATTTATGAAAATCACGGAAAAGCGTGATTTTTTTCTTACATAATGGTATAATGAAAGCGATTAGAAAATCATAATTCGAACATCTCAGCAAGGCAAACTTACTGTTGAGGTTTCTTTTTAGGAGGAGTTGCATTTTATGACTTACACTGAAAATTATCAAAAATGGCTTAATTTCGCCGAACTTCCAGACTATCTTCGCGAAGAGCTGGTAGCCATGGACGAAAAAACAAAAGAAGATGCCTTTTATACCAATCTTGAATTTGGTACTGCGGGTATGCGTGGTTATATCGGTGCAGGTACAAACCGCATTAATATCTATGTTGTTCGTCAAGCGACTGAAGGCTTGGCTAAGTTGATCGAAACAAAAGATGAAGCGACTAAAGCTCGTGGTGTTGCTATTGCATACGATTCACGTCACTTCTCTCCTGAATTTGCCTTTGAATCTGCTCAAGTTTTGGCTAAACATGGTATCAAATCTTATGTTTTTGAATCTCTTCGCCCAACTCCAGAACTATCATTCGCAGTACGTCATTTGGGAGCATTTGCTGGTATCATGGTAACTGCAAGTCACAACCCTGCTCCATTTAACGGTTATAAAGTTTATGGCGAAGATGGGGGACAAATGCCACCTGCTGATGCTGATGCCTTGACAGACTTTATTCGTGCCATCGATAACCCATTTGCTGTTGAATTAGCTGACCTTGAAGAAGCTAAGGCTTCTGGTCTCATTACAGTCATTGGTGAAGCTGTTGATGTTGAATACCTTAAAGAAGTTAAAGATGTTAACATTAACCAAAAATTAATTGACGAATATGGTAAAGACATGAAGATTGTTTATACACCTCTTCATGGTACAGGTGAAATGCTTGCACGCCGTGCTTTGGCTCAAGCAGGATTTGAGTCTGTTCAAGTTGTTGAAGCGCAAGCAAATCCTGATCCTGATTTCTCAACTGTCAAATCACCAAATCCAGAAAGCCAAGCTGCCTTTGCACTTGCAGAAGAGATTGGTCGCCAAGTAGACGCTGATGTACTTGTAGCAACTGACCCAGATGCTGACCGCCTCGGTGTTGAGATTCGTCAACCAGACGGCTCATATAAGAATCTATCCGGTAACCAAATTGGTGCAATCATTGCTAAATATATCTTGGAAGCACATAAAACTGCAGGAACACTTCCTGACAATGCCGCACTTGCTAAATCAATTGTGTCAACTGAGTTGGTAACGAAGATTGCCGAAAGCTATGGTGCAACCATGTTTAATGTCTTGACAGGATTTAAATTCATCGCTGAAAAGATTCAAGAATTCGAAGAAAAACATAATCATACTTACATGTTTGGTTTTGAAGAAAGCTTCGGCTACCTTATCAAACCATTTGTACGTGACAAAGATGCTATTCAGGCCGTTTTGATTGTGGCTGAAATTGCAGCTTATTACCGTTCACGTGGTTTGACATTGGCAGATGGTATTGATGAAATTTACAAGGAATACGGCTATTTTGCTGAAAAGACCATTTCTGTTACTCTGTCAGGTGTTGATGGTGCCGCTGAAATTAAGAAGATTATGGATAAATTCCGTGACAATGCACCAAAACAATTTAACAATACTGATATCGTTAAAACAGAAGACTTCCAGGCACAAACGGCAACTACTGCTGCTGGTGTTGAAAAATTAACAACTCCTCCAAGCAATGTCCTTAAATACACTCTTGCGGATGATTCTTGGTTTGCTGTACGTCCTTCAGGAACAGAACCAAAAATTAAATTCTACATTGCAACAGTTGGTACAGATCTTACTGATGCAGAAACCAAGATTGCAAATATCGAGGCAGAAATCAATGCCTTTGTAAAATAATATGTTGTCCTAGCTAGCTATTATCTAGAGGTTGAGTTCGTCTCTCCATCTCTGTAATTTTCACAGTGGTAAAAAACGTCACGCAGACATATGTTGCCCCCAAGAAGTTACTTTTTCTGTCTAACTTTTGGGGGCTATTTTTAGGCCCACTGTCACCCCACTACAGTTGACAATGAGCCAAAATAATCTTATCACAACTAAAAAACGGCTTTAAAAGCCGTTTTTAGAATGTCATTATCAAAATCAGACCAGAGACCTGCTGCTATACAGAGAAGTGACTCAACAATGTGATGGTTTGATTCTCAAAGAGTATTAATCCTTTGCACCAAGCGCTGCCATAGTGATATAGTTATATGGTTTATTGAAATGTGGCAAGAAGAAAATATCTGTCAGAGCTAGTTTTTCAATTGTAACCCCTTCTTGAATGGCAAGAGAGAACATGTGGATCCCCATTGAAATATCCTCAGTAGAAGCTAGTTGAGCGCCCAAGATACGACGTGAGTCCTTATCATAGACAATCTTGATGGTTACAGGGAAATTACTGTGTTCCATAAATTCTGGTTTTTGATTATCTGTATATTCCGTAACGACAGCATCAAATCCCAGACGCCTAGCTTTTTCCAGTGTCAAACCAGTTGAAACCATATTTAAACCATAAATAGAAATACCATTTGAACCTTGGACACCAATCCCCTCAAGTTCTGTTCCACATGCATTATGTGCTGCAACGATACCCGTACGTACCGCATTGGACGCTAGGGCGATGTAATTTGTGTCTCTGGTTGCATTATCATAAATTGTAGCACAATCACCAATAGCATAAACACCAGGGATAGAGGTTTCTTGATGTTTGTTAACTAAGAAAGCACCATTGCGGAAACGTTCAATACCTTCACCTGCAAATGCTGTATTAGGTCGGAAGCCGACAGCAAGAATGACCATATCAACGTCGTATTCATTCTTATCAGTGATAATTTTTTCAACCTTATCTGTGCCAGCAACTTCTTTAACAGTTTCACCAAAGGCTAGCTTGATGCCATGGTCTTCCAAATTTTTAGACATCTTATCTGTCAAGTCACGGTCATAGTAACCAGCTAGACAAGTATCCGCTACGTCAATAAGGACAACTTCTTTGCCCTTGCGTTGGAATGCTTCTGCTAGTTCAACGCCAATATAACCCGCACCAACAACTGCGACACGTTTGATATCTTCATCTTTTAATTTTTCGATAACATCAGCAGCATTTTGGTAAAGTTTAACAAATTGAAGATTTTTTAAGGTTGCTTCAAATTCAAGTGAGCCTTCTTTGATAGCTGCCCCTTTAATTGGCGGCAAAACTGGTTGTGAACCTGTTGCAAAAATCAATTTATCATAAGTCTCAACATGTTCTTTACCATCAACAAGTGCCGTCACCGTCTTTGTTTCGTAATCAATTGTTGAAACAGGTGAATTCATATAAACCTTTGCGCCTAATTTTTCCAGTTCTTCTTTATTTGAATAGAAAAGACCGTCTCCACTAGAAATTTGTTCACCAATCCAAAGGGCCATACCGCAACCTAAAAATGAAATGTTAGAATTTTGATCAAAAACAACAATTTCATTAGCATCTCCATAGTTAGTCAACATAGTTTTGATACAGGCTGTACCAGCATGGTTTGCACCAATAACAACGATTTTAGACATAAGTAAAATCCTCTTTTCAGAATTATATTTGTTTTACCTTACTAATATACCATAGCTCTAAAACGCTTACAAGAAATATGCTCATCACTTCACAAAAAAATACATATATCCTTTCAGGTAAATCTTACGCTATTTCTTGACTTCTTTTCATACTTAGCTAAAATCAGTAGGTGACACCAATGAAGATAGAACTGGAATTCCTCAAATTAAGTCAACGAGGAATGTTTAGATATATTTCCGAAGAGTATAAATCAGGCAGCCATATCAAGAGAATTATGAAGTATGACGCCTCAAAAAAGAGATGGTACTATATGTCCATCTCTAAATTCATCTTATTTGGCAATGTCAAAGACTGTTGACTTAACAGTAGTCATAGCTTCAATAGAATATTTCACACCTTGTGTACCAGCACCAGATTTCTTAGCACCTAAGAATGGGAAGTTATCTGTACCACGTTGTGTTTTATTATTGATATGAACAGTACCTACTTCAAGCTGTTCAGCAATCTTGAAGGCCAATGGGAAGTTATTTGTAAAGACAGCAGCCTGCAAACCATATTCAGATTGATTTGACAAGTCAATAGCTTCCTCAACAGAGTTGACACGAATAAATGGTAAAACTGGACCGAATGGTTCTTCCCAAGCCAAATCCATATCAGTTGTCACATTATCAAAGACTGCAGGATAGATTGTATTTCCTTCGCGTTTTACATCAGTTGTTGCTTTAGCGCCTTTGTCAAGCGCATCTTTGATAAGACCTTCAACAAAATCAGCAGCTTTAGTATCAATCAACGGAGTGATATCTGCATCATCTTCTGGCATACCAACAGTCAATGCTTTAGTTAACTCAGTTACTTTTGCTACCAATTCGTCAGCGACAGTATTCATGACGAGGACACGTTTAACAGCTGTACAACGTTGGCCCGAGTAACCAAATGCGCCAGCAACGATATTTTTGGCTGCCAAATCAAGGTCAGCATCTTCCAGGACAATTGCTGAATCTTTACCACCAAGTTCTAGCATAATTGGACGCATACCAGCCAAACGACCGATATTTTCTCCAATTGGAGTCGAACCTGTGAAATTGATGTAGTTCACAGCTTTGTGTTCAACAATGTAGTCCCCGATTACAGAACCACGTCCAGTAATAGTATTGAACACACCAGCAGGAACACCGGCTTCAGCGAAGACTTCTGCCAAAAGCAAGCCTGAAATTGAACCTTGCGTTGGTGGTTTAAGAGCTACAACATTACCGCTGATGAGAGCAGGGGCAATTTTAGAACCGGCGAGGTTGATAGGATAGTTGAATGGTGAAATAGCAAGTACAAGACCTACTGGTTCGCGACGAACAATCGCAATTTTTTTCTTGCTAGCAGCTTCAAAACTTCCGCCTTCAAGAACCTCACCTTCCATGCGAAGTCCTTCTTCAGCAGCATAATTGATGATTTCAGCTGTACGAACAACTTCACTAACGGCTGACTTATAACCTTTAGCAATTTCTTTAGAGAGTACTGCACCAATCTTCTCAGCGTCACGCACCAAAATATCAGCAGCTTTATGAAGAATAGCTGCACGTTCGGCGTAAGATAGGGCACGCCAAGCTGGCTGAGCAGCCTTTGCAGAAGCATAAACATAATCAACTTCTTCAGGACTCATTGCTGGGACAGAACCTAATTCTTCACCAGTAGCAGGTGCGTAGATTTTAATTTCATCAGCTGAAAGCTTCCACTCACCATTGACAAGATTTTTGTATTGTTTAGTCAATTTTAATTCTCCTTTTACAGTGATAATTCTATTATATCCTATTTAAAAATTATTTCAATAATTTGACACGAAAAAAGTCAGAAAATTATGACATATTTTGTGAACTGAATTATTAAATATGCTTTATTATAAAAAAGTTGTTCATTTCATTTTATTAAAGCATGTAAATGCTAATTTTAACCGAATAAAATGCAATTTACTTGTACTTCTTCTTTCGTGTTAAATTCAGACTCTATATCAAATTAACAATATCAATTTTGTGCCATCAACATCTTATAGTACATCCCTTTATGCGCCATGAGTTGGTCGTGGGTACCGTGTTCAACGATATTTCCCTTATCCATGACCAAAATCAAATCAGCAGTACGAATGGTTGAGAGGCGATGGGCGATGATAAAACTAGTCCTGCCTTTCATCAATTTTTCAAAGGCCTCTTGAATAAGCGCTTCTGTCCGTGTATCAATAGAGGAAGTTGCTTCGTCCAAAATCAGGATTTTAGGGACTTTAACAAAGATACGTGCGATGGTCAATAGCTGACGCTGGCCTTGCGACAGAGAACTACCTGCATCAGCTAAGAAGGTATCATAGCCATTGAGCAACTGACGAATAAAGAAATCAGCATTTGCAGCCTTGGCAGCAGCAATAACTTCTTCTCTACTTGCATCAGGATTGCCATAAGCAATGTTTTCATGAATGGTTCCTGTTTTGAGCCAAGTTTCTTGCAGAACCATACCGATTTGTTGCCGTAGCTCTTCAACAGAATAATTAGTTGTCGGGACACCATCCAGCAAAATTTGTCCCTTATCCACTTCGTAGAAACGCATAAGGAGATTGATGAGAGTTGACTTACCAGCACCCGTTGGCCCAACGATGGCGATTTTAGAAGCTGCTGGAATGGTTAGGGATAGGTCTGTAATCAGTGGTAGGGACTTATCGTAGCTAAATGCCACATGTTCAAAAGTGACTTTCCCCAGAATTTTGTCTTCATCTAGCTCTGCTTTAGGCTGTAAAACAACAACCTCTTCATCCAAAATCATATAAAGACGTTCTGCACAAGCAATGGCGCTCTGCATTTCCGACAATACTGAGGAAATGTCATTAAAAGGTTTGGTATATTGGTTAACGTAGTTGAGGAAGGTTGTGAGTTGACCAACTGTGAAAGCACCTGACATAATGCGCAGAGCTCCAACTCCAGCCAGAAGTGCATAAATCAGACTGTTGATGAAGCGTGTTGATGGGTTGACCGTTGAGGAGTAGAAAATCGCCCCTTGTGAGTAGTCAGCGTAAGTATTATTGATAGTTTCAAACTGTTTAATAGTTTGTGATTGGGCGTTGAAATTTTGCAACAGGCTTTCTTGACGAATCATTTCTTCAATGTATTGCGTCTGCTGCCCACGTGATCGGGTCTGATTTTGATAGAGATGATAGCTTTTGTTAGCGATAAAACGGGCAACTAAAAGGGAAAGCGGTGTTAGAACCAACACAAGAATCAACATGAACCAATCAATCTCTGCCATTGTGATAACAGTGAATAGGATGGTTAATAATCCAACAAAAAATTGATTGAAAACCATAAGTAGACCGTTGCTGAGCTGCTCAGTATCAGTTGTAACCCGACTGACCAAATCACCAATACTTTTCTTATCTAAATAAGAAATAGGAAGTTGGTTAAGCTTCAGCATAACTTTTTGACGCAAGTCTGAAATCAGTCCAAAGACAAGGCGGTTATAGAGTAGAGGATTAAACCATTGAACCAACGTATTGAGCCCGATAACCAAAGCCATTCGTCCAAGAATTGGCAAAATAAGGCTGAGTGCTTGTGGTTTCAGGACAACGTCAACCGCCTTACCGATTAAAACAGGAAGGTAAACGGTAAGGCTAACTTGTGCAATGGTTCCTAGACTGGATAGGAATACGATTTTCTTTTGTGATAGGAGGTCTTTGATCAGACGTTTGCTAGTATCTGATTGTTGACGTGCTTTCATCAGCTGCCTCCTTTCTCATGTTGGGAATAATGAATAGCTTGATAAAGAGAATTGCTTGCTAAAAGTTCCTCATGCGACGCAAACCCTAACTGCTCTCCCTTGTTTAGAAGTAAAATCTTGTCCGCAGCTTTCAAACTATTGGTACGTTGTGAAATTAAAATTAGAGTGACACCTTCTAATTTGTCATGAATGGCTTGGAGGAGTTTAGCCTCTGTTAGATAATCCAGAGCAGAGGTTGAGTCATCCAAAATCAAGAAAGGGGCAGGCTCTACGAGGGCACGAGCAATGGTTAGACGTTGACGCTGACCGCCAGAGAAATTTCGTCCAAAAGCTTCTACTCCTGCATCCAACTGACCTTCTTTTTCGCTCACAAAATCACTAGCTTGCGCGATAGACAAGGCTTTCCAAAGTTCCTCGTCTGAAACATTACGAGAAACCCCAAGAGTTAGATTGGAGCGAATTGTTCCTTGGAAAAGCTCTGCTTTTTGCGGTACTACATGAACCCACGAACGCCAATCCCGTAACGATTTTGGTGTTTTTTTATTTCGAAAAATAGCCAAGCTGCCTTCTTGTGGTTGGTAGAGATGAGTTAGAAGCTGCACCAAAGTGGACTTACCAGCACCTGTTCCTCCAATAATTCCTAAAAACTGTCCAGGTTGCAACTCAAAAGATAAATGCTTCAAAGCTGGTTCGCCAGCATTAGGATAAGAAAATTGCACATCATCAACGACTAATGACAAATTTTTGTCAGATAATTCTTCAATAAACTCTTGTTCCAAATTTTCAGAGGGTTTCTCAAAAACCTCGGTTATCCGTTTAGCACTGATGAAGGACTGATTCAGCGAAGTAATCAACATGGTCAGCTTGAGCAATTCTGTTAAAATTTGTAGCAGATAATTAACCAATGCAATCAGCATTCCTTGTGATAGCAGGTTGTGATGAACTTGAAAATTTCCTTGCCAGATGACGATGATCAAGGTCACATTGACGACTAAATAAGTTAATGGTGTCACCAACGTTGATAATCTTCCTGCTTGTAGCTGCAAATTAGTATAGTCTTGATTGAGTGCTGAAAAGTTTTCTTCTTCACGTTCAACCTGACCAAAAGCACGAATAACTCTAACCCCCTCAAGTTGCTGGCGAGTCAGATTGACAACTTTATCAGTTGTTTGTCGGATTTTTCCGTAAAGTGGATTTAAAAGGCGTGAGGTAATAGCTACGATTGTAAAAAGGACAGCTACCATCACTAAAAACCAAAGTGTAATTTTAGGACTAATAAGATAAGCCATGATGATTGCCCCAAAAACAATAATAGGTGCTCTAAGAAAGAGACGCAAGAATTGGTTGATACCTGTTTGAATCTGGAAAGTATCACTGGTTAAACGAGTTACCAAGCTTGATGTTGTCAAGCTATCGCGTTCCTCCTTGCTTAGTGACATAACCTTGGCAAAGAGATCTCTGGTCAGTTGACGTGTATATCCTACGGCTGATTTTGCTGAAAAATATTGTGCCGTAATAGCCACCACAACACCAACACAAGCTAAAACAACCAAAAGGAAGAGCATCAGGTATAAATGTCCCTTATCTTGTCTTGGAATCGTCTTATCAACAATAAAAGCTATGATAATCGGCACTAATAATTCAAAGGATGCCTCTAATAATTTGAAAAGGGGACCTAAGATAGTTTCCTTAAGGTACCCTTTAAAATAACGACTTAAATCTTTCATTATTCTCTTTTCTAAGAAATCATAACCGCTTTAAAATGCGCTCATGATTTCAATCAAAAATAAATTAAAATGTACTTCTTGTGAGTAGTAGATATTTCCACCGTTACGATAGAGCTTTCCACCAGACAAAAGAGCAATGGGATGGCGATAAAAATAAGTCTCACCAGTCGTGTTTCCTAAACTTGGAGCAACAACATCACGAGAATAGGCTTTTGCTAGTTCAATGGTGTTTGTCCCGCCATTTTTAGCAACATAATCAATATAGGCAGTCCCAAAATTGTAGGCTTGCACTGCCGTCCAAACATCAACTTTTGCTTTGTTGGCTAAAGCCAGATTCTTGGATAACAAGGTTACCCCTTGCTTAATACTTGTTTGACTATCAGTGATAGAATTGGCGACACCATCAGAGCTTTCGCTAGACTGCATGACATCTACCTCCCCACCTTTAGTTTCTGTGTAAATCATAGCTAGTACCAACTCAACATTAGCTTGGGTGTCATTATTATCTAAAACTTCTTCTACCATGCTTTTATATTGAAGTACAGTGTGAACATTTTCATGGATGACATAAGTTTGATAGCCAATAAAAACTAACAAAAGAAGAGAAATAATTCGTCTCAAAACTTTAAACATTATTTATTTTGAATGTCCTCTATATTTTTTATCAAAATGGAATAAGTTCCATCTTGGTTTTGAATGAATTCTACCGAATCAGCATCTTCATAGACGCTATTTGGAACAATCAGTTGAATGCCGTTTGATAGCGACAATTTCTGATTTTCCAACTTTTTAGTTTGGCGAGAATGGTCAATGTCTGCTACTTTTATAGGCTCCGGAATATTTTCTTTGAGCTGGTCAACAAAAGTTAGGCGAGCGGTTAGGTTATCATCAAAAAGTTGGTCTGCTAATTTTTCAGGTGATAACTCCTGCTCCTCTTCCAAATTCTTGTAGATAGCTGATTTCATTTTGGATTGGAAAGCAAAGTCATCTTTATTGAAATTTTCAGCGATTTTTTGTGCAGCCTGCTCAACCATTTTAATGGATTTCTTAACAGATTGCTCAGGTTTAACCTGAAGTAAGTTTTCTGAAAAATAATTAGCAAAACTGCCATTATGCTTAATCCGCTTTTCAATCAAATAGTATTGACCTGTTTGTCGGTTAATAAGCAAAGCTTCATCAGGGGTTTGCGCCGCAGAAGGTAGATTATTCTGAGTGACCTTGATCGGACTCTGACTATCGCCAGAAAAGTGGGCAAAATTTTCTTTTAAGACTACACGGAGGAAGGCAAAATATTCCACACCATCTTTGTCAAACTGAATAAAAATCAAATCGTTGGTTTTTGGATCTTCAGCAATGACAAATTCTTCCTTCCAAAGCTGGGCAATTTTTACCGAAGTCTCCATCAAATCATCACTCAGATATGATAAAAAGACATTATCCGAATCAAATTGACCACGTTTAGCTTCGTCTGAAAAAACTTTAGCTAATTTTTTCCGGAAATACTCGTCAATCCTAGGTGTTAGTGTCAGCAGATTATCTGCTAAAATTAATTCAGTGTCGTTAGAACTAAATTGGTGAATAATAATACGTTTTAAATATAAATCAATCATACTCTTCAATAAAAGGATTCAGACTTGGTTAGGTAACCAAATCTGATCTCATTTCTTAATAAAGGGGATGAGCGTCAGTAATAGCTTTTACTTCCTGGCGGACTTCAGCCAAAACACTCTCATCTTGGTAGTTTTCAAGGGTTTTAATCATGAGTTCAGCAATTTTCTTGGATTCTTTGACACCAATACCACGACTTGTAATAGCTGCGCCACCGATACGGATACCAGATGTTTTGAATGGTGATAATGTTTCGTAAGGGATAGAATTTTTATTAAGTGTGATATTAACTGTTTCAAGGATATTTTGTGCTAATTTACCATTTTCGACAACTTTAGTCACATCCACAAGGAAAACATGCGTATCTGTGCCACCTGAAATTACACGGAAATCTGGGTGTTGATTGAAAACTTCTGCCATGGCTGATGTGTTAGCAATTACATGTTTGGCATATGTTTTGAACTCAGGATCTAGCGCTTCTTTCAGAGCGACAGCTTTTGCGGCAATAACGTGCATTAAGGGGCCGCCTTGAAGACCAGGAAAAACAGCAGAATTAATCTTCTTCGCCAAGGTCTCATCGTTTGTCAAAATTAAGCCACCACGAGGTCCACGCAACGTTTTGTGAGTTGTTGTGGTGGTGATATCCGCATACGGAACAGGACTAGGATGCTGTCCTCCAGCAACAAGACCTGCAATGTGAGCCATATCAACCATTAGGTAAGCACCCACTTCATCAGCAATTTGACGGAAACGCGGGAAATCAATAATGCGTGAGTAAGCCGAAGCTCCAGCTACAATTAGTTTTGGTTTGACTTCTCTAGCTAACTCTGCAATTGCATCATAGTCTAGTTCTTCTGTTTCTTTATTGACTGGATAAGACACAAAATGATAAGTTTTACCAGAGAAACTCACGGGAGCTCCGTGTGTCAAATGACCACCAGCTGCCAAGTCCATTCCAAGAACGGTATCACCTGGTTCAATCAAAGCCATGTAAGCAGCTGCATTAGCTTGTGAACCAGAGTGTGGCTGCACATTAGCATATTTAGCACCAAAGAGTTCTTTAGCACGCTCAATAGCGAGATTTTCAACGATATCAACACAGTCAGTCCCGCCATAGTAGCGTTTGCCAGGATAACCTTCAGCATATTTATTGGTTAATAAAGTTCCCTGTGCAGCCATAACAGCTTTGGAAACAATATTTTCTGAAGCAATCAATTCAATGTTGTTCTGTTGTCGCACTTCTTCGGCATGTACTGCGTCCCAAAGTTCTTGGTCAAATGCTTGGTAATTTTCTTTGTCAAAAATCATATCAAAACTCCATAAAATATATTATCAAGGACTGTAGCTTATAAATCACTACAATCAAAGCAAAAAGTTACTCAAAAATAAGTTCAGGAAGTGTACGAGTCAATTCTTCTTTTGTAATAGACCCCTGACGTAAGATACGTGCCTTCTCACCGGACAAATCCAAAATGGTTGAATCGAGCCCAGTCAAAGCGTTATCATCTTCAAATCCGCTGACCATTTCAGAAAATTGCTGCTGAATTTGTAAAAAAACTTTGCCACTTTCCTGTCCAGAAATATTGGCTGACGGACCTATAAGTGGTCCTGTTTTCTTAATCAGCTCCAAAGTCTTTGGATGGTTAGTTAATCGAAAACCAATTGTTGATAAGCCAGAATTGATCCAAGCTGGCACAGAATCATTAGCCTTCAATATGATGGTTAAAGGTCCAGGTAAATACTGATCATACAATTTTTTGAGGTACGGTGGCTGATCCTTGGAGTAGGTCAAAATAGTCTCGAAATCCCCGACATTGAGGTTCATTGCTTTGTCTCGTGGTCGTCTTTTGAGGGCATAAACATGCTCCACTGCTTGTTCATCCAAAGCCTTGGCAAATAAGCCATAGACAGTCTCTGTCGGTAAAATGACTGCACCACCAGTTTCTAAAATTTTCTCTAAGTCACACATTATCCATCACGACCATTCTATCTTTTCCAAAGTTGTCCTTTATGACCCGATATCTCTTTTCTGGGAAATACTGGGTTAGCAAATGTAGTAATCCCTCCCCCTGTTTGTAACCAATTTCAAAATAAAGCTTACCTTTAGGAGTGAGATGTTCTCTTGCTTGTTCTATAATTTTTCGATAGATAGCAAAACCATTTTCATTGGCAAAAAGTGCCAAATGTGGCTCAGAAGCTAGAACATTCTGCCCTACTTCGTCTTTGTCACGATATGAGATATAGGGTGGATTTGAAACAATGACATCAAAAGTATCTGGAATTTGACTAAAAACATCAGACTGGATAAATTGAATATCAACAGTATGAAAAGCAGCATTTTCTCTAGCCAAATCTATCGCCTGAGGTGAAATATCACTAGCAGTGATGCACCATTTAGGTCTTTCCTTCTTTAATGAGATAGCTATTACTCCACTTCCCGTTCCAATATCCAATAGTGAAATAGGTGCTTCGCCATTTTCCGACAAAATCAAGTCAACCAACTCTTCCGTTTCAGGTCGTGGGATAAGGACGCGCTCATCAACCGCTAGAGTCAAATCACGAAAATAAGCTTTTCCGGTAATATACTGGGGAGATCTGTGAGCCTTCAGTTCTCGAAAGATTTTGATAGCAAGTTTTTCGTCTTCCTTACTAATCTCTTGATTCTGATGAAGAATAAAATCCAAAAGAGACCAATTTTTCATCTCACGAAAGACATAGGTTAAATTTTCTGCGTCTTCTCCCACTAGCTCTAATTCTTCCTGATAAGCACTAAAAAGCTGTGCATAGTTCATTACTTATTCAACTCTTCCAGTTTCTTTGTTTGATCGTAAAGGACAAGTGCATCAACGACTTCATCCAATTTACCTGATAAAATAGTATCTAGTTTTTGTAGAGTCAGTCCGATACGGTGATCTGTCACACGATTTTGCGGAAAGTTGTAAGTACGGATTCGTTCGGAACGATCCCCTGTTCCGATGGTGGATTTACGTTCTGCATCTTGTTCATCTTGGGCGATTTGAGCAAAGTGATCTGCAACACGGGCACGAATAATTTTCATGGCCTTGTCACGATTTTTTTGCTGGGTACGCTCCTCCTGCATTTCAACCTTGATATTGGTTGGCAAGTGGACAATACGGACGGCTGTTGCCACCTTGTTGACATTCTGTCCACCAGCTCCTGAGGCATGGTATATATCGATACGCAAGTCCTTGGGATCAATATCATATTCCACTTCTTCCACTTCAGGCATAACTAAGACGGTTGCTGTTGAAGTGTGGACACGACCTTGACTTTCAGTCACTGGGACACGTTGGACTCGATGAGCTCCGGATTCATATTTTAGCTTAGAATAAACCGATTGACCAGAAACCATAGCGACAACTTCCTTGATACCGCCAACACCATTATATGAGGCTTCCATAACTTCGAAGCGCCAGCCCTGACTTTCTGCAAATTTTTGATACATTTGCAACAAATCACCAGCAAAGAGTGCGGCTTCATCGCCTCCAGCAGCTCCACGAATTTCCAAGATAATATTTTTATCATCATTAGGATCTTTAGGCAAAAGGAGAATTTTCAGTTGTTCTTCATAGTTTTCTTTGGCAACCTTAGCTTCTTTGAGTTCTTCTTTAGCCATTTCTTCTAAATCAGTGTCACCGCCAGCTTCTTTTATCATTTCTTCGGCATCGGCAATATTTTGAATGACTTGTTTGTACTCCCGATAAGTCGTAACTGTATCACGAGTGTTAGCCTCTTCTTTCGAAAGTTCCATAAAGCGCTTAGTATCTGAAACCACATCGGGGTCGCTAAGGAGTTCTCCTAATTCTTCATAGCGATCCTCGACCGCCTGTAATTGATCGTAAATATTCATTTAAGTCCTTTCATCTCATTTTTTATTTAAGTCATAAATTGCGACTAGCTCTACCTCATGTAAGTCACCAGTTTCAACAAAACCATAATTGAGATAGCAACATCTTGCATGCTTATTTTCTGGTTCATAAGAAACCCAAAGGAGATTAGACAACCCAGTAGATTTTAGGTTGTTTAAAACAGCATCCATAATTAAGCGAAAATAGCCTTTCCCCTGAAAATTTTGGTCTATCATTAAACGAAATAGGAGATAATTTCCCTTACTAATCCCAATATTTTCATCATAAGCCAGCATGACAAAGCCTATTAAATCAGTACCATCATAGATAGCATATGGCATAACACTATCACCATTCTTCTCATACACATAGGCTTCTGCTAGACTAACAGCGTTTGAGGCAATGAAATTTTCTTGTTCTTTGGAAACGCAAAGCGATAGAAGTTCCCAATAATTTTCGAGTGTAATATCTTTTAATTTAATAGTCACCCCTACCTCCGTTTCGACTATCAATATGCTTTTTCAACATCCTCTATCAGAGGTTGGAAATAATGCTTGCGGCAGACTGGGATATAGGTCTCGTTGCCGCCAATTTGAATCTGATTGCCTTCGTAAACTGGTTTTCCATTTTCTGTTCGAAGTACCATGGTTGCTTTTTTAGAACAAAATTGGCAGATAGTTTTTATCTCTTCAATTTTATCAGCCAGAAGCAAAAGTTCTCGCGACCCTTCAAAGAGGTGGTTTTGAAAATCATTTTTAAGACCAAAAGCCATGACCGGAATATCTAGATCATCAACGACACGCGCTAAATCATAGACATTTTCTTTCGATAAAAATTGACTTTCATCAATCAAGACACAGTATGGTTTTTCTGGTAAATTTTTGATGAAATTGAAGATATCCATGTTATCTGTGATAGCAACTGCCTCTCGACGCATACCGATTCGGCTAGAAACAATTCCATAGCCATCGCGAGTGTCAAGTGCAGAAGTCATAATCACAACAGGCTTGCCTTGTTCTTCATAATTATGAGCGACTTTGAGAATTTCAATAGTCTTGCCAGAGTTCATGGTGCCATATTTATAATATAATTGAGCCAAAAGAACATCTCCACCTTCTATCAGTATTTCACTATTTTATCATAAATTGAGTGATTTTTCAGTAAGTATTTTTAGATTTGTTACCGCAAATAAATACAGCATAAAAATTTGAAGAAATTATCCTCTAACCTTTTCCAAAATTAGGATTTAGATGCTTTCAAAAAATATTAGACTTTTTTCTTTTAGAAAACGATGAAGAAAATAACATCTTGCGTTTCATAGTTCAAGATAGAATGTTATATTTTATGATATAATAAGTGTATCAAAACAAAGGAGTCAAACTTATGCCATTTGTAAAAATAGACCTTTTTGAAGGCCGTACTGAAGAACAGAAAATTGAATTAGCCCGCGAAGTCACCGAGGTTGTTTCGCGCATTGCCAAAGCCCCAAAAGACGCGATTCATGTCTTTATCAATGATATGCCAGAAGGCACCTACTACCCACATGGCGAAATGAAAAAGAAAAATTAATCCTTCAGAACATCTCAAACAGTCTGTTAAAATCTGTTTGGTGTGTTTTTTAGTAAAACTCAAAGAAAATTTATTTTACTAATCCGTTGGATAGGAGATATTTGTCATATCATTGTAGGCAAAAAAACATCTGAATACGTTCAGATGTTTTGAAAGGAGATTATAAAAAGAAAGTTTATTAGGATTGTTTATAGTATAGAGAAAATTCCTTAAAAAAGACTTATACTCAAATTCAAATGTTGCTGACTTGATGAGTTTCAATTCTAACTGCATTGGTGCTGACTAGCCTGTTTTGGATGGAGTACTTATACATTCTTTATTTAACTTGATTTTAGGTATTCAAAGTATTATCATGGTGACAGAAATACATGGAGGTAACCACTTGCAAGAAAGACACAGCCTGGATATGATGGGTACGAGGATTGACTTGATGATTGAAGCTGAAAATGCAAAAGAACTGATGAAAGAAGCCTGCTATTTATTGGAAGTCTATAAAAATCGTTTTAGTGCCAACGACGAGGATTCTGAACTTGTGCGAGTCAATCAAATGGCTGGGATATCTCCTGTTAAAGTCCACCCTGAGTTATTTGAGCTCATCAGTGTAGGTAAATTCCATAGTTTACAGCACCCCTCTAATCTCAACATTGCTATTGGTCCTTTGGTGCAAAGCTGGCGCATTGGGTTTGATGATGCTAGGGTACCAGATGATATGACTATTCAGGCTACTGTTGCATTGACTAATCCTCAAAATATTCTCTTAGATGAAGCGCAGCAATCTATTTTTTTGACAGAAAAGGGGATGAAAATCGATCTTGGTGCTCTGGCTAAAGGATATATTGCTGACAAAATCATGACTTATCTCAAAAACAAACAAATCATCTCTGCTATGATTAACCTAGGTGGAAATGTACTTGTCTACGGGGTTAACCCGAAGCGTGAGAGTGGCGAGTGGTTGGTTGGTATACAGCATCCTCAAAAAAAACGAGGGAACAATCTCGGTATTCTACGTGTCAAGAATAAATCGGTCGTGACCTCCGGGATTTACGAACGCCATCTCAAGGTTGGTGACAAAGATTACCATCATATTTTTGATCGCAGGACAGGCTATCCGATTGAAACGGAAATGGCTAGTCTGACTATTGTCGCGGACAAATCTGTGGATTGTGAAATTTGGACTACACGTTTATTCGGGCTTCCGCTCTTGGAATCCCTTGCTACTATCCAGAAAACACCAGATATTGAAGGAATCGTGATTACACAAGATAACCGCATAGCAGTCACAGATGGTTTAAAACAAGATTTTCAATTATTATATTCCTAAGGAGGAACCGATATGAAACTTATCGCTATTGTTGGGACGAATTCAACAAAATCGACCAACCGCCAGCTTTTGCAATACATGCAAACGCATTTTGCGGACAAGGCTGACATTGAACTCGTTGAAATTAAGGATTTACCTGTATTCAACAAACCTGCTGACAAAAAAATCCCTGAGTTAGCTTTAGAAATCGCTGATAAAATTAATGCAGCAGACGGTGTTATCATCGGCACACCAGAGTATGATCACTCTATTCCTGCTGTATTGATGAATGCTTTAGCTTGGCTTTCATACGGTATTTTTCCTCTACTTAACAAACCTGTCATGATTACAGGTGCATCTTATGGAACCCTTGGTTCTTCACGTGCACAATTACAACTCCGTCAAATCTTAAATGCTCCAGAAATTAAGGCAAATGTTTTACCTGATGAATTTCTGCTGTCACATTCTTTGCAATCCTTTGATAGGCAAGGTAATCTGGTCGATCTTGACACTATTCAAAAATTGGAAGCGATTTTTGATGATTTCCGCCTTTTTGTTAAAATCACCGGAAAATTGTCAAATGCGCAAGAATTGCTACACAAAGAAGCTGAAAACTTTGACTGGGAAAGCTTATCATAATTTGGAGGAAAACTAATGAAATTTGTTGGACTTGTTGGCTCAAATGCTGATCAATCATATAACCGCATGTTATTGCAGTACATTCGCAGACAGTTTAAAACGAAATTTGAACTTGAAGTTTTGGAAATTGACGATGTGCCAATGTTCAATCAAGATAAGAATTGGAAAGAGAGTTTCCAATTGCGCTTGCTTTACAATAAAATCACACGTGCAGACGGCGTTGTCATTGCAACACCTGAACACAATCACACTATTACAGCTGCCCTGAAGAGCGTCCTTGAATGGCTTTCTTACGATGTGCACCCTTTTGATAGCAAACCTGTCATGATTGTGGGCGCTTCCTACTACGACCAAGGGACATCGCGTGCCCAAGTGCATTTGCGTAAAATCCTTGAAGCTCCCGGTGTTAATGCCTACGCGCTTCCAGGTAACGAATTCTTGCTAGGCAAAGCCAAAGAAGCCTTTGATGAAGCTGGAAATATTATCAACAATGGCACTGTGAAATTCCTTGAACAATGTTTGGATAATTTTGTGAAATATGTGGGGGTTGTCTCAACCTTGAAAAAACCAAAACCAATTGAACCTGAAGATTTAGATTGTAACCATCCAATCGCTACAACTGTCACGGAAGTTGACCCTGATGATCCTGACTGGGTAAATAAAGTTGCAGAAATCACTGGTGCTGTTTCGGGTAATACTTACGTCAAACTCGACCATGGTATCCTTACAGTTGATCAAATCAACATGTTCCTCAAGTCTATGCCATTTGAATTGACTTATGCTGATGACAACAATCAATTTCTCTACTACAATAATGCTCACCAAGATCCTGATACCATGTTTGCCAAACGCGTTCCAGAGCAATCTGGTAACCGCCTATCAACGGTTCACGATACATTACCACCTGCTCGTATGAAGAATGTTGAATGGGTTATCGGAACCCTACGCAATGGCGACCAAGAGTATGTGCGCATGCTCATTCCAAATCCCAACCCAGACGTGCTCAACACCCACAACTACCAAGCTATGTATTACGATGATGGTTCTTATGCTGGTATCAACGAAATCGTCTTCAACTTCAAACCTTGGTTGGATTGGTACTTGCAAACAACCGGTCAACGCCTTGTTGGTGGTTTTGCTGGACCTTCTACTCATGCTCACGCAGATGCAACCTCTGGTGCATCAAGTAGCGGCGGTCATGGTGGCGGAGAAGCTGCTGCGACAGATGCTGATTCTGGTGCATCGTCACATTGATAGAAAAAGCTATGAAAGTTTTTACCTTTCATAGCTTTTTCTTAGTTCTCGTTTTCAGTAGAACGACGACTGTTAAAAATCAAGTTTAGAATAACCGATGTCAGAGTTGCAATGACAATACCATTAGTTAAGAACATCTGTGCTGTCGTCGGAAGACTAGCAAAGAGGTTTGTACCGTTAAAGCCTAGTCCTGCAGAGATGGACACTGCAGCAATGATAAAGTTGTATTCATTGTTTTTAAAGTCAACGCGGTTCAACATTTGCATTCCCTGTAGGGCAACCATTCCAAAGAGTACAAGCATAGCTCCACCCAAAACTGGACTTGGAATCATCTGAGCAAGGGCGCCAAATTTGGGAAGCAAGCCAATTACCACTAAAATACCGGCTGCGTAGTAAATTGGGCGACGAGTTTTAATTCCAGAAATCTGAACCAGACCAACATTTTGTGAGAAACCTGTATATGGAAATGTGTTGAAGAGTCCACCAAGTAAAACGGCAATCCCTTCTGAACGATAACCGTTGCAAAGGCGTTTTTCATCCAACTGTTCATTGGTCAAATCAGACAAGGCCAAATAAACTCCTGTAGATTCTACCATTGAAACCGTTGCAATGATGCACATCATCAAAATCGAAGTTAGCTCAAATTTCGGAGTCCCAAAATAGAAAGGTGTAGGAACATGAACCCAAGCTGCTTCTGCTACTGGGCTTGGATCTACCAATCCCATAAAGGCAGCGATAATGGTACCACCGACAAGACCAATGAGGATAGAAATAGATTTGATAAAGCCCTTAGTAAATTTCTGTATTAGAAGAATAATCAAGATAGTCAAAAGTGATAACATCATACTTTGAGCTGTTGGTGCTTCTGCATTATTTCCCATATTTCCCATCGCCACAGACACCAAGCTAAGTCCAATGACCGTAATGACAGAGCCGGTGACAATAGGCGGGAAGAAACGAGCGATTTTGGAGAAAACACCAGCAACTAAAATGACATAAATCCCTGAAGCAATTAAAGCCCCAAACATAGCACCAGACCCTTGTTTGGCTCCAATGATTGAGAGTGGTGCGACTGACTGAAAGGCACAACCTAAAACAACCGGTAAACCAATTCCTGTGTGTTTAGTAACTTTCAATTGCAGAAAAGTTGCTACTCCACACATGAAAATATCTGTTGCAATTAAATAGGTTAACTGTTTAGAACTATATCCTAATGAACCTGCAATCATAATGGGAACAAGGATTGAGCCAGCGTACATAGATAAAACGTGCTGTAATCCTAAGATTGCGGATTGTGAATGTGAATGTTCTTTTTCTGTCATTTTAAGCATCTGCCTCCATAAATTTAACTTTTCCTTCTTCGAATGCTTCGATACGTGCCAGCGATGTTACTGCTACACCAGCATCTTCTAACAATTTGCGACCATTTTGAAAAGATTTTTCAATAACAATACCGATTCCAGCAACTTTAGCGCCAGCTTGACTGATAATCTCCAAAAGTCCTTTGGCAGCTTGCCCATTTGCCAAAAAATCATCAACAACAAGGACAGTGTCATTTTCAGACAAAAATTTACTTACGATAGAGACAGTACTGGTTACTTGCTTAGTGAAAGAATAAACTTCTGCTGTTAAAATCCCCTCAGTCATGGTGATATTTTTGTGTTTTTTGGCAAAAATCATTGGAACGTCTAATGCTTGAGCAACATAAATCGCGGGAGCTATACCAGATGCCTCGATGGTAACAACTTTGGTAATTCCTGCATTTTTGTATGCTTCTGCAAAGACTTTTCCAATTTCTTGCATCAACTCATAATCAACTTGGTGAGTTAGAAAGCTATCAACTTTCAAGATATTTTCTCCTAATACATTGCCGTCTTTTAAAATACGGTCTTCCAATAACTTCATGGATTCTCCTTTATGATAAATGAAAAAGGTGTCACTATTGTAAACACCTCATAACGATACTTCTCTTCCTAGTAGGTAATGATTACTCGTTTGGAAAAGAAGCTTATTGTTAGACATTACGGTGTCTTGTAGAAACGCTGTGCCAATTCACAGCATAAATAAGCCTATTAAATTAATTCTATTGTATCATTTTATAAATTGTTTTCAAGATGATATCAAATAGAGTCACCGTTCCAAATGGAATTTTTCACAATAACATAATCAACACGTCTCAAGCTCTCCACATCACGACCGCCAGCATATGAAATAGAACTTTGTAAATCTTGTTCCATCTCAGTTAAGGTATCTTGCAAGTGACCCTTGACTGGTAAGAGAATTTTCTTACCTTCTACATTCTTGTGTTCACCTTTCTGATACTCAGATGCTGAACCATAGTATTCCTTAAACTGCTCGCCATCAACTTCAACCAATTTTCCGGGACTTTCCAAATGTCCAGCAAAGAGCGATCCAATCATCACCATTGTTGCCCCGAACCGAATAGACTTGGCAATATCACCATGTGTACGAATGCCACCATCTGCAATAATCGGTTTACGAGCAGCTTTAGCACACCAACGAAGTGCAGCCAACTGCCAGCCGCCTGTCCCGAAACCGGTTTTAACCTTGGTGATGCAGACTTTACCAGGACCGATACCGACTTTTGTTGCATCGGCACCAGCGTTTTCCAACTCACGAACTGCCTCAGGTGTGCCTACATTCCCAGCGATGACAAATGTTTCTGGTAATTCTTTCTTGATGTGCTTAATCATCTTAATCACACTATCTGCATGACCATGTGCAATGTCGATAGTAATAAATTCTGGTGCATCATCTTTTAGGCTAGCCACAAAATCATATTCATAATCTTTAACTCCGACTGAAATTGAAGCAATCAAACCCTGAGTGTGCATTTTTTTGATAAATGGCTTTCGCGAAACCTCATCAAAACGATGCATAATATAAAAATATCCTGCTTTCGCTAATTGCTCAGCAATCTCTTCATCGATAATCGTCTGCATGTTAGCAGGAATAACTGGTAATTTAAAGCGATATTTTCCAAGAACAACACTTGTATCAGCCTCTGAGCGACTATTGATGATACATTTATTTGGAATTAGCTGAATGTCTTCATAATCAAAAACAGGCATATCGTTGAACATTATAAAATCCTCTTCAGCCACAAGAGCAGAGCAAAAAGAAAGGCGTACAAATAGACATTCTCCATCCAGTCAAGACAGACTGAACTTGCATGCTCTTCATGGCAACTTCATCTAAAATATGACCTTCCTATAACTTTGCCCAACACAAAGCATCGCTAGATAATTCCTTATCTTTCCATCTTTATTTTAAAAAAGTTTTCGTTTTTTGTCAAATATTTTTCTATCCATTATTTCTAACGTTCGTGTTTTGAGGGTGTTTTAAGTATAAAAAAGATTATTTAAGCTTTTTTAAAGTTTTCTTTCAGCTTTGCTTAAGGGATTTTAGGTAAACTCTAGACATCACATTTTGCAAAGGAGTTTACACAATGAATTTTTTGAAGCGAGCTTGGCTTGTGACAAAAGCAAAGAAGGGACGAACAGCACTTCTAATCTTGGTAACCAGTGCCATTCTTATTTTTGTTTTAGCTGGGCTAACCATCAAGAATGCAGCTGATTCAGCTATTGAATCAGCCAAAAGTAAGGCTGGGGCAACGGTCACCTTATCTGTAAATCGCGAAAGTCTGATGAAGGCTTTTAATCCAGACAATCAGTCCTCGGATAGTTCAAGTTCCACCAATGCCGTTACATCAGTTAATTTAAAGACTGCAGATAGCATCGCCAAAAAAGATGGCATTGCCTCTTATCTCTACCTCTCTACAACAACAGCTACTGCTGGAGATGGCATTGAAGCCATCTCAATGAGTTCATCCTCATCTGACAGTAGTGATAGTTCAAGTTCTTCTGATGCCAGTGCAACTCTTCCAGGTGGTAGAGATATGAAAATGGCTAGTGGCGATTTTACTATCACTGGTGTCAATAGTACAAATTATGCTAACGATTTTACTACTAGTGTTTCTAAAATCACTGATGGAGTTGGGATCACTGCAGATACTAAAAGCAATCAAGCAGTGATTTCAGAAGATCTAGCCAAGGCCAATGATTTAGCTGTCGGTGATACTTTTACTGTCACAGCTACAGTTAATAACACAGATACAAATTATAAACTGACAGTTGTGGGGATTTATTCAAATTCATCTACAGCAACAACAGCACAGATGATGTCTAATGCCTCAAATCCTCAAAATAATATTTACACCAATATAGAAACCGCTAATACGATGAAGGGACAGAGTGATGTCCTAGATTCTGCAACTTATACTCTTTCAAATCCAGAAAAACTAGATAGTTTTGTCAAAGATGTTGAATCTGAAATTGACACTGATACCTATTCTATTATTTCGAGCAATGAAATCTACAAACAAATGCTTTCTCCGCTGAATAACATCTCATCCATTGCCCAAAATATCGTGATTTTAGTTGCGCTTGCTGGAGCGGTCATTTTAACACTTATTATTATCTTAAATATTCGTGAACGTCGCTATGAAATCGGTGTTTTGATGAGTTTGGGTGAAAATCGCCTCAAAATTGTTGGTCAGTTTTTCACAGAACTCTTCTTGGTGACTCTAGTTTCTCTTGTCATAGCTTCTTTTGCAGGAAATTTAGTCGGCAATGCGCTGGGAAATCAACTCTTGACTTCATCAACCGAACAAACCAGCAGTCAAATTGCAGGACCTGGTAAGGGAGCCACTGATCAAGATACAGCATCGAATTCAAATTCCTCAAACACTACTAACACTGGTAAGATGACGGGACGTGGCAGAATGGGAAATATGATGGCCATGGTTTCAGCCACAGAAGACATCAACAATTTAGATATCAAAATGACTGCTGAAGATATGATTAAACTTGGCGGTATCGCTCTTCTCATCTCCTTTATTTCAACTGTATTGGCAAGTATCGGTATTGTCCGTATGGAACCAAAAGATATCTTATCTTCAAATTAAGAAAGGACATAGCATGACATTACGAACACAAGATTTAGGCTATTGGTACACAAACAATCCAGATGATTATTTGTTTAAAGAGGTGAATTTAACTTTTGAAAAAGGGAAAGTCTATGCCATTCTCGGACAATCAGGAAGTGGAAAAACAACCTTTTTATCTTTGTTGGCAGGCCTGAATACACCAAAAAGGGGAAAAATTTTCCTAGATGATGCTGATATTGCTAAAGCCGGATTAAATAATTATCGCAGAAATTCTGTCTCTACTATCTTTCAGTCATACAACCTCATAACTTACATGACTGCTCGTCAAAATGTTCAAACTGCCTTGGAAATCTCTGGTAGAAAAGGAGATCGCAAGCAGATTGAAACTCTCTTTGAGTCCGTTGGCATCAGTAACGAGTTAATTGATAAACCTGTACTTCAACTTTCAGGTGGTCAGCAGCAACGCGTGGCAATTGTCAGAGCATTAGCAACCGGACATGATGTAATTATCGCTGATGAGCCAACTGGAAATCTTGATGAAGAAACCACACAAGACATCGTTAAAATTTTCAAGACGATTGCGCATGAACAAAATAAAACTGTTATTATCGTTACACACGAAGCAGCTGTCGCTCAAGAAACTGATATTACCTTTGAACTCAAGAAAAAGGTTTTTACACAAGTCTAAACTCAACATCCCCTCTTTTAACGAAGGGGATGTTTTAGTGATAATTAAAGTCAATGAGCAAACGGTTGCGTATTTGTGATATTCTGCTAAAATGTAAGTTAAGAAACTATGGCGAAAAGAGAATAATTATGAAAAATCAAACTTTGATGCAATATTTTGAATGGTACCTACCAAATGATGGAAAACATTGGCAACGTTTGGCAAATGATGCACCGCATTTGGCTGATAAAGGGATTAGCCACATTTGGATGCCACCAGCTTTTAAAGGTACTTCTTCTGCTGATGTAGGATACGGCGTTTATGATCTATTTGATTTAGGAGAATTTGACCAGAAAGGAACAATTCGCACTAAGTATGGCTTTAAAAATGAATATCTTGAGGCAATTGCAGCGCTAAAAGCACACGGGATTATTCCTATGGCAGATATTATTCTTAATCATAAGGCATCTGCAGACCATACAGAACGCTTCACTGTTGTTGAAGTTGACCCTAACGACCGCACAAAGATTCTTTCAGAACCATTTGAAATTCAAGGTTGGACCTCATTTACCTTCGATGGACGTCAAAATACCTATAATGATTTTAAGTGGCACTGGTATCATTTTACGGGGACTGACTATGACGCAAAAACAGGAAAATCTGGTATTTACCAAATACAAGGTGACAACAAAGGGTGGGCAAACAATGATTTAGTTGATGGTGAAAATGGAAATTATGACTATCTAATGTATGCTGATTTGGATTTTAAACACCCAGAAGTCATTAAAAATATTTATGATTGGGCTGATTGGTTTATTCAAACTACAGGAGTGCTAGGTTTTCGTTTAGATGCCGTTAAGCATATTGACTCCTTCTTCATGCGTAATTTCATTCGAGATATGAACATAAAATATGGTGAGGACTTTTATGTTTTTGGTGAATTTTGGAACCCCGATAAAGAGTCAAATGATAACTATTTAGAAAGTATTGACTATAAGTTTGATTTAATTGATACCAGACTACACCAAAATTTATTTGATGCAAGTAAACAAGTTGAGAACTACGATTTGAGAAATATTTTTGATGACAGCTTGCTTCAAAATCATCCTCAGTCTGCAGTTACTTTTGTTGATAATCATGATACACAACGTGGACAAGCCTTGGAATCTACCGTTGAAGAGTGGTTTAAACCAGCTGCGTATGCACTGATTTTATTACACGAAGATGGATTACCTTGCATTTTTTATGGTGACTATTATGGTATAAAGGGAGACTTTGCTCAATCTTCTTTCCAAAAAATAATTGATAAACTTTTGGAACTCCGTCGAGATTTTGCTTATGGTCCTCAACAAAATTACTTTGATGATCCAAATTGCATCGGTTGGACACGATTAGGTCATTCACCAATTGCCTTGCTCATCAGTAACAAAGATGACACTAAAAAGAGAATGTTTGTTGGTGAGAAATGGGCCAGTGCTATATTTATTGATTACTTAGGTAACTCTTCAGAAAGAATTACTATAGCCGAAGATGGTTGGGCTGATTTCCACGTTTCAGCTAAATCAGTGAGCGTATGGGGGCCAATTAGTTAATTTCAAATCAAAACAAGTTCCTTATGTGAGGAACTTGTTTTATCAAATATGTCTTAAATATTACCTGACAACCATGCATAAATAAAGAAAATGGCGAAACCAAACAGATAAATCAACCCAGCAATGGACAACCACTTAAGCCAACCTTTGACCTGATGTTCTTTATTATTAACTAAGCTGTAATTAAGGTATGCAAAGAATGGCGTTGTGATAAAGGAGGCAATCATTGCAAATCGAAGCATAATAGCAACTTGTCCAGAAAAACCATAGACAATAACTAAACCAAGAATTGATGTTAAAGTCATCCAAGTTGCGAGGGATTTTTGACTAGTCCCTTTTTTGCCAACAAGCAAGCGCAGTGCTTCATCATTTGCGCGTGAATAACCATCAATAACGGTGATAACTGTACCAAAAATACACAAGAAAGCGATAAAGGTAATCAATGGTTTAGCCCAAGCTCCCAGAGCAGAGGCGTACATACTAACAAATTGAGCAATATAGGCTGCTGAAGCACCTTGAACAGGTTCGCCGTTACCATATTGGATGAGAGCACCCAGAGCAAGGAAAAAGAAGGCGAGGATAGCTGTTCCAATGTAGCCAACATTAAAATCAAACAAAGCATCCTCTTCGTTAAAGTCAACGGTTTTTCGTTTTTCAACAGACCAAAGTGAATTGATTGTCGAAATTTCGATAGGTGCAGGCATCCATCCCATAAGGGATACAAGAAATGGCAAAGCAGCCATTTGCCAAGGAGATGTCACAACGAAATCCGGAGCATATTCCCGATGTTGGAAAAGAGCAATAACTACCGCTGCTACTGTTGCCAGAGTTAGTGCTGTCATAATCCATTTTGATAAACCATCAAGGAAACGATACCCTCCTAATAAAAGCATTCCCCAAATAATAACAATGATAATTGAGGTTAGCTGACCCGTCGTCAATGCAATTGAGGATGGTAAAGCGCTAGCAACAATGGCAGCACAAAGGATTCCGACACCCGCAGTATTAACAATAGCTGAAAAGACATTTAAAACGAAATAAACAAGGAGGTAAGCCTTGCCTTTTTCAGCGTAGCCTTCAATCAAGTTTTTCCCATTTTCTGCTGTATATTGTGATCCAAAACGGAAAAACGGATATTTGAATAGATTGATTAAAAGTACCAGAATAGCTAATTGCCATCCATAAAGCGCACCCGCTTGGGTCGAGGAAACAATATGTGAGCCGCCGACAGCTGCAGAAGCCATTAAGATACCTGGTCCTAGAGCTTTCAATTTTGTTTGCCATGTGGAATTATGTTGAGTTGCTGAATGTTCAGACATGTAAAAACCTCTTCTTTTTTCAATTTTCAGATAATTCTGAATTGCAAAGTTTATTATACAATGGATTTACTAGCCTGTCAATGGATTTTCTGGAAGTTTTCATTATAAAAAAGGTGTTTTTCAACACCTTCAAAAATATAGGCTCAGCTATCCAATAAATCCGTGTCATAAATAGTAAAATCAGCACGGTAGATAATTAATCGCTTACCATCAACTAATAAATAGGTTGTATTGGGAATACCATCTGGAGCTGATGTCGAAACACGCTTTCCAAAATAGGTTGCTAAGGGAGTTCCCGTCTGAGAACGGACTAAAATTAGCTTACTCTCACCGCTAATGTCATTTTTTATTTGATTGAAAAAACGATTGACAAAAGGTAAAGAGCGATTTTCTGTACTAATATCGACTTTGTCTGAATATTTTTCCATATAATCTGTTAGGCCATTTTCAGCAAAAATGAGAGTTGACCCTACATGGATAACTTGACTACCACCAACCGTAATATCAAGTACTGAGGATTCTTTACTAACATCACCATTTTCATCAGTTATATCAAAACGATCATCACTTTCAATTGAAATAGATTTTCCACTAATTTTATCAATGACTTGGGAATTTTCATCAAAAGTACGAAGCGTTCCAGATAGGCCTAGAAACTGTTCTTGTGTTGTTTTAAAAAAATTTCCAATGCTCTGACACCCCGTCAGAAAAAGCAAACTAAGACTTAATACTACCAAAATTTGATACTTCTTATTCATAAAGTTCTCCTTTTCTTTTCATAAGTATAGCATCAAATCACTTTTTTTGCATTTTTTTAAAGAATTGACTATGATTAAAACATGTTAAGCAATCAACTTGAAAATTTTTTGGACAATTTGCCTTATCGGGCAGTATTTTATGATCAAAACAGACAATTGATTTATTCTAATGGCAGAGCTGATGGCAGCTTTTCCCCCAGCCAAGATGCTCCTATCTTGGCCGATTGGATTTGGCAGGATTTGCAGAATTCTCCCGATGGTAGCCTTCATTTTCAAATTCCTAATGACTCTTTTAACCAGATTTTCATGCAGTCTTTTCAACTACTTTTCGATGATCAAAAGCAATGTCAAGGTGTTTATGCCTATGTTCAGGATATGAGACCACTACTGGGCACCTACCTTAAAGAGTCGGGTCAGGCTATTGTTGGTTGGTCAGATACCACATCTGGAGCTTCCATCAAAGGTGAGATTTTTGATGAACTCTAGCGATTACTAATCACGAAAAACAGGTTGAGGACCAAAACTTTGAGACACTGGCATTATTTCGATACGGTTCACATTCAAATGCTCAGGTTGGCTAGCAATCCATGAAACAGTGTTTGCAATATCCTCAGGCCTGATAGCATGTGCTCCCTGATAAAGAGCCTCGGCTCTTTGGTTATCACCTTTAAAACGGATATTGGAAAACTCGGTCCCCTCGCAAAGTCCAGGCTCGATATTGGTGACACGAATTTTTGTCCCGGCTAAATCGGCCCGCAGATTGAGGGAAAATTGTTTAACAAAAGCTTTTGAAGCTCCATAAACATTGGCTCCAGGATAGGGAACAGTTCCCGCAGTAGATCCTAAATTGATAATCATACCGCTATTTCTATCTACCATTTGTGGTAACACCTGACGTGTCAAATACGCTAACCCCACAATATTAGTGTTAATCATGGTGAGCCAGTCTGAAAAATCCGCTTGATAGGCCTTGTCTAAACCTAGTGCCAAACCAGCATTGTTGACTAGAAGGTCTATCTGCTGCCACTCTACTGGCAAAGAGGCTAGCGCTACATCAATATTCTCCGGAAGAGAGACATCCATCTGCAAGGGGTAAAAGTTATCTCCGAAGGTGATATACAAGCTCTCTAATTTTTCCAAACGTCGAGCTGCGCCTATGACTTTATAGCCATCTGTAATCAAACGCCTTGCAATCGCCGCACCAAAACCAGCCGAAGCTCCTGTAACAAGTGCAATTTTTGTCATTTAAATTCCTCCCTATAAAGCAAAAGCCCTGTTTAGACAACAGTGGCTTTTGTCGTTTGATTTTTTACTCTTGAACAGCTTGGGCTGCTGTGATAATAGCTAACTTGTAAACATCGTCTGCTGAGCAACCACGAGAAAGGTCATTTACTGGCTTGTTGAGTCCCTGCAAGACTGGTCCAATCGCATCAAACATTCCCAGACGTTGCGCAATCTTGTAACCAATGTTTCCAGATTGTAAATCTGGGAAGATAAAGATATTGGCTTGACCAGAAACGGGACTAAATGGCGCCTTAATTTTTGCTGTTATTTCGTCAAAGGCGGCATCAAATTGCATTTCACCATCTAAAGCCAAATCTGGAGCCATTTCTTTTGCCAATTTTGTAGCTTCTTGAACTTTTTCCACCTGTGGTGCACTAGCACTTCCCATTGTTGAAAAACTCAACATAGCTACTTTAGGATCGAATTCAAAAATGCGAGCTGTCTCTGCAGTGTTAACAGCAATCTCCGCTAATTCTTTAGCAGAGGGATCAATGTTAATAGCACAATCTGCAAAAATGTAACGTTCATGCGTGTTTTCCCGACTCATTAAGAACACACCTGAAGTCCTTGAAATGCCTGGTTTAGTCTTAATAATCTGTAAGGCTGGACGAACTGTCTCGGCTGTTGAGTGGATAGCACCTGAAACCATGCCATCTGCTAATCCTAATTGAACTAGCATAACTCCAAAATAATTGACATCATGAAGTAATCTGTCAGCATCTTCAAGTGTAGCTTTACCCTTACGAAGTTCAACGAACTTCTGCTTCATCTCCTCATATTCAGGATAGTCTTCTGGGTTAATGATTGTGATTCCGGGATCTGCAAAACCGAAAGATGACAACAGGTTACGAACTGCTGCTGGTTCGCCTAGGATAATAGGCTCAACCAAGCCTTCGAATTTTAAACGAGCTGCAGCACGAACAACGCGCTCGTCAATGCCCTCAGGAAAGACGATTTTAATGTTCTTCCCAACAATTTTTCCACGTAAATCACCAAATAAACTACGCATTTATACACCTCTACAAATTTTTTTGCAAATCTATGATAACGCTATCAAAATCATCTGTCAAGTGAATAGTTTGCGAATTCTCTTTTTTTGTAAAGGGATCTGTAAATTTTAGAAAATGGCAATGCAAAGCCTGACGCTCAATTCCAAGATCCATACGTCCACCATATAGGTCATCACCCAAGAGGGGAAAGCCAATGTGTGAAAAATGAACACGTATTTGATGGGTGCGACCAGTGTGTAATCTAATATCTACCAAAGCTACATCGCCAAAACGCTCAATGACCTGAAAACTAGTATGAGCATATTTACCAGAAGGGTGAACGCAACGTGTAATGATGCTATCTGCTGGCCTAGCTATTGGAGCAATGATTTCTCCTTGATCAGGCAGAACACCTTGCCCAGAAACTAGAGCATAATAGCGTTTCTCAATCAGTTTTTGCTGCAGTTGCTTGTCAAGTCTAGCATGCGCATAGCCGTGTTTGGCAAACAACATAAGACCACTGGTATCCTTGTCTAGTCGTGTGACAATATGCACCTGCTTATTGGGATAATCTTGTTCTAAATAATAATTTTTAACAAAATTTGCCATGGTGTTGGAGTGCAAAACACTGGGAATACTTGCTATTCCATGAGGTTTGTTAATGATTAAAAAGTGATCGTCCTCATAAACAATAGTTAAATCATGCTTTATGGGCTCAAGGTTTTCAAAAGCCTCTTCATCAGGAATTTCAATGGTGACAAGATCACCAACCTCCAACAAATAAATGGCATTTTGCTCAACACCATTTACCCAGATATTTCCTCCCATGAATTTTACCTTAGCTAGCAGTGCTTTGGAGACATCATGGCTTTTTAAAAAAGTTTTCACTTTTGTACGTCGATCAGCAATATATGAAAATTTCACGAGTCTAAATCTCCTATAAAGGCATCCTTGACACGCTCCCAAAAACTAGTATGAAATGGTGTAGCTACAAAGTTTATTGTCTTAGAGCCAATCCAATACTCCACCTTGACAACATTTTTATAATGCATGGTTTTATTATCAATCGAAACAGTATAGACACCTTGACGTTTAGGCACAATCTCAATGTGATCTTTTTTAGGAATAATCATGGAAGAACCTACGGTCCGATAAACCCTGTTATTAATACTCGAGATTTCGGTTAGTTGTAAAGCCTCCATGGTTGGATGTAAAATAGCCCCGCCCAAAGACTTATTATAAGCTGTGCTTCCTGTTGGCGTAGAGACAGACAGTCCATCACCGCGAAAACGTTCAAATTTGACCTTATTAATAATAACATCTGCCACCATTGTCTTTTCTATGCGCTTGACGGTAGCCTCGTTAAATGCACGAGCTGTAAAAATACGTCCATCTTCCAAAGTAATGTGAACCTTCAAAGTTGGATATGAGATCATTTCACCCTTATCAGCCCTCAGATTTTCAATTAACTTGTCCACCTCGAAATCACGGTAATCGGTATAGAATCCTAGATGTCCCGTATGAACACCAACAAATCGCACCCGATCCAACTCTTTTTCGTACATATGGAAGGCTGATAAAAGCATCCCATCCCCTCCGATGGAAATAACAATATCAGGATTTTTTTTAGAAAGATAAAAATCCTTATCCTCTTTAAAAGTAGCAAAAAGTTTAGAGGCAACACGCTTACTCTGATATTTATTATTTGAAATAATAGCAACTCGTGTTGCCCTACCGGTAATATTCATCTGTGTCATCACTATTTCCCACACCATCACTTAGTTTTCTATTTTCTGCATCAAATAAAAGCTGCGCTTCTCTAATATCTTCCCGAATTTTGCGCATTTCTTCATCCAATTCAAGAGCAATTTTAGCCGTCGTCTCCAAACGTTGCTTAATTTCTTGCGGAAACTCTCCCTGATACTTATAGTTTAGGGAATGTTCAATGGTAGCCCAAAAATTCATAGCCAGAGTTCGAATTTGTATCTCCGCTAACACCGTCTTTCTACCGTTTATGGTATCAACTGGATACTCAATAATGACATGGTAGGAACGATAACCGCTGGACTTCATATGGTTAATGTAGTCACGTTCTTGGATGATTTTCATGTCTTGACGTTGCCGCAAAAGTGCCAAAACCTCATCCACGTCATCTACAAACTGAACCATGATGCGTAGCCCTGCTATGTCTTGCAAATCTTGAGCTACATTTTCTGGTTTGATACCTCTAAGCGACATTTTTTCTTTTATGCTTTCAACGGATTTTACCCGACCAGTTACAAATTCAACTGGAGAGTGACGATTTTGTTTGCGAAATTGTTTTCGGATACCTCGCAACTTTATTTTTAATTCACCCACAGCTTGTATATACGGATCTAGGAAAACTTCCCACTCCATACCTTTAATTCCTTTGTTAATCATATCTCCTATCCTTGTCAAAAGTCCATCTTTTGTATAAAATGATTATAATAATTTATTATACCATAAAAAGATTACAATTAGAGAGGGAAACTCCCATGACACATCTTGAAATTGAATATAAAACCTTACTGAATAAAGACGAATTTCAACGTCTATCAACTCTATTTTCTCATGTGACTCCTGTTACTCAAACAAACTACTATTTTGACACTAAAAACTTTGACATGAAAACTAATCGCATGTCACTGCGCATCAGAACTCTCCCTGATCAGGCTGAGCTAACTTTAAAAATACCTGAAGAAGTTGGAAATTTAGAATATAATATTGACCTAACTTTGGAAGAAGCCAGAGAAATAATTAAATCTGGGAATCTTCCAGATAACGCTATTACCCAATTGATTTCCACTAAAGGAGTCAATATAAAAGAGTTGATTAACTTTGGACATCTCACAACCACTAGGCGTGAAACCATGACCAAAATAGGACTTATGGCGTTAGATAGCAATCAATATGCTGATATTAAGGATTACGAATTGGAACTAGAGGTTTCAAATGCTGAAAAAGGAAAGGCGGATTTTGATACCTTTTTATCCGAGCACAACATTAACTTTAAGTACGCCAAAAGTAAAGTAGCGCGCTTTAGTGCCACGCTTAACCGTAATAACTAAATCCAAATGTCGGAGTTTCAGTCTAGAATTTTTCGTTTCTTTCCATAAGTCGCAGTGGCTAGGAGAAGTTTTATTGTCTTTGACCAATCCAATAATTCCAATCCTACACTGTTCATAGATGCTTTACTCACATCAAATCATCGCTGATACTTAACAAAAATCAAAAATAGCGTTATAATAGTATTATGACAAAAGAACTGACGTCCTCCCAAATCGAGGAATTAAAACAGGCCCTTAAAGATAAAAATAATGCTCCACATCATAGAAAAATACAGGCACTCATTCTTTATTCTGAATGCCATAATTTAACAT
>NZ_KB904461.1 GCF_000380105.1 Streptococcus orisratti DSM 15617
GTCAATTGAAAAAAGGACAGCCTGTTCGCCTAACCCTTGAAAAGATCAGCAATCATGCCATTGTTATCACTGGCAAAATCACTAAAATTGCAAATTCTGCCACACAAACCAAAGAAGGAAATGTCTTTGAGGTGACAGCACTAGCCACTGTTGGTAAACAAGATAGTTCCAAACTAATACTCTTCGAAAATCAAAACTATCCGTTGTCAACTTGCCTTGATGAACTCAAGTTCTATCGTCGGCTTCGTTTCCTAGGCTACTTTTGATTTTCATTGAGTATAAACCAGAGTTTGTCTATATTTTGAAGCAACTTTCTTGAGTTATTTTTTATTTTAGAGGTTTAGAATCGGAAAGTTTTAACTATTCTTATACGGAATAGGTTGGTTAGCCTTGACTTAGTTCAATAAGGTATATCCCTTGCCATCTATTATCAATTTTTCCAATATTTCTTTCTTTATGCTATAATGGAAATGTTTAAATTTTATATTAAGGAAATTAATGATGTCTAATTACGCAATTATTTTGGCGGCGGGTAAAGGTACTCGCATGAAATCTGACCTGCCTAAGGTCTTGCACAAGGTCTCTGGTATCACTATGCTGGAGCATGTTTTTCGTGCGGTGAGTGCTATTACTCCTGAGAAAAATGTAACTGTCATTGGTCACAAGGCAGAGTTGGTTCGTGAGGTTTTAGCTAATCAGTCTGAATTTGTCTTGCAAACAGAGCAATTGGGAACAGGGCATGCTGTCATGATGGCAGAAGAGGAATTGGCTGGCCTTGAAGGACATACCTTGGTCATTGCTGGTGATACGCCGCTGATTACAGGGGAAAGTCTAAAAAATTTGATTGACTTTCATGTTAATCACAAGAATGTCGCTACTATTTTGACAGCGACAGCTGAAAATCCTTTTGGTTATGGCCGTATTATCCGAAATGACAACGGTGAGGTGGTTAAAATTGTTGAACAAAAAGATGCATCTGCTTTTGAACAGCAAGTCAAAGAAATCAATACAGGAACTTATGTATTTGACAATAAGCGTCTTTTTGAAGCCCTGAAAAATATCAATACCAACAATGCCCAAGGTGAATATTATTTGACGGATGTTATCTCAATCTTCCGTGAAGCTAGTGAAAAGGTTGGGGCTTATGTTCTTCGTGACTTTGATGAAAGTTTGGGAGTTAATGACCGTGTTGCTCTTGCGATGGCTGAAAGAGTAATGCGCCGTCGTATCAACAAAACTCATATGCTCAACGGCGTGACTTTCCTAAATCCTGATGCGACTTACATTGATGTGGATGTGGCGATTGCTCCAGATGTGGTGGTAGAAGCCAATATCACCCTTAAAGGTCACACCAGAATTGGTGCAGAATCTATCCTAACCAATGGGACTTATATCGTTGACTCGGTTATTGGTGAGCGAGTGGTGGTAACCAACTCGATGATTGAGGAATCGGAAGTTAAGGATGGAGTGACAATTGGACCTTTTGCTCATATTCGTCCAAAGTCAGTCCTCGGTAAAGATTCCCATATAGGAAATTTTGTGGAAGTTAAGGGTTCAAGCATTGGTGAAAATACCAAGGCTGGTCATTTAACCTATATTGGTAATGGGCAAGTCGGTGACTATGTCAACTTTGGTGCAGGCACTATCCTTGCTAACTATGATGGCAAAAACAAATACACAACGACTATTGGTAATCATGTCTTTGTTGGTAGCAACTCAACTCTTGTGGCGCCTGTAACTATTGGTGATAGTGCTTTGATTGCAGCGGGTTCTGCTATTAACCAAGATGTTCCAGCAGATGCCCTAGCTATCGGTCGTGAACGTCAGGTTACTAAGGAAGGGTATGCCATCGGTAAACCCCATCATCCTTCAACAAAATAGGAAATGTAAAGTAAGGCTAAGCCTTGCTTTTTTTCTGCAACTTAGAGGAAATTTTTGCACATGGGAAGATAAGATATTGTAGTCGTCTAACTTTTTGATATACTGATAAGTAAAGGAGGCAAACCTGTGAAACTTAGATTGGAGCATATTTCAGCTGGTGAGGACGAAGTCATCATCCGTTATCGGGAAATGACCGCTCAAATAGAGCAGCTGGTCGACTTGGTGTCACAAGATCAAGCAAAGATGCTGGGGATTACTGAAAATGGGCAGAGCTATGTGCGCGTGGATGATATCTTCTACGTTGAGAGTGTTGACAGTAGAACCTTTGCTTATACGGACAAGGGGGTCTATCAGGTGACTGCGAGTTTGGGACAATTGGCAGAGCAGTACAAGAAGCGTGGCTTCTTTCGCTGTGCCAAAGCTATGGTGGTCAATATTTACAAGATTCAGTTCTTTAAGAGCCAAGCTTATGGCCGGATTGAAGCCACATTGGCAAATGACGAAAAAATTATTATTTCGCGTAAATACGCAAATAAACTCAGACAGGTCTTGCAGGAGGGAATAACAGATGAAAACTAAGTGGTGGGAAGGTTTCTTAAGTCAGGAAATTGCCAATGAATACAAGACAGCTGTCTATTGCTTTTGCGTTTATTTTTTCTATTCTGCTTACCAGCTTTTGCAGGGAAGAACAACAGCTAATATCTATTATTTAATCGAAATGGTCATTGTGACCTATGTCATCACGCAGATTCAGGTTTTTCTGTTTAACAACTTTGATGAGGCTGATAGGTTAGCAAGAAGAGAGCTGCTAGGCTTAATCGTTTGTTCCTGCCTCTATGGCCTTGTTGGACAATGGCTGAGCTGGTTTGATGGCAATCTTCTAGCAGCTGCTTGCTTTGTCATTTATGTCATGCTAGAGTATCTGACCATTTTTATTGCCAACAAAATCAAACGGAGCATTGACAGTAAGAAGCTAAATATAATGTTGGACGATTATAAGAGTCAAAGAAAGTGACAGGTGGCATATTATGTCAGAGACAAAAGTAATGAAATTAAATAATGGAGAAATGTATTACAGCGATACTGGCGAAGGTATTGTCCTTGTTTTTCTACATGGCCTTGGCTGCGATGGTCGCATGTTTTTACAGCAAATTACCGCTTTCCAGCATCAGTATAGAATCATTTGCCCTGATTTATTGGGAAACGGAAAATCCTCTATTTTAAAAGTCTCTGTTAAGCAAGTGATTGAAGAGCAGGCTGCTGCTGTGATTGCTTTACTGGATAACCTTAATATCAGAGAGGCAGTATTTTGCGGAACGTCATATGGCGGGATTGTCTGTCAGCATATTGCAGTCAGCTATTCAAATTATGTTAAAGGATTGGTTCTAGCGGATACCTTTTCTGATACGACTATTCATAGTATCAAAGAGCTTCTTAATAAAATGACTATAAGTGCTAGCTTATGGCTCTATTATTGTNGCGGCCTTCTTAAATGGTCTGTAAAATCGCAGTATAAAGGGTATCCAGAAGCACAGAGTTATATGGAGACAATTATGGGGAACCTACGCAGCAGGGAAGTGGTTTTGCAGCGTAGGGCTATTAATCACATTAATTATACTGAGCAGATTGGTCGGTTAAAAATGCCCATCTTGTTGTTGGTAGGAAGCCGTTATGATCTTTTGGTCAGTTATATGAAGAGAATTCATCAAGTCCTTCCTTCCAGCCAGATTAAAGTTATTGAAGATTCCTTTGATCCGTCTAATATGGTCAGGCCTGATAAGTATAATCAACTGCTATTGGAATTCTTAAACACTTCTATTTGAGGAAAGGAAGTAATTACATGGAAACTGTTATTGATATCAAGCATTTGCGCAAATACTATGGCCAGCACATGGGAGCAGAAGATGTGAGTTTGTCTGTCAAAAAGGGTGAAATATTTGGATTTCTGGGCTCAAACGGCGCTGGAAAATCAACGACCATTCGCTGCCTCTTGGGACTGATTAAGCCCAGCAGCGGTCAGATGACGCTTTTTGGAGGGCGATACAGTTCACTGATAGAAAGCCTCCGTCATATTGGCTACATGCCGTCGGAAGCCATGTTTTACCCGCAGATGAAGGTCAAGGATGTTATTGCTTTTGCAGCTAGGGCAAGAAAAAAGGATTGCAGTGCTGAAGCTGATAGGCTTTGTCAGATTTTAGAGGTACCTTTGAATAAAAAAATTCAGGATTTATCTCTGGGAAATCGTAAGAAAGTAGGTATCGTTTGCGCTTTGCAACACCAACCAGAGCTTCTTATTTTGGATGAGCCGACATCAGGTCTTGATCCCTTGATGCAGGAGCGTTTTTTCAAGCTCGTTAAAGAAGCCTGCGCAGCTGGCAGCACTTGTTTCTTGTCTTCTCACATCCTTTCTGAAATTAAAAATTACTGTGATCGCGCAGCTATTATCAAAGACGGAAAAATTCTCAAAATTGATACCATTGAGAATCTGACACGTAGCCAGTCGAAACGTGTGACATTTTGGAAAGATGGCAAGGAAGAGAACTTTGCCTTTGCAGGAAGTAGTTCAGAGTTGTTGCGAAAACTGACAGTTCTGAAGCCAGATGATTTTTTGGTAGAAGAGCCTTCTTTGGAAGACTTGTTTAGGCACTATTATGAGGAGGAATAAGATGATTTTGTTAAAGCATGAATTGAAACAAAGTGCTAAGGCTCTCTTGATTTGGGCATTGTCTGTAGGCCTGATTTGTTATGCTTGTATTTTGCTCTACCAGAGTCTGGCAGACCGAATTGGAGGTATCGCTGATACCTACGCTCAAATGGGTGACATGAGCAAGGCGCTTGGTCTGAACAAGGTGAGTATTGCTACCTTGGACGGCTATTTTGCAACAGAAATTGCTCTTATGTTTGGGCTTGGAGCAGGCATGTTTGCCAGTATGCTAGGCGTATCAAGTCTATCAAAAGAAGAGGAAGGGCATACCAGTGAGTTCCTCTATACCCTGCCTTATAGCCGTGCTTCAATTTTAACTTGGAAATTTGTTAGTCTCATTGTGATGCTTCTTATCTTTAACATCATTTGTATAGGCTTGGAAAGTCTGGGGTTATGGCAGACCGGATTGCATTTTTCGATTAGGCCATTTGTGATTTACCACTTTTTAGCTTTTGTTATGCAACTGGAGTTAGCTAGCCTTTGTTTTCTATTGTCATCCATGAATCGTCGGAAGCAAAGTGGTCTTGCACTAGGGCTGACTTTGCTCTTATATGTCATGGATATGATAGGGCGTATTATTCCTAATCTTGAGAATATCAAATATGTGACACCTTATTATTTTGCCAATGGAGCAGATATTTTCAGTAAGACTAAGCTGGACAATAGCTTGCCAGTTATTGCAATAGCGATTACTTGTCTTGCTCTTATTAGTAGTTTTATTATTTACCAAAAACGAGACCTGAGTGCTTAATGATGGTAGTTTTTTAGACTGTTCATCTAAAAATGGTAATTTTGCTTAAAATATAGTAAAATTGGATAGTATATAACTTTTGGTGAAAGGGCTAAATCATGGATTTTGAAGAAAAAACGATAAAACGTCAAGAAATTTTTGATGGACATATTTTCAAGGTAGCAGTAGATGATGTTGAGCTGCCAAATGGTTTAGGGGAAGCTAAGCGTGAACTCGTTTTTCACCGTGGCGCAGTGTCTATTCTGACGGTCACTCCAGAAAATAAGCTGGTTATTGTCAAGCAATACCGTAAGGCTATTGAGAAAATTTCCTATGAAATTCCAGCTGGTAAGCTTGAAATTGGCGAAAATGGTTCTGAGAAAGAAGCTGCTCTGCGTGAATTAGAAGAAGAGACAGGTTATACAGGCGATTTGGAATTAATTCATGAATTTTACACTGCTATTGGTTTTTGTAATGAAAAAATAAAACTCTATTTGGCGACAAATTTGAAGAAAGTTCCCAACCCACGTCCGCAAGATGAGGATGAAGTTCTCGAACTTTTTGAGTTAACTTATGATGAATGTATGGACTTGGTCAAAACAGGAGACATTGAAGATGCTAAAACCATCATAGCTCTGCAATATTATGCTCTTCACTTTGGAGGAAATGCATAATGGGAAAACCACTCCTAACCGATGAAATCATTGAAAAGGCTAACCGCGGTGAAATTATATACGATGACCAAGAATTTTCAGATCCAGAAGAAACCAAGATTATCTCAACTGATTATTCTAGCACTTTATCTGATAGTAATGAATTTGATATAAATAAGGGAGGTCTACTGGATAGACTAAGTGGTCACAGTCAAAAAGATCAAATGGTTTATAAAAGTCGTCGCATTGAGAATGCCAAACGAAGTGAGTTTCAAGGAAAGCTCAACAAGATTTTATTTGTTGTTATTTTGCTAGTTATTTTGCTTATTTGGGCAGTTTTCAACATTTAATTAAACTACTGTTGGAGAAATAAATAGATGAAAATTGGTATTATTGCTGCTATGGAGCAGGAATTGAAGGTTTTGGTAGACAACTTGGAAGATAGAGGTGTGCAAACTATTCTATCTAACACTTACTATACTGGAAAAGTTGGCAAGCACGATGTTGTTCTGGTTCAGTCTGGTGTAGGCAAGGTCATGTCCGCTATGAGTGTTGCTGTTCTGGTAGAAAATTTTGGCGTTGATGCCCTGATTAACACAGGCTCAGCTGGTGCGGTCGCAGAAGGCCTTAATATAGGTGATGTCGTTGTTGCCGATAAGCTGGTTTACCATGATGTTGATTTGACAGCTTTTGGTTATGCTTATGGACAGATGTCCATGCAACCACTCTACTTTGAGTCAGATAAGAAATTTGTAAGCCTTTTTGAAAAAGTGCTATCTGCGACAGAGGTGACAAGTAAAGTTGGTTTGATTGCAACGGGAGATTCCTTCATTGCAGGACAAGACAAGATTGATACAATTAAAGGTCATTTTCCAGATGTTTTGGCAGTTGAGATGGAGGGGGCGGCTATTGCTCAGGCGGCTAATAGTACGGGTAAGCCATTTATTGTTATTCGCGCCATGTCTGACACTGCGGCTCATGATGCCAACATCACTTTTGATGAATTTATCATCGAAGCTGGGAAGCGCTCAGCGAAAGTATTGCTTCAGTTCTTAACTGTTTTAGACTAAGGACCTGTGTTCACAAGTAAAGTACTTTTATTTAAGAGATAGTTTCTCGCTAATCGAGGCAGTTTTTTGAGGAATACTGACTGTATTTTGAAAAAACTAACGATGAGTGGCTGAAAACTAACCTTAGATGGAAGTGCTGAACTGTGAATACAGGTTCTAAGGGACAATCTTTCGCTTTATTTTCAGTTAATACTCAACCAAGATCAAAAATAACAAACTTATTACTATCATCACAATTTATACCCTTTTACCATGACAAAAACTTCCGTCAATTGTTCATTTTAAATATATCCAGTTACTATTAGATAGCTACTTTTGATTTTTAGCCAGTATTAGCATCAGTTTTTAGTTACAGATTCTTATAGAAAAAAGTCGAAGAGTTGAAATTCTCCGACTTTTTTGTTTTATTTCTTACTCTGTTTGCTGAGGTTGAGTCCCCATGGAACAAGATTTTCTTGGTGGGCTTTGATGCGTTTCATATTGTCCCTGTGGCGGATAATAATGATAGAAGCCATTATGATGATAAGGACTGTAAAGAGCCAATCATAGTTTGGCAACAGAAAACCAAAAGCTGGAAAAATCAGAGCACTCAGCACCGCCATTGTCGCCGAAATAACGCTAGAAAGGGAAATCATGCTAAAGAGATAAAGGCTAATCGTGAAGATAATGCCTAGATAAAGCAAGAAGAGTGGGGCAAATCCAAGTAGGACACCAGCACTGGTTGCCACTGCCTTGCCTCCTTTGAAGCCAGCAAAGATAGGAAAGGTATGACCCAAAATAGCAAAAAGTCCGATGAGAAGTGGTGAAACTGCGGTCACACCCAGCCAAACAGGAAGTATGGTTGCAATGGTTCCTTTGAGAATATCCACGACCAGTACAACCAAACCAGCCTTGACACCTAAAACGCGGAAGGTGTTTGTCGTTCCAGTGTTGCCGCTGCCGTGTTCACGAAGATTGATGTGATAGAAAGCTTTACCAATCCAGAGTCCCGTCTGGATAGAGCCCAGTAAGTACGCAATAATCATTAAACCTAAAATTTTCATGCTTTTATTATACCATACTGACTGGCTCTTGCTTGAAAAATGTCTGATTTTTCAAGAGATAGACTAAAATATTTTGCAAAATTTGCTAAAAACCTGTAAGATAAAAAGGATGAAAAAATTCGGAGGTCTTAATGGCTAAGAAAGAAATCAATATCAATAATTACGGCGACGATGCCATCCAAGTCTTAGAAGGCTTAGATGCTGTTCGTAAACGTCCTGGGATGTACATCGGATCAACTGATGGAACGGGATTACACCATTTGGTTTGGGAAATCGTGGACAATGCGGTTGATGAGGCGCTCTCTGGCTTTGGTGATCAGATTGATGTGACCATTAACAAAGATGGCTCAGTGACGGTAGCTGACCACGGTCGCGGGATGCCAACTGGTAAGCATGCTATGGGCATTCCGACGGTGGAAGTCATCTTTACGGTGCTCCATGCTGGCGGGAAATTCGGTCAAGGCGGTTACAAGACATCTGGTGGGCTGCACGGGGTCGGTTCGTCTGTCGTTAATGCTCTGTCTAGCTGGTTAGAGGTTGAAATTACCCGTGATGGTGCGGTTTATAAGCAGCGTTTTGAAAATGGCGGGAAGCCCGTCACCACACTCAAGAAAATAGGCACAGCTCCTAAGTCCAAATCAGGGACAAAGGTCAGCTTTATGCCAGACAGCATGATTTTTTCAACGACAGAGTTTAAATTTAACACCATAGCAGAGCGACTCAAGGAATCTGCCTTCCTGCTCAAGAACGTTACCATGACCCTGACGGACAATCGTCCAGACGAAGTCTTGCAGGAGTCCTTTCATTTTGAAAATGGGGTTCAAGACTTCGTCGAATACCTCAACGAGGATAAGGAGACATTGACACCTGTCATCTTTTTTGAAGGTGAGGAGCAAGGTTTCCAAGTAGAAGTGGCGCTTCAGTACAATGACGGTTTCTCTGACAATATCCTCTCCTTTGTTAATAACGTCCGCACTAAGGATGGCGGAACGCATGAGACAGGACTTAAATCAGCTATCACCAAGGCTATGAACGACTATGCCAGAAAAACGGGCTTGCTCAAGGAGAAGGACAAAAACTTGGAAGGTTCTGACTACCGCGAAGGGCTGTCGGCTATTCTCTCGGTCTTGGTGCCTGAGCAGCACTTGCAGTTTGAAGGGCAAACCAAGGACAAGCTGGGGTCACCGCTGGCGCGTCCAATCGTTGACGGTATCGTCTCTGAGAAATTGACCTATTTTCTTTTGGAAAATGGCGAGGTCGCTTCAAATCTTGTTCGTAAGGCCATCAAGGCGCGTGATGCGCGGGAAGCTGCCCGCAAGGCGCGTGATGAATCGCGTAATGGCAAGAAGAATAAGAAGGACAAAGGCCTTTTATCTGGTAAGCTGACGCCAGCCCAATCTAAAAACCCTAAGAAAAATGAACTTTATCTGGTCGAAGGGGATTCTGCTGGTGGCTCTGCCAAGCAAGGTCGTGATCGTAAGTTCCAAGCCATTCTCCCTCTGCGTGGTAAGGTGCTCAACACCGCCAAGGCCAAGATGTCAGACATCGTCAAGAATGAGGAAATCAATACTATGATTTACACCATCGGTGCTGGTGTCGGAGCTGACTTCAAGGTGGAAGATGCCAACTACGATAAGATTATCATCATGACCGATGCCGATACTGACGGTGCCCACATTCAGACGCTGCTCCTGACCTTTTTCTATCGCTACATGCGTCCTTTGGTGGAAGCTGGACATGTCTATATCGCTCTACCTCCATTGTACAAAATGAGTAAGGGTAAGGGTGCCAAAGAGGTGGTTGAATATGCCTGGACTGACCAAGAGCTAGAAGAACTGCGCAAGCGATTTGGCAAAGGTGCTATCCTCCAACGTTACAAGGGGCTGGGGGAAATGAACGCCGACCAGCTTTGGGAAACCACTATGAATCCTGATACCCGCACTCTTATCCGTGTCAACATAGAAGACCTCGCGCGTGCCGAACGCCGTGTCAACGTCCTCATGGGTGACAAAGTCGAACCCCGCCGCAAATGGATTGAGGACAATGTTAAATTTACGTTGGAAGAACAGACGGTGTTTTAGAAAGTAGAGGCGAATATGGTAAGAGAAAATTATTTTGAACACTTAGATAACATGAAGTTTGATGCCAAAGTAGAATATAATAGACTTCGAGAACTGGTTAAGCTAGCAGATAATGGTGATTATTCATTTATAGATATATTTTCACATTCAGACTTATTCATTAAATATCCTAATAGAAATGGATTTATTTCATACGCTGACATAATCACTTATTTTGAAAATCGTTATATCTCAGGTTCAGATGAACTATTATTTATTTTTAGTGAGTTTATTATAGATTTCCTTAATTATCTTGATATTTTTAATTCAGAATTATTGAGTGAGTACTTACCTGTTAATGAAGAGAGTTATACTGCACTAGAAGGTATTGAGATAGGTATTCGTAAAAACGTAAGTCGTTTTTTAGATTTATCAAATCACGAACTTGTCAAGTTAGAAAATGGTCGTCAAATTATCGTTGAAAAGAATGTGTATGCTTCGCAGGTATCTCAAATTATTTCTGAAACTAATATTCAGGAAGCCATGAAAGTTTTGGAATATGATCACTTTGAAAATAAAGGTAATATTCAACGTAAACAAGAAATTTTGATTTCCTTAGCAAGCTACCTTGAACCTCTCAGGGCTGAACTTAATTCTTCTGAAGAGTTGAAAGAGGTTCTGAAAGTTAACAATAAAAAGATTATTGCTGTTGAGAAACTTTTTGAAATGTTTAATCAGTTTGGCTTGCGACATAACAATAATAAGCAATATCATGCTGATCTGACAGATGAAGAACTTGAACAGTGGTATGATGATATTTATACTTCAACCTTGTTTGTTATTCTAAGTCTTGATGAAGCTAGAATATTACCGAAGTTAGCTCAAGCAAGAGTAGATTGGGCGGAACAAAAGAAACAAATTGAATAACTTCCCACTCACTCCCCACGCTTTTTCTTACCTTTCCTCAAATTCTTGTTAAATCTCCGCGATTTCGGTTCACTTTTCAGAAATTCTTACTAGATCGCGGCGATTCAGTTTGAAATTTCAGAAATTCTTTCTAAATCGCGACGATTCAGATTGTAATGTTCGGTATTTGCTTTGGCGCGCGACGATTTCGCCTGTCTTAACTGAAAATCTAATTGGTGAACCCCTCACCTCAACTAAAAAATGTAAAGGACTTATGCTTATGCTAAATAAACGATATCAATTAGAAAACATCGACCTCATGCACCTAACACCTGACCAAGTGGATAAGATTTCAACCGACAGCTTGGCTAAAATTCGGCACTTTGTGACTGAACATAGTGAAGAAGTGCCACTTGTTAAGGGTGCTAATACTTTGACAGAGCAGTTGGAAAAGTTCCAAAATAGCTTGCGCACTAGCACTAAAAGTCAGCTGGCTGAAAAGTTGGCTGCTGCCGATGCAGCTAGAGACAACGCTCTCTCCATCTTGAACCAGTTTGTACGGACTTATAGTCAGATTGACGAGTCCGATATTCAAGAGGCTTATGCGAAAATAGCAGAGCAGTTTAGCCAATTTAAGAATATTGCCAATAAGAGCTATGAAGAAGAAAGCGCCGCACTTGAGCAATTGCTTAAAAAATTGAAGTCTAGTGATTTCAAGGCCAGCGTAAAAACACTTGGACTTGACAGCCACATTGCTCGTCTCGCACAAGCTCAAGAAAACTTTGAGACAGTTTACCAAGATCGCCTTAATGAAGGCAAAGCAAAGGTTAAGAGCCAAAGCAAAGCCTTGAAGCAAACCTTAACCGACACCTATGATAGTCTTGTGGACTACATTGCTGTCAATGCCTATCATCACACCGATAAACCTCACCTCAAAGACCTCCTCGCTGACATCAACGCCATCCGCAAACGCTATAAAACACGTAAAAGCAGCAAGAAAACAGACCCTACGCAACCAGAAGAAACTGAGTAAGCTGCTCTGCTATTGCGAACGCAGTGAGCACAAAACGATAGTCCTTGAAGAGGGCGCAAGTCAATAATTGCTGCCGTGATGGAAAGATTGTTAGGAAGTATTCCTAACAATCTCGGAAAAATGGAGACTCTAGGCTCCATTTTTAGCCATGAAACCGTAGGTTTGCTGGTGTCCGCATCACTTAAGGTGAGTATCAAAGAACAAAAGAAAATTTATTTAAAAAGAACAAAGAAAGGATTGTTCAGTTAGCACTCTAACTGAACACGGGACTAAATGTCTAGGAAAAAAGGCAAAACGACCTAGATGCAAGCATCGTCGGTGTTTTCCTATTTTTCTACAACATTTTTCACAAGCGAAACGTCCCTTTGTATCTTAATTATGTCCAACATTCAAAACATGTCCCTTGAGGACATCATGGGAGAGCGTTTTGGTCGCTACTCCAAATACATCATTCAAGAGCGGGCCTTGCCGGACATTCGTGACGGGCTCAAACCCGTTCAGCGTCGCATTCTTTATTCCATGAATAAAGACGGTAATACCTTTGAAAAGGGCTTCCGGAAGTCTGCAAAATCTGTCGGTAACGTCATGGGTAACTTTCACCCTCACGGCGACAGCTCCATCTACGACGCCATGGTCCGCATGTCTCAGGATTGGAAGAACCGCGAGACCCTGATTGAAATGCACGGGAACAACGGTTCCATGGACGGTGACCCAGCCGCTGCCATGCGTTATACTGAGGCAAGGTTATCAGAGATAGCTGGTTATCTGCTCCAAGACATTGACAAGAATACCGTGCCTTGGGCTTGGAACTTTGATGACACGGAAAAAGAGCCAACGGTCTTGCCAGCTGCCTTTCCAAACCTTTTGGTCAATGGGGCAACTGGGATTTCTGCTGGTTACGCAACGGATATCCCGCCGCATAATTTAGCTGAAGTTATTGATGCTGTGGTCTACATGATTGATCATCCCTCCGCCAAGGTGGAAAAACTTATGGAATTCTTACCTGGGCCAGATTTTCCAACGGGAGCTATTATTCAGGGTAAGGATGAAATCAAGAAAGCCTACGAAACAGGGAAGGGACGTGTCGTTGTCCGTTCTCGCACCGCTATTGAAACCTTAAAAGGTGGCAAAAAGCAAATTGTGGCGACTGAAATTCCTTATGAAGTCAATAAAGCGGTATTGGTCAAGAAGCTTGACGATGTGCGTGTTAACAACAAAGTGCCTGGTATTGCTGAAGTCCGTGATGAATCTGACCGTGATGGTCTGCGCATTGCTATTGAACTCAAAAAAGATGCAGATGAGGAAACTATTCTCAATTACCTCTTCAAATACACTGACTTGCAGGTTAATTACAACTTCAACATGGTAGCCATTGACAATTATACGCCACGTCAAGTGGGGATTGTGCCTATGCTGTCCAGTTATATTGCTCACCGCAAGGACATCATTGTAGCTCGCTCTAAATTTGACAAGGAAAAAGCTGAGAAACGTCTGCATATTGTTGAGGGGCTGATTCGCGTTATTTCTATTCTAGATGAAGTGATTGCTCTTATTCGCGCGTCTGAAAATAAGGCTGACGCCAAAGAAAACCTTAAGGTTAGTTATGAGTTTTCTGAGGAACAAGCTGAAGCCATTGTAACCTTGCAACTGTATCGTTTGACCAATACCGATATTGTGACTTTAGAAAATGAAGAAGCTGAGCTGCGTGACAAAATCACTATGCTCAAAGCCATTATCGGTGATGAGCGCACCATGTTTAACGTGATGAAACGTGAGCTTCGTGAAGTTAAGAAAAAATTTGGTAATCCGCGTCTGACAGAATTGCAAGCTCAAGCACAGACTATTGAGATTGATACCGCCAGTCTTATCGTTGAAGAAGAAACCTTCGTCAGTGTGACCCGTGGTGGCTATATCAAACGTACCAGCCCACGTTCTTACAACTCATCAACGGTTGATGAGGTCGGTAAGCGTGATGATGATGAACTCATTTTCGTTCAGCAGGCCAAGACTACGCAACACTTGCTCATTTTCACTAATTTGGGGAATGTTATTTACCGTCCTGTCCACGAAATCACTGATATTCGTTGGAAAGACATCGGTGAGCATTTGTCACAAACGATTACGAATTTTGCGACCGATGAAGAAGTCCTCTACGCAGAAATTGTGGATGATTTCGAAGAGCAAACTTATTTCGCAGTGACCAAACTCGGTCAAATCAAACGCTTTGAGCGTAAGGAATTCACGCCATGGCGGACTTACAAGTCTAAGGCAGTTAAATTTGCCAAACTTAAGAACGATGAGGATAGAATTGTCACTGTTCATTCGATTGCTTTAGATGATGTTATGTTAGTGACTCTTAATGGCTACGCTCTGCGATTTAACATCGAAGAAGTTCCGGTCGTTGGCGCCAAGGCAGCCGGTGTCAAAGCTGTTAATCTTAAGGACGGCGATCTTGTTCAGGTGGCTTTTGTTGCTAACACTGAAAGCATGTATCTTCTCACGCAACGAGGAAGTCTTAAACGTATGGCGTTGGAAGTCATTCCAGTAACTAGCCGTGCTAAGCGTGGTTTGCAAGTTCTGCGAGAACTCAAATCCAAACCTCACCGTGTCTTTGTAGCTGGTCCAGTCCATTCTTCAAATGACAGTCAGAACTTAGACTTGTTCAGTACAGCGGAACTTTCTGATGACACCGAAGTATTGCAAATCATGTCAACTACAGGTAAAGTTTATGATGTCATCCTAGAAGATCTGAGCCTATCGGAACGTACTAGCAACGGTAGCTTTATCTCTGATAGCATCTCAGATGAAGGTGTTTATGCTGCTAAAATCAAGTAAGAGAGTAGTCACTCTTTTACTTTTTAGGTAAATTTTCAGAATTTTGTGAAAAGTACTTGAAAAAAACAGAAAAAAGCGTACAATAGAAAAAAACGAGAAAGAGGATTTTTATAATGACAGTAGATCTTGATTGGGAAAATTTAGGGTTCGAATATCACAAACTACCATTCCGTTATATTTCTTACTACAAAGATGGCAAGTGGGATGAAGGAAAATTAACAGAAGATGCAACCCTTCACATTTCAGAGGCTTCACCAGCTCTTCACTATGGTCAAGAGGCCTTTGAAGGTTTGAAAGCCTACCGAACAAAAGATGGCTCAGTACAATTATTCCGCCCTAATATGAACGCTGAACGTTTGCAACGCACGGCAGATCGACTCCTGATGCCACAGGTACCAACGGATAAGTTTATTGACGCTTGTAAACAAGTGGTTCGTGCTAATGAGGAGTACGTTCCGCCATACGGCACAGGAGGAACTTTATATCTGCGTCCACTTTTGATTGGTGTAGGTGATGTCATCGGTGTCCATCCAGCTACAGAATATATTTTTACCATTTTTGCTATGCCTGTTGGTAACTATTTTAAGGGCGGTTTAGTACCAACGAACTTCTTGATTCAAGATGATTATGACCGTGCAGCTCCAAATGGTACAGGTGCTGCTAAGGTAGGTGGTAACTATGCAGCAAGCCTATTACCAGGGAAGGTTGCTCATGAACGCAAATTCTCGGATGTTATTTACCTTGACCCTGCAACTCACACTAAGATTGAAGAAGTAGGTTCAGCAAACTTCTTTGGTATTACCAAAGATAATGAATTCATCACCCCACTGAGCCCATCTATCTTGCCATCAATTACAAAATATTCACTTTTGTATTTGGCAGAACATCGATTTGGCATGGAAGCTATTCAAGGTGACGTGAAGCTTGATGAATTGGATAAATTTATAGAAGCTGGTGCTTGTGGTACAGCAGCGGTCATCTCCCCAATCGGCGGTGTTCAACATGGCGATGATTTTCATGTTTTCTACAGCGAGACAGAAGTTGGACCAGTTACACGTAAACTTTATGAAGAATTGACTGGTATTCAATTTGGTGATGTTGAAGCACCAGAAGGTTGGATTTATAAAGTTTAAGAAAATTAAAGCTTGCTCTTGCAAGCTTTTTTGATTTTCGGTAAAATGTAACAAGTGAGGTGATAGAATGAGTAAAAAAGACAAAAAAATTGAAATCCAGTTGACGGATAGTTCCGTAACTGTTGGCGATGCCCAAGTTGATGGCTATGCTCTTGTTATTGGTAAAAAGAAAGTTGGAGAAATTACAGAACTAGACGGTAAATTTGCAGTAATCAAAAACACCCAAGTTGACACTTTTTTTAAAACATTAGATCAAGCTATTGAAAATATTATTGAAAATTACAACCTAAATCATTAAAAATAGTGAAAAAGACTTGCAGACGAACAAAAACTATGATAGAATAGTTTTTGTTGTTATGGAAGGGTAGCGAAGAGGCTAAACGCGGCGGACTGTAAATCCGCTCCTTCGGGTTCGGGGGTTCGAATCCCTCCCCTTCCATTTCTAAGGTATTAGGGTGTTCAAATATACAGATATGTAGATTAAATGAATCGATCTTTCAACCAGCGTTCAGTCTGAGTTCATTTCAGAATAATATCTTAGTTAGAAACTTTGGGGTATAGCCAAGCGGTAAGGCAAGGGACTTTGACTCCCTCATGCGTTGGTTCGAATCCAGCTACCCCAGTCAAAGGTATCAGGTTCTAAATCTGACACCGTCAAGGATAAAAAGAGTTGTCGTTGCGGGTTACCTTGAGAAAATATATTGTTATCAAAAGCTAGCTATGCTAGCTTTTGTTGGAGGATTTTTTAGAATGAATGAATTTGAAGATTTGCTAAACAGTGTTAGCGAAGTTAATCCTGGTGACGTGGTCACTGCGGAAGTTTTAACAGTTGATAACGATCAAGCAAACGTTGTTATTGAAGGCACTGGAGTTGAAGGTGTGCTTACACTTCGTGAATTGACTAATGATCGTAATGCAGATATCAATGATTTGGTTAAAGCTGGCGACACCGTTGAAGTGCTTGTTCTTCGTCAAGTTGTAGGTAAAGATACTGATACCGTAACTTTCCTTGTATCTAAAAAACGTTTGGAAGCTCGCAAAGCATGGGACAAACTTGTTGGTCGTGAAGGTGAAGTTGTTACTGTCAAAGGTACACGTGCTGTTAAAGGTGGTCTTTCCGTTGAATTTGAAGGACTTCGTGGTTTTATTCCAGCCTCAATGATTGATACTCGTTTTATTCGTAATACTGAAAAATTTGTTGGTCAAGAATTTGATGCAAAAATTAAAGAAGTTGATGCAGCAGAAAACCGTTTCATCCTTTCACGTCGTGAAGTTGTTGAGGAAACAGCAGCAGCAGCACGTGAAGCAGTTTTCTCAAAACTTGCTGAAGGTGAAGTTGTAACAGGTAAAGTTGCTCGTTTGACAAGTTTTGGTGCCTTCGTTGATCTTGGTGGAGTAGATGGACTTATCCATGTAACTGAGTTATCACACGAACGCAACGTTTCACCTAAATCTGTTGTTTCTGTTGGTGAAGAAGTTGAAGTTAAAGTTCTTTCAATTGATGAAGAAGCAGGACGTGTTTCATTGTCACTTAAAGCAACAACGCCTGGACCATGGGATGGTGTTGAGCAAAAACTTGCTGCTGGAGATGTTGTTGAAGGTAAAGTTAAACGTTTGACTGATTTTGGTGCCTTTGTTGAAGTCTTGCCAGGAATTGATGGACTTGTTCACATTTCACAAATTTCACATAAACGCGTTGAAAATCCTAAAGATGTCTTGTCTGTTGGTCAAGATGTTACTGTTAAGGTTCTTGAAGTTAATGCTGCCGATGAACGTGTTTCACTTTCAATCAAAGCGCTTGAAGAACGTCCAGCACAAGCTGAAGGTGAAAAAGAAGAAAAACGTCAATCTCGTCCACGTCGTCCAAAACGTGAAGCTAAACGTGATTATGAACTTCCAGAAACTCAAACTGGATTCTCAATGGCTGACTTGTTCGGTGACATTGAATTGTAATAAGTTTTAGAATATTTTCAATAGGTGGGACGACAAAATCGAATTTCTACTAATTATCGATTTTTCTCCCTCCTTTTCTTTTATGTTATAGTATAATGATACTATCCATCCTTAGTGTAATGGATATCACACAAGATTCCGGTTCTTGTGATGGGGGTTCGATTCCCTCAGGATGGATAAAATATAGCAGAAAACCCTTGTAAATCAAGGGTTTTCTGCTATATTTTTCCCTAATTCTGCCCCAAAAATATTTCTAACCCTGCCATTATTTTCTTGTTTTGACTCTTCGAGCAAATGGGCATAAACTGATAAAGTGGTGTTTAAGTCTTTATGTCCAATCAATTTTGATATTGCAAATAGCTCCACGCCTTGAGAAATGAGATAAGAAACATAAGTATATCGTAAACTATGAACGTGGACATCACGTCCAACTAATCGCTTAAGTGCTTTGTTTGCGGCCGTGTTCGATAGCCCTTCGATGATCCTTTGAACAGGTCGGAATGTGGCTATATATTCATCTAACAGCTTGATAGTTTCTTGGCTGATTGGAACATCTCGCAAGCTTGAGGGGTTTTTAGTTGGCGCATAGCCTTTACTTTTACCGTAAACTTTGTAAGTTTTGGTGATATGGATTAGTTTGTTATCTCTGTCTATATCTGTTAAGTCAACTCCCATAGCTTCAGAAAAACGTAAACCAGTGACAGCGATTAGATGGATAGCTACACGCGATTTATGCAAAGGTTTTTTGCTGGAGATTTTGACAAAATTTAGATACTCAGGATGGATAAAAGGATCATCATTAACTGTAGTAGATTGATGATGAGTTAATATTTAGTGAGAACGAAGACGTTCTCGCTTTTTTTCTTTTTAACAATGAGAATTCTTTGAAACACTGCTCATAATTATAAAATTGGATAAATGGTTATAAGGATGAATCGGGATGATAGTTTGGGATTGTTCTTGTTTCAGTTGACTATAATCAAAAAAACACGTTCTCCGTGATAAATTAATGATTATGGAGAGCGTGGAGTCAAAATGGTTACGAAATTGTGGCTAACAAGGTATCAGCAGTAGTAGTTGGCAAGATTCGTACTCTATTAAGTGAAAGAAGTCCATTATTGATATTGGCTATTCCTTCGTTGGTAGTTACTCCTAGTTTGTAGTCTAGGTTTGAAGCCAGTTCAAGCGTGGTATCAGAGTAACGACCAGCGGGATAGGCAATTGCAATAGTGTCTTGGTTAAGGTTTTGATCAAGATAGACTTTAGATTCTTTCATTTCGTTTTTTTGTGTTTCAGCACTTTGAACGGATAAATCTGGATGATTAACGGTATGATCTTGGAAGGACATACCATGTTTTTTCATGTCAAGCATTTGTTCTAGAGAAAGATTGCCAGAATTTCCGACAGTTCCAGTGATAACATTGTTTGTTGCCTTGGCCTTATATTTTTTTAAAATGGGGTAGGCAATATCGTGAAAGTCCCACAAGCTATCGTCGAAAGTTAACCAGATAATTTTGTTGTTGCCATTTGGTAAGACATTTTCAGTGAATACTCTATAAGCTTCTTCGGGTGTTAAGAAATAATAGCCCTCTTGTGCTAAACATTGAATGTGACTTTCAAAAGTTATCGGATCAACTATCAAATTAGCGTTAGCTGCTTCTTCAGGTGCAATATTATGAATGGCATGATACATTAAAATAGGAACTGAAACTGTTTCATTCACCTTTTTCCATTCAACTGTATCAGTATTAGTATTTTGCTTGGATGAATTAGTAGGTGTTGTGGAAGCTTTTTGATTTTGTATTTTGCTAATTTTTGTTGAAGAAGCTGAGTTGTTAAGAGAAATTTTCCTATCTTTGAGAGTGAATACCAAAAAAGCAATAGACAATACGCAAGCAAATAAAAGGAAGAGGTTAAGAATTAGCCAGAATGAGTTTGGTTTATGACGACGATGATTTCTTTTTTTCATAAAAATCTCCTAAAAATATGGTTGGTATTGATTAAATAATACTCTTGGAAAATCAAATTTATTATTGACGTGATTTGATGAACTTCAATTTTATCTATGCTTATATTTCTTATTTATAACTTTGGTTTTCATTGAGTATGATTAGAAAATGATTACTACCTTTTTCTATTGTATCATTTTTAACCATAAAAGTTTATTAATAGGGATATTCTTATCTAAAATATGTTATTTTTCTGTAAATTCTGAATAATTTTTGGTATAATGGAAAAAATGTTTTTATTTTTGGAATGGAAGAGTCTCTCAGCTTTTCCATTAAAAATAGTTGAATTGAGGAATTTTACATGTCTATTAAAATTGGTTTACTTGGTTTTGGTACAGTTGCAAGTGGCATTCCCTTTCTTTTAAAAGAAAATGCGGAAAAAATTATTGCAGCTGCTCACAATGACCTTGAAATTGCTAAGGTACTGGTCAAAGATGAGGATGAAAAAAATCGCTTAATAGCAGCTGGTCATGACTATCATTTTGTAACAAATGTTGATGAGATTTTGAATGATGCCGATATTCAGATTGTTGTTGAATTGATGGGACGTATTGAGCCTGCTCGTACCTTTATTACCAAAGCGCTTGAAGCTGGCAAAAATGTGGTCTCGGCAAATAAAGATTTGATTGCGACACATGGGAAAGAGTTGATTTCTCTAGCGCAAGCTAAAGGTGTTGCCTTTTACTACGAAGCTGCGGTTGCTGGTGGCATTCCAATTTTACGCACTTTGGCAAATTCACTGACATCTGACAAGGTTACTCGTATCTTGGGGGTACTTAATGGAACATCGAATTTTATGATGACCAAGATGGTTGACGAAGGTTGGACTTACGAGGCTGCACTTAGAACTGCTCAGGAACTTGGTTACGCTGAAAGCGATCCAACAAATGATGTAGAAGGGATTGATGCAGCTTATAAGGCTGTCATTCTCAGCCAATTTGGTTTTGGAATGACTGTAGACTTTGATCAAGTCTCTCACAAAGGAATTACAACCATTACACCAGATGATGTAGCAGTAGCGCAAGAATTAGGCTATGTCATTAAATTGGTCGGAGATATTCGTGAAGTTGCTTCAGGAATTTCAGCAGAAGTGGCTCCTACCTTCCTTCCAGAAAATCATCCTCTTGCTAGTGTTAATGGTGTTATGAATGCAGTCTTTGTTGAGTCTATTGGTATCGGTGAGTCTATGTACTACGGCCCAGGAGCAGGTCAAAAGCCTACTGCAACCTCTGTAGTGGCTGATATTATTCGTATTGCCCGTCGCTTGAGTGATGGTAATGTTGGTAAAGCATTCAATGAATTTGCTCGTGAAACAAGATTGGCTGATTCAGCAGATGTTTTCGCTAAATATTATTTTGCTATCAATGTTCCTGATAAGAGTGGTCAAATTCTTCGTCTAGCTGAAATTTTTAATACAGAAGATATTTCATTTGAACAAGTTTTACAACAAAAAGCAAACGGTGAAGAAGCCCGTGTTGTTATTATTACCCATGAACTCAGCAAAACGCAGCTTGAGTCAGTGATTGCTAAGTTGAACGCAGTTGAAGATTTTCAAGTGGTGAATACCCTTAAAGTTTTAGGTGATTAGTTTGATTAGATAAAAGGAATTTTCTGTGACTTAGGAGAAACTCATGAAAATTATTGTACCTGCAACGTCTGCCAATATTGGTCCTGGTTTTGACTCAGTTGGTGTTGCTCTTTCAAAATACCTTGAAATTGTGATTATGGAGCCATCTAAAGATTGGTTTATTGAGCATGACTTGGGAGAAAATATTCCAACCGATGCCTCCAATCTTTTGATTAAAACAGCACTTCGGGTCACGTCAACTATACAACCACATCGGATTAAGATGATCTCTGATGTGCCCTTGGCTAGAGGACTAGGCTCATCAAGTTCTGTTATTGTAGCGGGTATTGAACTCGCTAATCAGTTGGCAAATTTGAACTTGACAGCTGATGAAAAATTAGCAATTGCAACTGAAATTGAAGGTCATCCAGATAATGTTGCGCCAGCTATTTTTGGGAATCTGGTTATCTCTAGTTATCTGAATCAGAAAGTCAGTAGCATTGTGGCTGATTTTCCAGAAACAGCTTTTATTGCCTTTATTCCGAATTATGAGCTAAAGACGAGTGATAGTCGTGGTGTCCTCCCTAGTGAACTCAGCTATAAAGAAGCTGTTGCGGCTTCTTCAGTTGCTAATGTGGCAATCGCTGCGCTATTGACAGGAGACTTAGTGAAAGCAGGTCAAGCTATTCAGGGCGACCTTTTCCATGAACGTTTCCGTCAACAGTTAGTTAAGGAGTTTTCACCAATTAAAGCTCTAGCCAAAAAAGAAGGTGCCTATGCAACGTATTTGTCTGGTGCTGGTCCAACAGTAATGGTTTTGGCTAGCAAGGACAAAGAAGAAACCATTTTAGCAGGTCTAAAGGCATTGCAGTTAGATGGACAAGTATGCTCTTTGCGTGTGGATACTAACGGTGTTATTGTAGAAGATTGATTTTTAAGAATTTTTAAAATCTAGTTTTCATCTTCTATGAAGGGCGTTCTAACTAGTTTTAGAATGGCTAACAAGTGACTTTTACTTTGAATAAGTATATGAAATGAAAAAAGAACTCTTGATTTTGGTCAAGGGTTTTCTGATGAGGAGAAAGAATGCACAAACAAACTGTTGTTGATTTCAAAGATTTGGGACAGCGTTTGGTTTTTAAAAATCCCTTACGTGAGTTAATCGCAGAGCGTTTAGAGGAAGTTGTTCCTGTCTTAAGGAAAGTAGAAAGCTATCAAAAACAAGGGTATTATGTAGTTGGTTACCTTTCTTACGAAGCCAGTAAGGCTTTCGAGCCTAAATGTCAGGTTCACCAAAGGCAGTTGTCAGGTGAGTATTGTGCTTATTTTACTGTCCATGAGACCGCTGTTCAAGATATATTTCCTTTAACCTACAATGATGTTGTAATGCCAAAGCACTGGGATAATTTGACTAGCAAAAAAGTTTATGAGGAAGCTATTTCAGAAATTCATCATCAGATTAGGCATGGAAATACCTATCAAGTAAATTACACGGTTCAGTTGAAAAGTGAAGTAGAAACAGACAGCTTTGCTATTTACAATAGACTTGTTGTTGAGCAAGGGGCAGCTTACAATATTTATGTAGCGCACGATGATTTTGCGGTGGTTTCGGCTAGTCCAGAATTATTTTTTGAGAAAAAGCAACGCGTGTTGAGAACACGTCCGATGAAAGGAACGACCAAACGCGGGAAAAATAGTTCTGAAGATTTAGCTCAAAGAAATTGGCTAGAACAGGATGTCAAAAACCGTGCAGAAAATATGATGATTGTGGATTTGCTGAGAAACGATATGGGCCGTATTTCTGAGATTGGTAGCGTTACGGTCACTAAACTTTGTCAGCTTGAGCGCTATTCAACGGTCTGGCAGATGACATCAACCATTGAAAGTCATTTAAAAACTGATACGGATTTGGTAGATGTTTTTACAGCTCTATTTCCCTGTGGTTCTATCACAGGTGCACCCAAATTATCCACAATGGACACCATTTATCGTCTAGAGAATGAACCGCGTGGTGTTTACTGTGGAACGGTGGGAATCTGCCTACCAAACGGAGATTGCATTTTTAATGTTGCTATACGAACCTTGCAGATTTATCGTAGTCAGGCTATTTATGGAGTAGGTGGCGGCATTACCTGGGATAGTCAATGGCAAGATGAATACGAAGAAACATGTCAAAAGAGTGCTATACTTTATAGGCAGCAAAAACAATTTGACCTGATAACAACTGGAAAAATTTGTGAGGGAAAGCTTACGTTTTTAGAGGAGCATTTGCAACGTCTTTTAGAATCAAGCGACTATTTTAACTATTCATTTGATAAAGATAAGGCAAGAAGAAATATTGAGGAGGCATTGAAAGGACTTGATAAGCAGCAAAACTATCGTATGCGAATCAGACTTGAGAAATCTGGGCAGTTGCACCTTGATACTGAAGAACTTGCAGATCTCCCCAAAACATTTTTGAAAGCAAAGCTTGTGGAGCGAAAAGTGTTGCTTGACCAACCATTCACTTTTTTCAAGACATCTTATCGGCCGCATATTTCTACACAGGGTAGTGACCAAATCTTTATTTCTCCAGAAGGCTATCTTCAAGAAACTTCTATTGCAAATCTCATTTTAGAGATTGATGGGGAATGGTTGACGCCGCCTGCTAAAGTGGGGCTTTTAGAAGGAATTTATCGAAACTATCTCATCAAAAGCGGTAAGGTCAAAGAAGTTTTATTGACTAGAGAAGATCTAAAGAAAGCACAACAAGTGTATGCTTGTAACGCTGTTCGTGGCCTTTATCCTTTGGAGATTGTTGATTAATAAAACTAATATTTGAATACAAGGATAAAAGTCAGCTTAGTTAGTTTCTAGTCTCTTTCCTGTGGTATAATAGAACTAATCTGTTTTTGAAAGAAGTGTCATCATGAATTATCAAGAATGCTTGAATTGGATACATAGTCGTTTAAAATTTGGTATTAAACCAGGCTTGGAACGTATGCTCTGGATGTTAAATGAACTTGGCAATCCGCAGAATAATTTGTCTGCTGTTCATATTGTCGGAACAAATGGTAAAGGTTCAACAACCAGTTACTTACAACATATTTTCAGTCAAGCTGGCTATCATGTTGGGACATTTACCTCACCTTATATTGTTGACTTTAGAGAACGTATCAGCATTGATGGTGAGATGATTTCCGAGCCTGATTTTGTAACATTGGTTGAAAAGGTTAAACCGATTGTGGATGCTTTAGATAAAATGCCTGACTTTGAAGCGGCAACGGAATTTGAAGTTATCACTGTTTTAATGTTTGAATATTTTGGTCACCAGCACCCAGTTGATATTGCTTTTATTGAGGCAGGTATGGGGGGAATATATGATTCTACCAATGTTTTTAAAGCTCTAGCAGTTATTTGCCCATCTATCGGATTGGATCATCAAGCTGTCCTTGGCAAGACATATAAAGAAATTGCTGCGCAAAAAGTTGGTGTTCTCAAAGAAGGCGTTCCATTTATTTATGCCAGTGAACGTGAGGATGTCGTTGAAGTATTTGAAAAAAATGCTCAACAAAATAAAAGTCAAACTTACCGCTTAAACAAAGACTTTCATGTCACCTTACACAAAGGAGGATTTGATTATACCAGCCAGACGGTTCGAATGACGAATGTTCGTCTTTTAATGAAAGGAGAACATCAGGTTAGCAATGCTAGTCTAGTCATCACTGCAGCTTTGCTCTTGTCGGAAGATTATCCAAAAGTTGATGAAAAAGCCATAAGACAGGGACTTTTGCAAACCAAATGGGCAGGGCGAACAGAACTGATGGCACCAAATGTCATGATTGATGGAGCACACAATAATGAGAGCATTACTGCATTGGTTGATGTTTTGAAATCTTATAAAGATAAGAACATCCACATCCTCCTAGCGGCTATTAACACTAAGCCAGTCGATAGTATGCTGTCCATTCTTAGTCAAGTAGCCCCTGTCCAGGTGACGAGTTTTGATTACCCAACTGCCCTCAACTTGACTGACTATCCAAAAGGTTACCACAGAGTTGAAAAGTGGCAAGATTGGTTGGATGAGATAGATGAGCAGAGTGAAAAAGATTTTTATATCATTACAGGATCGCTTTATTTTATCTCGCAAGTGAGGCAAGAACTTCTCTCAAGACAGCCAAGACAGAATAAAGAGAAATGAGATTACAAAATATGACGAACAATCAAGAAAAACTGGAACAAGCTATCTATCAGTTGTTAGAGGCTTTGGGAGAAAATCCTGAACGAGAGGGGCTTATTGAGACTCCTAAACGTGTCGCAAAAATGTACCAAGAAATGTTTTCAGGACTAAATGAGGATCCTAAGGATCAATTTACTGCTGTTTTTACTGAAAATCATGACGAGGTTGTCTTGGTCAAGGATATTCCTTTTTATTCTATGTGTGAACATCATCTTGTGCCATTTTATGGTGTGGCCCATGTTGCCTATCTGCCAAGTGATGGTCGCGTCACTGGTCTGAGCAAGCTAGCACGAGCCGTTGAAGTTGCTAGCAAACGTCCTCAACTTCAAGAGCGTCTCAATGCTCAGGTTGCGGATGCTCTTGAAGAGGCCTTGCAGCCTAAAGGTGTTTTTGTCATGTTGGAAGCAGAGCATATGTGCATGACCATGCGCGGTATCAAAAAGCCTGGTAGTAAAACTGTTACAACAGTTGCTAGAGGTATTTTCAAAGATAATCGTGAAGAACGTAAGGAGATACTATCTTTAATTCGTGAGAAGTAAGGAGAAACTATGAAAATTGGAAAACATGATATTTCAGGAAATGCTTGTATTATGGGTGTTTTGAACGTGACACCTGATTCTTTTTCTGATGGGGGGCATTACACTGAGATTGAACAGGCTTTGGCACAGGTTGCTAAAATGGTAGAAGAAGGTGCCAAAATTATTGATGTTGGTGGAGAATCAACACGACCTGGATACACTTTTGTAGAGACAGAGGAAGAGATTACACGTGTAGTTCCTGTTATCAAGGCGATTAAGGAGCGCTTTGATGTCTTGGTCAGTATTGACACTTATAAAACAGAAACTGCACGTGCTGCATTAGAAGCTGGAGCTGATATTCTTAATGATGTTTGGGCGGGACTCTATGATGGTCAGATGTTGGCCTTAGCGGCTGAAAAAAATGTTCCTATCATTTTAATGCACAACCAAGATGAGGAGAGTTATCAAAATATCACGTTAGAAGTCTGCGACTTTTTGAATAAACGAGCTCAAGCTGCATTAGAAGCTGGAGTTGCTAGGGAAAATATTTGGATTGATCCTGGCTTTGGTTTTGCCAAAAATGTTGAGCAAAATATAGACTTACTTAAAGGGCTAGATAAGGTTTGTCAGCTAGGTTATCCTGTCCTTTTTGGTATTTCTCGTAAACGTGTAGTGGACTATCTTCTTGGAGGCGATACTGCCGCTTTGGAGAGAGATATGGGGACAGCGGCTCTTTCTGCTTGGGCTATCAGTAAAGGATGTCAGATCGTTCGCGTTCATAATGTTGATCTTAACCGCGACATTGTTAAGGTTATTAGCCAATTAATTTAGGAGACGGAAATGGACAAGATTATTTTGAAAGGTTGCCGTTTTTATGGTTATCACGGTGCTTTTGTTGAGGAACAGACCTTAGGTCAAATTTTTGTCATTGATTGTACTTTACAGGTGGATTTAGAAAAAGCAGCACAGACAGATGACTTGGAAGACACGGTACACTATGGGATGGTTTTTGAGACGATTCAACGTCAGGTAGAAGGGAAAAAATACAAACTGATTGAACGTTTAGCTGGTGCTATTTGTGAGGATATTTTTGAACAATTTGCTGCTGTACAAGTTATCACTCTTCGTATTACCAAAGAAAATCCTCCGATTAAGGGACATTATGATGCGGTAGGAGTTGAATTGGAGCGTAGTCGATGACACGCGTGTATTTAAGTTTGGGTTCAAATATTGGAGACAGACGAGACTATCTGAATAGAGCAATTACCGCCTTATCAAAGCTGCCGAGAACACAACTTATTGAGGTGTCCTCACTCTATGAAACACCAGCTTGGGGTCTGACAGATCAAGATGATTTTTTCAACCTCTGTTGTGAACTTGAAACACAGCTTAAATCGCAAGAATTGCTCGGCCATTGTCAAAGAATAGAAAAGGAACTCGACCGTGTTCGGCATCAACATTGGGGGCCAAGAACCTTGGATATTGACATCCTGCTTTTTGGTGAGGAAGTCATTGATACGGAAGTACTCAAAATCCCTCATCCCTACATGACTCAGCGGGCTTTTGTTCTGGTGCCTCTTTTGGAACTTGATCCAGACTTAAGAGTTAAGGGAGAAAAACTCTCTGAAAAATTACTCCAACTGGACACCAGTCACATTGTAAAAGTTTAGAATTCCTATCGTCAAATCTTGTGTTTTTTGATATAATTATAATCGGCTTTGTGCCGATTTTTTAGTATTGAAAAGTTTGGAAAGAAATCATGATTAATTTTTTAAATGAAGAGTTAAAGGGAATTGACATTCGTGTTGCTGAACCTCTAAAAAAGTACACCTATACAAAAGTAGGAGGCCCAGTAGACTATTTGGCCTTTCCTAGAAATCGCTATGAGCTGTCTCGGATTGTCAAGTTTGCAAATGCTCATAGCCTACCTTGGATGGTTTTGGGAAACGCTAGTAATATTATTGTGCGAGATGGGGGTATCCGTGGCTTTGTCATTATGTTTGATAAGCTCAATGGAGTGACAGTTGACGGTTATGTTATTGAAGCAGAAGCAGGAGCCAATCTGATTGAGACGACCCGTGTTGCAAAATTCCATAGTTTAACTGGCTTTGAATTTGCCTGTGGCATTCCTGGTAGCATTGGTGGAGCTGTCTTTATGAATGCTGGAGCCTACGGTGGTGAGATTGCTCACATTTTGATTTCTGCCCAAGTGTTGACTAAAGAAGGAAATATCAAAACCATTGAAGGACGCGATATGAAATTTGGCTACCGCCATTCGGTTGTTCAAGATACAGGAGATGTGGTTATTTCTGCTAAATTTGCTCTTAGGGCGGGGGATTATGTCAAAATCAGTCAAGAGATGGCTCGCTTGACCCATCTGCGTGAATTAAAACAACCCCTAGAATATCCGTCGTGCGGATCTGTATTTAAGCGACCACTTGGTCATTTTGCTGGTCAGCTGATTAGTGAAGCCAACTTAAAAGGTTACCGTATCGGTGGCGTTGAAGTGAGTAAAAAACATGCTGGTTTTATGGTTAATGTCGCTGACGGCTGTGCTAAAGATTATGAAGATTTAATTACTTATGTCATTGAGGCTGTCGAAGCTCATTCTGGTATTCGTTTAGAGCCAGAAGTTCGAATTATTGGAGAAAAGCTTTCTGACAAGTCTAATGAATAGATGTGCTCATCTAAGGTTATAAAGGTTACTGCTTGTTCAACAAGGTGTAAGCATGTGAACTTTCCTTTCTTGAAGATGTGACCCCCTTGTTAAAAATAGAATATAGAGGTTTTATGAGAATTGACTAATCCAATCATTGCATTTAATAATGTGTCAAAAGTTTTCGAAGATAACGATACCGTTGTTTTGAAAAACATTAATTTTGAACTGGAAGAAGGGAAATTTTACACCCTTCTAGGTGCTTCAGGTAGTGGAAAGTCCACTATTTTAAATATCATTGCTGGTCTCTTAGACGCTTCATCGGGTGATGTTTATCTGGATGGCAAACGAATCAATGATGTCCCAACCAATAAACGCGATGTCCACACTGTTTTTCAAAATTATGCTCTTTTTCCACATATGAATGTTTTTGAAAATGTCGCTTTTGCTTTAAAACTAAAAAAGGTAGACAAAAAGGAAATTGAAATCCGAGTAAAAGAAGCTCTGAAAATGGTGCAATTGGAAGGGTTTGAGAAACGTCCTATTCAAAAATTATCAGGTGGTCAGCGTCAGCGTGTAGCGATTGCACGTGCCATTATTAATCAACCGCGTGTTGTTCTCTTGGATGAACCGCTATCGGCTCTTGATTTAAAACTACGAACGGAAATGCAGTACGAATTGCGAGAGTTACAGCAACGTCTTGGAATCACTTTTGTTTTTGTCACACATGATCAAGAAGAAGCCTTGGCGATGTCAGACTGGATTTTTGTCATGAATGAGGGGGAAATTGTTCAATCGGGGACACCTGTTGATATCTATGATGAACCAATTAACCATTTTGTAGCAAATTTTATCGGGGAATCTAATATTCTGTCCGGTAAAATGATTAAAGATTATTTGGTAGAATTTAACGGCAAACGTTTTGAGGCGGTTGATGGTGGGATGCGTCCCAATGAACCAGTTGAAATTGTCATTCGTCCTGAGGATTTGCAGATTACGCTGCCAGAAGAAGGTAAATTGCAAGTCAAGGTTGACACGCAGCTTTTTCGGGGGGTTCACTATGAAATTATCGCCTACGATGAATTAGGCAACGAATGGATGATCCATTCTACGCGTAAGGCTATTGAGGGTGAGGTTATTGGGTTGAATTTTACCCCAGAAGATATTCATATCATGCGTCTCAATGAGACTGAAGAAGAGTTTGATGCGCGTATTGAAGAATATGTGGAAATTGAAGAGCATGAAGATGGTCTGATTAATGCCATTGAGGAGGAGAGACATGAAGAAAACCTCTAGTCTGTTCTCTGTACCCTATCTACTTTGGATTGCTTTATTTGTTGTTGCACCCTTGTTCCTCTTGCTTTATCAATCGTTTTTTGATATTCAAGGTCACTTTACTCTTGCTAACTATGCGACTTTCTTTAGTTCATGGACCTACCTTCGTATGAGTTTTAATTCCATAATTTATGCCGGAGTTATTACCTTGGTGACACTTATTATTAGTTACCCAGCTGCTTATTTATTGACAAAACTCAAACACAAGCAACTGTTGTTGATGTTGATTGTTTTACCTACTTGGGTTAATCTCTTGTTAAAGGCTTACGCTTTTATGGGGATTTTTGGTCATCAAGGTGGTGTCAATGCCTTTTTAGAATTTGTTGGTATCGGGCCAAAGCAAATTTTATTTACGGATTTTTCTTTCATTTTTGTTGCCTCCTATATTGAGATTCCTTTTATGCTCTTGCCAATTTTTAATGCACTCGACGATATTGATGACAACGTCATCAATGCCAGTTATGACTTAGGAGCAACCGATGCACAAACCTTTACCAGAGTGATTTTTCCACTATCTCTAAATGGTGTCAGAAGTGGGGTTCAGTCTGTTTTCATTCCTAGTTTAAGTCTCTTTATGCTGACCCGTTTAATTGGAGGAAATCGAGTGATTACGCTTGGAACCGCTATTGAGCAACATTTTCTCACAACACAAAACTGGGGAATGGGGTCAACGATTGGTGTGATTTTAATTATGGCAATGCTAGCAACCATGTGGCTAACGAAGGAGAGACAAAAATGAAAAAAATTGCAAATTTATATTTGACTCTTGTCTTTGTTATCCTTTATGTTCCAATTGCTTATTTGATTTTTTACTCTTTCAATTCTGCTGGTGATATGAATGGCTTTACAGGGTTTACTTTGGAACATTACCAAACAATGTTCGAAGATAGTCGTCTCATGTTGATTTTGGTACAGACATTCTTTTTAGCCTTCTTGAGTGCCTTAATTGCAACTATTATTGGTACTTTCGGAACGATTTTTATTTATCAAACTAAATCAAAATATCAGAATGCTCTTTTATCTCTGAATAATGTCTTACTAGTTTCCCCTGATGTTATGATTGGTGCTAGTTTCCTTATTTTGTTCACGATGCTAGGTTTTCTAGGGTTCCAGCTCGGTTTCCTATCAGTACTACTCAGTCACGTTGCCTTTTCAATTCCAATTGTGGTGCTTATGGTATTGCCCCGTCTCAAAGAGATGAATGATGATATGATTAAAGCGGCTTATGATTTAGGTGCAAGCACTTGGCAGATGTTGCGTGAGGTTATGCTCCCCTATCTAACCCCAGGAATTATTTCAGGCTTCTTTATGGCCTTTACCTATTCATTGGATGATTTTGCAGTCACTTTCTTTGTCACTGGGAATGGCTTTTCAACCCTATCTGTTGAAATTTACTCACGAGCACGTAAAGGAATTTCTTTAGAAATCAATGCTTTATCTACTATTGTCTTCTTATTTAGTGTCTTGTTGGTGATTGGCTACTATTTTATTTCACAGGAGAAGGAGGAAAAGCATGCGTAAACTTTATTCTTTTGTGGCAGGGGTTGTTGCCATCATTCTCATTTTATTTTGCTTTGCTTTTTATTTGCAAAAGAGTTCAAGTTCCGGAAGTCAGTCTGATAAGTTGGTGATTTACAATTGGGGAGATTACATTGATCCTGAACTTTTAACCAAGTTTACTAAAGAGACAGGTATTGAAGTCCAATATGAGACCTTTGATTCCAACGAAGCTATGTACACTAAGATTAAGCAAGGCGGAACTACCTATGATATCGCTGTTCCTTCTGATTACATGATTGATAAGATGATTAAGGAAAATCTTTTGGTTAAACTGGACAAATCACAAATCAGTGGCTTGGATAATATAGGGGATGAATTCTTAGGACTGAGTTTTGATCCCAAAAATGATTATTCCATTCCATATTTTTGGGGAACAGTCGGAATTGTTTACAACACAACAATGGTCAAACAAGCACCAGAACACTGGAAGGATTTATGGCGAGAAGAATACCGAAATGATATCATGTTGGTTGATGGTGCGCGTGAGATTATGGGGTTAGGTCTAAATACTTTAGGATATAGTTTAAATACTAAAAATTACGAGCGTCTAGAAGAAGTAGAACAAAAACTAAATAGTTTAACTCCTAATATCAAGGCTATTGTCGGTGATGAAATGAAGGGGTATATGATTCAAGGTGATGCAGCCATCGGTGTCACTTTTTCAGGCGAAGCTAGTGAAATGCTGAGTTCAAATGAAGATTTGCGCTATGTGGTACCGAGTGAGGGTTCTAATCTTTGGTTTGACAATCTTGTTATTCCAAAAACAGTAAAACATAAGAAAGAAGCTTATGCTTTCATTAGCTTTATGTTGGATCCTAAGAATGCTGCACAAAATGCTGAATATATTGGTTATGCAACACCAAATAAAGCCGCTAAAGCCTTGTTACCAGATGACATTAAAAATGATAAAGCTTTTTATCCTTCTGAAAAAACCATTGCTAATCTCGAGGTTTATGATAATCTAGGTGAGAAATGGTTAGGTATATATAATGACCTCTATCTTCAATTCAAGATGTACCGAAAATAGTATAGTCTAAAAGAGTCTAAGGGACTGCATATAGGAGGTCAAACAAAGATCTTCTGCGGTTTAGGCTCTTTTGAATTTATAAAAATCTCCTCGAAACTTAGTATGAGTTTTGGTACAATAGAGGGAGAAAGAGTGATAGAAGTTCTAATACTCTTCGAAAATCAAAATTATCCGTTGTCAACTTGCCTTGATGAACTCAAGTTCTATCGTCGGCTTCGTTTCCTAGGCTACTTTTGATTTTCATTGAGTATAACATTGTCTTTTATGTTCTAGATTTCTTACCGCAAGGCAAAAATGGAGATATTATGCATAATCATCATGAGGAATTCCAGTTTGCTACTGGTTCCATTTTAAATTTCGTTTGGCGAGGCATTCTTATCGGTATTGCCTCTGGTGTCGTTGTTAGTCTTTTTAGACTATTTATTGAGCTAATTTTCGAACAAGTTAAGTCTTTTTATCATCAAGCTCAGTCCAATCCTCTCTTGCTATTGCCTCTTGCTGCAATTAGTTTGATGTGTGTCATCTTTATTGGTATTCTCATTAAGTCAGACTCTGATATTAAAGGTTCGGGGATTCCTCATGTTGAGGGGGAATTGAAAGGCTTACTTCACCCTAATTGGTTGAGTGTCCTCTGGAAAAAATTTGTAGGTGGTATTCTTGCCATTTCTATGGGACTTATGTTGGGACGTGAAGGTCCAAGCATTCAATTGGGAGCTATGACTGCTAAAGGTTTGGCACACTTTTTAGAAGCAAGTCGTGTTGAAAAACGTGTTTTGATAGCAGGTGGTGCAGCAGCAGGCTTGTCTGCCGCCTTTAATGCACCAATTGCTGGCTTACTCTTTGTCGTGGAAGAAGTTTATCATCACTTTTCAAGTCTTGTTTGGGTGACAGCATTAGTTGCTAGTTTAGTTGCAAATTTTATTTCACTTAATATTTTTGGTTTGACGCCTGTTTTGGCTATGCCAGGAAATCTTCCTTCTCTTGAACTTAAACAATATTGGATTTTTCTATTATTGGGTATTTTTTTGGGTGTTTTGGGTTATATCTATGAGATTGTCATTCTAAATGTTGGTAATTTTTATGATAAACTGGGGAAAATGTTGCGTCTACCATCGTATTTTTATGGTCTTATCGCGGTTGTCTTAACCTTGCCTATTGCTTATTTTTTCCCACAACTTCTAGGTGGGGGTAACAGTATCATCACTTCTTTATCAGATAGTCACCTTACTTTGGAAATTGCCTTGCTGTTTTTTATCATACGGTTTGTCTGGAGTATGATTTCCTACGGTAGCGGTCTTCCGGGAGGAATTTTTCTTCCGATTTTGACCCTCGGTGCTTTGGCAGGATTATCTTTTGCTCTCTTTTTTGAAAATATGCGGTTGCTTGATGCCAGCATCCTCCCTTTGTTTATTGTGCTTGGTATGGCAGGTTACTTCGGTGCTATATCAAAAGCTCCGCTAACGGCAATGATTTTAGTGACAGAGATGGTTGGAGATCTTCGCCAATTGATGGCCATCGGTGTGGTAACTCTGGTTTCCTATCTGACAATGGACATTTGTAAAGGAGAACCAATTTATGAAGCCATGCTTGCTAAAATGACCCTCCCATCTAATCGTGAGGTCATTGAACCGACCTTGATTGAACTCACAGTTTCAGATAAAATAGCTGGTAAATATGTTAAAGAATTAACTCTCCCCAAAAATGTTCTCATCACGACACAAGTTCATCATAAACAAGCAGAAGTTGTTACAGGAAATACACGTTTGACAGCAGGGAACACCATTTTTCTAGTTGTAAATGAACCTGAGATTGACACTGTCAGAAAACTGTTAATGTAAGATTAAAAAATCCATCTATAAAATATCTTGTATCCCCTTTCATTTTATCCTGCTTTTTGATACAATTATGTGGAAGAGGATTGTTACTGATAAGCAGGCAAAACCTAGATACTCGATGAAGTCTTTGGACTGATTTTTCGGTGTATCTAGGTTATTTATATCTCATTTGTAGGAGGACTAGAATGAAAATTGACAAGGTCTACAATAACAATGTTGTCCAAATTAGAGAAGACAGCGGGGAAGAGGCTATTGTTATGGGCAAGGGGCTAGGCTTTCAGAAAAAAGTAGGAGATGAGTTAGATCTTTCAAAGATTGAAAAGAAATTTGTCCTAGAAGATAGTAATATTGCTAATGAGTTGTCTAGGGTTTATGTAGATCTTAGTAATGAAGAGATTGAGGCTGTTTTTGATATTATCAAACATGCTCAAGAGGGGTTGGGAGTGACTTTCGAAACATCTCTTTATATTTCTTTGGCAGATCATTTGCATTTCACGCTCATTCGCCTTAAAGATAAATTAACGATTGACAACCCATTGGGGTGGGAGGTGCGCAAGTTCTTTCCAAAAGAATTTCAGTTGGCTAAAGATGCCATTGAAATACTTAATAAGAAATTAGGGGTATGCTTACCTGAAGACGAAGCAGCCTCGATAGCTCTGCATTTCATCAATGCTGAAAAAGATGCGGGTATGGTGGAGAAAAATTATCAACTGTCAAAGACGGTTGCTGATAATTTAGATATTGTTCGGCTTTATTATGGAACATCTTTTGATGAGGAATCCGTAAGTTATAATCGCTTTGTCACGCATGTCAGATATTTTGTTCAGCGCGTTTTGAATGGCTCTGTTCAAGGGAAAAATGATAGTTTTCTTTACGAACAAGTCAAACTAAACTATCCTGAAGCTTTTATCTGTACGCAACGTATCAAGGATTATGTAGAGTCACGCTTTGACTTTCCAATGAGTCGTGATGAGCAGGTTTATCTGACAATTCATATTCAAAGACTTGAGGCTAGTAAGTGAAAAGTCCTTAATTTTGCAGAAAAATGGCAAGTGTATTAAAGCCCTGCATTAAACCAGTAGTCTAGAGATAGAACCGTTTTATTCTTTCTTTAAAAATCAAACTCAGATGTCCTTGACTCGATTTTGTACCTCAGTTTTTTCTGAGGTTTTTAAATTTTTAAGTGGCTAATTTCATTATAGAACTTTCAGTTACAATTTGGTAAATTTAGGTCAGTTACAATTTTTTACTGAAGATTAAAATTTTTTATAAAAGCGCTTGCAATTTTGAAATGTTCTGCTATAATATAAACATAAGGATTGTTACTGGTAAGCAGGCAAAACCTAGATAAATACGAGAATGTACAGACGTTTCCATTTTGAGGAAGTGGTGTACACTTTGGTATTTGTTTAGGTTTTTTGTTTTGATAAAACCAGGTAAAAAGAAAGGAGCCATAAAATGGCTAAAGATTATACTGAATTAGCACAGGACATTGTTGCCCATGTTGGTGGAAAAGACAACATTGTCAAATTAGTGCATTGTGTTACACGTCTTCGTTTCACCTTGAAAGATGAAAGCAAGGCTGATGATGATTACCTTAAACAACGCGATGGTGTTGTAACAGTTGTTAAGGCTGGTGGACAATATCAAGTTGTTATTGGTAACCACGTGCCGGATGTTTATGATACCGTTCTCAAGGTTGCTGGTATCCAAGGAGAAGGCGGTATTGATGTAGATGAAGGAGATGTTCCTCAAGGTAATCTCTTTGACCGTTTCATAGCGTTGGTTTCTGGGTTATTCCAGCCAATGCTAGGCGTGCTTTCTGCAGCAGGTATGATTAAAGGGATTGTTGCTATACTAGTAGCTGTTGGCGTTGCCAAGACTGATGGCCTCTACATCATTTTGAATGCTGCTGGTGACGGACTATTCCAATTCTTACCGCTAGTCTTGGCTATTACATCAGCTAGACGTTTCAAGATGGATCAATTTACAGCGCTCGCTCTTGGCTTTGCTTTGGTATATCCTGACATTGCGGCTAGCTTTGCTAAGGGCGGTGTGAAATTCTTAGGTCTTCCAGTTATCTTCCCAACTTCAAGCTACCTTTCAACTGTACTCCCAATCATCTTGACAGTCTGGGTTGGTTCAAAGATTGAACATTTCTTTAAGAAGGTTATTCCGGATGTGGTTAAGGTCTTTGTCGTTCCTTTCTGTGTTCTCTTGCTTACAGTTCCACTTGCTTACTTAGCTATTGGTCCTGTCATGAACTATGCAAGTGATTTAGTTGGTACGCTCTTTACAAGCATTTATGGTATCAGCCCAATCCTTTACGGACTTATCCTTGGTGCTGCCTGGCAAGTATTGGTTATGTTCGGTCTTCACTGGGGACTTGTTCCACTTGCTATTCTTGAATTACAACAAAATCCTTCAGGCACACTCCTTGTCGCGTCAATTGCGATTTGTTTCTCACAAGCAGGTGCTTTGCTTAACATTATGTTGCGTACTAAAGAAGAAAAAGTTCGTGAATTAGCTATTCCAGCCCTTATCTCAGCCCTCTTCGGTGTTACTGAACCTGCGATTTATGGTATTACCCTTCCAATGCGTACGCCATTCATCATGACTTGTGTTGCTGGTGCTATTCAAGGTGCATTCCTTGGTCTGATGGATGTCAAAATGTATGTTATGGGTGGTATGGGGCTTTTCTCAATTCCATCATTTATCAATGCTAAAAACTCAATGAACCTTATCTACTATTTGATTGCTATTGCTGCATCATTTGTTCTTGGTTTTGTTCTTACACAATTCACTAAAATTCCTTATCTTTACGGTGGTCCTAAAACTGTATCAGCTGATGAAAAAACAGAGGCACCAGCTGCTAATTTGAAAGTAATCAAGCAAGAAATCATTGCTAGCCCAATGATTGGTGAAGTGGTTAAACTTGAAAATGTCCCTGATGAAGTCTTCGCCTCAGGGGCTATGGGCAAAGGGATTGCCATTAAGCCTGCTGATGGTACAGTTGTTGCGCCTGTAAATGGTGAAATTACTCTTGTATTTCCAACAGGACATGCTGTTGGCATACGTACAGAAAACGGTGCAGAAATCCTTATTCATATTGGTATGGATACTGTATCTCTTGCTGGTAAAGGTTTCAAGAAATTTGTTGAAGTTGGTGATAAAGTAGAAGCGGGTCAAAAAATGATTGAATTTGATTTGGCAACTATTCGTGATGCAAATCTTCCTATCATCTCTCCGGTTATTGTGACAAATTCAGCAGATTATGACGATGTTTTGACAACTCAAGAAGCACGCGTCAATGTAGGCGACTACCTATTAACCGCTGTTAAATAATGATTGTTAACTTTGATAAGGCATCAAAGGGGCTAGGGAAATACTCCCCGGCTCCTTTTCTGTTTTTGTTAGATAGATACTCATCTATGAAAGGAGGTTTCGTTTTTAGTTAATACTGTTGGTGTTTTTCAAAGAAAGGATTAGAAACATATGAAAAAGAAACTGTTCTATTGGCTCAGTTTGGTCCTGCTACTCTTTTTAGCGGCATGTAGCCAGACCAAAAAAGAAGCTGTCACCTTTAAGAATGAAGTCACTCAAACCATCGCCAGTGGTCAGGTCAAGGGCAAGCAAGACCAGGAAAATGGGGTCTTGGAATGGCTAGGCGTTCCCTATGCAGCTGCCCCTGTCGGGGATTTGCGTTGGAAGGAACCACAGACCGTTAAAGCTTGGAAAAAGACCTTTGATGCGACTAAGGCCGGTGAGAAGTTCGTTCAATTTTCTAATGGAGAAGTGGTCGGTTCTGAAGGGGACTTAAATCTGGATTTGGTACGGCCCGATACGACAGAGGCAGGTCTGCCCGTTATTGTCTTCTTGCATGGGGGCAACAACCAGACAGGCCACGCCCAAGAAATCAAGGGAAATACCTTTGTCAAGGATGTTAATGCGGTCTATGTGTCTGTCAATTACCGTTTAGGGGCTCTAGGGTTTAACCCCTTGGAGGCCTTGAAGACTGGAACTGATTTAGAAAAATCAGGTAATTTTACCCTCTTGGATATTGCGGCAGCCCTGGATTGGGTGCAAGAGAATATTGAGGTCTTTGGTGGGGATAAGAACAATGTGACCCTAGCTGGTTTTTCAGCGGGCGGACGAGATGTTATGGCCACCCTTATTTCTCCCCTCTTTAAGGGCAAATACCATAAGGCCATTTCTTTCAGTGGAGGCATGACACTAGCAGATGAAGCCGAAAGTCAGGAAATTTTTGCGACTGCCCTAGCTCCGCTGGTTGTCGAAGACGGGGTGAAGGCGGATGAAGCTGCGGCCAAGGAGTGGTTACTGACCAGTGACAAGGATGTCGAGGATTACCTCTATTCCATTTCGGCAGATCGACTGGCACCACTTATGGGCAATGCGGCAATCCGCATGTTAGTATTCCCTCATCTCTACAAGGATGGAGTGGTTATTCCAAAGGAAGGCTTTAAAACCAAGAAATACAATGATGTTCCTTTGCTTTTGGTCACTGGAACCAGCGAGTTCTCTCTCTTTACAGCCTTTGACAAACGTTTCTCGACTTCTGTGAGCGATGGTAGTCTCTTTAAGGATGAAAACCTGTTCAAGGAATTTACCTATGCAGAAACCTATGGCGGTGAGCTCTATCGCCTATCTAATACAGTTGAAAGTGCTCGACTCATGGATGGCAAATACAGTTCCTCTATCTATATTAGCCAAATTTCTTTTGGTGACGATGGTACTTCAGCTCCAACGGTAGCTGGCCTACTGGGTGCCTTCCATGGTATTTTTGAACCCCTCCTGCAAACCCCGTCCAACTATGCAACCTTTATTGGGGATGACTTTGAATCGGCAGGTGCCAAAGAGTTGAGCAAGGATTTCAAGGCCTACCTCAAAAATTTTGTGACCACAGGTGATCCAAACGGGGATGACCTGCCAAAATGGGAGGCCTGGACGGCGTCCAACCAAGAGGTGCTGAGCATGGATGCGGACCTGGAGAAGGTCAAGATAGAAATGTCCAGCGACAAGGAAACGGCAGAAGACATCTTAGCTAAGATGGAAGCTGATGCGACTTTGTCAACCGCCATCAAGGATGAGCTCAACAAAACCGTTCTAAATGGACGCTGGTTTAGTTCCGTCATCGATGCCAAGTATGCGGAATAAGAGGAGGTAGGATATGAATTGGAAACAGGTTATCAGGATGGGAATTGTTGGATTGGGCTGTCTTGCTATAGCAGCTTGTAGCAATCAGTTGGCAAATGACTCAACAAATGAAACTTCGTCAGAAATAAGAGAAAAATACAGAACGGTCATCACCACAGATGGTGAAGTCGATGACATGAACTCTATGATTCGCTATTTCTATTATGCCAATGAGATGGACCTGGCAGGAATTGTCATCACAAGCTCGACCTACCATTATGCAGGTGATGAAGAAAAGGGTATCGAACCATTTCGCTGGACAGGAACCGACTGGATTTATGAGATGATTGATGCCTATGAAGAAATCCAGCCAAATCTCGCCAAGCATGCCGAAGGCTATCCGACAGCTGACAGTATCCGCCAGATCACCAAGATTGGCAATATTTCAAATGTTGGAGAAATGGAAGAGGAGACAGAAGGATCAGAATTTCTGATGGACCTCTTTTTGGACGATGATGAGCGCACCCTCTATGTTCAAACTTGGGGTGGCACCAATACCACTGCCAGGGCCCTGAAATCCATTGAGGAAAAGTACAAGGACACAGAAGACTGGGAAGAGATTCAAGAAAAAATCAATCAGAAACTGGTTCTCTACATCATCCTTGACCAAGATGATAGCTATAGTAACTACATTGCAAAATCTTGGCCTGACCTTAAAGTCATCAATGACCAGTCCAACTTCTGGTACTTTGCCTATCTCTGGCAAGCTAACCCCGATGCAGTCAATGAGACCCTTCTGGCAGATTGGCAGAAGGCAAACATCCTGGATAACAATGGTCCCCTGATGGACCTCTACGCCTCGATGGGAGATGGGAATCTCATTGGGGGCGAGTTGCCAGAGGAACAGCGGGGCTCCGAAGACTACCTGAAAAACAATCCCCAGTATCAGCAGTATGACTTCATCTCCGAAGGGGATTCCCCATCATACTTCTTCCTCCTTCAAAATGGGCTCAATAATGTGGCTTATCCAGAGTACGGAGGCTGGGGTGGACGATTCGGACGAACCAATGATAGCCTCCTACAAAACACAGTCCTGGATTACAACCCCTACACCAAGCAATTTGAGTCACAATACACCTTGACCCGTTGGCTGACGGACATCAATAACGACTTTGCAGCCCGTGCGGACTGGGGAGTGGCAGAAAACTATGAAGATGCCAACCACAATCCAACTGCCACCGTCAAGGAAGGGACTGAGCTTACTGCCCAGGCTGGGGACAAGGTAGCCTTAACAGCCCAAGCCAGTGACCCGGATAAGGACGAGTTGACCTATAAATGGTGGCGCTACTTTGAAGCAGATTCTTACCAAGAATATACCGGTAAGAGCAAGGCAGTTGAGGCTATTAACGAAGAATATGGTTTGTCCTTAGGATGGACTCGTCAACTGGATAAGGGTGAAGTAGTGGACCCTGTTGAACTCAGTGGTGCGGATACAGAAAAAATGACCTTCACTATTCCGAAAAATGCCAAGTCTGGTGATACCTTCCATATCATTCTGGAAGTTCAAGATGATGGTGATATCCCATTGAAGGCCTACCAAAGGGTCATTATCACTGTTGAATAAGTCCTCTTCAGAAACTTGTAAACAAGAAAAAAGGCTGGGCACAGATCCAATGTCATTAAGTTAAGCATTTGACCAATTAAAGAAACTATTCCCGTCCGAGCAGTTCATGACAAAACGGGAATAGTTTTTGTATTTATGGCGCACAAAAAGGAGGTTTTTTAACCCTATTTTTCAACTATTATGTTACTCTATAAGTGAAGCTTACAGGTACCTTGCTTTTTATCTTTCTTTGGAAGGTTCGATTGGGTCAGATCGGATGATGGATAAATGTTTGGCAATGTAGGTTTCTAATTGGAAGGAAGTGAGTTTGTCTCTAAGAAATTTTC
>NZ_KB904462.1 GCF_000380105.1 Streptococcus orisratti DSM 15617
TCAGTCAAATAAGCATCCGGATGGTCATTAAAATAGTTTTTGAGTCTATCTCTATCAACTTTTCTTGGTTTTGTTCCTTTTGCTTGATGGTTTAGCTTCCCTGTTTTCTCTTTTAGTTTTAACCAGCCATAAATGGTATTTCGTGAGATTTGGAAAACATCTGATGCTTCTGTGATACTACCTGTTCGCTTACAATAGTCGAGAACTTTTTTACGAAAATCTAATGAATATGCCATAAAAACATTATATCACATTATGTACTATTTGTGTTTCATTTTACTATAAGTAAAAAGCAGAGTTAATCCAAACTTCTGCTTTCTGTATCTAATATAGAAATGATTTATATGTCTAGGCCCAAGCCAATAAGTTGTTTTTCGAAGAGTACTATTTCCAAAAATCATCGAAAAGAGTGATTGGCAAGTGGCGTTTATGCTGACCTTTGTGCCACCAATTTTCAATTTTAGTCTTAGCTTCTGATGAAACTTTTTTACCTTCCAAATAATCATCAATATCATTGTAGGTCACACCCAAGGCGATTTCATCTGCAATTCCTGGCTTATTTTCCTCAAGATCCGCAGTTGGAATCTTTTCATAGATAGCTTTATCAGCTCCCAATTCTGCCAAAAGTTGTTTTCCTTGGCGTTTATCAAGGCGGTAAAGTGGCAAAATATCTGCTCCGCCATCTCCAAATTTGGTAAAGAAAGCAGTGATATTTTCAGCAGCATGATCCGTTCCAATCACTGCTCCACTGTACTGACCCGCTATGGCGTACTGGGTAATCATACGCTGACGTGCCTTAATATTTCCTTTGTTAAAATCAGAAACTTCAACACCTGCCGCTACTAAAGCTTCAACCTGACCATCTACAGCTGCTTTGATATTCACCGTCAAACTGACGTCTGGCTGAATAAAAGCAAGGGCGCGTTGGGCATCTGCCTCATCAGCTTGAATGCCATAAGGTAAGCGAACCGCAATAAACTGATAACTGTCGTCCCCAGTCTCTGTTCTTAATTCTTCAATAGCAAGCTGGGCGAGACGACCAGCCAGACTAGAATCCTGACCGCCAGAAATACCTAAAACGTAGCTTTTCAAAAAAGTATGCTTTTTAAGATAGCCTTTTAGAAAATCAATGGATTTTCTAATTTCTTCTTTAGCATCTATGACTGGCTTTACGCCTTCATAGGCGATAATTTCATCTTGTAAACTCATTTGACTTCTCCTTTTGCATGTGCTTCTTTTCGAATACGATCAATCAAATCCATCTTATTTTGCCATACATCTGGCGCAAGATCGACAGGATAATCTTGAGGATTAAGAACACGTTTGTATTCATCCCAGAGTTTGTCAAATTCCTTACGAGCGTATGCCTGAATATCCTTCAGCTTAGGAAGTTTATAAACTAATTTTCCTTGGTCAAAGATATCTACTAAAAGTGGAACAGCATCAAAATCACGCACCGTCTTATTGATGTAAGTATAAGTTGGGTGGAACATGTAAAGTTCTTCAAGTTCACTAACATCAACATCTGTGAAGGTGATATAGTCTCCTTCAGATTTCCCTTTGGCACGGCTCGTAATTCGCCAAACTTGTTTTTTACCTGGGGTGGAAACTTTTTCCGCATTATTGGAAAGCTTAATGGTATCCTGCATAACGCCATTTTCATCTTCTATGGAGACAATTTTATAAACTGCACCAAGAGCTGGTTGATCATAGGCGGTAATTAATTTTGTTCCCACTCCCCAAACATCAATTTTAGCGTGTTGCATCTTCAGGTTTAGGATAGTATTTTCATCTAAGTCATTAGAAGCATAGACCTTAGCATTGGGATAACCAGCTTCGTCGAGTTGTTGGNGGACTTTTTTAGACAAGTAGGCCATATCTCCTGAATCAATACGAACACCTAGAAAATTAATTTTATCTCCCAATTCATTGGCTACACGAATGGCTGCTGGAACACCTAGTCTTAGTGTATCGTAAGTATCTACTAAAAAGACACAATCTTTATGGGTGCTTGCATATGCCATGAAGGCTTTGTAGTCATCACCATAAGTTTGAACCAAAGCATGGGCATGCGTTCCAGAAACGGGAATATCAAACATCTTACCTGCGCGAACATTTGATGTGGCATCCGCACCACCGATGACAGCCGCACGGGTTCCCCAGATAGCAGCGTCCATTTCCTGTGCTCGGCGCGTTCCAAATTCAAGCAAAGGTTCATCTTCAATTACCGAGCGGATACGAGCAGCCTTAGTAGCAATCAATGTTTGAAAATTAACAATATTGAGCAGAGCTGTCTCAACTAACTGACATTGGGCTAATGGTCCTTCTACCTGAACAATGGGCTCATTAGCAAAAACCAAATCCCCCTCTTGAGCTGATCGCACCGTTAACTCTAATTTAAAATGTTTTAGGTAGTCAATAAACTCTGCGGGATATCCCAAATCTTCTAAATAAGCAATGTCCGTTTCAGAAAATTTGAGTCCTTCAAGATATTCAACCATACGCTGTAACCCTGCAAAAACAGCATAGCCATTACTGAAAGGTTCTTTGCGAAAATAAACTTCAAAAACTGCTCGTTTATTATGAATGCCTTGTTCAAAATAGACCTGCATCATGTTAATTTGGTACAAATCTGTGTGTAGCGTTAAACTGTCGTCCTTATACATCGCTAACTCCTTTTTCAAGTGTATCTCACACAATATTGTGACTATTATAACACATTTTCAGATATTTTCGGAAAATCGCAGAGCAAAAAACAAAAAAAGCAGGCAAAACCTGCTCAAAAGAGTTTTATTTGGTGAACCTCAATTCTTTGAAAATCAAAACAATACTTTATCACCTTGTTCTTATGAACTTAAACTTTAAGAACCTGTACTCACCATTCAGCACTTCCATCTAAGGCTAGTTTTTAAGCTACTCATCGCTAGTTTTTTTTTCAAAATACAGGCAGTATTTCCTAAAAAACTGCCTTGCTTAGCGAAAAACTATCTCTTATATAAAAGCACCTAACTTGTGAATACACCTTCTAATTACGACTTCTTTTCATGATTTTCATTGAATAACCAAAGCGGTCAAATACTCTTAGTTATTTTCAAAAATGTTCTGTAATATAATGATAAACTCCTTGACCAGCAATTGCCCCTTCACCCACAGCTGTTGCAATCTGACGCAGATCTTTCTGACGAACATCACCAATAGCATAAATTCCTGACTGACTGGTTTCCATCTTGTTATTTGTCAAAATCCAACCTGCTTCATCTGTGATACCTAACCCAGTCACCATATTTGAGACGGGATTCATTCCGACATAGATAAAGATTCCGCCAAACTCGTGATCACTTATTTCACCTGTTTTGACATTTTCAACGGTCGCACCGGAAACTTTGACATCACCGCCCTTGATTTCTTTGACAACAGAGTCCCAAATGAACTTGATTTTCTCATTAGCAAAGGCACGATCTTGCAAGATTTTCTGCGCACGCAATTCGTCACGACGATGAATGATGGTCACAGACTTGGCAAATTGTGTCAAGTAGATGGCTTCTTCAACCGCAGAATCTCCGCCACCAACGACTAGTAAATCTTGGTTACGAAAGAAAGCTCCGTCACAAACTGCACAGTAAGAAACACCACGACTCGTATACTCCTCCTCGCCAGGAACATCTAACAATCGATACTTAGCCCCCGTTGCAAGAATAACCGTTTTTGCCTCAAAAGTTTCATCTTCTGTCACAACGCGTTTGATAAGTCCGTCATTTTCAATGCTTTGAACAATACCATAAATATGTTCAACGTTGAATTTTTCCAAGGGCTCATACATCTTCATAGACAATTCTGGTCCTGAAATATGCTCGTAACCAGGATAGTTTTCAATTTCAGAAGTGTTATTCATCTGACCACCTGGAGCCCCTTGTTCAATAATCCCAACTTTGAGATTGGAACGTGCGGTATAAAGTGCAGCCGTCATTCCAGCAGGTCCTGAACCAATAATTAAAGTATCATACATTTACTTTTTTCTCCTTACATTTTCTCTCTTCATTGTACCAATCTAAACAAATAATGCAAAGATTACGACTTCATCATCAGTAAAATTGCCATATAAGCAAAGGAAAGAATTGGAGCAGTCATCACAGCAATCATCAGTGTCTCGTACAAAATTGCCTGTCTAGCTTTAACCGTCTTATCTAGCTTTCTAACGGCTCGCCAAACCATCCACAAACTTCCAACAATGAAAACCGTCACAATAGATAATATCAGCCCTTGAACATAGACGGCAAAAATTTCTAAAAACATCTTATCACCTTTACCAATCGTCCCATCTCTAATAGAAAAGGAGCGAGAATTTCTCAACTCCTCTCATTATATCAAAAGTCTAGCATTAAATGTACGTTTTTGCATAACTAGCAAAAAATTCCTTGGTACGTTCTTCTTTGGGATGATTGAAAATCTCATCTGGGCTACCCTGTTCAAGAATTTTTCCCTTTTCTAAGAACAAGACCTTATCAGCAACTTGATAAACAAAGTTCATGTCATGACTGACCAAAACCATGGTCTGACCTGATTTAGCAGCATCAGCAATTGATTTTTCAACTTCGCCTACCAACTCAGGATCAAGAGCGGACGTTGGCTCATCTAGGAGCAAAACATCAGGCTTCATAGCAAGAGCACGCGCTAAGGCAACTCGCTGTTTCTGACCACCAGATAAGTGACGGGGATAATGGTTTTCGCGATCTGAAAGACCAACCTTGCGCAGTTCCTCCTTTGCAATGGCTGTCGCTTCTTGGTCGGACATTTTCTTGACAACTTTAAGGCCCTCTTTAACATTTTCAAGAGCCGTACGACGCTCAAAAAGATTAAACTGCTGAAAAACCATGGCAAGTTTACGACGCAGGGTTAAAATGTCATCTTTGCTAATCTTAGTGAAATCAACCTTAAAATCATCAATCTGAATACTTCCAGAATCTGGCTGCTCAAGGTAATTCATGCTACGCAGAAAAGTTGATTTTCCTGCACCCGATGCCCCAACCAATGCAATCACTTCTCCTTTTTGGATATTAAGAGTCAGACCATCTAAAACCTTCTGACCGGAGAATTCCTTTGTTAAATTTGAAATGGAAATCATTAACGAACACCTCCTGGAACATCGCTAGTAATATTGTCAGGAGAGGTAATCTCCATCCGCTTTTCAAGCAAGCGACCTATATTTTCAATGATAATGCTGACTAACCAGTAGATCAAGGCAACAGAAATATAGCGTTCAAAATATCGGTAGTCCGAGCCGCCAAGAATTTGAGCCTGAGCAAACATTTCAACAATCCCAGCATTGAATGCCAAGGATGTTCCTTTCGTTAGACCAATCAAGCCATTGATTAAAGTTGGTGTGGCAATGACCGCTGCATTTGGAATAATAACGCGACGATAAACTTGAAACGAAGTCATTCCCAAACTGCGTGCAGCCTCGATTTCTCCCGAATTAACCGCCTGAATAGCTGCTCGAATGGTTTCACTGGTGTAAGCTGCTTCATTGAAGGCGAAGGCTGTGATAGCAAAAATTTCTGCTGGTATAGCATTGATATTCCAATCAAAACCATATTTTTGATTTAGAAATTTCAAGAAAAGAGGAATTCCATAGTAAGTCAGCATAAGCTGTACCAAGATCGGAGTTCCCCGTAAAAAACTGACAAAAACAGCTTGGATTGGATAGAGAATTTTTACTCGATTGATTTTAACAATCGCAAAAAGCAAAGCTAATAATAAGCCAAAAACAGCACCAGCTAAGGTTAAGCCTAGCGTGGTTGGTAGATGCTCTAAAATGCTGGGAATAGCATCAAAAACAGCATGCCAGCTAAATAATTTTCCTTCTGGAATTGGCTTAATAAGTTTTTCATACCAAGCCCAACCCGATGTTAATATTGAAAAGATCATATTATTCCCTTATATCTCTAGTTTATCTTAGTATTCTAACACGTCAATAGTTAGTCTGTAAATTATATTCTTTCTATCACAGCGATAAAGAAAACCTATCACGACTGATAAACCAAAAAAGATTAACCCTCTAGGGAAAGAAAAAATGAAAAGGAGGTGATTCCATACCTATCAAAAGCAGTTACTTGAAAGCTGTGGAAGAGACATTGATTCAGGAGTGGGAAGATAAGTTAAATAATAGACCAAGAAAATGTCTTAACTGGAAAACATCTTATGAGATATTTTATGGAAAAGATGTACAATTATTTTGACAATTCAAAAGCATAAAAACACCTATAAAGCTTATACCAAGTTAAAGAAAAGTAAACAGGAAGATTTTTATAACGAGCAGACAGCAAAAATTATTTTATTTACATAAAGTAAAATGGAGTACCTAGCTCTTCAACTAGTGGATAGATGGCGAAATCCTTGCCTCTGGCCGATGTGGAGGTTTTCAAAGCCTCTTTGGGAAAGAGAGTACAGAACTGTTTTATGACTGAAAATATGGACTTGCCTATTCTGTCAAGAATTTTGAAGACTAGATAAAATTGAGTTTATTCATCAAAAAAACTTCCACTCGCTGGAAGAATTAACCCTTAAACTAAAGATTATGTTCACTATTGGAACCGCCATCAAATTCGTAGTAGTCTCAACTACCAAACACCAATGACCACGCAAGTATTCTTAAGCTCTCAAATACAAGGCTCACATCATCAATGCTCTTGAGCTGCCTTATTCCAATGCCAAGTTGGAGGCTCCCAACAAGCTTATCAAGGAGATTAAACACCAAACTTTTGGCTTTCGAAACTAAAAAAACTTCAAAACCAAACTTCTCATCGCTTTGAACATGCAAAAAGAGAGAAGTAATTCGATTCTCTCTCGTTGCTAATTATAAGTCACCCACTACAGCTGACAAAGAGGCTAAAAGTCTATACCCCTGCTCCTTACACAAGACTTTTAGTTGATTCATCCTATGAAACTTTGCATTGTCCACAATGATAACTGATGGTGCCTCTAAGGTGGGGAGTAAGAATTTTTAGAACCAGGCTTCAAAAGAGTCACTAGTCATAGTGTCTTTGTATATCATTGGAGCAATAAGCCCACCATTTATGAGACCTGCAACTAAAGACAGCCGCTGGTATCTTCTTCCAGAGACCATACCCTTTATCAATTGCCTTAAGCTATTAAATTCTTTAAGGAACAGGTCTACTTTTTCAGGGTCTTGTTCGTTGTAGATACAGCTTTTTTCGAGTATATCCCATAGCTTTGAGAGCNTAATGAATAGCTGTTGGATGACAGCCAAATTCAGAAGCTATTTCAGTCAAATAAGCATCTGGATGAGTTTCAAGATAATTCTTTAATTTATCCTTATCAACTTTTTATGGCTTGGCTCCTTTAACTTGGTAATGAAGCTTGCCTGTTTTCTCTTTTAGCTTTAGCCATTGATAAATGGTGTTGCGCGAAATTTGGAAAACAGCAGCTGCTTCGGTAATACTGCCAGTTTTGTCACAGTATGCGAGAACTTTTTTACGAAAATCTAATGAATCTGCCATAAAAACATTATATCACAAGCGTACTGTTTTTATTTCATTTTACTATATTACTGACGAAGAATTAAAAATTTGTCATTTAGACAATGTACCTACACTTAGTCTATAAGTTTAAAAACGATTGATCAGATCAATGACACCAAAAGCTAACAATTTATCAAAAATATAGATAACCAGGGTAAAGAAGGCCGTATACTCTAAAACCGAGAGAAAATCCTTCCAACGTTGATTATGGTCAGGCCATGTCGTGTCCTTTAAAACAGTGAAAATACTTCCTATGAATCTCACTTTAATCTCCTTTACTTATTCTATGATTAGCGCGTTTCTTTATGCAAGGTATATTTTTTACAGTGTTTACAAAATTTATTAACTTCTAATCGTGTTGTTTTAGTTGTGCTACTAACTGCAATCGAATAGTTACGACTGCCACATTCTGCACATGCCAAACTTGCTTTTTTTTGTGCCATAACGCCTCCGTAAGCTTGATTTTACCACATTTATCTGTTTCTGGCAAATTAAAATCAAAATCTGAATTTTCCTACTATCTTTTACTAATAATTGATTTGAGGGTTGCATTCTTTTAATCATAGGATCACCTCTTGTAACTTTACCAATCATACTCCCAAACATTTGAAAATTCATATTGAAACTATAGTTGTGAATTTTAACCTAGACTTGTTCACTAGAGTTCATTTCAGGTTTGTTATAGTAAAATGAAAAGTAAACTCTATATTTTCAAGCACATCCAATATCTGAAACTTATACCCTACGGAATTATACTTGGTTGGTTCTTTGTAGCTCTATAGAACTGCAGATGATAGTTAGCGTAGAAATTTATTCAACCAATCGCTATTATAACCACCAATATAATGAAAAACGAATTCTCTGCACATTCCTCCACTGATCCACAACAAGGATAGCAGGCATAGGTGTGAAGACCGTCTATATGCTTTCTTTTAGACAGACATTAAAAATTGTTCTTTAAGAAAAACTTCTTCTACTTCAAGGAAACGTCTGTAAGAATGACAACGTTCACGACTCTTCCCTTAGGAGCAATCTTTTCATCTAATTAACGAGTCAGTAGATTTTGTACTGTTTGATGGATAAAACCTATGTTTTTGATTTTTTTGTTAGCTATTAGACTATTTCTTTCTAAACGAAAAACATATGTCCGTCCTGAGCATTACGCCCACGGATAACCACTTTTGACAAGTTAATTTTACTATCTATTAATATTTTCAAGCATATAGTACTCCGAAAAAGCAGCTTACATTTTTTTGATTTTTACTAACGTAGAATAGATGATACAATTATCCATTCGAGAAGCATAGGCTCCTCAAAGCTTTCACGAAATCTAGAGCAAGACCTCAGAACTCCTTGCAAATGTTTCATTTTCACCTCAGCAATGAAAATTTAGCCTTAGGAAGAACGTTGTACCTCACTTCTTTATTGTCTTACCTGTCCTTGACCATTAATGTAGAACTTTGTAGAAGTTAATGCCTCAAGTCCCATTGGACCTCGAGCATGCATTTTTTGTGTTGAAATACCGATTTCTGCTCCCAGACCGAAAACAAACCCATCTGTAAAACGTGTTGAGGCATTGACATAGACGGCTGCTGCATCAACTTGGTCTTGAAATGATTCAGCGTGTGTAATATTTTGGGTGATAATTGCTTCCGAGTGATGAGTCGTATGCCTATTTATCCAATCAATAGCCCGATCTACGGAAGTGACAAGTTTTACTGACATGATGTAATCAAGAAACTCAGTGTTAAAATCTTCCTCGGTAGCTGGAACTGCATTTTTAAAGAGTTTTAGCGATTCCTGATCAGCTCGAAATTTAATAGGATGTACTTTGGAAATTTCTTCCTCTAATTTTGGAAGAAATTGCTCTGCTATTTTTGCGTGAACTACCAAGGACTCTGCAGAATTGCAGACACTTGGTCGCTGCGTTTTAGCATTAATGACGATGTTAATCGCCATATCTAGATCGGCACTGTCATCAACATAAATATGACAATTTCCTACTCCTGTTTCAATAATTGGGACTTTTGATTTTTCCTTAACTGTTTGGATGAGGCGTGCTCCTCCACGAGGGATAAGGACATCAACATAGTCTACAGCTTGCATCAATTCTTCCGCTACAGTATGACTTGTGTCTTCAATAAGTTGAACGACATCGGCATTGATTCCAGAAGTGGCGAGTACCTTTCTAATAACGGAAACAAGAGCTGTATTGGAATGAATGGCATCTCTGCCACCACGAAGAATAATGGCATTCCCTGTCTTGAAAGCTAGTGAAAAGGCATCAACAGTAACATTTGGCCGACTTTCAAAAATCATAGCGATGACACCTAACGGCACACGCTTTTGCACTATTTTAAGCCCATCCAAATTGGTATAACCACGAACAACTTGACCAATGGGGTCTTGTAAATCAGCAACTTGATTCACTCCTTCCGCAATGCCTTTGATTCTTTCTTCGGTCAAACGTAATCTGTCTAGCATAATATCTGAGATTCCATTTCCCTTGGCTGCCTTCAAATCACGGTCATTCTCTGAAAGAATATAATCAGTTTGAATAATCAAAGCCTGAGCAACTTGTCGAAGAATGTTATTTTTTTCTGAACTTCCCAGTCCAAGCAAGGTTTGACTAGCTGCTTTCGCATTTTTCCCTAAATTATCAATATATGTCATTTGAGCCTCCTATTTTTCTTGGGCAAACCAGGTACCAATCTGGTCACCGCTTAAAACACGAAGTATATCACGAGGTTGGGCACCATTCATCAAAATCATTTGGCTTTGATTTTCAAAAACCATCTGAGCGCTCTTTACTTTACTGAGCATTCCACCCGTTCCAAACTTACTTCCCGCACCTCCTGCTGAGGTGATGATTTCGTCTGTGATTAACGAAACATGACTTCGTAATTTGGCATCATCATAAATATTAGGATTCTTATCAAAAAGTCCATCAATGTCTGACAACATGATAAGTAAATCAGCCTTTGTGATTTTAGCAACGACAGCAGAAAGGCGGTCATTATCGCCAAACTTAGTGATGTGATCCATCTCATCAACACTAATAGCATCATTCTCATTTACGATAGGCACAACTCCTATTGAAAGTAATGATTCAAAAGCATTGGTGACATTAGATAAGCTTTCAGGGTACTCAACAACATCACGTGTGAGCAAGATTTGAGACACTGTTGTTTGGTAGTGTGAAAAGATCTGTGAGTAGAGACTCATCATAGCTACTTGTCCGACACTTGATACTGCTTGTTGTTGGGATATTTCAGCCGGTCGTTTCTCCAAACCTAAAACATCCAGTCCAAATCCCATGGCACCTGATGATACTAAAATTACTTCTTTCCCTGTATTCATCAGGCTAGAGATAACAAAAGCCAGTTGATCAATTTTGGATAAATTAATCTTTCCATTAGGCAAAACAAGGGAACTTGTTCCAATTTTAATTACAATACGTTTTACAGTTTCAAAATTTCGTTTCATAGGTATAATTATACTATAAATACCGTGCGTATGCACGGTATTCTTTTTGATATTAACCAAGTTGTTTCCAGAATATCTTATTCACAAAGAGCTGGGTAAGCCCCAATAACAATACAGAAGCTATTGTCACAGCGCTGTTAACTGCTAGAGGATTTTTCGTTATGATACTGGCGAATATGGCTATAGCAACAACAATACCCCCAAATATGAGATTTCCAAACATAAAAGCCATCATCGTCCACTGACCCGCACCGCGGGTAAACAATTGGGTGACATCTTGCCATTTCAAATCTAACAATTTGTAATCACGGCGATAGACGAACTCCCCTTGCAAGCTTGCCATTAAAATGAACCCTAACACAAAGGAAACTACAAGAATTGGATGAAATTTGAGAACTACCAATCCTAGCCCTGCATAAACAAGAACAGGAATAATCACTTGAAGTCCTAGCAAAACAAGAAACTTTTGATGTAAAAATCGTTTGAAATTTAAAGGTAGTGATTTAAAGAATGTATAATTTTCTCTTTCAAGCGAGATCCCTACACCAAGAAAAGAGGTCGGAGTACTACACATACTTCCTAAAATCATGCCAACTAGTAAAGCAATGCCAAAGTAGTCTGGGGTAATCATCGTTGAAAAATTACTACCATTAATTGCCATGGGCATAACAAAAGAAACTGCAAAAATGAGCGGCATAAGATAAGTTTGTGTCAAAAGCGTCGCGTTTTGGAGTGTTGATAAATGATGACGAATCAAAACTTTAGATAAGGATGCATCAATAGTTTCTTTAGGCTTTCTAATTCTCCGTGCTTGACTTTTAGCATTGACGTAAAGTGCTTCTTGATAGTAGTTTGGCATGATATATTTGATAATACCCACAATCAACAAAACAAGAACTAGTAATGGTAACCAAAAGTTTAGCAAGGCATTTAAACCAAAAGGTGCTACAACAACATCATGAAATCCTCTAAAATAAGGAACGATTCCTCGGTCAGAGATAACTCCTTCTTCAACCATACGGGTCTGATTGGTTGCATTTAGATAAAAAATGAGACCTACAGCACCAAATGTCGACAAAAACATCAGTGCCGTCGAAATCAATTTACGTTTTGGGCTTCTGACAATAACGCGCCCAATGAGGCTGTTAAGGTAAAGTGCGAGCGTCATAGAGGAGACCAGCAAAATCGCAAAAAGTAAGATAGCCAACGGAATCGCAACAAACGCACCAGCTATTTGCCAATAAGCAATACCAAAGAGAGATAGAAGGGGCATAAGAAAAACAGACCCCATCCCCAAGGAAGAAATAATCTTTGCAACGTAAAGTTCGGATGATTTTACAGGTAAATAGACATAAAGCTTAACATCATTACTCTCATAAAAAATAGTATACATCGCTGTGAAAGCAGATATAGTTGCCATGACAAAGAAAATAGCCACATAAAATGAAAAATATCCTGGATAACGCGCAAAATCCATACCAACAAACATAAACAAGTAGATAACCATAAAGACGGCAATCATAATTGCCTGTTGCTGAAACATGCTCTTGTAGGCTGAAAACTTTTTATTAGGTTTACGTTCTTGCTTCTTCTTTAGCGCTGTCAGTGTTTGAGGATTAGAGTATAAGATGTTAATTTTAACGAGTTCCCAAATAATCTTCCAATTCATCTTATTCACCCCACTTCTTGTGATTTGCGACCAGCCATTTCCAAATAGATTGTTTCTAGGTCTTTTTCTGGGTGGTTTGCTTTAAGCTCATCTAATGTTCCAACAAAAATTAGTTTCCCTTGTTTTAAAATTCCAATTCGATCACACAATTGCTCTGCTACTTGGAGTACATGTGTGGAGAAAATTACTGTATTTCCCGCTTTTGCGTGCTCTTTCATCAATTCCTTCAAGTCAAAAGAAGCCTGAGGATCAAGTCCTGTCAAGGGTTCGTCCAAAATCCAAATATCAGGATTTGAAACCAAAGCACCGATAACGATAACTTTTTGACGCATTCCATGTGAAAAACTATCAATCATTTCCTCTTTCTGAGTAGAAAGATCAAATAGTTTGCTCAACGTCTCAATGCGCTCCTCTGCAAGATTCTTATCAATATCGTAAATTTTTGCAAGAAAGTGCCAATATTCATTGGCGGTCAAATTTAGGAAAATATCTGGTGAATCTGGAACGTAACCAATCTTTTTCTTTATTTCATCACGGTGTTGTGACAAGGCCAAGTCATCCAAATATACTTCTCCATAACTGGCTTCAATAATAGATGTTAAAATACTAATTGTCGTTGTTTTACCAGCTCCGTTATGACCAATCAATCCAAAAATTTCACCATTGTTAATGGTCACATTAAGGTCGCTTAGAGCTTCTTTTTCACCATACAATTTTGATACATGATCAAATTTTATCATCTTAATCCTCCTCGTAAAACTATTCATTTAATCTCACACTTTTGTTCTATCAAAGCAACACAAAAGTTACTATCATTATACTCCTCATTTCTCATTTGTCAAGCGTTTCCAATTCGTTTTTAGCCATTTTTATTCTTTAATGAAATATTTTGAAGCAGCTGACCGAATTCTCTTCTGATAAAAGTTATTATCACTTATATACAATTTAATTCAAAAATGGTCGTATACCCACAAAAGAAATGCAGGGCTTTTTTATCAGAAAATTAAAAACATCTCACTTTTATGTTATAATAGTAAAAAAGTCGAGGAGATACCGTATGAAATTTGAAAAGAAAGAAATGTTAGCACTTGCTGCCAGCTCTGTATTGCTATTGTTTGCAGCGACAATTTTTTTTGTACATGAAAATAAGGCACAGTCAGCTGCCAACAAAAAACTTGATTCATCAAAAGAATCACAGGTAGATATTGCAAAAATTCAGAGTTTATTGACAAGTATTGAAAAAGCACCAAGCGATGCCAGTATCAAGAACATTGATAACTTATTGAAGAAACTCCCAGATTCTGAAAAAAAGCAAGATCTCATCAAACGTTTGGATACTATTAAGATAAACTTAGCCAAAGAAGCCGCAGAAAAAAATGCTATCGCAGAAGCAGAAAACGCAGTTAAGACCTTGGAAGATAATCAAAATCAAGACAATTTGACTGCTGCTCAAGAAGCTATCAATAAAATTGCCAAAGAGGAAAATAAGAAAGCGTTACAAGAACGTCTTGCTGCTGTTAAGGCTAATTTAGAAGCTATTGCAGAAGCAGCACAGGCAAGTGCCAATACAGTAATTCAAGATAACACCTCTCAAACACAACAAAACAATAGCAATAACTACACTTATAGTACACCTAGCGTTGTTGTTCCTAATACAAATTCTTCTGTTCCTTCACAAACACCAGTACCAAGTCAGGAGCCCACACCTAATCCTACGCCTACCTCTGAGCCACAACCATCTGAAACACCTAGTACTTCAACTCCCGAAACAGCACCATCATCAAATACTGAATCTAATGAGAATGTTTCAGCTAACAATTAAAACCACTATGCCCTGGAGGTTATAAAGACTAAGTTCTTATAACCTCTTTACTGTGAAACTATGTTACTTTCTACCATAATAAACTTACGAAAGTATTGAATTATTGAAAAATCCGGTTTATAATGGATGTATTGGAATTTTTTACAAATGCGAAAGGGATTTTAATGAAAACTTCTAAAAGTGAGATTGTCTATCTCATTCTAAGTATCCTAATGGTTGCTTTAGCAGGTAGCGTTTACTTCCTTTTTGGAAATAAAAATAATGCTACAAACTCATCAGTAGCTACTAAACAAGTATCCACTGAACAATCTACTCATTCAGAATCAAAAGAGCTTAGTGCTGCCAAAGCTGCTGTTGAAGCTTTGGAGTCTAATCCTAGCCAAGAAAATCTGACTGCTGCTCAAGAAGCCATCAAATCTGTTAAAGATGACGTTAAAAAGACTGAATTGCAGATTCGCATCGATACGGTCTCAGCTGAGTTAACCAAACAAACAGCTGCAGAAGAGGCTGTTAAGACTGCTGAGGAGACGCAAACTACTGTAAATGTTGCTGCTGCTCAAGAAGCCATTGATGCCTTAACTGATAACTCAAAAAAAGCTGAACTTCAGGTACGACTTGATGCTGTCTCTAAAGCTATTGCTTCTCAAGCTAGCGCAGTTACTAGTTATGACTCTATGAATACTTATTATTCTAATACTTATTCAAATCAAGCACCATCAACTTATACATCTGAAATCATTCAGCAGGAGCAATAATGTCTATTGGACTTATTTTCTCTGCTATCGGTGCTAGCTGTCTTGCCGTCTCGGCTTTTACTAAACACAAAGATAGAATGCTTGTTTGGCAGGTTGCTGATTATGTTTTTACAATGATAGCTAATCTCCTCCTTGGAGGCTACACTGGAGCTATTTCTATTAGTATTTCTATCATTCGCAACTTATTAATGATTAAGAAATGGTATTCTTGGGCGACTGCAACCTTATTTGTATTTCTCCAACTTAGCTTAGGGGCTTACTTCAATAATCTTGGTTGGGTTGGTTTTTTCCCCATTATATCCTCTATTTCTTATACCCTTGCAACGTTTATGACCAATAAAATACAATGGTTACGCTGGGTTATTATTGAAAATATGTTACTTTGGTCTTTCTATGATTGGACTATTAAAGCTTATCCTGCCCTAATAATGGATTTTTTCATTATTACTACAACACTCATCGCTATCAAAAAAAGTAAGAGGAGCAAGATTTAATCTCGCTCCTTTTGTTTGCATGATATTTAAATTTTTCGTCAATCAAGTCAATAATATTTGCTTTTCAATGGATAACTAGGAAATTTCGTAACCTAATAATACACCACCTTCTTCAGCATAAAAGCTACATAAACCAGATGTTGCAAGGAAAGTGACTTTAGCTTCTGGAAATTTTTCTTGAATTTTTTCTGCCAATTGTTGGCAGATTTTTATATTATTGGCATGTGCAATGACAACACGACCACCTTTATAACCTGCTTTGAGTAATTCTTCAACAGCAATAATTACAGATTTCTTATGGCCACGCGCCTTTTGAAGAAGTTCAAGTTTTCCTTCACTACTTGCTTCTCCCACCATACGAATATTTAAAAGACCTACAACTTTGCCGACAAGCTTACTAAGGCGCCCATTTTTGACTAGATTATCAACTTTAGAAAGAATAAATAACAGTTTTGTCTTAGACTGATAATCAGTGATGGCCTTCACAACTTCCTCAAAACTCAGTCCCGCTTCAATTAGGCGTATAAGTTCCAAAACAATCAAATCCATTTCTCCTCCTGCTGACAGTGAGTCAATCACGTGAACATTGACAACAGGATTTTCCTCCAAAAGTAGGTTTTTTGCTAGTTGAGCGCTATTTTGGCTACCCGAGAGAGAACCTGTAATAGTCATGGCAATGACATTTTCTGCTCCTTGGTAAGCTTGTAAAAAGGCATCTGGACTGGGACAACTTGAACCTGCTGATGATTTGGTGGCATACAATGTCTCCATCATTTGGTCAATATTTAACCCTTCGTCATCAACAAAAATTTCAGAACCAATTTGAATGGTTAAAGGTACATTTTGAAAAGACACTCCCTCAGGTAAATTTTCTACAGTTTTAAAATCACATCCAGAATCAACAACAATTTTCCATTTCATCTCTACTTCCTCCAGTCTAATTCTTTCTAATGATAAAATTTCAGGACAATTAGTCTATAACTCTGCCTTGAAGCCTGATTTTACGTATTTATTGCTTACTTTATTTGACAAATAAAGCCTTTTCACTTAAAATTATACCATTAAAGACTTTTTTTCTTTTTGAAAAAACGTCCGCTGTCACAACTAAGGAGAATTTGTCATGACTGAAAGGCAGGTTTCAGCTAATTCTATCAGAAACTTAACCCAATTCAATACAGAAAATCGCTCTTTAACACGGGAGGCCATAGAGACTGCTCTGCTATTTTTTATGGAAAGTAAGCAACTTTCTCAGATTACTATCTCAGAATTGGTCAAAAAGGCAGGCGTTTCACGTAATGCTTTTTATCGTAACTACCACTCAAAAGAAGATATTTTGGAAAGCCTCTTGAAACAGACTGTCCGCCAGGTAGGGCGTGGTCTAAAACAATTTGAGCTAAAAACACAGACTTATCAAGCCTGGCTTTATCTTTTCCAAGAAGCTCGCAAAGAGGCTCATATCCTTGCTCTAATTTTCAAAAACCATTGCGAAGATTTGTTGAACAAGATTATAGCCAAACGAATTGCCGCCTACCAGCGGTATAAACGCAAATGTCTCATTGCATACAGCAATTCTTTTTGGAGTAGTGCCATCATTTCTGTTCTTCGTAATTGGATTACAGATAACATGCGTATTGCCGAAGAAGATTTGGCTGCCATGGATTTACCTCTATTGCCATTTTAAAACAACAAAGGAACCACAATGGGTTCCTTTTATAATGCATAATCGTAGATAGCCTTGGCAACCCCAGCTTCATCATTGCTGCTAGTCACATATCTACAGCGCTTCTTGATATCCTCTGTTGCATTACCCATAGCCACGCTGTGAGTAGCAAATTCCAGCATTTCAAGGTCGTTAGCCGCATCTCCTAGAGCCATGACTTGATCTGGAGAAAAGCCCAACTTCTCAGAGAGACTTTTAAGGGCACTGGCTTTGGTGTGACCTTTTGGCATCACTTCGAAAATGTAATCTTGGCTGCGCACTACACTGAAATCTTGAGATAACTCTGCCTCTTTGCTATTTTGGAAAGCATCTAATAACGACTCTTCAGCCATGTACATGGCTTGAAAGATAATCTCGGAGCTTTTCTTTACTTCTTCTAGGCTAATTGACTTAGCTTCCGCAAACACTAGGTCAGCATCATATTGAACAAGCATTGGTACTTTATTAGCGACAGCATAATAATTTTCTTCTCCTGTTAAGGTCAAACACACATCTGGATGACTTTGCGTTGCTTGATAAAGGCTTTCCAATTCTTTTGTAGTCACCTGAGCATAGTCCATTAACTCCCAGTTTTTTGTACTATAGATAGTACAACCATTGTTCATAATAATGTATTCTTCCTCAGTCAGACCAAGCTCCTCAAAATAAGGTAAAATTCCAGATTTGGGCCTACCTGTACACAGAACAACTTTGATACCAGCTGCAGCTGCCTTTTGGATAGCAACAATATTTTCTGCTGGTATTTTTTTATTGGAATCAAGAAGCGTTCCGTCCATATCAATTGCAATTAATTTAATCATTTTCGTCTACCTTCCATTTTATTTTAGGCAAATGCCATTGACGCCAATAGCCAATCATCCGTAAGCATGTTAAAACTAGCACCAAGAGATAATAATCTGGATCGTTTTTAGCAATTTTACAATAAAGTAATAGAGCAGCTAAAATAGACCAGCCAGCGTAAATCTCACTTCGCAGAACACTTGGTTTTCGTCCAGCTAATACATCTCGAACCACACCGCCACCAGCTCCAGTTAAGACAGCGGCAACGATAACTGCACTTAGAGGTTGATGTAACTTTACTGCATAAAGCGCCCCTTGGACACTAAAAGCCGCTAAACCGATAGCATCTGTTAGCACTTCAGCTTTCAGCCAACCTTTGCCTACCCATTTTGGGAAAAATATCAGCAAGATCATCGCAGCAAAAGCAAAATGAAAAGCTTGTCCTTGACTCCACAACGCACTGATAGGCAGACCGATGAGAACATTCCGAATAGCACCGCCGCCAAAAGCCGTCACAAATCCTAAAATAAAAATCCCCAGCAGATCAAAGTCTTCCTCCATGGCTACGATGGCTCCTGACAGAGCGAAAGCCACACTGCCAACAATACTTAAAATTTCCCAAACATCTATCGTCATTTGTCACCTAAGCAAAATTTTCCTACTCCATAAGTTTATCATTTTTACAACTAAAAAAACAGGAGGACTCCTGTTTTTTTAGCAAACTTCTTTGCCTAATGTAAACTTTGTCCCTTTGAGAGCACGTTTGAGTGACCATACCCAAGGCTTACCAGTTACGGTAGCTTGTTTTTTGTCCAAGTCAACAACGACTTTTTCAACACCACGTACGGCTGAAAGTTTTTCCGTTACAGTTTTGACGCAACCGTCACATTTCATGCCAGCTACTTCATATGTTTTTTCCATGATAGACTCCTTTTTATTATCATTATTTTTAATTATAGTCTTTTCAACTTAATATCTTAATATCATTTTCTGCACTTTTCTTTAGGTGGTGGGAGGCGGAAGCGACCTCCTATGGACGATAGATACAAGCTTTCGCTTGCCCTATTTCCAACCTTTAACAGTCTCCCAAACTGTTAAAGCCATTCCTTTTCAGCGAGCCTAGGTCTCGCAGACCTCCACCCCTAGAACTTAAATGTTCTAGGGATCATAGCGCAGCGGTTAATTGGTGCTAAAGCACCTATACTATTGTGGTGAGCTACGCTCACTTCATTTCCAACCTCAAAAGGTTCCCCAAACCTTTTGAGCTATGCGGGGGTGAGAGTGAAACAGTCCAGTGAACTGTTTCAGGTCGACATCTAGAAATCGGAAAGTGGAGAGAACCATAGAATTGGGGTTCTGCCCCACTCCCACGGCGGAAAGTGCCTGTTGGTGAGCGGTAAAACTGCCCGTAGTACTCCTTATATTCTGAAAGTAAAAGAGGGATTTCTATTAAACCATCAATCAATTAACTACTACAAATCCAACTTGATGTATTTCAAGCGGAGAGCGTTGAGGACAACCGACACAGAGCTGAATCCCATGACAAGGCCTGCAATCATTGGATTGAGGAGCGGTCCACCGAAAAGATGGAGGAGCCCCATGGCAACGGGGATAGCCAGAATATTGTAGATGAAAGCCCAGAAGAGATTTTCTTTGATGACACGAATGGTATAGCGACTAATGCTGAGCGCCTTGATGACATCAGAAATTTCAGGCTTCATGAGAATAATATCTGCTGACTCGATAGCAATATCTGTCCCCGAACCAACAGCGATACCAATATCGGCAGTCGCTAGAGCAGGGGCATCATTGATACCATCACCAACCATAGCAACGATCTTGCCTTGACTTTGTAGATTTTGGATGGCTTGTGATTTTTGATCTGGTAACACTTCGCTGATGACAGTCTTGATACCAACTTGGTTGGCAATGGCTTGCGCAGTTTTTGCATTGTCACCAGTCAACATCACCACGTCAATACCCATCTCTTGCAATTTAGCGACAGTAGTCTTGCTGTCTTCCTTGACTAAGTCCGCTACGGTGATAAGTCCCAGTAGATTTGCATTAGCCGAGATGAAAATCGGAGTTTGACCTTGCTCGGTCGCAGCCTGCACCGCTTGCTCAGCTGCGCTTAAGTCAACACCTTGTTCTTCCATCAATTTGCGGTTCCCGACATAGAGGATTTGCCCTGCTAGGTCAGCTGTTAACCCCAAGCCTATCAAGGAGGTAAAATTCGTCACCTCAAGCAAATCTACTTGGTCTGCGCTAGCTTTTTCCACAATAGCTTGACTCAGAGGATGTTCTGATAATTTTTCAATAGAAGCCACTTGTGCAAGAAGGTCTTTTGCTGTTCCCTGATAAGCAAAGATGTCAACCACTTGGGGTTTGCCCTGCGTGATAGTCCCCGTTTTGTCAAAGACAATGGTGTCAATATGATGGGCATTTTCGAGGGTGTCACCACGCTTATAGAGAATACCATTCTCAGCGCCACGACCAGTACCAACCATGATAGCTGTCGGTGTTGCAAGCCCAAGAGCACAAGGGCAAGCGATAACCAGCACTGCAATAGCAACAGTCATGGAAAAGACAAAGGTTTGACTCATAACGAAATACCAGAAGAGAGCTGACACAAGGGCGATGGCAATGACTGTCGGAACAAAGACACCCGCAACACGGTCAGCAATCTTGGCAATAGGCGCCTTGATTTGTTGGGCGTCCTCCACCAGCTTGATGATTTGTGCCAAGAGGGTCTCATCGCCAACTTTTTCTGCTTGAATGGTCAGTGCGCCAGCGCCGTTGATAGAGGCGCCGTAAACCTTATCGTCAGCGACCTTTTCCACGGGAATAGATTCACCCGTAAGCATGGACTCGTCAATGGCAGAATGTCCTGATAAGACCACGCCATCTACAGGAATTTTTTCACCAGGTTTGACCAAGATGCGGTCGCCGATAACCACTTCCTCAATAGGGATAGCCTGCTCGACACCGCCACGGATAACGGTGGCTTCCTTGGCGGACAGCTTCATAAGCTTTTGAATAGCATCTGATGTGCGTCCCTTAGACAAGGTTTCAAAATATTTACCCAAAGTTATCAGGGTCAAAATCACAGCAACCGACTCAAAGTAGAGCTCGTGGGCGTGATGGGCGTGTCCCAGCGCAATGTGGTAAATGCCGTAAAGGCTGTAAAGGAAGGCAGCCGACGTTGCCAATGCCACCAGCGCATCCATGTTAGGATGGCCTTTAAAGAGGGTGCGAAAGCCATTGATATAAAAGCGGCGACCAAAATGCATGACAGGCAGGGTCAAGACCAATTGCACCAGCCCATAAATCATAGGGTGGAGCGACATATTGACAATGTCTGGCACCCAAAGTCCCATCATGGAGCCCATTGACAAGTAAAGTAAGGGGAGTGCAAAAACGGCTGACCAGAGGAATTTATGCCACATATTTTGTGTGGCTTCACTCTGGCGTTCGGCTTGACTTTTAGCAGTTGACGGGTCAAAGACCGTTGCCCCATATCCTGCATCAGCAACCGCCTGCTCAATCTGGTTCTCGCTCACCACATCAGGATTGTAGTCCACCGTCATCTTCTCCGTCGTCAAATTGACCACAGCTGTTTCAACCCCTTGCAACTTTTTGACAGCATTTTCCACATTAATCACACAGGACGCACAAGTCATGCCATCAATGACAAACGTTTCTTCTTTCATACACTCACCTCCACATGCTCCTTACAGCGACATTGCCCCGGCGTGCAGTTACAGGGCACTTCCTCGACTGCCGATGCTTTTTTGGTCAATAGCAGAGCTTGCAGAGCATCGATATCCGCCATTGTCATAGGGGTGCTGTCCAGCAGATGCTCTAAGATAGCCCGATGCTTGCGCTGGCAGAATTTAGCGAAAAGCTCATCAGCTTGCTCGTTCTGAGCATCTTCCTCAGTCAAGCACGCGCTATAAATGAAAGACTTACCGCTTTTGACCGTGGTCAGATAACCCTTATCCACTAGGCGTTTGAGCATAGTTTTGACAGTTGACACCGTCCAATCGGTCTTTTGACTAAGTACAGTCAAAATCTCACCGCTGGTGGTCTGCTCCTTGGCCCAAACTACCCGCATGATTTCCCATTCTGCATTTGAAATTGGCATGGCAAACTCCTTTCGTTTACATTTGTAGATTTATTTTATCTCATTCGTCTACATTTGTCAACGATAAAGGCTTCTTTGGCTACGTTACATTCATTATGAAGAATTTACCTAACTATCAGCCAATAACCAAGTTAACACTCTGCTCTAAGCGAAAAAAAGTCACTGCTAGTATTGACAATCACCTCTCACCTAAGAAAGTTTGGGCGATGTAAACTTGCAAAACACTTTCACTCCTGAATGTTTAGCGATGAAGTCATTCACTAATATGCAGCGATATGCTTTTTAGGAAAATGGGGCACCGTTTTAATTTTAAAAACAGCAATTTTCTTAATTTTTTATCAAACAGAGACAGCTCATGAAACTATTTTCAGAAAATAGTAAAAAATCATCTAAAAATGACATAGCAGCCTCCAAAATCATCAGCCAAACTTCACTTTGAGCCAAGAGAGAACTCAAGTAAGAGGACAATGAGTTTAAAGTATAATTAGTTAGAATTATACTTTAAACTCTCTTGAAAAGAGAGAGAGTTTAAAAATTTAGGAGGTGGAGATATGGTTAGAGATACGAAAGACTATTTCTGACTCTTTATACAGTTAAGGATATGAAAGCCAACTCATAGTAAAAATAAGTAATAACCAATTTTATTCTGACATTTAAGAAAGGAGACTGGCATGTCTGAGAATAATCAAAACAAAATGTATGAAGTATTAATCCAAACAGTAACTGCCGCTAGCCAAATGCCATTTGTAAAAGTAAACCGTGAAGAATTTTTGAGAAAAGAATTCTCTGGTAATGAACACATCGAAAAAATTATTAAAGACGGTCCTCAAAGTGTCTTTACCAGTCGAGCATTGCGAAAAAGAGCTCAAAAAGTTATAGCCAATACTACAAACAAGACCTCTATGGCTTCCTTTTTAACCGGCATCCCCTCTAGCCCTGTTACTGCTGTTGCATCAGGTGGCGCAGATATCATTCAATATTTTGGTTTTGCACTCAATTTGTCACAACAGATTGCTTATTTATTTGGTGAAGATAACCTATTTAACGGTGATTATGATAAATTACCAGAGGAAGTACAAATTCGTATCATCTCTTATCTTGGTATTATGTTTGGTGCAGGTGGTTCCTCTGCCCTAATTGCTAGTATTTCTAAAACAGCTGGTAACAGCATTGGAAAAAAGATAACACAAAAAGCTCTGACTAAAACGACTTGGTATCCCTTGGTTAAGAAAATAGGCAGTACATTAGGATATAAAATCACTAAGCAAACAGTTGGAAAATCCATCACTAAGATCGTACCAGTCATTGGCGGTGTAGTTTCTGGAAGCTTAACTTATCTAACCTTTAAACCAATGGGCAATAGGTTGGCAGATACATTTGCAGATTTATTAGATGGAAATATTTCTGATAACTATGAAGTATTTAACGAATATAATGATGATTTTAAACAAAGTCAGGACCAAGACAATGATGGCATAATTGATGGTGACTTTACGGAGACTATCTAACAATAACACTCACTAAGCGCCGTAAAGGGTAAACTCTTATTGGCAACATATCACAAAACCATGGGGGCGTCCTCATGGTTTTTGCTTTGTTCTAATGTTTTTCACCCCAAATTAGCAATAGTGCAGCCTGAGCTACCTGTACTTTGTGGGGCGTAGCCAAAGGATTTGACATGTTTGTTATGACAGAAGTACTTAGTTACACCTTCGCGAATGCCACCTGTACCAATACGTAGATGATGTCCATCTGGTCCTTATTGAGCAGGACTTAGTCCATAAAGTCATCCAATTTTTGCATAGCTTCTTCCGTAGCGTTTGGCACACAGAACCAAGCGAGTACGTATCACAGAACTCGTCTTAGCTTTTTTAACCACATTTCTTCTTAGGTTTCTGTACTTCTTCTTACACGCGCGCCAAGGTAAACTTATTTTATTTCAATATCATCTTTGAAAATATAGAAAGAGAAAACTATTCGTAATGAAAAGGAATCACGATAATTTGGGTGCTGACAGCTAAGAAAAGATTTGAACTTGCTATTTTTGATTTTTTTGAGGTTAGATAAGTCTGTAGCTAAACGATACAGGCTACTGTTTAGTTCATCGGAATTATGGGATGAGAGGCAATTCACAACCATACGCTTGTCCCTTGTGAAAACCAAAATAACACTTAGTCAACTTACCTTTCTCAACTTTAATTTTACTCATGCATTTCGCATTTAGTTAATTTCTTTGAATGAGAATTTGTTGCTGACCTTGTTATTCCTCATTTTCTTTCGTTGAAACATTTTTATCCCATTTGACAGTATGATGGGTATCTCGATATTTCTTAGGAGTAATGCCTACCGTCTCTTTAAATTGTTGAATAAAATGGCTTTGGGAGGAAAAGGACAGGTGATTAGCAATTTCAATCATGGAATAGTCACTAAATTTTAGCAAATCTTTGGCAACTTCCATTTTCTTACCCCTAACATAAGAACTTACCGAAACGCCAACCTCTTTTTTAAACAAACGTGATAGATAACTTGGGGAAACTCCGTATTCCATAGCCATCTGTTCAACGGTAATACGCTCTTTGATGTGGCAATAAATGTAATCCTTACAAGCTGCAACGTGTTTAGAAGTTACATCCTTTTGAATACTTCGCCTCATTTTTTCAGTATAATCAATAACCATCTCATCATGTAAATTTTGAACCTCTTGAACAGTGTGGATGTCATCTAACTTTTGAATATAAAAATCACTAAGACGAAATGCTTGTTCAAGTTCCATGCCGTTTTGTCCACACATGCGTGTGATAAGAGCCGTTGTGATGACAAAATGGTATTTCAAATTTGTCACCGGATTTCGTGAAAGCTGACCAACACCGTCTTTTTCTGTAAAACGCTCTTGTTCACAATTTTTTCGGACAGCTTCAACATCTCCAGTAGAAACTGCTTGATAAAACAAGAACTCTTCAGTTAATGGTCGGTGTTCCATCTCATCAGCACTATCACTAGCAGCAAACAACTTCCATTCGTTTTGGTAGTTCATCAGTTCCTCCAAATATTAAACGTAATCGGTAGCTAGCTACTTTGATAAAAGCAATGTTCCACCAAAGGAATTCAAAAAAGAGAGCAATACCGTAATCCATTATATCATATTCCTTGTGCCAATTCTTTTAAAGGTAACTCCGCTGCACGACATACGCATGAAGAAAAAAGTTCCAATAAATTTCTGAAATACAAAAATTTATTCTGAAAAGTTAGGGTGTCAAGAACAATAGTTACAGAAAGCAATTTTTTCAAGAGCTATTTTGGGAAAAGAAGACAACCATTTTTGAGTAAACTCTCTCGAAATACCTAAAAATTTGAGATTTTTAGGTTTTCAAACGTTTTTCAACAAATGATTTTCTTCATGCGTTTATCCTGAACTCTGCTGCTGTCACTTCCTTTAAAAATATAGTTCTTATCCAAGAAGTCTTATCAAAAAACAGAACTTATATAACCGCCAGTCATACATCATTCTGCAAGGTCAATCCACCAACTTTGTGCTGGGCTATCAACATCATGATAGACTTCAACATTAGCATTTCTATCTTTACTGGCATAAGAAACATTTAATAGCAACCCTGTCTGTCGATTAGCAATCTTATAAAGGTTATCGCCAGTCGGAATAATCTCCCATTCTTGACTTGGAAGATACTGGTACTCCCACTGGCATACATTGCCACCATTTTTTGCTGTCTTATCTTGAGTAGCTAGGACCTTCCCTGATACACTATTTTCAATGACATAATAGCCATTTGAAATGGGTTTTAACAACCATTTTTGGTTTAAGTTACCTTGATAGGGGTATTGTAAAATATTGGCACCATTTTTACTATCGCCCCAAGCAAGGTCCAAGGCATAACCACTATTTTGGGAAACGATTTTATAAGTTTTTCCAGATGAAAATGAAACATTAACTTTGGTAACAGATTCATCGTAGCTAATCCAGTCATAGTAGGCATATAATGGAGTGTATCCATTATACGATGCTAGCCAATCATCAACGCCAATTCCTGGCCAAGCATTCATCATGATTTTTCCTGGCGTTTCCGGTACATTTTCGGTTGCCGTATAAACAGCTTTACCATCTACATACCAAGTAATACTATCTTTTTGCCAGTCAAATCCGTAGGTATGAAAATCCTCTGATGCATCAAATCCAAGTTCAAATAAATACTCATGTTCTCCTTCACCATCCGTGAAATAGTTAAACTGAACTTTAGTTGTATCCTTTCCTAAAAATTCAATATCAATTTCATCCCATTTCGTTCCATCACTTGGTCCAGTATAAGTGAAAAAAGAACTGACAACACCTGGATTTTTAATAGCTTTCATGGAAACTTGATAGAACCCATAATGATAATAGTCTCTGGTGCGCCATTCACCTCCTGTATAACCTCCTTGTCCATCACTGTCGATTTTCAAGGACATGAGCTCATCCTTAAAAGTGACATTTTCTGGTTTCCAAATACAGTTGAACATATCTCCATTTGAACCTGTTCTAAGTTCCATAAAGCTATCATCATAATATTCAAACTTTGTCCCAAATTGGGGATTCGTATTTTTCATTACAACAGTTTTCCATCCTTATCTAAATTAGATTTATTGACCTTTCATTAGTTCCAAAAGGAGCTATCCTTTTCTTCTTTTTGGTTTGAAAATAGCAGCTCCAACTAGAAGAAAACTACCAGCTAGAGAAGCCACTAGACCTGATTTTTCACCAGTATTCGGTAATTTTTGATTATCGTTTTTAGCAATCTTTGCAACACTAGTTTTTTGTACTTCTTTTTCTGCTACAGGAATCTCAGTTTTGTTCGTTTTCTCTATGCAATCTTTCTTAGTTGGTACTTCAACAATATCGTCTTTAGCTGGTTCTTTGTCAATAGTCGGTATTTCAACGTCATCATCCTCAGTTGGTTCTTCCGTTGGAAGTGGTTTGAAAGTAGCTTTCTCGTAACTCATCCAGTCATAATAAGCAACAAGGGGTGTTGTTCCGTCATAGGGTTCCAACCAATCATCAACACCTTTACCTGGCCAAGCATTCATCATGATTTTACCTGGAGTCACTGGAATATTTTCAGTTGCTGTATAAACGGCTACTCCATCGACATACCAAGTAATCTTGTCTTTTTGCCAATCAAAAGCATAGGTGTGAAAGTCCTCTGCAGCATCAAATCCTAAATCATGGATATATTCATGTCCTCCCTGACCATTTGTGTAGTAGTTAAATTGAACTTTACTTGTATCTTTACCAAGAAATTCAATATCAATTTCATCCCAAGGGTTATCATCGCTTGGACCTGTATAAGTGAAGAAGGAACTCACTGTACCAGGTTTTTTAATTGGCTTCATGTTAACTGTGTAAATTCCATAGTGGAAAAATTCTTGGGTACGCAATTCACCTGAAATAAATTCAACTGGTGCACTTGTATCTGTTCCGTTATCAATGGTAAGCGTCATGATACCGTTATCAACTTTGACATTTTCTGGTTTCCAGACAGCTCCAAAAGGATTACCATTCCACCAGTCAGCTTTAGCCATAGTGGCTTCATCAAATTTATCAAATTCAGTTCTAAATTCAGTTGGCAAAGTTTTTTCTGTTGTATCTGCTGGTGCAGTTTCCTCCACAGGTGCTTCTGCAGTTACAGTTGCTCCGGCATCCTCAACAACTGTCGTAGCAGCTTCTGTACTAGTAGTATTTTGAACAACATCGCTTGCTGAAGAAACGTCAGCAGTTGTATCAACAGGATTAGTTTCTGTGACTGTAGGAGTAAGCTGAGTTGTGTCCGCTTGTATTGAAACTGTCACATCGTCTTCGGCTGAAACAGTTGCCAAACCAACATGTAAGCTACATAGCGCCGCAGCATAACATACATATTTTAGAACATGTTTTTTTGTCATAAAAAATCTCCATTTTCATATTTTTTAATAATTAAATTTAAACTAGCAAATTGAAATATCAATAAACTAGGAGAGGGAATTATACTAGTGTAGTTAAATATAGCGAGATCAATCTGGTCTCAATACACCCTATACAGCTCACGCTTCCTAGTAACATACGACTTTCAATAATCGCTCTGCTATTTTCAATACATTTCACTTAGAAACGCTTTAAGTATGATGTCAATCAAAAAGATATTAAACCAGCAGCTCTCATCAGAGCTTAGAAATTGCTGGAAAAATATCAATTTAAAGTTATAAAGGTAGGGGCTAATCCTATTCTTTGACACCACCAAGAGTCACACCCGCAATAATGTATTTAGAGAGGAAGAGATAAACGATGATAATTGGAACGATGGCTACCAAAATCATGGTGTAGATTTTACCCATGTCAAAACTCATGTAGTCCGCGCCACGGAGAGTGGCAATTAGAATTGGCACAGTCATCTTATCTTTGGATTGAATGACCAAAGCTGGAATAAAGTAATTATTCCATGAGCCAACAAAGGTAAATATAGCTTGAACCGCAATAGCTGGTTTCATGATAGGAAGAACAATGGTGTTGAAAGTGCGAAATTCATTAGAGCCATCAATTCGTGCAGCTTCTACTAAGGAAAGTGGTAAGGAAGCTTGCAAGTAGCTATACATAAAATAGAAAACAGCTGGTGACGCAATGCTTGGAATAATCAGTGGTAACAAACTATCGTACATTCCCATATTAGTTATCAAACGAAGAAATCCCATAGAAGTTACTTGAGTTGGCATCACTAAAATTGCCAAAATAAAGGTGAATGCAATTTTCTTTAATTTAAAATTGTAAACATACAGTCCATATGCTGTCAAAGCTGAAAAGTAGGTACAAATAGCTGCCGTAAAGCCTGAAACTATCAAACTATTTAAAATACCTCGGAACATAGGGAAACTACCATCATTGGCAACTTTTGAAAGATTGCTAAAAAGGGAATTCCCTGGCAAAGCTGAAAATCCTTTTTGCAGTTCAGCATGTGAGTGTGTTGCATTGATAAATAGAATGTAGAAAAAGAAGAGACACATGAAAGAGAGAACTATCAATACGAAATGTGCCACAATAGTGCGTAACCGATTTTGTGCTTTTGTTGACATCATACCACCTCATTATGCCTTTCTAGCCTTCATTTTGCGTTTCGTTGCCTTAAGTTCATTATTAGTCATCCTATAAACAAACCAACAAAGAAAAGCACTGACAACGAATAGGTAAACCGACAAAGCACCCGCCATACCATAGTTTTTACTCTTCAGGTGATTATTCAAGAACATGATGAGTGTTGTAGAGGTTCGGTCTGGTGCTCCTTGTCCATTGGTCAAAATTTGCGGAACATCAAACATTTGTAGTCCACCGATAATAGATGTAATTAAAGTATAGGCAAGAATTGGACGAATCATCGGAAGAGTAATATAGAAGAAACGTTGACGACTATTACACCCATCAATTTCAGCAGCCTCAAAAATATCTGGACTAATTCCCATAATAGCTGCCATGAGCATGATAGTTGTATTTCCGAACCACATCAGAAAGTTCATTACACCAACCAGTGAACGCGTACCAAAAGCCGTTCCCATGAAATCAATTGGCTCTTTAATCCAACCAAGAGAGCTTAAAATAGAATTGATTGGACCATTAGTTGAGAAAAGGGTAAAAAAGAGCATGGCAAAGGCTGAGGCCATAATCAAGTTAGGAAGATAGATAACTACCTTGAAAAATTGTTTACCGCGGATTTTCAAACGTGCATCTACAAACCAATTAGCCAAAAGAAGAGCAATTGTAATCTGAGGAACAAAACCAATCAACCATAAAATCATAGTGTTTCCTGCATATTTCAACATATCTGACTTCAATAAGCTGATGTAATTTTCCAAGCCAACAAATGTTGGTCCGATTTCTCTAATCCCTGAACGGTAGTATTCGTAAAAACTGTAACGAACCGTATCAACCAACGGAATAAAAGAGAAAATAAAGAAACTTAGGAAGAAGGGCAGTATGAAAATATAACCCCATTTACCATAATCAATACGTTTGCGTTTTTGTTTCATCTTTCTTACTCCTTTAGTTATCCGCAGTGCTAATTAACACCGCGGATACTATTTTCTATTTTGGCCATTTAATTTCTGTGATTTCTGGATAACGTTCTTTTATGGCTGTTTCAAAGTTGGATTTTGCCTTGTCAAAGCTTACTTTACCTTGGAGATAGTCGTTAAATGAATTTTGGAAGATTTCGACACAACCTTGGTCATAAGCTGATAATGGCGCGATTTTAATTCTTTCTGCAACTGGTGAGAAGTATTCAAAGGCATTTTGTCCGCCAAGGAAATCTGATTTAAAGCTGTCATCTTTAGCTGCTTCTTCCATACCAGATTTAGTATTTGTGAAATCTTGGTAATCTTTAGAAATTTTCAACAGATTTTTCTTATTACCAGTTAAGGCTAATATAATGTCTTTGACATGTTTGGGATTATCTGTTCCTTCAGCACCATGAATGTAAGAACCGCCCCAGTTATATTCTTGTGGTGGATTTGTGACAGCCCAAGCTCCCTCAGCACCATCCCAATTTGGTTTCAAGGTAAAATCAATTCCCCAAGCTGGGAAAAGAAAAGCAAAGACATTTGATTTAGATCCCATAGCCTTGTTCCAATCATCCGTCCATTGACCTTTGACGGTCTTATTAAAGTAACCTGCATCAAGCCATTCTTTAGAATCTTTAACCCAGTTCATTACTTCTGGACCAACATTAATAGTTGTTTCACCAGCTTTAACCCAAGGAGTTTTGATACTATTTCCATATAGGCGGAAAGTGTCTGCATAAGAAGCAAATGTTAAGTAGCCTTTATCTTGCAATTCCTTAGACGTAGCTTTTAGGGTATCCCAGCTTTTTACTTTTTCACCAATAGCTTCTGGATCATCTGTTCCAAAAACAGCTTTGGCGATATCACGGCGGTAAACAAGGACACCTGGACAAGTTTGCCATGTTGCCCCACGTTGAACACCATCTTCATCAGAAGCGGTTACTTTTGTAAAATCATACTGATCAGCCAAATCTTTCTTCGGATTGATTCCTAAATCTTTCAAAGGCATCGCTGCATTAGCTTCCTTGGAAGAGTATTTGTTGACGTAATCCGTTTCAGATAAGAAAATATCAACCTTGTCATCTGCAGAAGCTGAATCTTGTTTTAGCAGAGCCTCATCAAGTTTTTGTTGATAGACACCATCCTGGTTAGGATTAACAATCCAATGAATTTCTGTTCCATCTTTCAAGGTTGTCACTGTTCCATCTTTTGAAGTTTCCTTGACTTCTGGATAAACTGCTTCTACACGTTGACGAAATTCATCATTCCAAGAATAGATGTTGATAACTTTTCCTTCTTTAGCAGATGTTCCTGCTGAAGAACTGCTTTTTGAAGAGCAACCAACCATTGTTCCAGCTGCAAGAGCAATCACTATTAAAGCGCTTACTTTTTTATTCATAAAAATTCTCCTTTAATTTTCTGAGGAACTTCCTCATGTATTTTGTACTTGAATTATACCTTGAATGCTAGGGGGGTTATATTATATTTTTTCAAAAAATATCAGATTTTTGACCTCATTTCATTTTTTTCTTTTTTCAATTTTTATTTCTTTCAAGGTATTTATATAGAACATTTTTATCTCAAAATATCTATTTAGTGCTATAAAACATTAATATAATAGCATTTGAAGGTTTTAATCGCTTTAAGTCCAGACAAATTCAACGAAACTATTTTAAAATTCCATTTTATTGTTTTTTGACTTGATGTCAGATTTTTGATATTTTTCGCTTTTTTTTTATTTTTTAAAGAAAGCCTTTTCTTTAAAATAAAGCACGTAAGATAACTTAGACCTTGTATTCACAGTTCAGCACTTCCATCAAGGACCAGTTTTTAAACTACTCATCGTTAGTTTTTTCAAAATACAGTCAGCATTCTCTTAAAAAACTGCCTTGATTAGCTTAAAAACTATCTCTTATATAAAAGCACTTTACTTGTGAATACAGGTTCTTAAAATAAGGAGACTAAGATGGAGCATTTAACATTTACTAATAATAATGGTGATTTCACCCTTGATCACCCTGAAAATATCAATTCTTTGTACTTTCCTCTTGCTTCAGAAGTTGGACTAAAAAGTGCCATTAGTCCAAATTTAGGAGGAGATTCAAAAATTGATCAAGAATCCTTCCTGATAGAACCAGTTAGTATTGATAATTTACACAATAACCGTTCTACTCGAAACTTTTGGATAAAAAATCAATTTGGACAAATTGCCTCATTAACGGGAGCCTCTGCTAGACAGGAAGCACAGAAATTCAGCGATGAACAAGAAGAAAGTCGCATAAGTGCAGGTTTCATGTGGCAAAAATTGGAGCGTCAATTAAAAAAACCACAGCTGACAGCAACCCTTACTTCCTTTATTCCACACAACGAAAATGTTGAAATTATGCAAATAGACATTATTAATAAATCCGAGGTGGAACAAATCCTAACCCCTTATGCTGCTATTCCAATTTTTGGACGGAGCGCAGACAATATTAGAGATCATCGTAATGTAACCTCTATGCTACACCGTATCAAGACAAATCAATTTGGTGTTGAAGTTCGTCCAACAATGTCCTTTGACGAACGTGGCCATCGTCTTAACAATAAAATTTATTATGTTTTTGGTTTTGACGACAAAGAAAAAGGACCACAGACCTTCTATCCTACCGTTGAAAGTTTTATCGGTGAAGCTGGAAACTTTACCCACCCTGCTGCTGTTTTTAAAGATTCAACAGGTTTCGATTCACAAACAAGTATTGATGGTCGTGAAGCTATGGGAGCCTTTCGCTTTGATTCCTTTACATTGGATGTTGGTCAAAGCAAATCTTTTATTATCCTTATGGGAATTGAAGAGGAAGAAAAAGCCATACACAATATGGCGAAGAAATATAGTAAACTCTCTCAAGTTCGGTCTAGTTTAGTAGAAACACAAAACTATTGGTTAGATAAAGTTAGCGTTGGATTCCATACTAAGGACATTAATTTTGATAATTACATGAAATGGGTTTGTTTTCAGCCTTATTTACGCCGCATTTTCGGTTGCTCCTTCCTTCCACATCATGATTATGGTCGTGGAGGACGAGGTTGGCGTGATTTGTGGCAAGATTGCCTCTCACTTCTGCTCATGGATCCTAAAGCTGTTAGTAGTATGATTATAAATAATTACAAAGGAGTTCGTCTTGACGGTACCAATGCTACTATCATTGGACAAGGGGAGGGAGAATTTTTGGCCGATCGTAATGGTATCAGTCGTGTTTGGATGGATCATGCACTTTGGCCACTCATCACAACAAAACTTTACATTGACCAAACTGGTGATATCGATATTCTGACTAAAGAAGTCTCCTACTTCAAAGATTCTCATGTTAAACGTGGAACAGCAATTGACAATCTCTGGACTGAGACCTATGGTAATGAACAGCGAACTGCAACTAATGATCTTTATACTGGTTCTATCTTAGAACATCTGCTTATCCAACATTTAACAGCTTTCTACGAAGTCGGCCAACACAATGTCTATCGCCTCCGTGGAGCTGATTGGAATGATGCCCTTGATATGGCCGATGAGAATGGCGAAAGTGTTGCCTTTACTGCAGCCTACTCTGGTAATCTTATGGAATTGGCTTCACTCGTTCGTTTACTAGAGAGTAGAACTAATATAAAATCCATAGAAATCTTGGAAGAAATTGGATTGCTTCTGAAAAGTGATTCGGATATTTACGATAAAATTAATCGTAAACATCACATTTTAGATGCCTATACTAATCAATGTCAACACAATACCAATGGTCACAAAATAAAATTAAGCCTATCAGAAATTTCGCTCAACCTTATTCAAAAAGCAACTTGGTTACGTCAACATTTACAACAAAACGAATGGTTAGATATCAATGAAGCAGAAGGCTGGTACAATAGCTACTACGACAACAGCGGCAAAGCAACCGATGGCTACTATAACGGCAAAATTCATATGATGCTAACCGGACAAGTCTTTACCATCATGAATTATGTAGCTACTGATGAACAAATTCGTAAAATGACTGCTAGCGCTGACCACTATCTCTATCACCCAGAAATCGGTGGTTATCGCTTAAATACAGATTTCAAAGAAATTAAGAGTGATTTAGGACGTATGTTTGGCTTTGCTTATGGCGAAAAAGAAAATGGGGCTGTTTTTTCACATATGACTGTTATGTATGCGAATGCTCTTTACCGTCGCGGTTTTGCCAAGGAAGGCTGGAAAGCACTTAAATCCTTAGCTGACACTGCTTTAAACTTTGAGACTAGCCGCATCTATCCAGGAATACCTGAATATTTTCGCTCAGATGGTCGAGGTGTTTACCACTACTTGACAGGAGCAGCTAGTTGGTACATGTTGACCATGGTCACTGAAGTATTTGGACTTCACGGAAAATCAGGTGACTTAGTACTCTATCCTAAGCTCTTAGCAGAACAATTTGATGAAAAGGGCATAGCTTCTATCACCGCACCATTTGACAGTAAGACTTTTCATATCACTTATGAAAATCGTAAGCACAAAGATTTTGGTGACTATGTGATAACAGAAGCCAATTGTGACGGTCAGAACTTAGACATTACAGATGATGCCTTTGTCCTCATCTCTAAGACACAATTAGACCAACTAGATGATGCAGAGCACCGTATTACTATTGTTTTGAATTAAGAACCTGTATTCACAGTTCAGCACTTCTATCTAAGGCTAGTTTTTGAGCTACTCATCGTTAGTTTTTTCAAAATACAGTTAGTATTCTCTCAAAAAACTGCCTTGATTAGCTAAAAATTACCTCTTATCTATAAACACTTCGCTTGTGAGTACGGGCTCTAAAATACTTTTTAGGTTATTCCTCACAAGGAAAATTTGCAACAGTTTTAAAAATCTTATAGTTACCTAGAGTCAACCTCTAACCCTATTATGCTTCGAAAATTTAAAATCAGGTCTTTTAGCCTTGATTTAATGAACTTCAATTCGTATTTGTAAGTTATTAATACGAACAACGTTTACTTTATTCCAACCTTCAACTGCCCTCTCCCAGACTGTTGAAGCTAGTCTGATTTTGATTTTCGTTAAGTATAAGTAATAACTGTAAGGCAAAAAGTTAAATCTAGTTTCACATACCATCCCCAAAAGGGATTATAGTAAAACAATAATTGTTAAGGAGAATTTCATGAAGTACGGATATTTTGACGATGTCAATCGTGAATATGTAATCAACAAACCTGATACACCAAGACCCTGGGTTAATTACCTTGGTTCACCAGAATATGGTGCCATCATTTCCAATAATGCTGGTGGCTATAGTTTTGCTAAATCTGGTGCAAATGGGCGTATCCTACGTTATATCTTTAATCATTTTGATCAACCTGGCCGCTATATTTACTTGCGTGATGACGACAGTCAAGACTTCTGGTCTGCCTCTTGGCAGCCTGTTGGAAAGGACTTAGAAAATTATCATAGCGAGTGTCATCATGGTATGGGATATACGAAAATGATCGCTGATTATGCAGACATTCATTCAGAAGTCACCTATTATGTTCCAAAGGGGCAAAGCTACGAAGTTTGGGCGCTTACAGTGACTAACAACTCTAACTGTACCCGGCACCTAACTCTGACTGGTTACGCTGAATTTACCAACCACCCTAACTACGAGCAAGATCAAGTTAACTTGCAATATTCATTATTTATCACGCGCACTCTTTTTCAGCACAATCATCTTATTCAACAACTCCATGGGAATTTAGATACTTTAGAATCTGATGAAGAAGTTGATGAAAAAACTGTTACAGAACGTTTCTTTGGTTTGGTTGGACAGGAAGTTTCTTCTTTTTGCGGCGATAAAAAGGCCTTTCTCGGATCCTATAATAGCTATGACAAACCTATCGGAGTCACCTCTGGTGATCTTGGAAATATCACAAGTTATAATGAAAATGCCTGCGGTGCGCTAGCAAGTAAAGTTACTCTTAAACCCAAGGAAAGTAAAACACTTGTCTTTATTCTTGGTGAAAAGTCATCTCTTGAAGCGCAGGCTATTCTCCGAAACTATAACGTTCCTAAAGCAACTGTTGATACTGAAGTCAATGATCTTCGATTAGAATGGGAAGATCGTCTAATCAATCTGCAAGTAAAAACACCAAGCCCTGAGTTCAACACCATGATTAACACTTGGAACGCCTACAACTGCTACATGACTTTTATCTGGTCACGTGCAGCTTCACTTATTTACTGTGGTTTACGCAATGGCTATGGCTACCGTGATACAGTGCAGGACATCCAAGGCATCATCCATCTCAAGCCCGAAATGGCTGCTGAAAAAATACGCTTTATGCTCTCTGCACAGGTGGATAACGGTGGCGGATTGCCATTGGTTAAATTCAATCACAATCCAGGGCATGAGGACACGCCAGACGATGCCTCTTATGTCCAAGAAACGGGGCATCCAGCCTATCGCGCTGATGATGCTCTCTGGCTTTTCCCAACGGTTTACAAATATGTGGCTGAGACGGGAAATCTTGCCTTTCTGGATGAGGTCATTCCCTATGCAAACAAAGGGCAAGCTACAGTTTACGAGCACTTAAAGGCAGCCATTACCTTCTCTCTCAACAATCTAGGCCCACATGGGATGCCCGCAGGTCTTTATGCTGACTGGAACGACTGCCTACGCTTGGGAGCACAAGGTGAGTCATCATTTGTTGCTCTGCAATTTTACTACGCCTTGACTATCCTCAAAAATTTAGCAATTGCTAAAGGTGATACTAACTACATAACTTTTCTTGATACTAAACTGGAGAATATGGCTACAAAAATTCAAGAACTTTGTTGGGATAATGACCGTTTTGTACGTGGATTTACTGAAACAGGCGAACGCATTGGTGAGGCTTGTGCTCCGGAAGCCAATATGTGGCTCAATCCACAAAGCTGGGCTATCATTAGTGGACTAGCCAGTGATAGACAGGCTGACTTAGCCATGAACAATGTCTTCAATCGCCTCAATACGAAATATGGTGCTATTCTCATGGATCCCCCATACCACAAATATGCCTTTGATGGCGCACTTGCAGTTATTTATAATCAAGGTAATAAGGAAAATGCCGGCATCTTCTCACAATCACAAGGTTGGCTTATCTTAGCCGAAGCCCTACGCGGTCAAGGTGAGCGTGCCTTCACTTATTTTATGGAAAATGCTCCGGCTGCACAAAATGATCGTGCTGACATCCGTCAGTTAGAACCTTACTGTTATGGGCAGTTTACTGAGGGACCTGCCAGCCCACACTTTGGTCATTCACACGTTCACTGGTTGACAGGAACAGCTTCAACTGTTATGGTAGGCTGTGTTGAAGGTATTCTGGGGTTGCGTCCTGACCTCAAGGGACTCAAACTCAGCCCCGCCATCCCCAAAGATTGGGATAGCTTCTCTATGAACAAGACCTTCCGCGGCAAGCAATTGCACATTACCGTTCAAAACCCGAACCACAAGGAATCAGGCTTTAGCAAACTCTTCCTAAACGGACAAGAGTTAGATAGCCCCTACCTGCCAGAGCAACTCTTATCAGAAGAAAATGATGTCATACTTATTTTGTAACACAAAAACAATTATATTATTGCTTTATAATTTTTATCTGACCGACCACTGGCAGAAATTATGATAAAGCATCCTTTCATCTCTCACAACTTGCTTTTATAGTCTTTCATTTTACTTTTAGCAGGCAGTCCTCAAAGCAAGGTGACGGAATAATTAAAGAAAAGCTGAATGAATCTACCTGCCTAATGAAATGATTTAATCACACCTCAATTATTGAGTTTCTCTGATAATTGAGGTGATTTTTTCATGAAATTAGCCTAAAACAGAAAAAATTGAATTTGATTTCATATCATCGGATACAAAATCAACTCAGATAACCTATTCATTATTACTATTTCACCTTGAATTGTTGTTTTGAGTGAATAAAGTGATATTATTCTTGATATTGTCAATAATTTTGTATAAATAGCTAACAGACAGCGACAAAAAGTAGAGGTTGAGCCCAAGCCCAGCACCACTCCTTAGAGCTAGCGTCAACAACTCAGCGCAGTGGTTGATTGGCAGATTTGTTTGTTTCTCACACTCCCTTTTCTACAACGAATTTGTAAAATTAAACTTGACCTTCTCGGATGCCTTTGAAGATCTTCTAGATAGTCTACTTCTCATCGCCTATCTTTAGTCATACTCTTCGAAAATCAAAATTATCCGTTGTCAACTTGCCTTGATGAACTCAAGTTCTATCGTCGGCTTCGTTTCCTAGGCTACTTTTGATTTTCATTGAGTATCAGTTCTCAAAGGTATAGTCACAATAAATCGTGCCCCTTGATTTTCTGATGACATCACTTCAATTCTTCCGTGATGCTGGCGAATAATTTCTTGGACTAATGACAGACCTAGTCCGACGCCTTGTTGTCCTAACTTACTACGGGCAGCATCCACCTGATAGAATTTTTGCCAGATTTTTTCCTGTTCAGTCTTTGAAATGCCCAAACCATTATCCGCAACGACTAGCTGACACTCCTTGTCTTGCACCTTCAAGGTCACTTCAATCTGATTCTTGGTAAATTTCATGGCATTGGAGAGAAGATTGTCCAGAAGACGGTTGATGAGAAGTTCATTGCCAGAAATATGCAGATTCTCGTCTATGTCACTGTTTAACTGGATGGCTTTGTCTGCTAAAAGCCGTTGATAATCTTGGAGCTTTTGCTTCGTTAGGTTTGACAGGTTTAGTGATACTAGAGATAATTCCTCATGACTTTCTAAGCGGGATAATTCCAAAATCTGCTCAACCATGGCCTTCATCTGCTGCGCTTGTCGATGAATTATGGCGTTGGACTCCTTGGCATCCGCCAAATTGTCCGCATAGGTCTGACCGTACTCGCTTTCTGACAGGATAACGGTCAAGGGTGTCCGCAATTCATGGGAAACATCATGATTGAACTGCTTCTCACGTTCAAAGGAAGCATCAATGGTTTCCAACATCTTATTGATAGTTGCCGCTAGCTGGGTTAATTCATCCAATTGATCCGCCACAGGGATACGCTGAGAAAAATCCTGACTTTGCGTGATAGACTGAGCCGTCTCAGAAATACGCATTACTGGCACAAAGGCTCTCTTCAAGATAAGGTAACCACCCCAGACAATAAAAACCAAAAGCAGTGGTGCAATAATTCCCAGAGAAATTAGAAAAAAACGGTACTCTTCGCTGATATGATTCTTTGCTCTCACAGCTCGCAACCAGCGGTTAGAATTCTCAATCTTAACATCATAGTAGTAGAAGGAACTTTCACTGGTTTGAGTCGTACCAATTTTACCTTCTGAAAAAGGTAGACTGATATCGAAATTTTTAGGGAAAGTGCCTCTTTGCAAGTGACCATCTGTGGTATAAATAGCGTAGTAGATACCATCATCAAAAGTTTCATAATCTTCAATATCCTGACTCATCTCTAGCGCAGCATTTTCCAAACGTTGTTTGCCTATAGAGTTTGCTAAAGAGCCTGACATGAAGAAAGCCAAAGCAAAAATCCCTAGCAAGAGGAGAAAGATAAAGATTGAATACCAAAGAGTGACCCGTTTGATGATACTAGAATTTTTTTGCTGAGGGCGAAACTGTTTCAGCTTATTTGTGAATAACATAGCCCAACCCCCTCTTGGTCTGAATGAGCGACTCCTTGCTACTTTCGTCCAATTTCCGTCGAATATTTTTTATTAGGACATCAATAATGTTGGAGTCTCCCTCATAATCATAGTCCCAGACATGTTCACGAATCTTATCACGGCTCATGACCACCCCTGGATTACGGGCTAGAAATTCCAGTACTTCGTATTCTTTAGCCGTCAGCTCAATAGCTTGACCATTTTTTGAAACACGACACCCTGCAAAGTCAATGGTCACTGGACCAAGCTGGATATTGCTGGTTAGAACTTCTCGGTTGTCACGTCGCAACATGGCACGGAGTCTCGCCAAAAGCTCGCCAAACTCAAAGGGTTTGACCAGATAATCATCCGCACCCAAATCCAATCCTGTGATCTTATCCTCTACCGTATCCTTGGCTGTCAACATGAGGACGGGAACCTTAGATCCTGACTGTCTAAGTTCCTGGATAAAGGTAAAACCATCCATCTTTGGCATCATGACATCCAAAATTATCACATCATAGTCAGACACTGCTATAAAGTCCATTCCCTCCTCGCCATCAAAAGCACTATCAACGCTGTATGACTGAGTCTTTAGTAGTTTAGTAAGGCTAAGATTTAAATCACGCTCATCCTCAATAATCAATAACTTCATAGGAATCCACCTCTCTTTTCTCATCCATATTATACCATAGGCCTGCTAGACTCTAGTTCTCTCTCCAGCAAAGAGAATTTTCCCGCGAGTTGGTTTGCTATAAGCTTCAAAAAGATGGAGCCCTTTGCTCCCAATGTCATTAAGTTAACTAACCTATCACGTTTTGTGGTAGGTTAGTTTTTTCTATGGTACACTAAAAATAAAAGGGGAAAAGTCATGTTAGATCAGATTAAAGCTCATTTACTTGATAGTATTAACAACATCGTTTCCACCGCAAACCAGTTTGTGCTTCATCCTGAAAAAGATTTTAGTCGGAAAAGTCAGCTAACGATGAAAACCATGATTCAAGCTATACTGACCATGGGTGGTAATACCTTAGCCAAAGAGCTACTTGATTTAGATTTGCCTGTCTCTC
>NZ_KB904463.1 GCF_000380105.1 Streptococcus orisratti DSM 15617
AAGATTATTACCGTTTAACGACCCAGTATCAGATGACACGCTCTATGTCGCGTGTTGGTAAGTGTATTGACAACGCACCAATTGAGAGTTTCTTTGGGCACTTTAAGACGGAGTGCTATGATTTGAAGAAATATAAGACCTTTGAGGAGCTGGTTTCAGATATTGATGCCTACATCTATTTTTACAATCATCAACGTTTTCAAGAACGCAACAACGGCCTTGCCCCTCTTGAAATGAGGAACAAGGCCGTCGCCTAATCTTTTATTATTTCATTGTCCACTTGACAGGGAGCAGTTCAAACGATAGAGTATTTTTCTAAATCGTCAATCATTCGTTTTTTTTTTTACTTTTTCTTAAAGAATGTCCGTCTCTTCACGAAAACTATAGTAGCAATGTTTTCCAACGATAATATGATCAAGGCACACAATCCCTACTGTTTCACATGATTGTTTTATTTTCTCTGTAAAATATAAATCATTCTCACTAGGTGATGCAGATCCAGAAGGCTGATTATGAACTATAATCAGGGAAGTTGCCATATTTTTACAGGCATAGTAAAGGATTTCGCGTGGTTCTGCTATCGACCTACGTACCGATCCGATAAAAATTGTCTTTTGTTCGATGATCCGATTTTGCGTGTCAAGGTAAAGGGCAACCAAATGCTCCTGCTTTTTGTCACTGAGTTCTAACATCATCTTTCGAGCCAATTTTTCACTACTCATGATTCGCTCTTGTTGAGCATAATCTGCCTTGTTGATGCGCTTTGATAATTCTAGCATGGCTTTGATTTCAATAGATTTTACTTGGCCAATACCTTTGATTTGCTGTAATTCCTGTAATGATAGGTGAGTGAAGTCTGCTAAACTCGTTAAATTTTCTAGGATATTGAGTGATACTTCTAAAACTGGTTTTGTTTTGGTTCCTGTTCTAAGCAAAATAGCCAAGAGTTCTTGATTACTTAAATTTTCGGCTCCCAAATCCATGAGACGTTCGCGGGGAAGCAAGGCTTCGTTTTTTAATTCTACAGTATACATAAAATACCTCCACTTAGTTTATTCGTAAGTAGAGGTATTTTTATCATGGTATTTTTTTCACACGTTGTTGGTAGTGTTTGTAAAGAGCGGCATAACGTCCGCGGTAGTTCTTTTTCCAGGGTTTATCTCGTCCACAGAAATGTAAAAATACAGTATGTTCAAGAACCCAATCTAAATCCCATTTACCAGAGCTTCTAGCAAAATAGAGTACATTATAACGCGCATCGTAATTATAGATTTCATCGGGGATTTGAAAAACTTTATGACCATAAAGAGCATTTAAGATATCCTGATCTGGTAAAAACAAGATACGTCCATTCGTCGCAATATAATCTAAGATATCCGATTTTTGGACCTGACGTCTAATTTCTGGCAAATTCATCAACAGGACACCAGAATTGTAATAACTTTCAGCTTCGAAATTGCCTAAGCGCAGCTTATTGACTAGTTCAGGAATGTTAGCATCTGAAGTATGACTGGCTGCAGCATACAAATTATCCTTCAAATCCGCTTGATAAAGAGGTACAATATCATTCAAGCATAGAATATCCGCGTCTAGATAAAGAATACGATCCAAGTCTGCTGGTAAGTAATCCTGTGCTAAAAGTCGATAATAAATGGTTTCAGGATAGCGATCAGTAGTTGGAGCATCTTCGAAAGCCATTTCACCAATAATGACTGGATGATAGGTTATTTGTAATTCTTGACAAAAGCGATTGATAGCTTCATTTTCTGATAAAGGTGCCTTCTGTAAAAGATAGACTGCCATTTGCTTTTTTGAAGCATTTTGCCAAAGGGAATAAAGAGTAACTTTGAACTGCTCAACATAATCATCATTGATGGCAAAAAGAAGGTTTATTATATCACTCATTTTTTGTGTTTACCTTAAGTGTTTGACGTTTATGAACATGATCTTTGATAATTTGATAAATACTTGCAGATAATGGCACTGCTATTAACATTCCTAACACTCCCCAGAGTGAGCCACCTACTGTTATAGCCAGCAGAACCCACATTCCTGGCAATCCACTTGAATTTCCAACAACTCTTGGATAGATAAGATTGCCTTCAAATTGTTGCAAAATAATCAAATAGATAACAAAAAAGATAGCCTTGGTAATAGACTGTGTGGCAATTAAAATAAAGCCAATGCAAAGGCCGATATAGGCACCGACCACTGGAATCAGAGCGGTAAAGGCAACCAGAACTCCTATGGTCGCGGCATAAGGCAGTTTAAAAATGAACATGCCTGTAGCTGTTAGAGTTCCAAGGATGATGGCCTCCATTGTCTGTCCAACAAAAAAACCATGAAAACGCTGATGTAGAATACCAATGACATAATGGACTGTTTTAGCAAATTTACCAAGATAGGTGTCAATCAACAAGTTGAACTGATGCCCAAGTTTTTCCTTGCTAGCGAGGACATAGATTGAAAAGACTAGACTAATAAACAAATTAAGTATTGTCGAGGCAAGAGTCGTTACCGAGGTCAGGAGACTGGTTAGGACTGTTAAAACTTGCTTTAGGACTTGTTGGCTGTATTTTTGAATGGTTGTAGCCAAATCATTACCTGCCCCAAGATATTCTAAAGCTTGCGCAACCAATTTGTTATCACCAAGCTCATTGATAAGCTTCGTAATTTGCTTAGTGTCAATGGTCATTAGAGAACTCAAACTTTTTATCAAATCAGGAAGGACAATTGAAAAAATCCAAATGATGATAACAGTGAAAGTCAAATAGGCTAAAATCATAGAAATTGAGCGTTTTAACTTAATTAGCCATGTATTTTTAAATAGTCGAGCATAAAGCTTCTCGTAAGCGCTCATGACAATATTGATAATGTAAGCGAGACCAGCTCCCATCAAAAAAGGAAAACTGGCAGTATAGAATGTGTTTAAAAGCTGGGCTCCGCTACTCCAATAAGCTTGTATGGCAAAACAAAGCGTAAAAGCTATAACGACATAGTAAACTTGCTTTTTCTCGAATTTCATCACTACTCCTTGAAACTAATTTCTTATCTATTATACACAAAAATAAAGAATTTTAGTTAAGGAAACTTCTGAAAAGTTACAAGTATGTCTAAGTAAGTCATTAAAAAAGGTAGTATGGTCAATTAGTTTATCTTTTATTATTTCGACGTAAGAGAGGCTGGGCAAAGCGCAGCACCGCTTCTCAGAGTTCGTGTCAACATTTCATCGCAGTGGTTGACTGGGTTTAATAGTCCACTGGACTATTTTAGCCCGAACCTACATATTTGGAAGTGAGGAGAACTCTTTTTGACTTATTGAGTTCTTGCCCACTCCCTATTTCCAACTTCAAACACTCCACTGGATTGTTTGAACTCACTTTGCCGTACTTTACGAAAGTCACTGGCTTCGCATGTCTTATTTCCAACCTAGAACAGCCTCTAGGCTGTTCTAGCAACCTGCAACTCGTTGCCTTGTACTAAAAGACTATAATATTTTAAGAACCTGTATTCATAAACGAAGTGTTTATAGATATGAGATCATTTTTTGCTAATCAAGGTAGTTTTTTGAGAGAATACTGATTGTATTTTGAAAAAAACTAACGATGAGTAGCTCAAAAACTCGTCTTAGATAGAAGTACTGAACTGTGAATACAGGTTCTAAATTTTGAAAGATTATGTCAAGTCACCCAAATACTCAAAAATTTCCCCCTTAACTGGATCAATCATACCGTGCAAAGTAAAAGCTCCTTTTTCAAAACTAAGGTCAAAAATGCAGCAATTACTTGGAAAAAATCCCATGCTTTCGACATCAACCCCGATTGAGTTTAAAAAATGCATAATGGCGCCAGCATGACTAACAGCTAAAATGGTTTTGCCGTCATTTTCTTCCAAAATATGAGTAATGGTCGTGTGTACCCGCCGAGCAACCTCCTCATCACTCTCACCACCATGAACTACATAATAATTTCCAACAGCCCTACGGACTTGACGAGGAGGATGAAGGTACTCCTGCTGGCCTTCAAAATTTCCAAAGTTCATTTCTTTTAGACCCTTAAGACGGGTGTAGCTTGTCACCCCTGCCGCAATTTCCAAAGTATCTGATGCTCGCTCAGAGGTCGATGAATAGTAGCTGTCAAAAGTCAGTCCTTGCGCTTTAAAATAGTCGGCAGCCATTTTAGCTTGTTCAATTCCCAATTCTGTCAGCGGAGAGTCGCTCCAACCTTGAATGCGTTCTAAGGCGTTAAAAAGAGTTTGTCCATGGCGCATTAAATACAAATGACTTGTCATCTTATTTCTTGTCATCCTTTCTGTAACTGTACTCCTTTTCCACTGGATTATAGACAGAGTGGAGTTCAAAGACACCGTCCTGATAGGTAAAATGGAGGATACAGCAATTTCTCATTTTTCGAATGTCAGGATTTGGATGGATAACACGGCGGAAAAACTGAGCGATTGCCCCACCGTGACTTACAGCTAATACGCTGCTCTCTTCTCCTGCCTCTTCTAGAATTTGACGAATACAGGTCTCCATACGATCACGTACTTGTTCATTGTTTTCCCCACCAAATTGTTGGAAATAATCACCATAACCAATTCCACCATCTTGTAACTTAGGGTTCAAATACTCGGGCTGTGCTTCAAAAGCACCAAAATCCCACTCTTTCAAGCCTTTTAGACGTTGATAATCTAATCGTCCAGTGGCAATTTCTGCAGTATCACAGGCCCGTTCTTGAGTTGACGAATAAACCTTGTCAAAACGAATACCTTTTTCTTCAAAATAACTTCTGGCTGCCTGTGCCTGCTCCTTGCCTAAGTCAGTCAAAGGTGAGTCACAAGCTCCCTGTATTCGACCTTGTTCATTGAAACGGGTCTGACCATGACGCATAAGATAAAAAGTTTTCATAGAGCCACCTCTACATTTTCGATAGGATCAACCACACCAGATAAAACTAGTTCTCCGAAACGGTATTCGTAAATACAAATATTACAATTGCCAAAACGAACCCCCTCTGGAAAAGGCAAATCCAAATACTGAATCAAGCCCCACAAAGCCGCCCCATGACTAACCATAAGGAGGTTTTTAGCCTCTGTCTCATCTAAAACAGACTTGAGTGTATCATAAACCCGATGCCCAACCTGATAAATATCTTCACCACCAAAAGGCACTAACAAGTCTTCAAAAGAACGTGCACCTTGTCGGAATTTCGGAAGCAACATTTCAGGCTGTGCTTCAAATTGACCAAAACTCATTTCTTTCAGTCCCTTGAGTTGGGTAACATTTTGGCTAGGTGCCACGATTTTGGCCGTGTCACAAGCTCTTTCCTGCGTTGAAGAATAAACCTCTTCAAATCGGATACCTTTTCCTTCAAACCAAGCATGCGCTATCTTAGCTTGCTCAATTCCTTTTGCCGTCAGCGGCGAATCACACCAGCCTTGTACTCGCTTTTGCGTATTAAATAAAGTTTCACCGTGTCTCATGAGGTAAAGTTTGGTCATAAAAATTTTTCCCTTTCTTTTGCAAAGAAACCCAGTTGAACCCGCAACTGAGCTTAAATCTTTAATTGTTTAGGATGTTTGCTGCTTGACTAGCAATCACATCCGTATACCAATAGAAACTATCCTTACGATAGCGGTCAAATGTCCCCTGACCTCGGTCATCAGCATCCACATAGACAAAACCATAGCGTTTGGACATTTCAGAAGTTGATGCCGACACAAGATCAATACAACCCCACATGGTGTAGCCCATCAACTCAACGCCATCTTCAATAGCCTCGTACATCTGCCTGATGTGTTTATCTAAATAATCAATCCTGTAGTTATCATGAATGCTACCATCTTCTTCAAGCTTATCCAAAGCACCCAAACCATTTTCAACCACAAAAAGGGGTATTTGGTAACGGTCATAAAGTTTATTTAAAGTTACTCGCAAACCAACTGGATCAATCTGCCAGCCCCAGTCAGAAGCTTCCAAATAAGGGTTAGCCTCACCCAAAATAAGATTTCCTGCTGTTGCTTTTTGTTCTGGTGTTTGATTGTTTGGATGTCGTGTCACCGATGACATATAATAAGAAAAGCTCATGAAATCTACTGGATATTGCTTGAGAATAGCTTCATCACCGGGTTCAAAGACTAATTCAATCTGATTTTCTTTAAAAAAGCGGTTCATATAGCGTGGGTATTCACCACGAACCTGAACATCTGAATAAAAGAGATTGGATTGGTCTTTTTGAATGGCATTCATGATATCATCTGGATGACATGTTGCTGGATAAGCTTCCATACGAGCCAACATCATTCCAACCTTATTTTCAGAATCAATCTCATGCGCTGCTTTGGTGGCCAAGGCGGACGCGATAAATTGATGGTGAACAGCCTGGTACATCTCATCTAAATGAAGTTTTCCATCTTCAAATAAGAGGCCTCCAGACAGGTAACCAGTCATCCCGAGAATATTGATTTCATTGAAGGTCAACCAGTATTTAACTTTTCCCTTGTAGTGTTTAAAACAAGTTTTTGCATAACGAACAAAAAAATCAATGACTTTCCGATTTTTCCAACCACCATATTTTAATACTAAGCCAATGGGAAATTCATAGTGTGATAGAGTTACAAGCGGTTCAATGCCATACTTATTGAGTTCATCGAAGACTTTATCGTAAAACGCCAATCCTTCTTCATTTGGTTCTATTTCGTCACCATTAGGAAAAATACGGGACCAAGCAATAGACATGCGGTAGGTTTTGAAGCCCATTTCAGCCATCAAAGCAATATCTTCCTTATAACGGTGGTAAAAGTCAGAACCCCAACGTTTAGGATAAGAGCCTTCCTTATCCTCCATCGCAAATGTTAGACGCTCCAGCGTCATAGGACTTGAAAATTCACCACCCATAGTTTTTCGTTCTTCAGGTTTAACAGCACGCGCAGTATCCGAAGTAGCAAAACCGCGTCCACCTTCATCAAAACCACCTTCAAATTGATTGGCAGCTGTGGCACCGCCCCAAAGAAATCCTTCTGGAAATTGTTTTGTCATTTCAGTCACCTCTTATTTTGATAGTTAGATTATATGCCTAATTGATAACGTTTTCTTATAAAATAATCTGTATTTTTGATACTATCCTATGGAACTCTGGTTTATTAGTTTTCTTTTTAAGCTTCTCTCAATTTTGATTCATTCATCTTTAGATAGTTTTAAAACTTTCCTTAACATTAAGTAGATTCAGTAGCATACCTGATGCAAACTTCTTCGTGATTGGGTGTCTATGTCGATGGTTATCGCGTTGACTGATATTTTCACATTTCTTCTAGCGTAAGAATTATTTCCAACACGACTCAGCATCTCTATAGTATTAAACTTCAGCACAAAAAGCTTTTTGTTTAAGCAAATATTAGTATTCAAATACTAAATACTTTTTATAAAGCCAGTTTTGTTAGGCGCTTAGCTATTATGTGATATGCTGATTGAGTCAGATGCAGACCATCTATCGTGTAAGCTTCAGCTAAGTTGCCAATATCATCCAATAAGAGATCATAAAGATCAAGATATTGGGCTCCTGAAAGGACAGACAAATCCTGATTAAGCGCTTGAATATCCTTGTTATTGCGAATCTTGACACGTTCCTGATAAATTGAACTTTCATTGACAGGAAGAACAGATAAAAGGTATATCTCTGTATAAAAGGACTCCTGTTTGATTGCTGCAATCATATCACCTATTCGTTGGACAATATCAGAAATTGACAACCCTTCTCCAAGATCATTTGTCCCTATCCATAGAAATAACTTACTAGGTTCAAGAATCCAAATTTGTTCTTTGAGGTGCTGACTGAGCCAAATAGTATCCGTCCCAGCTATCCCTCGGTTTATCAAGGGTAAATCCGTCTTCAAATATTTTTTTAAAGGGAAAAACTCAACAATAGAATCTCCGGCAAAGACAATTCCCCCTCTAGGCAAGACTTGATTTTGTTTGGAAAACTCATCTAGTTTTTGCTGGTGATAAGCTTTTAATTCTGAACTGATGACTTCTATCATCTCTTCTCCTTTCTCTGCAAAATTCATCTTCATGATATTATTATAGAACACGATGAAAGGGAGTGGTAAAGAACTCAATAATTCTTAAAAAGAGTTCTCCTCACTTCCAAACATCTAGGTTCGGGCTAAAATAGTCCACTGGACTATTTTACTCCCACCCCCGTACAGCTCCAAAGGTTCCCCGAACCTTTGGAGGTTGGAAATGAAGCGAACTCTGCTCGCAACAGTCGTAAAGGCAGATTTCGAGTGTGAAACACGAATTGCTGAGATTTGCTTCGCAAACCTTATCTCCAACCTTTAACAGTCTAGTGGACTGTTAAACCCAATCAACCACTGCGATGAAATATTGACACGAACTTTGAGAAGCGAGGCTGGACTTTGCCCAGCCTCTTTCCTATTAATCTAAATCTGTACCTCTACTGGCAATAACTTTTTGGTACCAATAAAAAGAATCTTTAGGAATACGCTTCATAGTTCCTTTACCTTCATCATCCATGTCAACATAGATAAAACCGTAGCGCTTGCGCATTTCTCCAGTACTTGCTGATACAATATCGATACAGCCCCAAGTTGTGTAACCGATAAGGTCAATACCGTTGTCAATCGCATTAGCCATTGCTTTAATATGAGCGCGATGATAGTCAATACGGTAATCATCATGAATTGAACCATCTTCTTCGACCGTATCAAAGGCACCAAGACCATTTTCAACAACCATCAATGGAATTTCGTAGCGGTCGTAGATTTTTTCAAGGTAATATTGAAGCCCTACTGGGTCATGTGCCCAACCCCAATCAGAGTATGTCAAGTAAGGGTTTTTAGCACCAGTTGAGAAATTCCCTGCTACTTCTTCAACCCCTGTATGTGTCGTCACGTTGTTTGACATATAATATGAGAAGGTGTACATGTCAACAGTACCACGTTTCAAATCTTCGAGGTCCTCTGCCGTAATGTCTAACTCAACATTGTGTTCTTTCCAAAGACGTTTAGCATAAGTGCCGTATTTTCCTTTGGCTTGAACATCACCACAGTAATAAATGCCAGATTCCCATTTGTGTTCGTTAGCCAAAATGTCTGCTGGGTCACAAGTTCCTGGATAGAAAGTAATCCCACAAATCATATTTCCAATCATAAAATCAGGATTGATAGCATGACCGAGTTGCACGGCTTTAGCTGACGCTACAAATTGGTGGTGTAAAATTTGATAACCGTCTTGATAATCAGCATCGCTCGCTTTTGCGCCAAACATATCAAGGAACATGGTCGTATTATTGATTTCGTTGAAAGTTAGCCAGTATTTAACCAAGTCTTTGTATTCAGTGAAAATCACTTCGCAATAGCGCACGTAAAAATCAATGAGTTTACGATTTTTCCAACCACCATAGTTTTCTTCAAGAGCAAGTGGCGTGTCAAAATGCCAAATCGACACCAAGGGTTCAATATTGTATTTACGGCATTCTTCAAAAACTGAACGGTAAAAATCTAGCCCAGCTTGATTAGGTTCTTTGTCATCACCATTTGGGAAAATACGTGCCCAAGAAATAGACAAGCGAAAGACTGAATAGCCCATTTCAGCAAACAATTTAATATCTTCTTTATAACGGTGGTAGAAATCAACCGCTACATGGTTTGGGTAATATTCGGTATCAAGCACCGCATATTTAGCACCCTCTGGGATTTTACCGTTGTGTCCCATTGCTGGCTCTTTACCAGGCTTGCCATCTTTATCAATATAAGTCATGTAACGTGGCGCATTGACGCTACCACCTGTTGTCACATCAGTCGCAACAAGTCCGCGACCATCTTCATTATAAGCCCCTTCGGCTTGGTTAGCAGCGATTGCTCCACCCCAAAGGAAATTTTTTGGAAATGCTTTTGTCATCTATCGTTTCCCTTCTTTTATTTAAGTACAATAATATTATATTGTTATTTGAAAGCGTAATCTTGCATTATCATCTTATAAAATGATACTATCACACTAAATGGGGCTGAATAGCATCAGCAATCACTCGATAACCTGCTACTGTCAAATGAAGTCCATCAACTGTCCAATCACGTTTGAGTTGTCCAGTTTCATCACAAAGTAAATCATGGACGTCAAGCCAAGATACCTTCTCGCCAGCCAATCGACTAAGGTTATCATTTAGTAGTGAAATACTTTGATTATTTCGCAAGCTTGGTGTCCGTACAAATTCAGGCGATTCATTCATCGGAAAAACAGACAATAAGAAAATCAGTGTTTCTGGTGACTGTTGATGAATCTTTGTAATAATGGTCTGAATGGTTTGACAAACCTCTTCTGGAGCCCGTTTTTTCAAATCATTAACACCAACCAATAGAAAAACTTTACTTGGTGCTAAATCAAGTATTTGACTACTAAGGTGTTCTAGTAACTGTAAACTATCAATACCATGAATACCACGGTTATACAGCGGTGTATCCGATGTCAATAGTTCGTGAATTGGGAAAAATTCTGTAATAGAATCGCCTGCAAACACAATATTGGGATGTGAAACAATTTTATTGAGCGCAGCGTATTTTTCCCATAATTGATTTTGTTGGTCGGTCAAAATATACTGACGATATTCTTGCACATCAGCTTTGTGATAAAGTTCTTGAAAATCTGTCATTTTTTCTCCTTTGTGATTATTTTATCACAACTCAATACCTTTCAAAAAATGATTTGACAAGACTTGTAACACACCGTTTTCTTGATTTGATGGTGCTTGATAGCTAGCAACAGATTTAATTTCCTGCGGAGCATTTGCCATTGCAAATGAGTATTTTGCTAATGTTAGCATTTCAATATCGTTGCCTCCGTCACCAAATACCATGAGATTTTCTGGACCATAGCCCCAATGATTGAGTAGAAAATCAAGCCCTGTTCCCTTGTGAACGTGTGAGGGAATAACGTCAATACAACCAAAACCACTAGAAGTAGCCGTTAACTGGTAATCAGCAAAAAGCGTGTTAATGTCATCACGCACTTTAAAAGTCAAATCGTCACGAACCAGCAAGGTTACTTTGAAAAAATGATCATCTGGAATCGGATGAAGATTGTCAACGTAAGTTAACACAGGCAAATAATAGCTAAGCAAGTCTTTCACTTTCTTAGGTGTCGCTGCAGGAAGGTAAGATGAGTCTTTCCCTGCCAAATTAATCACCGTATCGGGATAATACTTTTCAATGTAATTCACCAAGGCTGAAATAGCTTCCTCAGTCTCAAAGGCCTCTTGCAAGGTTCGGCCATTTTCAATAATGTGACCACCGTTTTCAGCCACAAACGTCATTTGATGTTTATGCTCAGGAAATTGTTGAATAATTTGACGGTACTGATTACCGCTTGCCACGACAAATTTAATATCATCTGCTATAAATTTATCAAATAAACGGTTAAAAAGTACCTTGTCATAGGTTTTGTTATCCGCTAAAAATGTTCCATCCATATCTGTTGCGATTACTTTTATTGTCATCTGTTTACCCCACTTTTTCTTTAAGTCCAGTATACACTTTTTTGATGAAATTAACTCATATCATTGACTGAAAAAAATGTACTATCCTCCGTTTTTTATCATAAACTTGCAATAATACCAAAGAGACTGGGGTACTTTCTCCCAGTCTCTTTATGATATCGTTCGTATTTAATAATTATGCTTCAGTACCTTCTTCTTCAAGAAGTTGTTTATCATAACGGCGAATGAATGGCCAGTAGACTAAAAACGCTGCCAAGGCACATACAATGGATAGGGGAACAGCTTTGAGGTCGGCTGTTCCAAGGAAGGCACCAATACCAACTGGAGTTGGCCATGGCACTTGGGCGATTACAGCACCGATAAGATTCAGTTTCATAGCAAGATAGTAGATCGACATTGAAACAATTGGTGCAGTCAAGAAAGGAATTGCTAATGCTGGGTTATAAATGATTGGAAGACCAAAAATTAGAGAAAATTTCCTTAAAGATAAGGAAACTTTCTCTACCTTACTATTTTCTCTTTTTTAAGAGTAAGACCATTTCCCAAATAAAAATAATAGCTGCTAAAGTAAACAAAACTTTCGAAGCAAGCTGAAGTTCCTCTTTCAGAGATATAATGCTAGCTGACAGCATTAAGGCAAAAAAGAGTAAACTCAAGACAAGTTGATTGCCTAGTTTCTGTAAAAGCTTGATACGATTACTATAATCGTAAAACTCATGAGTCACTAAAAGACGACCATTGAGTAGTTGAGCTAAGAGTTGATGAAGTTCACGAGGTATATTTTTCCCATTTTTTAATAAATAAAATAGTTCAATAAGCAGCGTCTCTCTATTAAGGGCTTGTTTGAGCATGTCTGGCCCCATATTTTCAAGGAAGTAATTCTTAGCTAAAGTCATCAAGTCCACTTCAGGTGCCATTTCTCGGAAAATACCTTCTATTTGAAACGCAGCCTTTTCCAAAATGGTAAATTGAGCGGGTGCCCGTAGATGATTTTTATGAAAAACAGCCACCAAATCCTCTATTAAATCCGTAATGGCTAGACCACCTAAATCAAGACTAGCATACTTAGATAGCATCTGCTCAACATCCTGAGACAATGCCGCTTTATTGACATCGCCATCAACATTGGTAAGGGTTAAAATGGAGCGAGTCATTCCATCGACATCCTGAGCGGTAAAACCATAAAGAATATCATTTAGACTGGCTCTCATACCTTCTTCCAGCCGTCCCATAATTCCAAAATCAATAAAGTAAATTTTACCTTCATAGATAAGAAGATTACCTGGGTGAGGATCCCCGTGGAAGAAACCATCCTTAAACACTTGCTTGATAAAACTCAACATTAATTTTTTGCCTATATCATCAAGCTCATACCCCTCTTGCAATAGTTGATCGTAGCGATTGATTGGAATACCTGAAACATACTCTTCTACTAGCATATGTTCAGTTGTAAAGTTATCATAAACTTTTGGGATAGCCAAACAACGGATATTGCTATTGAGTTCACTGAATTCATGCATGGCCTTAGCTTCGTTGCGGAAGTCAATCTCACGCTCTAGAGATTCTTTGAGGTTTTTTAAAACTTCTGGAATATCCACCATAGGAAAAAAAGCTTTTGGAATTCGTCTTGATAGCCTCATAAGGACGGACAAATCTTCCTCAATGATTTCTGCTAGTTGAGGGCGCTGAATTTTAATAATAACTTCTTCGCCTGTTAACAGTCGTGCGCGATGTGTTTGTGCGACTGAACCGCTTGCTAGAGGAGTTTCAGAAAACCACTCAAAAACTTGAACGCTTGGCTGGTCTAATTCTGCCTTAATAGCCGCCATGACCACATCTTGTGACATGGGAGGAACATCGCTCTGTAATTTCACTAATTCCGAGATGTACTCCGCTGGAAGTAAATCGCTTCGAGTAGATAATACTTGACCAATTTTTACAAAACTTGGCCCCAATTTTTCAAAAGCCAACCGTAATTTAGCAGGCGCCGACTTAAGGTCGGCAGGAGTATTTTTCTCTTTAAAACTAGTAAAACCAACAGATGAAAAAACTCTGATAATTTCTCTCAGTCGTTTATTTCCCATAATTAAACCCAACTACTCAGTATCTTCTTTTTGCTTTAAAAGTGTATCTAGTTTTTCTTCCAGTCGAGAAACATCTTCTTTTGTTGCATATTGCACACCTTTCGTCTTAGTATTGATTTTATCTGTCAAATCCTTAAGTTCGTCCTCGCTCTTGCGTTTCAATTCGGACTGCAATTCTTTTCCTTCTTCTACAGTCAAACGTCCTTTTTCAACCAATTCTTTGACAAAACTGTCAGCTTTTTCTAAAGTCATCGAGGTCAAACCAATCCCAGCTAACAACACTTTTTTTAACTCATCCATGATAATTTCCTCCTCCTTTAAATAATCATCATTTTAGATGGAAGATACAAGCACTGCATGTCTGACCATAAATCAATAGTCAGCACTAGCATCTTCTTAACACTTTCATTGTACCACTTTCAGGGTAAAAATCCTGATTTTTAGCAAGCTTTTGAAAACTTTTTCATATGTCTAATGGAAGAACTGACATTTTACTAGGCTTTTGCTATAATAATACTAAACTATGATTTTTAATATTTGAGGTTCGATGATGAAATTAGTTACAAATGAGTTTAAACAGGAATTTGGTGAAAATAACCACCTTTTATCCTACCATTATTATAATACTATCGTTAAAGATGGAAGACCTGACGTTCTATTCCATTGGCATCCAGAATTAGAAATCAACTATGTCTATGAAGGATCTGCCCGCTATCATATTGATTACGATTTTTTCAATAGTGAACCTGGAGATATTGTCCTTATTAGACCAAACGGTATGCACTCTATACACCCCATTGAAAACCAAAATCACATTACAGACACCTTTCAATTCCATTTGGACATGATTGGACATTCAATTATCGATCAGGTGAGCCTGCGCTATCTACAGCCTTTGCAGACCAGCTCATTTAAATTTATTCCTTGCATCAAACCTGACATGGAAGGTTACGATGAAATCAAGACTTGCTTATTCAGCATCTTTGACTTATCTCGTAATGAAGGCCGACATTTTGAACTTCTCCTGAAATCAAAGCTTAACGAACTAATCTATCTCCTTTATTTCCATCGCTATGTCGTCAAAAAAAATACTGATGATGCCTATCGGAAAAACGAAAAAATCCGTGAACTCATCGACTTTATCAATCGCAATTACGAGAAGAATTTGACAATTGAATATTTGGCAGATTTTATTGGTTATAGCAAGACTCACTTTATGAGCGTTTTTAAACAGCACACGGGGACTTCTTGCACTGAATTTGTTATCCAAGTTCGTTTAAATAAAGCCAGTGACTTACTGATTAATACCAACTACTCCATTTTAGACATTGCCAACCGCATCGGTTTCAACAATCTCTCTAATTTTAATCGTCAATTCAAGCGCTATTATCAAACAACGCCGAGCCATTATCGTAAACATTTTAGCAACCGAAAAGACAGCCGTCATCTGATAAATCCTAAGCAATAGCACTAATACGTCAATACTGTAATACTGACGCAGTTCAAGGAGAACCTAATGACATATCATGGATTCTTTTCTCGATTATTCATCAGCCAGACAGCCCTTGCTAAAGGTTTAATCCAGCAAGGGCTTTTTTTGCGTATGAAAAAACTCCATATGTTCTATATGATATCACAGGACACATAGAGTTCATTACGGAGCCTAGAGATTTTCTATCACTTTAGCCGAAAAATTGACTAAAGAAATTAACAATTTGTTGCCAAATACTAGCAAAGAAGCCCTTGCTAGATTCAATCACGCCACTTGCGTCAAAATTAAGGTTGATATCTTTAAAGGTTGATTTGGCATTTGAAACGATACTATCCTTCAATGAAGATAAGGTTTTCTTAAAACCACTGCTTTTAATGACACTTGAATGCGATAAATTAAGTGCAAAATTAACAATCAAGGTAATATGGTCAGCTGATAAAACATCTTTTAGACCATAGTTTTCAAGTGTATCTTCAACAATTTTGCGAACTTGGTCTTCTGTTAAGTTGTCACCACCCTCAGCAACAGCCTTCTTGATATCTGTTAAAGCAACGTTAAGTTTATCTGCATCATAACCTTGAGTTCCTTGGTTTTCAGCATTGATTGTTGACAGAGCAGATAACTCTTCTTGAGCTAAAGCTTTACTTTCATCAGATACCTTAGCACCGTTTTCTTCCAGTGAGTAATAAATACCAGCAAGCGCACTCTCACCTGTTACAGCAATAGGGGCAGCGACCGTAATTTTGGCATGTTCAATCCCCAAAGTAACCGCCGCATTTCGATACATATCTTGGGTTACTTTTGTAATGTTTTCTGGTGTCACAATTTCTACGGTGAGTGTCTCAGAAGAAGCAAGTTTTTGAATTTTCACTGATGAATAGAGCTGTAAGCTAGCATCATCTGCAACATTCATGATTTGGGCATATGCACTTGTCGTCAGAGTCTTTACCTGAGTATCCTTACTACTATCATAACCAAGCAAACTCAAAGTTTGAGCTTGTTGGTCAGGTGTTAGGGAATAACCAAGCACATAGTCAGGTTGGACATAAGTCTCATCAATGACATCCTGAATAGTATTAGTTGCCGCATGAGCAGTGCTAATCATAAAGGCACTCACTAACAAGAGGGCAGCAGAAAAAACAAATTTACTAAATTTCATTTCAGTCTTCCTTTCTGTGAGAATTTATTATACCATTTCACTGCAAAGAGGTCTTAAAAAAACTGTTCGATTCTTTATTTCCCTCATATTTTTTATTCGTGTAATTCAAGTGGAAGTCCATCTGGGTCGAAAAAGAAAGTCATCTTCTTTCCAGTATAATCATCATAACGAATAGGCTCTACAAAGATTCCCATACCTTCCAACTCTACCTTATAAGCTTCAACATCATCAACATAAAATGCTAAATGACGTAACCCACAAGCCTCTCTATCATATTCAGGACGACCGATTCGCTTTGGTGGTGTAGTATAATGTGGGTCACTTAGCTTATTTCCAAAAATTTCAAGTTCGGCGGTACCACACCGTAAATCCAGTTTATAATCATGTCGTTTTGGACGGTGGTTCTCCCGAATAATCTCAAAACCGAGCTTATTAACATAAAAGTCGCGTGATTTCTCATAATCTGAAACAATAATAGCAATGTGATGGATAGTTTTTAATTTCAATATTCTCTCCTTATGCTAGAAAAGAGGCTCGCGCCTCTCTTCTATGAAGTAATTTGGTTATAACTCGACTTAAATGCCTTGACGATGTCTTCAGAAGCTTGATCATATGCAACAGAAGATTCCAATGTTCCGTACACAATGATACGCCCTGTCGCCTCAAGATCTGTACAAGTTACAAGCGTAACCTGACTTTGTCCTGGTGTATCGTTTATCACATCAGATCTATCTGGTGCTACAGACTCCACACCGGTGATAGTATATGTGTAAACCATTTCTTTATTAGTCAGGTAAATTTTCATACCAATTTTTGCACGCTCTAGGGGTGAAAAAAGCATTTTTGAAGAACCAGTCATTCCAAAAACATGGTGGCTAGCTAATGCATAATTATTTTCACCACCCATGACTTGTTCTTCCTTCATGGTTCCTGCACCATAGGTCAACCCTACATTGCCTAATCCTTTAAAAATTGGCAAGTTTATTCCAATATCTGGGATGGCAATGCCACCGATAACAGGAAGATTTTGAGCATTCCATTGCGCTTCTAAAACTGACTCGGTTGAAATTGGTTCTACAGCAGAAAAATCAAAAGTAGCATCTGATTTTTCATTCTTTTTAATCTCTTTTTTGGTTACCTTAACCACCTGATATTTGTTGGAATTCCAGCCAATAATAACGTTTCGAATGGACTTATTGAAAATCAACGCAAGACCAACAATCAATAAAAGGCTAAAAATCAAGATACGCAAAAAACGTAAAATTTTTGATGGTTTCTTTTTTCTTTTTGTCATAGTTTCTCAAACTGTCTATTTTTCATCAGAGACAGATGTTGTTTCCTCATTTTCTACTGATTGAACAAGTGCAAACGTCACAATTTTTGCTTCTTGATCAAGTCTCATAACTTTTACACCCAAGGTTGAACGACCTGTTTGCGAAATGTCAGCAACATTTGTCCGTATAATAACCCCAGTGTTGGTAATGACCATAATATCTTCATCACCATTGACAGTTACCAAACCAGCCAATGAACCATTCTTACTTGTGATATTTGCCGTTTTAATACCCTTACCACCACGGCCTTTTGTTGGATATTCACTCGCTGCTGTACGTTTACCATAACCATTTTCAGTGATAACGAGAACTTCTTGATCATCTGTTATACGAGAGGCACCTACAACTTTATCCCCAACGCGTAAAGTAACCCCTCGAACACCAGTTGCCGTACGTCCCATGTTACGAACAACCTCTTCGTTAAAACGAACGGAATACCCAGTTTGTGTCCCAATAATGATGTCATCTTGCCCATCAGTCAAAAGAACATTGATAAGTTCATCATCTTCTTTCAAGTTTAAGGCTTTAAGACCATTTTGACGGATATTGCTAAATTCAGAAACGCTAGTACGTTTAACTACACCTTGTTTGGTCGTAAAGAAGAAAAATTTATCTTGAACATCTTCTCTGCGAGCATTGATAATAGTCTGAATCGTTTCTCCGTCATCAAGTTTAAGGAGGTTAACAATTGGCAATCCCTTAGCCGTTCGACCATATTCTGGAATTTCATAAGCTTTCAGTCGGTAGACACGCCCCATGTTAGTAAAGAATAACAAACTATCATGAGTGCTTGTTGAAACAAGTTCGCGAACAAAGTCATCATCGTTGACACCTGTTCCTTGCACACCGCGCCCCCCGCGTTTCTGAGCACGAAATTCATCTTGAGCTAAACGTTTAATATATCCCTTATTTGATAAAGTGATAAGAACATCCTCTTCTTCAATTAAATCCTCATCCTCAAGAGTCAACACTTCTCCAACCATTAACTCCGTTCGGCGTGGATCTGCGTATTTACGTTTAATTTCATCCATCTCTTCTTTGATGATTGTAATGACACGCTCAGGTTTTGCCAAAATGTCTGCTAAATCAGCAATCAAGTCCAAAAGTTCCTTATACTCCGATTGAATCTTGTCGCGTTCCAACCCTGTTAAACGGCGCAGACGCATGTCTAAGATAGCCTGACTTTGACGTTCTGACAAATCAAAGCGACTCATCAATTCTGCTTGAGCTTCTGCATCAGTCTGGCTAGCACGAATAATGGAAATGACTTCGTCCAAATGATCAAGTGCAATCAGCAAACCTTCCAAAATATGCGCCCTGGCTTCGGCTTTGTCCTTTTCAAAACGTGTTCGGCGAACAATGACTTCCTTCTGATGCTCAATGTAATTTTCAATAATACGTTTTAACGAAAGAATTTTAGGAACACCGTTTTCGATTGCTAACATATTAAAGCTAAAGTTAGTCTGTAAACTTGTCAATTTGAACAAGTTATTCAAAATAACATTGGCAGATGCATCACGACGCACTTCAATGACAAAACGTACACCTTCGCGGCTAGACTCATCACGAACTGCTGTAATTCCTTCAACACGTTTTTCCTGTGCTAGACGCACGATATGCTCATGAACCTTTGTCTTGTTAACACCATACGGAAACTCTGTTACAACAATGCGTTCACGTCCTGACTTAGTTGTTTCAATTTCTGTTCGTGAACGAAGGACAATGGAACCTTTTCCAGTGTCATAAGCGCGATGAATTCCTGATTTACCCATAACAAGGGCGCCAGTCGGAAAGTCCGGTCCAGGCAAAACCTCCATCAATTCGCGAGTTGTCACATCAGGATTATCCATAACCAGCTTAACTGCATCAATTGATTCACCTAAATTATGTGGCGGGATATTCGTCGCCATACCAACCGCAATCCCTGTTGCTCCATTCACAAGAAGGTTGGGAAAACGAGCTGGTAAAACTAGCGGTTCACGTTCAGAACCATCATAGTTATCTTGAAAATCAACGGTATTCTTATTGATATCGCGCAACATTTCCAGAGCAATCTTACTCATACGGGCTTCTGTATAACGTTGTGCAGCAGCACCATCGCCATCCATTGAACCAAAGTTCCCGTGACCATCAACTAGCATATGGCGATAAGACCACCATTGTGCCATACGCACCATTGCCTCATAAATGGACGAATCCCCATGTGGATGGTACTTACCCATAACATCCCCAGTGATACGGGCTGATTTTTTGTGAGGCTTGTCTGGCGTAACCCCAAGTTCATTCATCCCATATAAAATACGACGGTGAACAGGCTTTAAGCCATCTCTTACGTCCGGCAGGGCGCGGGCGACGATAACTGACATAGCATAATCTATAAAACTGGTTTTCATTTCTGAAGTCAGATTAACGTCAACTAAATTCTTATCTTGCATGAAGCAAAGCTCCTTTTCTAGTCTAAAACTCTATTCTATTATACCATATTTTGAAGAAAATTCCCTAATAAGCATACCGTTTTCATAAATTTTCAAATTTATTTCGTGACATATCAAAGCTATCGTGCTAAAATAGAGTTGTATGGGTATCAACCCAAAAAAAATAAGGGAGATGTTTAGAAATGACTGCAACTAAACAACACAAAAAAGTTATCCTCGTTGGTGACGGTGCCGTAGGTTCATCTTACGCATTTGCACTAGTAAACCAAGGTATCGCTCAAGAGCTTGGTATTATTGAAATTCCACAACTTCATGAAAAAGCTGTCGGTGATGCGCTTGACCTTAGCCACGCCCTTGCCTTTACTTCACCTAAAAAAATCTACGCTGCTCAATATTCTGACTGTGCTGACGCTGATGTTGTAGTAATCACTGCTGGTGCTCCACAAAAACCAGGTGAAACTCGTCTTGATCTTGTTGGTAAAAATCTTGCCATCAACAAATCTATCGTCACTCAAGTTGTTGAATCAGGTTTCAAGGGTATTTTCTTGGTAGCTGCTAACCCAGTTGATGTCTTGACTTATTCAACATGGAAGTTCTCAGGATTCCCTAAAGAACGTGTTATCGGTTCTGGTACATCTCTTGACACTGCTCGTTTCCGTCAGGCTTTGGCTGAAAAACTTGACATTGACGCACGTTCAGTTCACGCTTACATCATGGGTGAACACGGAGATTCAGAATTTGCCGTTTGGTCACATGCAAACGTTGCTGGTGTTAACCTTGAAAACTACCTTAAAGATGTTCGCAATTTCAACGCTGAAGAATTAATCGACTTGTTTGAGGGCGTTCGTGACGCTGCTTACACAATCATCAACAAAAAAGGTGCTACTTACTACGGTATCGCTGTAGCTCTTGCTCGTATTACAAAAGCAATCCTTGATGATGAAAATGCTGTCCTTCCACTTTCAGTATTCCAAGATGGTCAATACGAAGGTGTTACTGACTGCTTCATCGGTCAGCCTGCTGTTGTTGGTGCGCACGGTATTGTACGTCCAATCAATATCCCATTGAATGATGCTGAAACTCAAAAAATGCAAGCTTCTGCAAAAGAATTAAAAGCTATCATTGATGAAGCTTGGCAAAACCCAGATTTCCAAGCAGCTTCTAAAAACTAATTTATAAACATAGAAAAAAGCCTCTCCAGATGGATTGGCTTTTTTAATACTGCATAAGATTTCTCAAAATGGCCTGATTCTGCCAAATTAAGTAAATTCCAATAACAATGATGGCAAGGAATATGATTAGCTTTACAAGGCCTTTGATAAATCTGATGAGAATGGCCAATACCATAGAAATCACTAACCAAGCTATTGCATAACTGCCAAAAAAGCTCTGCAATTTTTCCAAAGAATCACCTAGCAAAAAACGCAACCAATCAGGAATATAGGCTAAAAGAGACTCCGCTTGGATAGAGTCAAACCCCAGTTTAGTAGCGATGGCTAGCCCTGTCGTTTGAAGCCAAGCAAACACGCCCGTATTAAATAAAAATAAGAAAGCTTGCTCTGGATGGTGACTAATAAATTTTTTTATCAATTGCTTCTCCTTAAAAATAACTTACCCTTTACGAATATGATTTAGGGTTATTTTTCTCCTGTCAATCCATTTTTTGACAGGAAATCTTTTGTCTGGTATAAGACTTATCGAAGATTCTTCAGCAATTACTTCAATTATGGCGTCTATAGTCATCTGATCTGTCATGATTACTCTACCGGTTATAACGTTTTCGAAAGCCTCAATACAGGAATCAATATGTTGTTTACCCCATGTCTGACCAAATTCCAGCCGCTTATTCAAACGTTGCTTTAACGTTTTTGCGCTTGCCGATAAAATGTAGTGTTTAACCGTAATTCCTTCTGCAATCAAACGACCAATAAGTTCATCGTAATATCTTCGATTCGTAACAGTCATAGGGACAATGATAATGCCATCAAATTCTTTTGCTATCTGTCTTAACATAGCATAATTAAACTGACGCCAAAAAGGATAGTCCTGAAAATCATTCTCTTGCAATGATTTAGGAAAATGGAGATTTAAAAATTCGCCCAAATCCTCAGGATCATAGACAAATGCATTTGGCAGTCTTCTCTGTAACTCAAAAGCACAGGTCGTTTTGCCACTACCAAACGCACCATTTAACCAAATAATCACTAGATCCACCTTTCTCCTATCCGAAAGCATTGTATTTAGATTCAGAAAACAATCATTTGCTAGCCTTCAGTCTTCGACCGTTTGAATTTTATCTGCTAAAAAATTAAATCCATCAGGAATAAAATGCTTGTCTGTATTTTCTTCAGGAACATTCTCCTGCTTTTGTGTCTTCATTTTCTGTGCAAATTCTGAACGAATACTATTAAAATCTTTGCGTGGAACGGCTATAATATTTGGAGAAAATCCAGCAGCCTTACTCATGATATTGCCAAAAACATCGTTCAAATCTGAACGTTTCATAGCTTGTTCAGCATTGAAGGCCGCATCAAATGCCAAAATAGCATTTTCACTGTTAGCTAAAACAGGTTCAGAACCCAACAAAAGTGCTCGATCTTGTGCTGAAATACTATCTAGGATTTCATTCCAAGCGCCTTTTAAGGCATCTAAATATTCTCGCGATTTTTGGCTATCCACCACAGTTTCTTCCATGATTGTCAACACTTTAAGACGATCAACCTTGAACTTGAACCCTGATTTTGATTTAGCTTGAACTGGCTTTGCACTAGCAGGGACAAATCCATTTGATAACGAAGCTATTTCTTTTTTTAGTTCACTGATTTCAGCTTGTAGCTGACTCAATTGGCCAACCAGGTTTTCTGGTAAATCAGCTGGCGCTGAAGCTGCGTGTAATTCCGACAATTGAATGGTCATCATTTCGGCATAAATTTTAGGCTGTCCTGCCGTTTTTATCTGTAACAAATCTTCTGTAACAAGATCAATCATCTTAAAAATCAAATCTTGACTCAAAGAAAGATTTTCCTCAAAAATGGGACTGCTGTGGTTATTCTCACCACCTGACTGCACAATCAATAAATCACGTAAATAGGTTAATAAGTCAGTGGCAAAACGGCTCATACTCTTGCCCGAATCAAAAATCACATCTAGATTTGTTAAAGCTTGAGTCGTTTCGTGAGCGATGATACTGCTGACATAATCATCTAGAGCTCCCAAAGAAATACTTCCCGTAATCTCCTCAGCAACGTTAAGAGAAATATGATTACCTACAGAAAGGCTAAGTGCCTGATCCAAGATAGATAAGGCATCACGCATACCACCTTCGGCGCGACGAGCAATTAGGTTAAGTGCATCCTGATCGTAACTAATTTCTTCCTTATCAAGAATAGTTGCCAAATGTTTTTGAATCGCATTTTGTTTTATAGCTTTAAATTCAAAACGCTGCACACGCGACAAGATAGTCGCAGGGATTTTGTGTAATTCTGTCGTTGCTAGGATGAAAACGACATTCTCAGTTGGCTCCTCCAAAGTTTTTAAAAGGGCATTGAAAGCTCCTGTTGACAGCATATGGACTTCATCAATGATATAAACTTTATAAATCGCACGGCTGGGGGCATAGGTTGACTTATCACGAATGTCGCGAATTTCATCAACACCGTTGTTTGAGGCAGCGTCAATTTCGATGACATCTTCCAGACTGCCATTAGTAATGTCACGGCAAATGTCACAATGATTGCAAGGTTCACCATCTACTTGATTGGGACAGTTCATGGCCTTGGCAAAAATTTTAGCAGCACTAGTTTTTCCTGTACCACGCGGTCCTGAGAAGAGGTAGGCGTGACTAATTTTTCCTGAAGCCACCGCTTGTTTTAAAGTGGTTGAAATAATTTCTTGCCCAACCATCTCGTCAAAAGCCTGACTTCGGTATTTTCGATAAAGTGCTTGATACATTATTCCACCCCAAACATATCAAAATTAAAATTTGTTTTTGATAATAGCACAGCTACAAACTTTTCAAGGTATTCCTGATCAATGACATCATAATCTCCCGTCAAACAAGAATCTAAGTCTAAAACACCTATTAATTTACCATTCTTAACCATAGGTACTACGATTTCTGACATAGCTGTGGAATCACAGGAAATATAATTGTCATGCTTGGTCACATCATCTACTATCAAGGTTTGCCTTTCAGCAGCAGCTTGCCCGCAAACACCCTTTCCTAGAGCAATATGGACACAAGATACCCCACCTTGAAAAGGCCCTAGTATCAACTCATCTCCATCAAACAGATAAAAACCTGTAAAAACGGAATTGGGCAAGGTCATATTAAGCATGGCCGAAGCATTTGATAAATTTGCAAGAGGATTTGTCTCCTTAGCAAACATGGCTTGGGCTTGGGAAATAAGAATTTGATAATTTGAAATTTTTTCATGATTTTGCATAAGACTATTATAACAAAAAATCTCTCAAAATGTCTGATAAAAGAAAATCCCTACTTTTCAAAGAAGGTTAATTTAAGCAAGTTGAGCTATCTTCATGGACAGCAACTATCTACTCAGTAGTGCCCCACACAACAGGAAACTCCCATGTGGCAAAACAGAAAAACCAACCAGACTTAAAGGCATCATCATTCGTCAAATAGCGTAGTTATCTCTTCAACGACTTTCACAAATACCCAATCTATAATCACACTATCTTCTCTCTTAGATAAAATTTTTAGTATAGGCGCTAGTTGTTTTTTATAAAATTTACTAAAAACCTTATTACTAATGTATCCACAAATAAGCATCATACTTTTTCTTTCTTTTTGGTCATCCTTCTGAAGAACAGTACCCGTCAAATAAATAGGATAATGGGAAATAGAGCGTGCTCCTGTCCCTAATTCTTTTTTACGTCCAAAACTAATGCACACTGTCTCGAATACCTTTTTTTGAATATCCGATAAACAATCAATTTCCCATCTTTCACAGAAATAATTGAAAAACCTATTAAAACGCCAAAAGTCGTGATTAGAATTAAGAACAGATGTACCACATAGTAATACCAAACACCACTATAATTCTGGAAACCATAGAAAGCCCAAAAATACTCCAATAAACAAATAATTCCCGACAACATGATAAATCTGCTACTCCATAAAATAATCCACTTTTGTTTATTCATAGCTCTAATAATATTTCCTTTTACAATCATCTAAAAAACGCAATAAGAACTTAATGGGTAAAACGCACATCGCATCCGTTCTTTCTCTAAAAAATCTAGCACCAGCTGATTAAAATCCTTGGCTTCCATATAAAGCAGAATGTCCCAAAGCGGGGTACATGTAGCAAGGATAGCCCAGCTTTTCAGCGATTTCAAGACTGGCTTTTCCTAAAGTTACACTATCTCTTAAACCACCTAAAATCAGTCTTGGACAATGAATTCAATCCAGTTGAACATAGTCATCAAAGGTCAAACAGAGTGTTTTGCAATCACATAACAAAACCAAGCTGCCTGTTTTTGGCAATCTAGCAAACGCAAGCCCATTTTATCCAAATAGTCAGCAAACTCTTTATTGTCTTTCAAATCGGGTAAATAATAAGTCACTTTACTTTGCTCGCAAGCAATGATGAACCGCCCATCATCTGACAGCACGCGCTTGATTTCAGATAGAGCCTGCTGTAAATCCGGCCAATGAAAATGCGTCTGAAAGGCGCAGACAAGCTCAAAACGGCCCTCAGGATAAAACAGCTGACTGACATCCATGACATCAAAAGTTACTCCTTCTAGCTGGATAACCTTGCTGGGCTTGGGAAATAGCCTCCGCAGAAATATCTATGCCCTTGATCTGACTCTGGGGAAAAAGTTGGTGAAGGTAGGCTGTTGATGCCCCATTGCCGACCCCAATATCCAAGATATGCCCATAAGATTTTTGAGGAAGCACAGACAAAGCCCACTGTGCCATCGGTAAGTAGGCCTTATTCCAAATTTTCATCATGCTCCTGCCAATGAATCCTGATGGGTGTTTCGATTGGCTGACGAGATACTTGAGCAAGATGTAAAAGGATACTGCTAAAACGACAAAAACAGCAAGGACTCTTATCATCAATACCTCCCCTTATAGTCTTTCTTAGCTTCTTGCGTGTATTTCTTAATGAAATCTGTCTTAGCATCTGTATAAGCATCACGGTTATGCTCGTATGCTTTCCATAAGGCAAGTTTCAACCCTTCATAGTCTTTGGCAACTTCCGGATGTTCTCTTAAATAATCTCTAAAATAAAGTTCATCATTATTACCCTGGTAACGTAAGTGAAGATGAAAAACTTTCTTGGCAAAACCAGCTTCTGTATAGCCCTTATTAAAGGACATTTGATTTCCATCTTCAGACATCAGCAAATAGCCAGCATTTAGCAACTGCTTTTTGAAATATTGTAAATCTGCTGTTTCAGGGACTTCTAATAAAATATCAACAATATTTTTAGCCCAGATATCGGGAATAGCTGTGCTGCCGATATGCGAAATGCAGCTGATTTCCCCCTTGGAAAGCAGCTGCAAGAGAGCCTTCTCCTCTTCTTGATACCACTCCTTCCATTCTTCCTTAGGCGGCACAAGAAAGATTGGAAACAAGTGCAAGAGTTCTTCCAGAGTCATATCTGATAACGATTTTGTCATACGTTTCCCCTATCATTTGTAGCAAAAAACCACTTAAAAAGTGGTTTTGACTGTTACTGCCAGTAAGCCGGGCGTTGCTTTTCATAGGCCGCAATTAGTTCTTCGTATTGAAGCGTAATGCCAATATCATCAAGCCCTTCGACCAGTTTACGCTTCCACTCATGGTCAATATCAAAAGGAAATTCCCCCACAGACGACTTAATCAGCTGATTGGGCAAATCAATAGTAATTTCTTCACCGGCTGGCAGAGCTGCTAATTTTTCACGGACATCAAGTGGCTGAACAATTGGAAGCATGCCATTTTTCAGCTCATTGTTGTAATGAATATCTGAAAAAGAGCCTGCAATCACACAGCGGAAACCGTAATCTTCCAGAGCCCAGGCTGCGTGCTCACGTGACGAGCCTGAACCGAAATTATCCCCCGAAATCAGAATGGTTGCATCCCGATACTCTGGTTTATTGAAGATAAAGTCTGGATTTTCATCATAATCATCATTGAGGTAACGCCATTCAAAAAGTAAATTCTTCCCAAAACCCTTCTTATCGATGGCTTTTAGGAATTGCTTTGGAATGAGCTGGTCGGTATCAATATTGTCATTCATCAAAGGGACAGACTTCCCTGTATAAACGGTAAATTTTTCCATTTTCTTTCCCCCTATCCTTGAACTTCTGTCATTTGACGAACATCGACAAATTTTCCAGCAACAGCTGCCGCTGCTGCCATGGCAGGGCTGCACAGATGGGTACGAGCTCCATATCCCTGACGTCCTTCAAAGTTACGGTTACTTGTTGAGGCACAGTGAACACCTTCTGGCACGTGGTCTGGGTTCATACCAAGACACATTGAGCAGCCCGGATCGCGCCATTCAAAGCCGGCATCTAAGAAGATTTTATCAAGTCCAAGACGCTCTGCTTCTTTCTTAACAGGACGAGAACCCGGTACCACGATAGCTGTCAGCGTCGGTGCAATATGTTTGCCTTTAACAAATTTAGCGGCCAATTCGAGGTCAGACAGACGGGCATTGGTACAAGAACCAATAAAGACGTAACCAAGATCAATATCTTCAGCCTTATCACCAGGTTTCACATCCATGTAATGGTAAGCACGTTCATCGTTCATATCCTTAATTTCTGGAAATGGTTGATCGAATTCAACACCCATTTCTGGATTAGTTCCCCAAGTCACCATCGGTGCTAATTTTGATACATCAATAGTAATGACCTTATCGTACTCAGCATCAGGGTCTGAAACCAATGTCTTCCAGTCTGCAACAGCAGCTTCAAAGTCTTTAGGAGCACAAGGGCGACCTTGAACATAGTCGTACGTTTTTTGATCTGGGTTCATCAGACCCATCTTAGCGCCAAATTCAATGGACATATTAGCAATAGTCATTCGTTCATCCATTGACAGAGCATCAATAGCTTCACCGCAGTATTCAACAGCATAACCAACACCAGCGTCCACACCGTAACGCGCAATTAAGGCGAGGATGAAGTCTTTTGAGTAAACCCCTTTTTGTGGTGTCCCAATAAATTCAACCTTCATCTTTTTAGGTTTAACTTGCCAGAGACATTGTGTGGCAAAAACGTGCTCCACTTCTGATGTCCCGATACCAAAAGCAATCGCACCAAAAGCTCCGTGAGTAGCCGTATGACTGTCCCCGCAAACAACAAATTTACCTGGTTGACTACGGCCTGTTTCAGGTCCAACCATATGTACAATTCCTTGACGTTCAGTACCATGAGTCGCTGCGTCAATACCAAATTCTTCCACATTGCGAGCGAGTGTATCAATTTGATTTTTTGAAACCAAATCACGGATATTAAAAATATCTACGGTCGGCACATTATGGTCTGTTGTCCCAAATGTCAAATCAGGACGACGTACTTTTCGTCCAGCATCACGAAGGCCTTGAAAGGCTTGTGGGCTGGTTACTTCGTGGATATAATGCTGATCCACATACATTAGCTGAGGTTCGCCTTCTTTACCAGTTACTACATGGCGCTCCCAAAGCTTATCAAAAATTGATTTTCCACTCATATTAGATTCTCCAAATTAAATACATTAAAACACAAGTCATCACGATTCCTAAATACCAAACCAACTGAAAATACCATTTTCTCGTTTTATGATGAAATAGGTGTCCAGCCAAGAAAGCCCCTAACCCACCGAAAAATATACTCTCTAGTAGTAGAAGTCTCTCTGAAATTCTCCATTGTCCCTTTCTAGCTTTGTTTTTGTCAATACCATAACTTGTAAAAACGATGCCATTCCAAAGTACTATGGAGAAATAAAGTATTATTTTGACACTCATAGATTTTTAATAATAGCCGCTGTCATTGTTGCGGTATCTGCTTGTCCACCTAAGTCACGTGTTAAAACACCTTGCGCTAAAGTCTTGTCAACAGCATTTTCAATCATCTCAGCGCCAGCATTTTCTCCAAAGCTCTCACGTAACATCATGGCTACCGACAAAATCATTGATACTGGATTAGCAATACCTTTACCAGCGATATCTGGTGCAGAGCCATGAATTGGTTCGTAAAGGCTTGGCCCATTTTCAGAATGACTGGCAGATGGCATAACTCCAAGGGTACCAGGCAAGACAGATGACTCGTCAGACAATATATCACCAAATAAGTTTTCAGTCACAACGACATCAAAACGTGCTGGATTAGTAATCATAATCATTGCTGCACTGTCAACTAACTGGTGTTCCAAAGTAACATCTGGATACTCTTTTGCTACTTCTGCTGCTACTTTGCGCCAAAGTTTAGATGTTGCTAAAACATTTTGCTTATCAATGCTAGTAACTTTTTTATTTCGCCCACGTGCGATTTCAAACGCTTTACGCATGATACGACGAATCTCGTCTGCTGAATAATCATTGATATCACGTGCAGATTCTTCGTTCAAAATGTGTTCTCCAAAATAGATACCACCAGTCAACTCACGAACAACAACGAAGTTAACTCCTTCAATGCGTTCAGGCCTGAGAGGTGACAAGTGCTTCAACGCAGCAAAAATACGGACAGGACGAATATTAGCAAAAAGATTAAGCTCTTTTCGAATGGCCAGTAGACCTTGCTCCGGCCGAACTGGAGCATTATCATACTGCGGACTACCAATAGCTGCTAACAAGATAGCATCTGCAGATTTAGCCGCCTCTAAGGTATCAGCTGGTAAGGGATGTCCACTGGCATCTATTCCTGCACCACCAAAAGCTTTAGCTTGTGTTTCATATTCAAAACCAACCTTTTGGGCAACAACATTGAGCACTTCTAAACCAGCGGCCATAATTTCTGGTCCGATACCATCACCAGCTAGCGTTACGATTCTTTTCATCTTATCCTCTTTTCCTAATCCTATTCGTTTGGAACATCACGGAAAGAAACACTTTTACCAATCTCTCCCGCATTCTCTTTTTGAACTAGAGCGTTTGCATTGACATAAGCGATAGCTCCTGCTTTCATGACATCAAAGTCAATACCCGCAGCATTGAAAATAGTCCCTGTGTCAACATTTTCAACAGAAACAGCAACGCGGGCTTGAGCGTCGATTCCATCAGTTACAGCATCCATGGTATAGCTTAGCAATTTCACTGTCTGATTGAAGAATTTATCAATAGCATTGTAAGCCGCTTCAACCGAACCCTTGCCGTTAGCAATAACATTGACTTCTTCACCATCGTTATTAACCATAGAAACTTCTGCTGTCACTGTCTCATCAGCATTTGAAGTTAGTTTCAAATCTTTGAAATGGAAACCTTCTGGATTTTCAATGTCATTTCCTGCGACGAGAGCTCTGACATCAGCATCAGTGATTTCATGTTTTTTATCAGCCAACTTTTTAAACTTGGCAAAAAGTGGGATGACTTCACTTTCTTCAAATGCCAACTCCAGTTCTTTGAGTTTTTCAATGAAGGCATGACGGCCTGACAATTTTCCGAGAGGAAGAGAGTTTTTCTTAACTCCAACCAATTCTGGCGTAATGATTTCATAAGTAAGAGGATTTTTAAGAACCCCATCCTGATGGATACCTGATTCATGTGAGAAAGCATTCCCTCCTACAACTGCTTTATTCTTAGGCACTGGAATTCCAGAGAAACGCGATACCATATCAGAAGTATTAACCGTCTCATTGAGGACAATATCTGACGTTGCTTGATAATAATCTTCGCGAATGTTAAGAGCGACTGCAACTTCTTCAAGCGCAGCATTTCCCGCACGCTCACCAATCCCATTTAGAGTTCCTTCCACACGTCCCGCACCGTTTTTAATTGCAGCAAGTGTGTTAGCAGTCGCCATTCCAAGATCATTGTGACAATGTGGACTAAAAATAATCTTGCGATTAGACTTGGTATTTTCAATCAGATATTTGAAAATATAACCATATTCTTCTGGCGTTGTAAAACCGACGGTATCAGGAATATTGATGTAGGTCGCACCAGCATCAACTGCTGTCTGGACAACCTCAAGTAGATAATCTAATTCTGTACGTGTTGCATCTTCAGGTGAAAATTCAACCACTTCAAACTTCTCACGAGCATAAGTCACATGTTCTTTGATAATCTCAAGAATTTCTTCTTTGGTCTTTTTTAGCTTATATTCACGATGAATTGGGCTAGTCGCGATAAAAACGTGACATTGAGGGAATTTAGCATCTTTGATAGCCTCGTAACATGCATCGATATCTGATTTAACTGAACGTGCTAAACCTGACACTGCAGTCGTCGTTAGAGCTGCTGAAATTTGTTTTACCGCTTCGAATGAATCTGGACTTGCTGCAGGAAAGCCTGCCTCAATGGAAGAAATCCCCCACTTTTCCAATTGTTTTGCGATAGCAACTTTTTCTTTGATTGAAAAATTTACTCCAGGAGTCTGTTCTCCATCACGGAGAGTCGTGTCAAGAAATTCAACTTTGCGCATAAAAGACCTCTTTCATTATTTTATTAAAAAATAAAAACACCTCACTCAGAAACCCAAGCGAGATGTTTTCTATCCCGCTTGGTAAGCCAAACAGGACTAATGCCTTTGCATTAGCCCTCATTACGCAATAGTAAAACTGTCATACTTGCGAATGTCATTGACTTTTTCCTTTCGATGTTTACTTGTAGGTATTGTATAATTTTCTGACTATTTTGTCAATAGCAAAAAACTGAAAAAAGTACTTTATTTAGAGGCTCTCACTTTCTGAAAGGAATCCACTTTCTGCCAAAAACTAAAATTTTAATTTCATACAAGAATATACTGAAAAATCTTTTGAAGTATGCTAAAATAAGTTAGACTCTGTTAGTTTTTTTAACTAGCCTAGAAGGAAAGGAAAACAATGACTGATAATTCTACTTTGAATGATGTCCAAAAAATTATCGTTCTAGATTATGGTAGCCAGTACAACCAACTGATAGCTCGACGTATTCGTGAATTTGGCGTATTTTCTGAATTGAAAAGCCATAAAATTACAGCAGATGAGATTCGTGCTATCAAGCCAATTGGTATTGTATTGTCTGGAGGGCCTAACTCAGTTTATTCTGAAGACGCTTTTGGCATTGACGAGAACATTTTTGAACTCGGTATTCCAATTCTTGGAATCTGTTATGGCATGCAGCTTTTAACTGATAAGCTTGGAGGTAAAGTTGTGCCGGCAGGACAAACAGGTAGTAGCGAGTACGGGCAATCAACGCTACATTTACGTTCAAAATCAACACTTTTTGCCAATACACCTGAGGAACAAATTGTCTTGATGAGCCATGGTGATGCCGTTACTGAAATTCCTGCTGGTTTCCGCCTTGTCGGTGACTCTAGTGATTGCCCTTATGCTGCTATTGAAAATACTGAAAAAAATATTTATGGCATTCAGTTCCACCCAGAAGTTAGACATTCTGTTTATGGAAATGATATTCTTCGTAACTTTGCCTTTAGTATTTGTGGTGCACGTGGCGACTGGTCAATGGATAATTTTATAGATATGGAAATCAAAAAAATCCGTGAAAAAGTTGGTACTCGCAAGGTTCTTCTTGGATTATCTGGTGGAGTTGATTCCTCAGTTGTTGGTGTCCTTCTTCAACGTGCTATTGGTGACCAATTGACATGTATCTTCGTTGACCACGGACTTCTCCGTAAAGGAGAAGGTGATCAGGTTATGGAAATGCTTGGCGGTAAGTTCGGACTTAACATTATCCGTGTTGATGCTTCGAAACGTTTCTTGGATCTTCTTGCTGGTGTGGACGACCCTGAGAAAAAACGTAAAATCATTGGTAATGAATTTGTCTATGTTTTTGATGATGAAGCAAGTAAACTGAAAGGTGTGGACTTTCTGGCCCAAGGAACCCTCTACACCGATGTCATTGAATCTGGTACCGAAACAGCTCAAACCATCAAGTCTCACCACAACGTTGGTGGACTTCCTGAAGACATGCAGTTTGAATTAATTGAACCTCTCAATACCCTCTTTAAGGATGAAGTACGTACTCTAGGAACGGCTCTTGGTATGCCCGATGAGATCGTTTGGCGTCAGCCTTTCCCAGGCCCTGGACTTGCTATTCGTGTTATGGGTGAGATTACCGCTGAAAAACTTGAGACGGTTCGTGAATCTGATGCTATTTTGCGTGAAGAAATTGCTAAAGCAGGCTTAGATCGTGATATCTGGCAGTATTTCACAGTCAATACAGGTGTCCGTTCTGTCGGTGTTATGGGTGATGGCCGCACCTATGATTATACTATTGCTATCCGTGCAATTACCTCTATTGATGGTATGACAGCTGATTTCGCTCGTATTCCTTGGGATGTCTTACAAAAAGTCTCCGTCCGCATCGTAAACGAAGTAGATCACGTCAACCGTATCGTCTATGATATCACCAGCAAACCACCGGCAACAGTTGAGTGGGAATAATGGAGAGGCTTGATTTACCTTCAAAATAGCGATTCTACAGCAGTTTAGCAGGAACAAACTAGTCTAAAAAGGGTGAATCTTCGTTTGATTCCCCCCTAAATCCCCCCGAAAAGTTAGTTGAAAAATTTTTTTGACCAACATTTTTGGAGGGATTTTTATAATAAAAAGTACAAAGTATTTTAATAGCACGTAATTTTATTTTTCAAATGTAAAAAATATATATGACTTCTAGAGTAAAATTTTATGATGTAAATGACTTATCTATCGGTTTCTATTTTCCAAGAATTCAAGAAATTTTAGATGCTTATTTATCGAATTCTTATAGCCTAAATTCTTTTTTGGAAGCCCTTGAATTTTATAATATTATCAAATTCATAGAAAATGAGGTTTTTTCAATTGACTGGTCGCTAAGCTATATTGAAGAAATAAAGAAATCTCTTCCTTCGATGATTCAACTACAAAATAATTATTTTGGTTCTGCTCCGAAAGATGAGATTTTAAATAACATAAAACTTCTACAAAGCGAATATAACTATCGTGAAGACTTTTTTGAGATATTTACATTATTTAACTATGGTCAAAAAATTAGTGAAGTAGAGTTTGTGCAATATTTTACAGAATCCAATCTACATTTATGTCATCTCTTAAAAAATACCTATTTTCTAAAAAAGTATCCTACTTTCATTAAGCAATTTTTTCTGAGTTCACCCTCTCATCTTGAAATATTACTCGATAATTTTGTAGATTCAAATTCATGTAAAAATGTTATCCCAAGTAATATCACAAATTTAGAGTGGAATGATTTAATTGAAAAATATATTTGTGACCCCGATGTGAATATAAATTATTTAAAAATTTTAAGAAACCCTATAAAAGGTTTCGATAAGAATAGATACTTTCAACTTACAGATAAACAAAAACTGTTGATTGACAAAAAAATTCAAGAATTTAATTCTAGTTTTAATGATAAGGATTTTGGAATTCAAGTTGATATTAGAGTATATACAAAGAAGGAAGCGTACTATTACGCAATTAAAAAGAGTGGGGAGCTTCATATTGAGGGAATTGAAAAAGGTTTGTATAATCCTATTGCAGTCGCAACAGGTGGAGCTAGGCCAAAACAATATGAATATACATTATCAACTTTTATAGATAGTGCTAAACTTTTTGAAAAACATAATTTTCAAAATATATTAGACTATTTTTGTGAAGACTTTGAACTGAGCACAAGTGTTGGTACTTTTGCATTAGCAAGCTTTCCTCAATTAGAGATGGGGATACTTGAAAGAACGTTAGGCATTTCGACTAGAAATCACTATAAATTTGGTTTTTACTTTTCAGTCAAGCATCAACTATACGTGATGAAACTGATTGCTTTATCAAAAATACTACAGAAATTCAGTCTAAGAATTGAAGATTTCATTACTTGGTTTTTCGATATTTTTCTGACTAATCAGTACGGTATTGATTGGATACATTTTGATGTGCCTTCAATTTCAGAAACAACGGGAAATAAAACAGCAACACTTTTTAGAATCGAAGAATCATTAAGAAAACAATACAAATTATTGAGTGAAGAAGGGCTTATTGATGTAAATTTATATAATATTACCTCTACTCCTTCAATTGAATCTTTGCAGAGTTTTACTAAAAGAAAATACTTCTCAATGAATAATTCAGATAATAATATTCAACAGATTGTTAATTTATTATTCTCTGACCAAAGTCCTATTCATTTTATTAATGAGGAATACAAAGGAAGCAACTTTAAGGAATTAATTTCACAACAATGCTTGAGTTATGCAAATTTTCATGAATATCAAATAGATTACATAAAACTACTAATAGATGCTGGAATTTGCCAAAATGATACAGGCGTTATATCTTTTAAAGATATGTCCCAAATAAGTCTTTTAGAAAAAATATTCTTATATGGCTCTGTTAATAGTATATCTTTATCTGAATCTGAAAAGCTCAGTGCTGATAGGATGCTTGATAATGGATGGTTAATATTTTCGGATACCTTATTTTCAATTCAAGAAATTAATTATTTGAATTTTGTCCTAAATAACAAATCATATGACAATAGCTGGGGAATCAGAAATAAGTATTTGCATGGAGTACCTATTTATGATTCTATTCAGCAATATGAGTATGAATATCATCTCATTCTGCTCATATTAATTTTCTATATTATCAAAATAAATGAGGAACTCAAACATCGTAGTTATTGCTAACCAAATTCATTCACAAATAATATTCTACTGATTAACTATCGGAGCTTTTTATGACTACAATATTCTTTTCATGGCAATCTGACTTACCGAATAAAACAAATAGAAATTTAATTGAGAATTCTATAAAATTAGCATTGAAAAAAATGAACCAAGATTCTCCGTACTCTCTTATCACTGAAATTGACAGAGATACAAAAGGTGTTCTAGGTAGTCCAGATATTGTTGATTCAATATTAACCAAAATTGATAAGTGTAGCTTATTTATAGCAGATATATCAATTATAAACAGTAATTTAAATGGTAAAAGAACTCCTAACCCTAACGTATTATTTGAATTAGGATATGCAGTAAAGTGTCTAGGGTGGGATAGAGTTATTTGTGTGTTCAATTCTGATTTTGGAGATGTTTCAGAACTACCTTTCGATTTACGTAATAGACGAATTCTAACTTATGAAACATCCAATATTTCCGAAACAAGAAAAAAGTTAGCTGATATATTTAAACAAATAATTGATAAGAATTACTATACTTTAGAACAAGTCCAAGAAGTTAGTGATTTTTATAGTATAAAAATCTATTCATGCTTTATTAATATCATATCAAGAATTATAAAGGTTTTATATGGAAGTGAAACTGTCTGCTCTTTAGAAGCAATTACTAATGTTTTAAATATGACTCCTACAGAAATAAATAGACTACTTTCGCATGAATTGCTGGGTTTTAACTTATTTACAAACTATGACGAGCAAATTAAAATATTAACAAACGAGTTAGATAGAATCACCTCTATTAATATGTTTAACACAAACCTGTATGTACCCATTATTAAATTAATTAAGGAATTAAAATCCCATAATCTTTTTATTAATAGAGAACATTTTTTTGAAAATTTTAAAGTAAATACACCCATTATGAATGACTATAGTATCATTCATAATAGTGATAATAACGAAATTCCAAATAGATATGCTCTAGGAAAGAAAATTGATGCCAATAGAGCAAAAATCGTAGATTTCACCGATATTAAACGAACTGACCATGTTAAATTTGCTTTAACTCACTTCTGTTTAGATGTAAATACATATAACGTTTACTATAATCACTATGTTTGTATTCTTAAATATATCAATGAGTTTATTAGTAATAATGATGGGAAATTTTTAATTGACAATACAGAAATATTAATAAAAAATGTAAAAAAACTGTAATTAGATGATTGATATAAAATATTACTTACAAACTTACAAAAACATACTAAGATTAGTAGTGAAGAAATCTCCGACGGGAGAAAGTACTCACTACTTTTTCTTTATGATAAAGTAGAGGTGTCTTGTTAAGTCGTGTTCTCTCTAGGCGCTGGACGTCGTAACAAAAACTGGCAAGACACCTGTTTTAGGAAGAATGTTATCAAAGTATGTGGGACGCCAGACGTCGCGTATTGAAAATGACATCACTAAAACAAGGAATCATTCAAGACAAAGAGGTCATATCATGCGAGTAGTATTTGGGATTGACATGAGTAAGGTAAGTTCAGAAGTGGACATTCTAGTCAACGGCGAGAAGGTTCATGGCTATACCATGCCCAATGATACCATTGGCTTTGCTCGGCTACTTGGCGATTTGAAAACCGTCCACAAGACAGAAATCATCTTTGAAGCAACAGGCGTTTATTCTCGTCGTCTTCAAGCTTTTCTAGAAGATAACGGCTATGCTTATACACGGCTTAATCCCTTGGAAGCTAAGAAGCAACTGGATAGCTTGAGCTTGCGTGTGCGGAAAACAGATCAAATTGACGCTGAAAAACTGGCTCGGTCTCAATTTGTGCTGAATCGTAAACCGACTTATGTCCAAGAAGAAGTCTACCAAAACTTGCGGGATCTCAGCCGTTTCTATCAGAATCTGACTGAGGACATTGTTCGGGCCAAAAATCGTCTGCACAAGGTCTTGCAGGTCGCTTTCCCTGAATTGGAAACTATCTTGTCAACACCAACTGGGGAACAATACTGGAACTTAGTTACTGCGTTTCCTTGCAAGGACTTCGTGCTTGAGGTAGGCAAAGATGAGCTCTCGGAGAGCATCCTTCAGTCCACTTCAAAACGGATTTCTGACAAACGTGTGGCTTACTTAGCAGAGAAGCTGACAGCACTAGCCAATCAGTCTTATTGTGCCGTCAAGAAAACCTCTCCAATGCTGGAAGAAGTCCGTTACTATACAAAAGAATTGCTTAGACTTTCTGAACAGAGACAAGCAGCCTTAGACGAAATGGTGGAACTAGCTCAACCCTTACCTGAGTATGAGATTCTGCTTTCTATTCCCGGTATTGCGGAAACAACAGCAACAAGCATCATTGGTGAACTTGGAGATATTCGTCGTTTTCAGTCTGCCAATCAAATCAATGCCTTTATTGGGATTGATCTCAGACACTATGAATCTGGAAATTTCCTCGCTAAGGAACACATTACCAAGCGTGGCAATCCCTACGCTAGAAAGATTCTGTTCAAGTGCATTCACAATATCGCTTCAGCTAGTCACACCAATCCTTGCCATATCGCAGACTTTTATGANAAACGAAAAAGACAATCGCAAACGACTTCAACCAAGCCACACACGATTGCCTCTATACATCGTCTCATTCGGACAATGTATTACCTCATAACGCATAACAAACTTTACGATTATACTTCAACCCAAAATCAGTAAAATTGTTTATGCCATATTATTGTAACACCTTATTTCAAAAATCACAAAATAAGGTGTTGGTTTTGTATACACTTTTTATGTAAATTTTTAGTGTAAAGCAAGGTCACTTCCCTATTTTGATGACTGTATGAAAATTATTTTTTCTCTAAAACCTTGATAGGCTTG
>NZ_KB904464.1 GCF_000380105.1 Streptococcus orisratti DSM 15617
ACCCGCTGAGCGACATTGCCTCCCAAAGAATGGCCGGTCAATGTGAGATTGGCCGAACCATACTTTTCCGCTATCTTATCATAAAACTGGTAGGCACTGTCGTAGTGATAGCCCGAGCCAAGGCCGATACTGACGATATCGGTCACAACGTCCTGTTTATTAACTTTTGCATTGGTCCCTGTATAAGCGATAATGACCTCGCCGGTCTCAGTATCCTTGAAGGCTGTCCCGCTGGTACCGGTGGAGCTGTCGTAGAAGCTGTCAAGGTAGTTGAGGTTGGAGGGCAAGCCTTGGTCATGTAACTTGTTATTAGTAGAGTTCTTGTTCTTATTTGGATCAATATTATCACTAACCCTCATCGTCTCTACTTTGTAAGTAGCCTGCGAAGCATAAGCTGTATCTTGATTGCTATTAACTGCTTTAACTTTTCCCATTTTGTAAATCTCCCTTTCTAATTATAAGGCTTGTTTATTGATTCGCTAAAATCTGAATTATCATTAAATGTAAATGTTAGCGTTCTGATATGATAATTCTTCCCCGAACCTGTTATTTCAAAATCAGTAATCTTTTGAGTTTCTTTTTTTAATAGTTTATTCACTTCAGAATCTTTTAAATGATAATGAATCTCAAAAACCCCACTATTAGTGTTGTAATCATAATTCTTTTCTTTTAAACTATTGAGTGTTTTCTGATTCATCGTCAGATGTTGAAAAAGGAAACCATCTAGAGGCCAATCTTTCTTAGCTGTTTCATCCGAAAAAACGACTTGACCGTTTTGAACATCTACATTTGACAATTTTTGTGTTTTGTCATCCGCATAAGGTTCCTTTATAAATTGTCCCTTGATTTCTTTGGTCTTAGCATCTCCTTCTAACTCTAGCTGATACAAAACTCCTTGAGGAGTGGTATAATGTTGAACAATTTCAAACCCATCTGGGAATACCTTAAACAAATCCTCGGGATTTTTAGTGGGGTAGACCTTGTAGATATCTGATACTCGATTTTTCTCAATCCATTCCCGGCTGTCTTTGTTTAAACCGCAGGCTGATAAGCTCATTGTCATAAGTCCTCCTAATGTTATTACTAATATAACAGATAAAAATTTCTTTAATTTCATATTATTCTCCTATACGATAATATAAATAGACTAAATCCTTTAATCAACTTATATTATAGCAGAGTTTTTCCATGACTGACTACCTGAATTCGCAATGACATAGTCATCACCGATAGAGACACCTCCGGCTATATTGGACGCATGGTTCAATGGATCCCACTCGGTTCTAAGCCGGGTCACCTTTCCCGTAAAGGTCTTTCGATCGTTTTTGATATCTTTCACACTGTCGGAACTGCCGACCGCTACGGCTAAAGCAAGCGCGGGATTTTGAGTAATAAGCCCGATGGAAGCTGCCGGAATATAGAGCGGAGCGGCGTTATAGACAATCGTATTTTTGGCATTTTTCTCCAACGCCACCCGCTGAGCGATATTGCCTCCCAAAGAATGCCCGGTCAGCGTGAGATTGGCAGACCCGTACGTTTCCGCTATCTTATCATAAAACTGGTAGGCACTGTCATAGTGATAGCCCGAGCCAAAGCCGATACTGACAACATCTGTCACAATGTCCTGCTTTTCAACCTTGGGATTAGTCCCCGTATAAGCAATGATAACCTCACCGGTCTCAGTATCCTTAAAGGCCGTCCCGCTGGTGCCAGTGGAGCTATCGTAAAAGCTGTCGAGGTAGTTGAGGTTGGAGGGGACTTTAATATTTTTTCCTTTAAATATTTCTTGTCTAATCGCTTTTTGTCCTGCTTTTGTTGATAAATCTAAATTATTTTGTACAGCTACTCTTTCAATATCATATGTAATACTGGAAGCATAAGCTGTATCTTGATTACTGTCAACTGCTTTAGCCATAACCTTCTCCTTATTTATTCAATCTCTCAATAGTTTCTGTAAAGCTTATATCATTTGAAAAATCAAATGATACTGTTCGAGAAAAATAATCTTTTCCATAGCCCGTGATTCCAAAGATAGTAATTTTAGTATTTTCCACGCCTAGTAATGACTTAATTTTTGAATCATCTAATTTATAATTAATATAAAAACTACCATTTTGACTGTTATAACCATGATCTTTTTCAGTCAAACTATCTAAAAATTTCTGATTAATTGTTAAGTTTTGGAATAAGAAACCATCAATCGGCCAATCTACAGTGGTTTGCATATTAGAAAATTGAAATTTTCCCTTATTATATATAACATCACCTATTTTTTTAGAACCTTCCAAATTTGGATTTTGAATTAATTCACCTGTAAGCATTTTTGTCTTCGGGTCTCCTTCTAAGTTCATATGAATCGCTCGACCATTCTCGTCCACATAAGCTTGCGTAATATGAAACCCATCCGGAAATACCTTAAATAAATCCTCGGGATTTTTGGTCGGATAGACCTTGTAAATATCTGATACCCGATTTTTTTCGATCCATGCTCGGCTGTCTTTGTTTAAGCCACAGGCTGATAAGCTCATTGTCATAAGTCCTCCTAATATTACGATTGATATAACTGATAAAATATTTTTTAATTTCATATTGATTCTCCTATACGATAATATAAATAGACTAAGTCCTTTAATCAACTTATATTATAGCAGAGTTTTTTGATGTCTGACCGCCTGAATCCGCAATCACATAATCATCACCGATATAGACACCTCCAGCCATATTGGACGCATGGTTCAATGGGTCCCACTCGGTTCTAAGCCGGGTCACTTTTCCCGTAAAGGTCTTTCGATCGTTTTTGATATCCTTCACACTGTCGGAACTGCCGACCGCTACGGCTAAAGCAAGCGCGGGATTTTGAGTCACCAGGCCGATTGAAGCTGCTGGGATATAGAGCGGAGCGGCATTATAGACAATCGTATTTTTAGCATTTTTCTCCAGCGCCACCCGCTGAGCGACATTGCCTCCCAAAGAATGGCCGGTCAATGTGAGATTGGCCGAACCATACTTTTCCGCTATCTTATCATAAAACTGGTAGGCGCTGTCATAGTGATAGCCCGAGCCAAGGCCGATACTGACGATATCGGTCACAATGTCCTGTTTATTAACTTTTGCATTGGTCCCTGTATAAGCGATAATGACCTCGCCGGTCTCAGTATCCTTGAAGGCTGTCCTGCTGGTACCGGTGGAGCTGTCGTAGAAGCTGTCAAGATAGTTGAGGTTGGAGGGAAAATCTTCTATATGACTATAGTATTTACGTATTTGTTTCTGTCCAGACTCTGTCTCTAAATTTATATTATTCTTGACAGCATACGTTTCGGTATCATATGTGTACTTTGATGCGTAAGCTGTATCTTGTGAGCTCTCTACTGATATCATTATTCTTCACCTCTCTTTACTTTATGAATTGATTCTGAAAAATCAACTCCATTGTCAAAAGTAAATATCAATGTCCTGCCGTAGTAATCTTTGCCTGAACCCGTTATTTCAAAATCTGTAATCTTTTGATTTTCTTTTTTTAACAATTTATTTACCTTAGAATCAGTTAATTCATAATTAATATGAAAAATCCCACTGTTGGCTTCAAAATGATAATCTTTTACCTTTAAGCTATCAATTTTTTTCTGATTAATCGTTAGATGCTGAAAGAGAAAACCGTCCATCGGCCAATACTGCTTAGCCGTAGAATCTGAAAAAACTAAATGACCATCTCGGTAACTGACGTCAGCCAATTTTTTCTCCTCGTCACCATAATATTTAATTAATTCACCATTGATAGTTTTTGTATCAGAATTACCTGTAAAATGCATTTTATATTCATTGTTATGTTCATCTTTATAATATTGCTCAATATTAAACCCTTTGGTAAATATATTAAACAAATCCTCGGGATTTTTAGTAGGGTAGACCTTGTAAATATCCGATATCCGATTTTTCTCAATCCATTCCCGGCTGTCTTTGTTTAAACCGCAGGCTGATAAAGTCATTATGATAAGTCCTCCTAATGTTATCACTAATATAACAGATAAAAAGTTCTTTAATTTCATATTTATTCTCCTACACCATGGTATAAATGTGTGAATATAGTTAATCGTACCATAACATAATGTGATTTATTTTAATCCAATAAGACATTCGTTAATAGTAAATAGGTCATTCAATCCTACTATTCTTTCTTGCTGTATTGATGAATGGTTTCAGAAAATTGTATATTATTGCTGAATTCAAATTCAAGTCTCCTCTTCACTGATTTTTCCTTGTTTTCAAAGTGACTGTTTGAACCAGTAATTTTAAAACAAATAGTTTGTTCATCTTCACGATTAAGTAATTTAGCTATCTCTGGATTAATTATTATTTCATCTTTGATATTTAAAAAATTAGCTATGGCTAAATCAGTTAACCTGTATTCAATACTAAAACTATATTTATCAGCATTATCACTATAATTGGCGTTAATGCTCGGTAACTTATCAATATAATCTTGATTAAGCCCCCAATGCTGGAAAAGAAAGCTATCTATAGGCCAATAAGTTTTGGCTTTAGAATCTGAGAAAATATAGTGTTCTCCTTCAACTGAGACATCGCTGACTTTTTTGTTCCCGATATCTGGATTCCTTACTAAGGCACCCTTTATTTCCTTCGTATCAGGATTTCCTTTTACATTCAATTCGTAAGTCACTCCATCCTTGCCAGTATAGGACTGTCTTATACCAAACCCATTCGGAAAGACCTTAAATAAGTCCTCGGGATTTTCAGTAGGGTAAATCTTATACATATCTGCCACACGATTCTCTTCAATCCATTCTCTACTATCTTTATATTCGCGGTTTTTACTATATTGATGAATAGCTTCAAAAAAATGTACATTATTGTTAAATTCAAATGAAAGTGTCCTATCCGCTGAAAATTTCCTTTCTCCAAAGTTACGTTCTGAGCCCGAAATTTCAAACTTGGTAACTTTTTCATTTTGTAAATTTAAAAAATGATCTATAGTTGAGTCAGCCAACTTATACTCGATACTAAAACCAACACCTTCAATGTAATTATAGTAATAATCGATGTTTGTCAACTTATCGATATAGTCCTGATCAAGACTCCAATGTTGAAAAAGGAAGGTGTCCGAAGGCCAATATTCTTTAACATTAGGATCTGAAAATACTAGGTGACCGTCTTTTTCAACCACATCACTAACTTTTTTATTCTCTTCAACTGGATCCTTAACCAATTCCCCCTTTATTTCCTTCGTGTCGGGATTTCCTAAAACATCTAGCTCATAAGTTACGCCATCCTTATTCGTATAGGATTGTCTTATATCAAACCCATCTGGGAATACCTTAAACAAATCCTCAGGATTTTTAGTAGGGTAGACCTTGTAAATATCCGATACCCGATTTTCTCAATCCATTCCCGGCTGTCTTTGTTTAAACCGCAGGCTGATAAGCTTATTGTTATAAGTCCTCCTAATATGAGTAATACTAGATGTGATAATTGTTTACGTATTGACATAGACCACTCCTTAGATTAATCATTAGGCGATTTCCAAAACTGCCATCAGTTATTCTCCTATTTCTCACACACAAAGAACCAGCGTCTGCTTGTTTCTGTCGGTTCCTTATCCTCAAAGTCGGCGTAGAGTTGGAATGATTTAAAGCCTGCTTGTTCCAAGAGAATATCGTAAGTTAGGACTTCGTAAGTGCGTTCTTCATGAACTTCATCGTAGCGTGTAAAACGTCCGTCCTCGTCTTGCAAGAAGAAAGTCAATTCATGTACAACAGAATGCGGGGCTTCGTCCTCGTAAGTGTCCCAAACCATGGCAAAGTCTTCTGCATTTTCATGGTAAGAATAACCAGGAAAGACAGTGTCTGTTTGGTAAGTTGAGTGCACGTCAAAGATGAATACCCCATCCTCATTCAAACAGTCGTAGACTTGTTTGAAGACATCACCAACTTCAACTTCATCAGCCATATAACAGATGGAATCTGAGTAACAGGTCACCAAATCGTATTTCCCAGCTTGCGACAAATCAAGCATGTTGCCCTGCACAAAAGGAATAGATAGATGTGCTGACTTGGCACGCTTACGCGCTAAATCCAACATATCCTCACTCAAATCCAAACCTGTCACATCAAAGCCCGCTTGCTTAAATCGAATGGACTGAATACCTGTCCCACAAGCTAATTCTAAAAGTTTGGCATGTTTCTTTTTTGGAAAATGGCGGAGCGAAAAATCCGTCCATAAATCATAAAGCGAGTCATCCATGATGCTATCGTAAACAGCAGCAAATTTTTGGTAATTTTCCATATCTTATCTGCGGGGAATACTCCCATCCTTTCTTGTTAATTTGTCTTGTATTTTCAAAAACCTTGCCAAATGGCAAGGTCGTCTTTTAAGCAAGATAAGTTGATACATCTGTTAGAGGTGCTTCGTGCCAGAGTTTTTCAAGGTTGTAATGCTGGCGCTCTTCTTCCGTAAAGACATGAATCACAACATCGTTTAAATCCAGAAGAATCCAACCTGTTCGGCTATCACCTTCAACATGGCTAGCGTCTCCGCCAGCTTCCTTGACTTTCTCACGAATATTTTCAGCGATAGCTTCCAACTGGCGGCTATTGGTCGCGCTAGCAATGACAAAATAATCTGTCACGCTGGACAGCCCCTCCAAATCAAGGGCAACAATATCTTCAGCACGCTTTTCATCAGCGGCCTTAACAACTAATTCTAGTAATTCTTTTTTATCCATTTAATCCTCTTTTAACATATTTTCTAACTCAACTACCTGAGCAAAACGACCATTCCAGATATTTTCGTAATAGTCAACCAACTGCTCTGCTGTGATTTTCATATCATCAAAAGTAGTCGTTCCACCTTTGATGACAGTCACATTATAGCCTAATTCAAATGCAACCTTGATTGTCGTATCAATACAATAATTAGTAGCCATACCAATGATAATCAAGCGCTCAATAGCTTGGCTATCTAGATAAGCCTGTAAATGAGTTTCCTTAAATGCACTATTATAGTGCTTATCAAAGATTTTCTCATCATCCTCTGGAGCAATAGCTCCGTAAAGTTCCCAATCACGACTTCCTGTCAGTAGTTCATCATCATTGTGGCGAACGTAAATCACCTCTATGTTTTTCTCACGACAAGTGGCGATTGCTTTTTGCCAGACAGACAAGCAGTTATCAACAGCATACGGTTTAGCCTCTATCAAGGCTGTTTGAATATCAATCACTAAGAGAACTGTTCCCATCTAGTCCTCTTTCAAATACTTACAAAATGCATTATAAGTCTCAATGGTTTGTGGAAAAATAGGCAGAGCTTGGTGAGCTAAGTGTTCAACCGTGCGAACTGTTTCAAAAGCTACTGCCTTATCTAATGATTGCTCCGCAATCACACGCGCCTCAGCTACCAGTGGGAAGTTGCGATTATGCTCAATATAATCCGCCACGTAAACAATCTTATCCAGAAGCGTCATCTGACTACTACCAACCGTATGAATCTCAATACTGCGTATGATGTCCTTGTCCGTCACACCCAAATCTTCTTGGATTTTATAAATGCCCACCATGCCATGCCAGACATTATTGTTCCAATTTTTGAGCGCTGGGTCAAGCTGGTACTTGTCTATCAACTCTAAGAAAGCCTCATCTGCTAGTTCCTTGGCATAATCGTGTAGGAGTCCTGCCAGTCCAGCTTTCTCGGTGTCATAACCATTTAGCTCCGCCAAGCGAATTGCTGCCTTTTCCACACCCAAGACGTGCTTGAAACGTTTCTCACTCATCACGCTTTGCACTTTTTCCAAAAGCTCTTCACGTGAAAACCCTGTGTAGCTTTCATAGGTCATTGGTATAGCCCCTCTTCCCTTATATAATCTAAAACAGTCTTTGGTAGGAGGTAGTTTGGCATACGCCCTTCTGTGATGAAGTGGCGAATCATGCTTGACGAGATATCCATGAGGGGCACATCCACCCAGATGACGGGATAAGAAGTGCCTGCCTTGTACTTAGGACGCTGTACACCCACAAACTGCACCATCTTGACTAGCTCATCAATCTTATACCACTTCGGCAGATAATCCACCATGTCAGCACCAATGATGAAATAATAGTCCACATCTGGATTCTTCTCTGTTAGCAATTTCATAGTATCATAAGTATAAGAAATACCCTTGCGTTCCAATTCAATGGTTTCAATGCCCAAGCCCTCTACGCCATCAATAGCCAACTCTAGCATTTTGAGACGGTGCTTTTCATCAATAGTTTCTTTCTTATCGACATGGGGCGGTTGGTATTCTGGCATGAGAAGTACCTGATCCAATCCCAATTGCTGGCGTACCTGATCAGCAACGACTAAGTGCGCATTATGGACTGGATTAAAATTACCGCCTAAAATGCCGATTTGCTTGCGATTATGATCTTTTACTTGCGTTTCGAGTTCAACCTTTGTAAATGGTGTCAATAGTTCGAGTGCCATCGTGCCTCCCCATATTCGGATGATTTATTTGATCATTGCCTTAACTTTTTGTGATAACTTGCGGTTTTGTTTCTTACTAGACTCTTTATAAAGGATAAGGATGCGGCCAATCTTTAAAACCGTATCACAGCCGATTTCTTCCTCCAAAATTTCAGCAACCTCATGAAGATCCTCATGAGTATTTTGCAGCAAGGTAACTTTAATTAGTTCACGAGCATCAAGAGCCTGACGAACACTTGTTTTGATTTGGTCATTAAGACCATTCTTCCCAATCTGAATGATTGGTTTCATAGTGTGTGCTTGAGATTTCAAAAAAGCACGTTGTTTACTTGTTAACATTTTTTATCCTTCTATTTTTGGTAATTTGAGAAATCAAATCAAAGCCTTACGAATCAAAATGCCAACACCCTCTGGTGCCCAAGCGGCAACTTTGACAGGATTATCTACTTTGCCTTGGATGCGAATCCAACCTAAACCTGAATAAACGATATCCATCTTGTCTTTGATGGTAAATTCATGACGAACCAGTTTTGGAAAATCAGCGACTTCCTTGCCTGTTGGCGGTGTTAAAAGTGCGCCAACATGTTTATCATAGAAAGCATCAGCACCTTCAAGCTTCGTACGATGAAGATTAAGGTTGTTATCAAAGTAAGCTGTGAAACCTTGCTTTTCTCCAGAAACAAAATCAAAACGCCCAAGTCCTCCTAGAAAAAGGGTTTGTTCTGGGTTTAGCTGGTAAGTTTTAGGTTTGATTTCCTTTTTCGGACTGACATATTTGAGATTTTTCCCTGTCAAATAATGCGCCATCTGATGACGGTGGATAATTCCTGGCGTGTCAAAAATGTAAGAACCATCCTCCAAAGGAATTTCAATTTTATCAAGGGTCGTTCCTGGAAAACGCGAAGTCGTAATAATGTCCTTTTCACCAGTAATTTCCTTGATAATGGCGTTGATGAGGGTAGATTTTCCAACATTAGTCACTCCGACCACATAGACATCGCGACCTTTTCTAAGTTTCTCAATTTTATCAATCAAATCCTTGATGGCCTGGTGATTTTGAGCACTAGTCAAAACGACATCCAAAGGGCGCAGCCCTTCCTCATAAGCTCTTTCAGTCAGCCATTGGGTCACCTTCCCATCTTTGACAGATTTCGGTAAAATGTCTTTTTTATTACCGACAAGTAGAACATCATTACCAGATACAAAACGAGAAAGTCCTGGGATAACTGAACCATTAAAATCAAAAATATCCACCACATTGACCACAAGCGCATCACTGTCCCCCACCTCGTGTAAGAGCTTGAGAAATTCATCATCTGTGATATTGACATCTACAATTTCATTGTAGTGACGTAGGCGAAAGCAACGCTGGCAATACAATTCACCGCTTTCCTCCGCTTTTTTAATAGAACTGGCAGGTGTGTAGCCAGCTTTTTCCTTGTCTTCTGTTTGAATATGCGCACCGCAACCGATGCAAATTAGTTCTTCCATTAAATTCCTTTTTGATATTCCAATTTTCCGTATTGTTCTTCAAGTTTAGCCAAAACACGTCGTTCACGCCAACGATTAATCTTAGTATTCCAAGCATCCGATGTCACCAGAGGTTTGACTAGAACTGATTGAATTCCTGCACGGTGTGCAGCACGAATATCAGTCATGAGTTGGTCACCAACCATAATCACCTCATCCTTATCAAATCCATAGCGCTCTATAGCTATATCAATGCCACGAGTAAAAGGTTTCATAGCACGGCTGACAAAGTCCACACCAAAACGGGCGACTGCTCGCTCCACACGTGAATGCTTGTTATTCGAAACCACAACCACTGAAATGTCAGCGATAGTCATCTCATCTAGCCATGCACGCACCTCTGGTGTACCATCAGGATTATTCCACGCAATCAGCGTATTATCCAAATCAACTAAAACCGCACGAATGCCATGACGTAATAAATCTTCTGCTTTTAAATCATAAACTGCCTCAACCACGAAGGTCGGCCTATAATCGTCTATACTCAAGGTCTATTTTCTACTCCAAAATTTATAGTTTACCTCTTATTCTACCATATTTTTTGAAAAATAGCAGAGCTTTATTACTAGTAAGTATCTAAAAAGGGCCCAAACGGTGTCAGGCTCCTCTAGTGTTATTTTCTATCTTTTAAATACTCCAAACTTTCCTTAGTCCACTTTGGAAGATTGTTAGCCAGTGGTTTAAAGCCGATTTTGTAACGACTATTGGAAAAACGATGACGGTGAGGAAAATGGTGATTTTCCTCCTCCAAGGTTCGCAAGGAAAGACTAGCTTTCTGAGTAAATTCATCCAAATCCACCACCTGAACAAGAACCTCTTGACCAATGGTCAAAACATTGTAGATGTTGTCAATATACCCTGTCTTGATTTCAGAAATATGAATCAAACCTGTTGTTCCATTTTCAAGGGCGACAAAGGCACCGTAAGGCTTGATGCCTGTAATCGTCCCAGTGATTTTGTCGCCAATTTTCATTAGTCTGCCACCTCGATGGTCTCAATGATTACATCCTCAACTGGCTTGTCTTGAGCACCTGTTTCAACTGCAGCAATCTCATCCAGAACTTTGTAAGAAGCTTCATCCATCAATTGACCAAATACCGTATGACGGCGATCCAAGTGAGGAGTCCCACCTTTTGCAGCATATAATTCAGCAATTGGTGCTGGCCAGCCACCACGCTCCAATTCCTTTTGAGCGTAAGGAATCTTACTGTTTTGGACAATGAAAAACTGACTACCATTGGTGTTTGGTCCAGCATTGGCCATTGACAACGCACCACGAACATTGTAGAGTTCTTCTGAAAATTCATCTTCAAAACTATCGCCATAGATAGATTGACCACCCATACCTGTACCCGTTGGGTCACCGCCCTGAATCATGAAGTCTTGAATAATGCGGTGGAAAATAATACCATCGTAATAACCATCTTTAGCAAGTGCAACAAAGTTTGCAACTGTTTTTGAGGCATGATCGGGGAAGAGTTTAATCTTCATATCACCGTGATTTGTTTTTATAGTTGCAACTGGACCTTCTACTAAAGACGTGTCAACTTGTGGAAAGTTTAACTGTTTTTCTACCAAACCTAATTCCTCCAAGGCAAATAAAATGCCATCTTCTTCTACTTTTTTTGTGATAAAATCTGCTTTTTTCTGCAGTTCTGGGTGTGAAATTCCCATGGCAACTGCTAACCCTGCATAATCAAAGAGTTCCATGTCATTGAGTTCATCCCCAAAAACAAGGATATTTTCTGGTTTCAGACCTTCTAATTCTGCAACATGTGCTACACCTGACGCTTTTGATGTTCCATTACGAACTACATCAGAGGAGTGAGGATGCCAAGCCACCATGCGAATTTCTTCAGCTAATTCCTCTGGCAGAACAAGATCAGCGTTGTTTTCAGCGAAAGTCCACATGTGATAAACATCATTGGTCAAGTGAAAATCGGGATCTACCTCGCAGACACCATATACAGGAACCATAGCATCATCAATCAACTTAGCTCTAGCTGAAACAACTGGCTTGTCCTTACCAGCAAAGCCATATTCAATACCTACTGATTTGGCCCAAGCTATATATTTTTGAGTGATTTCGCGTGGAATGGGCTTTTTGTACAGAACCTCACCTTTTTTGTCTAGTACTCGAGCACCGTTTATCGTAACAAAAACATCTGGATTTAAGGCACGAATTTCTGGGACAACACCATAAATGGCACGACCTGATGCAATTCCAGTCATTATTCCCTTAGCCTTTAGTTGCTCAAAAACATAGGTGATTGAAGCAGGCATGTAACTACTTGCTTTGATACGTAAGGTATCGTCAATATCAAAAAAGACAGCCTTGATTTTCTTTGCTTTATATTTTGTTTTTGCATCCATATATCTTTTCGAGAAACTCTAAAAACACTTTAGTGTTGGCTTCTCCCCTCCATTAGTCTAGAAACACTTTTTTATTATACCATTTATTCATCGTCTTGTGCGACTAAATGATGTTTAAAGGCATAAACAACTGCCTGAGTCCGGTCATCAACTTCCAATTTAGACAAAATATTTGAAACATGGGTTTTAACAGTTTTCAAGGAAATGAAGAGTTCATCAGCAATAGTCTGATTGTCATAACCCTTGGCTAACAAAGCTAAAATATCTCGCTCACGTGCTGTTAAATCTTCATGCAAATCAGGTTTGGCATCGTGAGCCTTGATTTTCTTATCAACCTCAGTTTCGATTGCCAATTCACCCTTAGCTACCTTGCGAATAGCATTAAGTATTTCAGCCGCACTGGAAGTTTTCAGCATATATCCCTTGGCCCCCGCAGCAATAACAGGATAGATTTTTTCATTGTCCAGATACGAAGTTAGAACAAGGATTTTAGCCTCTGGCCAAGCCTTGAGAAGCTCTAAAGTTGCTTCAACACCATTCATCTCTGGCATGACTAAGTCCATCACAACAACATCAGGACGCAACTCAAGTGCCATGTCAATGCCAGTTCTGCCATTACTAGCCTCTCCGATAACTTCAACATCTGGTTGAAGGTTCAAAAAACTCTTCAGACCAAGACGAACCATTTCATGGTCATCAACCAAAATGATACTTGTTTTTGTCATTTTTGCTCCTCTTCTACTTCCACACCATCATCCATTTCTTTTTGAACCAACGGCAATCGGATATCCATGCTGACGCCTTTTCCAGGCTGGCTGAGTAACTTAATAGTTCCTGCCATGTCGTCCACACGGTCTTCGATATTGTTTAAACCATAACTCAAGTCATGTGTTGTATCCATGTCAAAACCACGACCGTTATCCACCATTTTTAGCTGAATCTCCGTTTCACTCTGGTTAAGGTAAACTTCTAAGCGACTAGCTTGAGCATGTTTAAGCGTATTACTTATAAATTCTTGAGCAATTCGGAAAAGATTATCTTCCATTGCTTTGGGCAATTTCCCTATGTTTTTTTGATAGACGACTTCAATATCACTCTTATCGGTCAATTCTTTAAGAATCATATCAAATCCCTCAGATAGAGTTCGATTTTCCAATTCAGTTGGGCGCAAATGCAGCAATAAAATCCGCAAATCTTTTTGAGCATTTTGCAACAGCTCCTCAACTGCTTTTAATTGCGTTTGCAATTGCTCGGTTTCTAGATGCTCCACATTCATGGAAACTCCCGACAAAATCATGGAAGAAGCGAAAAGTTCTTGACTGACCGTATCATGTAGATCTCGAGCAATACGTTTACGTTCCTGTTTAACAATTTCCTGCCCCTTCAAAATACGAGCATTTTCTGTATTTTGAAGACTGGTCGTCAGATGGCTCATTTTCTTTGAAAGACGCAGGAGGTTCAGGTTGATTTCACTGTCTTCATCAAGCTTCAGAGGTTGATTATTTAAAATTCTTCGTAGGTTTTGGTTAATGCTGCGCTTACTGTTATCGTCTAGGATAACCCACAAAAGAAGTAGCAAAATTGTAACCGCAAAAATCAGAAAAATGATTGAAAAAAGAAACTGCTCGAAAGTCCAAAAATCTGTTATCAATTTGGCAAAATCCAGACCCAGGCTATCCACAGTCACAAAGACAATGGCCAAAATGATGACACTCGAATAAAGTAGCAAGAGTCCATAATGATATTTCTTCATTGTCTTACCACCTCTACATCTCCGGCAACGGTGTTAATAACAACCTTAACAGATTTAATAGCCTTGCGATCTTCCTGTCGCCACAACTTAATTGATTCATTGCGCAAATCATAAGGTTCACAATCAAAATAAGTGACCGTTCCATAAATGGTTGACACATCCAACTTGACGGCCACATCAACTGGTACTAAGATTTTGGTTGGTCCTAAAACCTTACGGATAACGATGAGATTATCCTTTCCAGTCACAATAACATTGGTCAAATCAAAAGTATCACTGCCACTAACCCTGACAATATTGACATCATCAAAAGCATAAAAATCGCTCTCATAATTAGCAGCACCAATCCATTGATTTCGACTGGGACGTACTTCAAAATCATCTTCTCTGAAACGAATAAGAGCATAACGATTTTTCTTTTTCACCTGTGAAAAATGATTGATAACTACATAAACAACACCTAAGACAGCAGCTGCGATAATGTATGGATTAAGCATAAAGATTAAGAACAGCAGCAAAAGACTGACGGTCAGTAAAAAATTATTCCGCGTGTCCTGATTATAAAAACGCAGTGCTATCAAAATGAGAACTAAAATTAAAATAAAGCTCGATAGATCATTGGCTAAAATAGTCATCATGCCCAAAGCTAGCAAAATGCATTCAACCAATAAGAAAAATTGAAATTTTCGCATGTTCTCTCCTCATCACACACTTTCTGCCATTTTACCAAAAATATGAACGGATTTCATCTCTGCGATAGCAAAATATACGAAAGCCTGAGTAGATAGATAAAAAAGTGATTACAACTCTCAAACAGAGAATCTGTAATCACTTTTGTCCTTCTTGAAGAATGATGTCGCTTAACCAAATGCAGCCTTTCCATATGTTTTTCGTACTAGCCAGCTTAATTGCAAATACATCGAACATCTTAGTAAGTTGCACAAAATTGTGATCAAAACTTGTGATATAAGCTCTATAACATAGCTAACAAAGTAATCAAAACTAAACTGGTGGATATCAAAAGAAATTGGATGAACCATACTTAGCAAAGAACTCATATTTTCTTTACCACCTTATTTTCTGAATTCAAAACCAATAGATCTATTGGGACAAATTTAGAAAGTAAAGTGAGCCAGCTACTAAATCCTTTTCAATGACTATAGAAATATTTAGGATACTAACTAAAAATTGAACAACTGTGTGAGTCTAATCTTCAACCAATGTAATGTCTGCACCAAGTTCTCTCAATTTCTCAACGATATTAGAGTAACCTCGCAGAATAAATTCAATATTTGTAATTTCTGTAGTACCTTGCGCCATTAGACCAGCAATGACAAGTGCCGCTCCTGCACGCAAATCTGTTGCCTTAACAGGCGCCCCAGATAATTGATTTGGCCCTTGATAGACAATTCGACCACCTAAAACAGAAATGTTTGCCCCCATTCGTGCTAATTCTGGCACATGGTTGATACGTTTTTCATAGATGGTATCACTGATATTCCCTTGCCCCTGTGCCATCAACAAGAGTGGAGTAATCGGTTGCTGTAAGTCTGTTGCAAATCCAGGATATGGAGATGTCTTAACAGAAACAGCTTTCAGCTTCCCTTGCTCTTCAACGAAGACTGCATCTTCTTCAACTGTCATACGAACACCCATTTCCTCTAACTTGGAAATGTAAGACTCTAAATGTTCATAAAGAACATTAGTCACACGAATCCCTTTTCCGATAGCAGCCGCCATAGCGATATAAGTTCCCGCTTCAATACGATCCGGAATGACTTGGTGACGTGTTCCATGAAGTTTTTCTACACCTTCAATCGTAATCACATTGGTTCCTGCTCCACGAATATGCGCCCCCATGTTATTAAGCAGTGTCGCAACATCAATAATTTCTGGTTCACGCGCAGCATTTTCAATGATGGTACGCCCCTTCGCCTTTGTAGCAGCAATCATGGTATTGATTGTTGCCCCAACGCTGACCGTATCCATGTAGATGTGTGCCCCATGTAAAGGTTGCCCAGCCGTTGCGATACGCATCATTTCACCCTCGTAAGAGATAGTTGCTCCCATTGCTTCAAAGGCTTTAAGGTGAAGATCAATTGGTCGTGGACCTAAATCACAGCCTCCTGGCAGGCCAACAACTGCTTGTCCGAAACGACCAAGTAAACTACCATAAAAGTAATAAGAAGCACGAAGACTGTTGATTTTACCATAAGGCATAGGCATATCTTTAACACCGCGAGGATCGATTTCAAGTGTCTCCCCATCACGTTTGATACTTGCTCCCATAGTTGCCATAATGTCAATTAAGCTGTCCACATCTGATATAGCAGGGACACCATCCAAAACAACGAGATCATCCGCTAAGATGATGGCAGGAATGAGGGCCACAACACTATTTTTAGCCCCTGAAACAGCAACTTCACCGGTCAGAGGCTTGCCACCATTAATGATAATTTTTCGCATACTTTCAAAACTTTCTTATTACTAGAATTCAACCTTATTATTTTACCATATCTCAAGTTTTTTGACAAATATCAGAGACAAGGCTACTTTGTAAACAACATCAACAAAAAACTCTCTGCTGGCAATTACGATTTCAGCAGAGAGTTAAATTTTATCGTGTTGAACTTGATTCTGTTTCAGTTGATGAACTCTCACTACTACTTGATGAGGTCTCAGTCGAGGATTCCTGTGATGTTGAAGTCGAAGATGACTCAGAACTTGATTCCTCGGTCGAACTCGATTCTGTTGTTGTAGCGTATAGATAGAGAATAATGTTACTCGTATCTGTGACATCTATCTCTGTCCCATAATAAGGTGTTTGTGCAGATACCAATACCGAACTTTCTGGTTCATGTACTTCAATGTATCCACTCGCTGATGAGGTGCTTGGTACATAAGCCTTAATACGTGAAGACTTAATTCCTAGAGCTGTCAATGTATTTACAGCTTCAGCATAGGTTAGATTTGTCACTAGTGGCATCGTCACTGAACCAGCAACAGCTACCGTAAAGCTAATCGTAGCATTTTCAGGATCAACTGTTGCTTTAGCTTCTGGGCTTTGGCTAATAATTGTACCAGCCTCGTAATCAGTTGTTGATACCTCTTCAACTGTGATGTTATCTTCTGATACACCATAGGTCTTGGTCAACTCTTGGATAGCATTTTCATAATTTTTGCCTACATAATTTGGCATTGTAAAGCCCGATGTTCCTGTAGAAACGTATATATCAATTTTTGAACCTTCACGTTTCTTCGTACCAGCTGTCGGATTCGTCTTGATAACATGATTTTTTTCAATCTGATCACTTGCAGTTTCGTGAACTTCGCCAACCTTTAAGCCTGCACTCTCAATCTTAGTTTTAGCCACTTCAAGACTAGCATTCGTCACATCAGGAACACTAACAGTAGTTGGATTATTTAAGATAAGATAGGTAAATATAGCCACACCTAACAAAAACAAGGCTACAAAGACCTTTGTAAAGGTGTTAAAATAGTTATGTTTTCGAGCCTGTTTGTCTTTTTGAGACTGCTCCGTCTCTATTTTGTTAGCTGGTGTAGGAGGGATTTGCCTTTCTTTCTTTTCCTTTTGCTTCTCCAATAATTGTTCTGTTGATTGGGAAGGTTTGGCAAGAGCAGCCTTAGGTAAGGGCTTAGTGTTCTCAGTGTCTTGAAAAACTAATTTGGGTTCACGACTACGATTATAACTCAACGCCGTCATCAAATCACGACTCATTTCAAAAGTTGACGCATAACGATCGCTAAGTTTTTTCGCAGTTGCCTTAATCACAACATTTTCTAAAGCCTGTGGAACGTTCTTATTTTCAGCGATAATGGATGGTAGAGGTTTTTGAAAATGTTGCAGTGCAATTGTCACTGCTGAGTCGCCATCATAAGGAATATGACCTGTCAGCATTTCAAAAAGCATAATCCCCATAGCATAGATATCACTCTGAACAGTTGCTTTAGAGCCACGCGCCTGTTCTGGAGAGAGATAATGAACTGAGCCAAGCATAGAATTTGTCTGAGTAAGACTGGTTTCTGCAAAGGCAACTGCAATACCAAAATCCGTAACCTTGACAGTGCCTGTCTTCGTTAAGAGGATGTTTTGTGGTTTCAAATCTCGGTGGACAATCCCCTTTTGGTGGGCAAGTGTCATAGCCGATAAGACTTCTTCCATAATGCGAACAACTTCTGTATTTGATAAAGGTGCACGATCATGGATATACTTTTTTAGGTCAGCGCCGTCAACATATTCCATCACAAGGAACTGCTGCCCGTCTTCTTCTCCAATATCTCGGATTGCAACAATATTAGGATGATTTAGTTCTGCCATCGCTCTCGCTTCCCTCTGAAAGCGAGCCACAGCAATCTGATCTGTCTGATAATTTGTCCTAAGAACCTTAATAGCAACTTCTTCGTTGTCCAAAATCAGATCATTAGCCAGATAAACATCCGCCATACCGCCACGTCCGATAGATTTGAGGATCCGATAACGACCAGCAAATAATTTGCCAATCTGAATCATTAAAAGTCCTCACTTTCGACATGAACAAGGGCAACTGTAATATTGTCAAGCCCTCCGCGATTGTTAGCTAAGTTAACAAGTTCCCGACTCTTCTCATCTGGAGTCCCAGGCCCAATCAGAGTCCCAACGATTTCTGAATTACTAATCATATTGGTTAAACCATCGCTATTAGCAACGAGATAATCACCTTTTTCCAATTCTTGATAGCCTAAATCAGGTTGAACAGGCTGGGCTTGTCCAATTGACTGTGTGATGATATTCTTCTGAGGATGACTAGCCGCTTCTTCCTCTGTCAATTGACCAGCTTTAACCAGTTCATTCACCAAGGAATGATCGCTCGTCAAGAGAGTGTAATGACCATCGCGGACAAGACCAATACGAGAGTCCCCAATATGAGCAAATACAGCTGTTTGACCAACAAGTGCGATAGCTTCGACCGTTGTTCCCATTCCTTTGTATTCTTCTGTTTGACCTAAATCGTAGATATGTTTATTTTCAGATTCAAGAGTCACTAAAAACCAATCGCGAATTTGTTCTGGCTCGGTAAAATCCGTATTAACCCAGGCACGCCCCAAGTCTGTAACCGTCATTTCGCTAGCAATATTACCCGCTCGATGACCACCCATACCATCCGCCAGTACAATAAGCGTAATGCCTTGTTTATTATCAAATCGATTAATAAAATCCTGATTATTTGAGCGTCGTTGCCCAATATCTGTAACAAGTGAAATTTTCATATTCTTTCCTCTGACTGTGTCAGTTTCCTCCTTGATTTTACAAGATGCGTTTGACTTGTCCAATAAAGAAACCATCTGTTTGGTACTGCTCAGGTGAGATGGCAATACAGCCATTTTTGACAATACTTTCTTCTGGATGACTCAGTTTTACTTGTTCAAAATTAGGATGGGTTTCCAAAAATTTTTCAATAACTTGGAAATTTTCCTCATCAAAAATTGTACAAGTGCTATAGGTTATTATACCACCTTTACGCAAGGTTTGGCAAACGCTATCAAGAATTTGCAATTGGATTTCTTGCAAAGTTGAAAAATCTTGATTATTTTTATTGTATTTAATATCTGGCTTACGGCGGATCAAGCCTATCCCAGAACAAGGTGCATCCACCAAAATTTTATCAAAACTATCTGATTCAAAATTTTCATGAACTGTGCTGGCATCAAGTTTTTGGGTGCTAATCTTATCCGCCACATGCAGGCGGCGAGCATTCTCCTCAATCAGCTCCAATTTGTGCTCATACAAATCAAGGGCGGTAATATGACCACTAGTCAAGTAAGAAGCCATATGCACAGTCTTACCACCCGGCGCCGCACAAGCATCTAAAATTTGCTCATCTCCCTTAATTGCAAGAGTTGGAGCAACTAGCTGACTGGATTCGTCCTGAATAGTAATTTCTCCATCAGTAAAATATGCTGACGCTGCAAACTGACCCGATGACTTAACCAAGCCAACCGGTGACAACTGAGAAGGGATTGCTCCTGTTGCCGCAGCAATTTCTTCTATCTTTTCAGGATGCGTTACGCGAATACTAGCCTTATTGCGAACATAAAGACTAGCCAGAATAGCAATCGCTCGGTCCTCACCATATTGCTCGCTGAGCTTTTTCACTAGCCAGACAGGCACTGAGTAAAGAACTGACAGCCGCTTATTCTTTCTTTTGATGCTTGACGGATCTGGTAGAGGCTCCTTGGAAGCACGGCGAAGCACTGCATTAACAAGTTTTTCGGCGCCTTGCTTGTTACCACGATTTTTGGCAATAGCGACAGCATCATTGACCACTGCATGAGCAGGAATTTTATCCAGGTAGAGCAACTGATAAAAACTGACCATGAGCAGGTAATAAACCCATGGCTCTAGCTTGTCACGGTCAGCGATATAGTGAGCCAGATACCATTCCAGTGTAATTTTGCGTGCTACAGTTCCATAGACCAATTCAGTCACTAATGCCTTATCCTTTGAGGACATGGCAGAGCTTTTTAACACATGGTTGAGGGCAATGTTAGTGTAAGCAGCCTTGTCAAAGACATTCTCCAATACAAGCAATGCTGTGCCACGTGCCGTTTTCTTCCAATTATTTGCCAAGGACGTCACCTACTTCAAGCGTACGGCCAACACCGTTTAAGAAATCTGTGATACCCATTCTTGGCTTACCGGCAGGCTGAACCGTTTTGAGAGCGATAGCACCGTCATTTGTTGCCACGACAAGCATTTTCTTAGTTTTCTTGATGATTTCACCTGGTTGCCCATGTCCTTCTACTAACTCTGTCTCATAAATTTTAAAACGTTCACCATTTAAGAGCGTATGTGCGACAGGCCAAGGATACATTCCGCGTACTTGATTGAAGACATCACGTGCTGACTTAGCCCAGTCAATGCGTTCTTCTTCTGGTGTGATATTTGGAGAAAAAGTGGCTTGGCTTTCATCTTGTGGCTGCGGTTTTAACTCCCCAATGATATAAGAAGGCAAGGTTTCAAGTAAGAGGTCCCGACCAACTACAGCTAGTTTTTCAAACATCGTACCAACATTGTCTTCATCTGTAATTGGAATCGAGGTCTTTGCTACCATATCGCCAGCGTCCATTTTTTGTACCATTTCCATGATAGTCACGCCAGCTTCCTTTTCACCATTGATAATGGCGTAATGAATGGGAGCTCCACCGCGATACTTGGGCAAAAGCGAAGCATGAACATTGACCGCAAATTTCACAGAATTAATAAGTTTCATTGGTAAAAATTGACCAAAAGCTGCTGTTACAATACCATCTGCTCCAAGCCCAATCAATTCCTCCATTTCCTGCGAACCAGATAATTTCTCGGGTTGGTAAACTGGCAGATTATTGGCTAAAGCGACCTCTTTAACTGGCGTCATCTTGATAACTTTCTTCCGACCAACAGCACGATCGGGCTGAGTGACTACCGCCACTATCTCGTAACGCTTATCAGCTAGCAGACCTTTGAGAACTGTTGCTGAAAAATCAGGAGTTCCCATAAAAATCAATTTTGTCATAACTATTTCTATTTTTCCTTTCAAGACAGTTTTTCTGCCCGTTTCCATCCGATAGTCTTCTAGCCTAATTTTAGGACAAGGGTGTGAACCACAAGGTTTTCAAAATTACCAAAAAGTTAAACTAAAAGAATGTACTACTGTTAGTATAACACAGCTCTTGAATTTCTGACCTTCAAGAGACCTTGTGCTCACATAAAACTCTGCGGCTCATGGTCAATAAACAGGCGTAATTCCCTGTTTTCTGACAACTGCGTCCAATCTAAAATCTGATTGAGTACTTTTTCTAAACGATCCTCAAAGCGATATTTGACAATAATTTGATAATGATACAAGTTGTGTGTCCGCGCTACAGGCTTTGGTGTTGGCCCTAAAATTTTGATTTTATCAGACAACTGGCTACGTAGCACTTGTAAGACCTCAAAAGATTTGCGAACAACAGTCTGTTCATCCTTATGTGACAAGGTCAAACCAACCGTAAAATAATAAGGGGGATAACCAAGTTGCCTACGAATCCCCATCTCATAAGCATAAAATGCTTCATAATCCTGTTGTTGCGCCAATTGAATGGCATAATGTTGGGGATTATAGGTCTGAATAAGCACTTCTCCCTCTTTTTCAGCCCGACCTGCGCGACCTGCAACCTGGGTGAGAAGTTGAAAAGTTCTCTCTGAGGCTCTAAAATCAGGAAGATTAAGAGAAGTATCCGCATTCAAAACACCAACTAGAGTAACATTAGGAAAGTCCAGACCTTTGGCAATCATCTGGGTTCCTAGTAAAATGTCAGCCTCATAAGCACCGAATTTGTCCAAAATTTTCTGATGAGCCCCCTTCTGACGGGTCGTATCCACATCCATACGTAGAATTCGCGCCTCAGGAAGAACTTCTTGTAACTCATCATAAGCCTTCTGCGTTCCCGTACCGTAGTAGCGAATGCTCCGACTCTGACAATTGGGACAAGTGCGGGGAATTGGCTTTTCAAAACCACAATAATGACAATTCATGGTCTTAGTGTCCATATGCAAGGTCAATGAAATATCACAATTAGGACAATCATCCACATAACCACAATCACGGCACATGATAAAACTGGAGTAGCCACGACGATTGAGCATCAGAACTACTTGTTCTTGCCTTGCCAAACGTTCACGAATCTTATCAAGTAAAACAGGTGTAAAATTACTTACCTCCTGCTTACCAACAAAATCTCTAAAATCTATGATCTCGACTTTTGGAATACGTGCCTTTGGATTTGCCCTTTGACTCAATTGCAAGAAATTATAAACGCCACGACTTGCTCGTGCTCGACTTTCAATAGCTGGAGTTGCAGATCCTAACAAGAGTACTGCATTATGGTAGTTAGCTCTCAGAGCCGCTACGTCACGGGCGTGGTAGCGTGGGTTAGACTCTTGCTTATAAGTCGCCTCATGTTCCTCATCAATGATGATAGCACCTATATTTTCTAAGGGACTGAAAATAGCAGAGCGAGCACCTACAACGACACGGGCTTTCCCAGATTTAATTTTACGCCACTCATCAAATTTCTCACCATCTGACAAGCCTGAGTGCATAATTGCAACCTGCTTTCCAAAACGCGAAATAAAACGATTCGTCATTTGCGGTGTCAATGAAATTTCAGGAACCAAAACGATGGCCGTTTTCCCCATCTTTAAGACTCTGTCAATAATATGTAAGTAAACCTCCGTCTTTCCAGAACCCGTAATTCCTTCAAGTAAGAAAGGTTTAGATTTCTGACCAATTTGACTCGTCACCCTTTCCACCACAGCTGACTGTTCTTCATTCAAACTTAAAAAGGCTGTCGTTTCAACTTCAAAATAATCTTCCGATCGGCTGACTTCTCTTTCAGTGATGATTAGCAATTCATTATCAATAAAAAACTTAACCACTTCTCGTGAAAAAAGCTGGTACAAATCAGATAACTTTCCATCTTCTTGATGGTTCAGCAAATAGTCACGCAGGGCTAAACGCTTCTTAGCACGTGTAGTAATTTCTGACACAGACAGTGCGGATAAGTTCGGGCGATACCATTTCTCCGTCTTGACGTTTTTTTTGTCCTTGGCCAAATAGTCAACAGTAATCTTACCAGTCTGTACCAACCGTCCCAACTGACGTTGCTGCTCTGTAGTCAGGTTAGAAAAGAGTTGACGTTCCTTACCGCCAAAAATAGTCTGATATTCCTGCTCCGTTAGCTTCTTGGTAGGCAACAACAACTTATCATATTGAGAATTGAGAAGGCTTGGAATCATGGATTTGAGGATGGAAATCTTATAAGAGAATACTGTGTGACGTAGCTGCTCTGCTAACAATAATTGTTCTTCATTCAAAACCGGTTCAAAATCCAGAACTCCAACGACCTCTTTGAGATCAGCGCTAGCATTTTCCAAAACCTCAGAAAACCCAACCACAAAACCTTGTAAAAGACGATTGACACGTCCAAATGGAACGTGAACACGCGACCCTAGAGAAATCTGATCAACTAAATCATCAGGCACAATATAAGAAAAAGGCTTATCTGTCTGCATAAGTGGCACATCGACGATAATTTGGGCAATTATTGGCATAGTTCTCCTTTCATATTCGATTAAAAACAAAACAAGCTAAGAATCCTCAGCTTGTTTTTATGTGAAAACGTCGGCAGCTAGCTGAGCAACCATCTGTATTTTACAGACTGTGACAGCCCAATAAGGCTAATAAGAGAAATTCTATCGAGTAAAATCATTTTGAAATTACCCTTTGCGATTAGATTTTTTCGCCCTCCTCTTCTTTTTCCTTGGCGATTTGTTCTTTAATCTTTCGTTCTTCCTCTTCCTTAGCACGACGCTCTGCTTCAATACGGGCAGCGACAGCCGCACGTTTAACATCTGGGGCAGGGTGAATCGTTACATTTCCAGACTCAATTTCTTCAAGAGCACGAAGGGTTGATTTCACAGATTTAAACTCCTGGGTTGGCTCAGCACCAGCTTCCAATTCATGGGCACGTTTGGCTTGAAGAATACAAAGGGAATACTTTGAAGGCACTTTATCTAACAAGGTGTCAATAGAAGGTTTTAACATCATAACATTTATCTCTTTTCTAACTAGTTTAAATATCCTTAATCATGTCGTTGTAGCGACCAATGACACGATCTACACGAAAATGCTCCGCTTCAATAATGCGTTTAACACGCTCAGCCGCTAGTGAAACCTCATCATTAACCACGGCATAATCATATTCTCGCATAAGAGCAATTTCTTCTTTGGCACGTTCAATACGTTGAGCGATAATTTCTTCGCTATCAGTGCCTCGTCCCACAAGTCGGTCTTTCAATTCGTCCAAATCTGGTGGTGTTAAGAAAATGAAAACTCCATCTGGAACCTTTTGCTTCACTTGAAGGGCCCCTTGAACTTCGATTTCAAGAAAAACATCAATCCCTTTATCTAAAGTTTCATTAACATAGGTCAATGGAGTACCGTAGTAGTTACCAACATACTCAGCATACTCTAGCATCTGCCCCGCTTTAATTAATTCTTCAAATTCCTCACGCGTACGGAAAAAATAATCAACCCCATCAACTTCACCTGGGCGTTGGGGACGTGTTGTCATTGAAACCGAATATTCAAATTTATGGTCAGGCGTTGAAAAAATTTCTTGTCGAACCGTCCCCTTGCCCACACCAGATGGACCAGAAAAGACGATTAACAACCCGCGTTCAGACATGTTTCTCTCCTTATCATGCAGAAAAAGGTCAAATCAGACCTCAATTAAGTTTCTCCTTCCTAGTTTAGCAGAAAGAGTACTTTTTTTCAAGGTATTTATCAGAAAGAAGTCCATTCCCCGCTGGCACTTCGTTACACAAAGTTTTAAGTAAGATTCTAACTTTCAACTCCCTTGAAATGTATTTTTGGAAAATGAAAAGAGGTTGAAGAAATCTCAACCTCTTTCTTAATTCAATATACCTATTTAGCATAATCAATAGCACGCATTTCACGGATAACAGTGACTTTAATATTACCTGGATAATCAAGATTATTTTCAATTTTCTCACGAACCTTATGCGCTAAAACAGTTACTTGATCGTCTGAAACCTTATTTGGTTGAACCATAATGCGGATTTCACGACCAGCTTGAAGAGCATATGCTTGTTGAATCCCCTCAAAGCTTGTAGCGATTTCTTCCAAATCACGTAAACGTTTGATGTAGTTTTCCATTGATTCATTACGAGCGCCTGGGCGAGCTGAACTGAGGGCGTCGGCTGCCGCAACTAGAACAGCGATAACACTTTCAGGCTCAACATCACCATGGTGACTGGCAATGGTATTAACAACGACTGGGTGTTCTTTGTACTTACGAGCAAATTCAGTCCCAATTTCAACGTGACTACCTTCTACCTCACGGTCAATAGCTTTGCCCATGTCATGCAAGAAACCAGCTCGGCGAGCAAGATCAACATTTTCACCAAGTTCACCAGCTAAAATACCAGCTAGCTTACCGACTTCCACTGAGTGGCGCAGCACATTTTGACCATAAGAGGTACGGAATTGAAGACGTCCCATAATCTTGATAAGATCTGGGTGAAGATTAGGTGCTCCAATTTCAAAGGCAGCAGCTTCACCATACTCACGAATACGGTTATCCATCTCAAGACGATTTTTCTCAACTAACTCTTCAATACGAGCTGGATGGATACGACCATCTGAAATTAAGGCTTCTAAAGTCATTCGAGCAATCTCACGACGGATAGGGTCGAAACCAGAAAGTACAACAACCTCTGGTGTATCATCAATAATGACATCAATCCCTGTTAAGCTTTCAAGAGTACGAATATTACGACCTTCACGACCAATAATACGTCCCTTCATGCTATCATCTGGCAGCTGAACTGTAGTTATGGTTTGTTCAGTCACATACTCACCAGCCATACGCTGCATAGCCTGTGCCAGAATATTCTTTGCAGTCTTGTCAGACTTATCCTTGATTTCACGTTCTGCTTCTTTGATACGAGTTGCGATTTCATGCGTTAGCTTATTTTCAACGTCCGTCAAAATCACTTCACGTGCTTCAGCAATGGTCATCATTGCTACTTTTTCAAGTTCTACTTGTTTTTGCTCTTCTAATTCTGCAATATTTGCTTCGCGCTCATTAATATGTTTAGATCTATCGGTCAGACTTTGTTCTTTACTGTCCAGCGTTTTTTCCTTGCTGGCCAGATTTTCGTCCTTTCGGTCAAGAGAAGACGCTCGTTCAGTCAAACGAGTTTCCATCTGTTTGAGCTCTTGTCTTTCAGACTTAAATTCTTTTTCAATCTCTTCACGATATTTTCTAGCTTCTTCCTTTGCTTCCAATAGCAATTCCTTGCGATATGCTTTGGTTTCACGCTCTGCCGATTGTCTGATATGGTTGGCTTCCAATTCAGCCTTGCCACGCAGATTAACAGCATCTTGTTCAGCGTTCAAAAGAGTCAGCTCTGCAGCCTCTTTCGCAGACTTGAGTCTAACCGAAATTAGTGCATAACCTAGTATCAAACCAATGAGGGCAAAGACGATTGCTAATATAACATTCAACATGTCTCTACCTCAATATAATTTTTAGATTTCCTAATAGAAAGCCATCTTTTAGTCTATCATAAAAAACCATTTTTCACAATTCAAAATTGTAAAGCGTTTTAATGAAATTTATGGTATGATGGTGTCAGAAAATAATTTATCTTGCAACTGCAAATAAGTAAAAAACTGAAAGGAAATCACATATGTCAAAGGATGTTATCGTTGAAAGTTTTGAATTAGACCACACAGCTGTTAAAGCCCCTTATGTTCGTCTGATCTCTGAGGAATTTGGTCCTGTCGGTGACAGCATCACCAATTTTGATGTGCGTCTTGTGCAACCAAATGAAGACGCCATCCCAACCGCTGGCCTTCACACCATTGAACATTTGTTAGCTAAACTTATTCGTGAACGCATAGATGGTATGATAGACTGCTCTCCATTTGGCTGTCGAACAGGTTTTCACCTCATCATGTGGGGCAAACACAGTAGTACCGAGATCGCCAAAGTCATCAAATCAAGTCTCGAAGAGATTGCTAACGTAACATCTTGGAAAGATGTTCCCGGTACCACTATCGAATCCTGTGGTAATTATAAAGATCACAGTCTTTTCTCAGCTAAAGAATGGGCCAAACTCATCTTGGAACGTGGGATTTCTGATGATCCATTTGAACGAAATGTGATGTAGGCCCTCATCAGAATTAAGGACAATTCAAGGAGGCAAGAATCAATGGATACAGCCTTAGAACTCAAAATTGGTTTGGACAAGGGACAAGCATTTTCTGACAGTCAGATTATGGATAAACTTCTTCATTCTGAACTTGTAGCTAAGCTTACCTCATACCTACCCGAAAAACCACTTGCATTGGTGTGGCGACTGATTTGTATCAGTGAAATTCCATATAGCAACAGGTTAAAATATACTCAAGATCTGATTGACAGGGTATATGAAAAATTTGCGACACCATTTGGTTTTTCTTTGAGTGGAGATGAGAAACATTTCCTTCCTTGTTACAATGCGATGATGATTTCTGCCTTATGTCGCTTGAACAGGGCTACCGACCGACAGGTACGAAATGCAGTTGAGTGGATTAATGCAAATCAGCCTATGCAAAGAGGACAAAAAGTTGAACTCCCAAACTTTAATTTTGACCGATATGGTGGATGTTTCAAGCAGACTCCTTGTTACATCGGTTTAGCAAAATCAGTTTTTGCCTTGCAAGACTTTAAAGAACAAACAGGCGAAACAAAGTACGACCAACAGTTGATAAAAGGAACAGCCTATATTCTTGAACATCATTTTTTCAAGCGTTTAAGCACAGGCAAGCCTATAACGAAACATATTACCGACATCTCTTTCCCCGAAACCTACCACTTAAATACGGTTGAATTATTGCGATTTGCTAACAAGACAAACATGATGCAGGATGAAAGGACAAAGGAGCTGATTGCATATATAAAGAATAAAAGAACCAAAGACGGAAAATGGAAGAATAACTTTAAGTATAAAGCTGACGGTTATCTTGCGTTTGACAAAGATAAAAAAGAGAGTCAATGGACAACGCATATCATTGAACAAAATTTGTTGTAATACGTTGTGATACTAGGATAGAATGAGCTTTTTCCTAAAGAATTCGATTTTCCACAGAGAATAGATCATGATAATACCGCCATCAAACAACAGTAAAGTGATTCCCCTTTTTTCCAATCATCATTCTCTGGTAGTAGTTAGTGTTAAAAGAGACTGGATAAAATCTCAACTCATCTCAATATTTGGAGACAATTTGCAATAAAAAACGCATAAAATCAAGTTATCAAAAACATTGATTTTATGCGTTTTTACTATTCCAAAAATGTTGCCCAGTCTGGTTCTTTTAATAGTCTAGAGCATCTGCACGACCAGGTGCATTCCCTACGAAGTACCCAGTCTTACAGTTGATAGAGAATAGGTAAGTACCATCTGACTTAAACATATTGTAATAACCATTTCCATTGATAATATTGACTTTTTCTAAGATGAAGTCATTTCCAGTGAAATAGCCACGCGCTTGGGAAGTTGCAATGATTTTTTCAAGCACACCATCTGCAAATGTCCAAGCCGAATTTGATGTATCAGCAATCGCTGACTCATCATACGGTACACGACTCTTTTGCCGTTGCAAAATAGCAGGATCATAGTTCGTAATACCAAAACTTGTTGCACCTGAAACTGTAGGAGTCGTTGTTTCTTGTGGGGCAGCTTGCGTATTATCCGTAGCGGGGGCAGATACCGTCTCCGCTGGTGCTGAAGTTGCAGCATTTTCTGTTGCTTTCGCCAGCTGATCACGTCCATCAGAAATAACGGATTGTAAAAGTGTATCCAGACTAGCATTTCCTGTATTTAAGGTATCGCTGGACAGACTATCAAAGTTGGCATCTGATTTTACCGTCGCCGAAACCTTAGAGCCATCCACAATAGCATCCGATCGGAAAAGACCATTTACTGCTTGAATTGCTGAGATTTGCTTGCTGAGGCTATCATATTTAGACTTCAACTTGTCATAATACTCAGTTCCTTCTAATTTCTTTAATGCTGCTTCAAGTTTAGATAAATTAGCAAATTCACTGTTTTTCAATTTTGTCTGTTCATCGTCAGTAAAGAAACTTGCGTACAAATCCTCAAAAAGTGCCTTATTGGCCTTAGCTGTTTTATCTGTACTTGTTGACTGCGTTGACTGAGTGGTCGAATAAGACGCTTCCGTTTGTGAGCTTTTTCCGTTCAGTAGGTTCATGGCATAGGCAATACCAAAAATTGCCACAATCAAAGCTACCAAGCTACCAATAACGATACCTTTTCGTTTGTAAAACGGCTGTGCTGCTTCATCATCCTTATCTAAAGTAATAGAATCAACAGAAAGCCTATTTACCTCAGCTTCTTTCGGAGTATCTACAAAATCCGTAGGCTTTTCCTCAGGAATAACAGGTTCTTCAAAAATAACTGTCTTGGTCAAATCTGGCTCAGCAGATTCTTTAATTTCTTCAGACATCTCAGCTTCTTTGATAGGCTCGAAGAAACCCGTCTTTTCAAGTTCCTCACGTTGCTTCCTGATAAAATCATCTAAACTACCAGTATCTAATTGTTCGAAATCAGACAACTTAGTTTCGAATTTCCGTGAGACTACTTCCTCACGGTGCTGTTTAATGTATTTATCTAAAACATTATCATTTTCAGTGATGCCTGCCTTGAGTTCCTTATCCTTACGAACAGCTTCTCCGACAGTCATATTCTGAGCCTTTTCAAAATCAAGACTCGGTGACTCTTGCTCAGAATCTGAAATTTTCTTATCTTCCGACACGTTTTCTACCTCTCTAATCTAGATTTCTTTTCACACGTTCACCGTAAAATTGGTATAAATCAACTTTTAGAGTACCATTATACAATTTACGTTTTTTAGCAGCTTTAGAACCATATTTGCTTTCAAAATTTTCATCGCTGGTTAGGATAAATTTGCTCCAAGTTTTAAGGGGAGCAAAAGTCTGTCCCATCTCATTATACAACACATCAACGGCCTTGTCATCCAACAGTCGCTCACCATACGGCGGGTTTGACACAATAACCCCGTTGATTTTATCGGTTTTGAGGTCTTGAAGACGCATTTGTTTCAATTTGATAACATCTCCAAGACCAGCCTCATCCGCATTTTTCTTGGCAATTTCTATCATACGAGCATCAATATCACATCCCATAATATCAAGTTCTATGTCATAATTAGCCTTAGCATCAGCCTCATCACGTACTCTTTGAACCAAATCCTTATCAACCCAAGGCCATGCTTCAAAAGCAAAGTCTCTATTAAAACCCGGAGCAATATTCATGCCAATCATGGCCGCTTCAATGCAAAAAGTACCCGAACCACAAGTTGGGTCAATCAACGGCTTATCCGGAAACCAATTGGATAATTCAATGATGGCTGCTGCCATATTTTCTTTAATCGGAGCCCCACCTTTTTCAACACGATAGCCACGCTTGAAGAGACTGGAACCCGTAGTATCAATCATTATCGTTGCCTTGTCCTTAAGGAGTGATACTTCAATTTTAAACTCCGCACCATTTTCCTGAAGAGGAACACCCTCTGGGCGGTGATAAATCTTCTGCAGTTTTTTGACAACAGCTTTTTTTGTGATTGCTTGAACAGAAGGCTCATTGTGAAGCTTTGATTTGACACACTTAGCTTTAGAAATTGGAAATTTAGCTCCTAAAGGCAGATAGTTTTCCCAATCCAATGCAAAAACACCCTGAAAAAGTTCTTCAAAGCTACGAGCAGAAAATTCACCCACTACAATCTTGATTCGATCCGCCGCTCGAAGCCAAAGATTGGTCATAGCAATGCTTTCCACACCACCTTTAAAACGTATTTTACCGTTATCAACTTGACACTCAATTCCTAAATTTCGTATTTCTTTGCCTACAACCGCTTCTATACCTGATGCTGCAGTTGCCACTAAATTAAATTCTTTTTTCATACATTTCCTTACTCTACAAATTATTCCTCTACATTATAGCATACGTGCACCAAATTTCATGGGGAGAGACAAGAAAAAGAGCTAAAATTATCTAGCTCTTAAACCTATATGCAATTTTCTATAAGCCATGTTTTGTTCCAGAGATGACTAGGTACCATCTCCTTCGATAATCATCTGTCTACTGTTTCCAGTCAGGATAGACCGTTCACTTCCAGCTATCCCATGCCCCTACCAAAGTTTGGGTTGCTAGCTTGAGGGGTTTACCGCGTTCCATTTTTTACGTTTCCATAAAAACTACGTCACTGTGGCACTTTCAGAGTTATTCTGACATATCTTACGACTTAGCCATTTTACTCGCCGTAGGGCAGAAAAGACTACCCCCCTAGGCTTATTTTTTCGCCTAGCACAAACACTACCGGCATCGCAGCCAGTGCTAGCATGGACTTTCCTCATAGTATTTGAATACTACGCGATTATCCAAAAATTGCACGTTTTTAACATCATTCTACAATCTGTTTGCCAAAAACTTCTTTTTCAAGTCGGCTAATTCGTTTTAAAATATCAATATTTGTCGCAGACTGTGCAACCCTACTTGATTCTGAAGCCACTTGACTTCCTGTGTAAACAGGTTGTGGAACAACCTTAGGTTTAACCGCCAATTGCTGTTTTAAATTCTCATTTTCAGCACGTAGTTCCTGAATTTGGCTAATGTAGTTTTCGTAATCTTTGATAATATCGTCCAAAAACTCATCAACTTCTTTGCGGTCATAACCGCGCATACTGGTCTTAAATTCTTGCTCAAAAATGTCCTTAGGACTAAAAATAATACTTGCCATTCTTACTTCTCCCAATCGTTCGATACTATTTCTTACCTTTGAAATGACTTAAACATATCATTAATTATATTACAGAATTTCTTAATAAAAGGCAAGTATTTTACTTTGAATTTTATGATTATTTCTTTAACTCAACCCCTCAATAAAGTCATTAAGTTTATCAAAAGTCAGATAATTTATTGGATAATTTTTTTTATCGCTCATTTTTTGTAATAAATATTTTAAGTTCGTTTCATTTTCAGAATCATAAAAAATATAGGCTCCATCTGTATTATCAACTATAAACTGGTTATATTGTCTAAATTGATGTGGAGCTTCATAAGTTGGATAGGAATATTTTACAAAATCTACGGTCTTAAATTTTGCTAACTTTACTTGATTGGCCTCACTCCATTGACTTCCTTGATTTTCAAAAGGAAATATGGTTGCAATTTGAAAATCATAATCTTTTTGTAAATCTAGCGCGACTTCTAGCGTCCAGTACTCGAAACCAAGATTTCCCATAAAAATCAGCCAGTCCACTCCTTCCTCAAAGTATCTTACGAGTTCTTTTTTTATTACTTGCTTGATAATTTTCAGGCGCTCATCATTATCTTGGAAAATCCCCACTTCAAAACTTTTGTAACCTGTTACAAGAATTGCAGTCATAATTTGTTACCCTTTCAGAAAATATGGTATAATAATAATGCTTAAATTGCATTAAGCCTAGAAGTTAGGAGAACTATGGTTAACTATCCCCATCATCTTATTAGAAAACCAGAACAACCTTCTTCAAAGTCAAAATCAGTCAATTTTGCCAATCGCGGTATGTCATTTGAGACAGCCATCAATGCTACTAACGACTACTATCTCTCACGACATCTGGCAGTTGTTCACAAAAAACCAACACCTATCCAGATTGTAAAAGTCGACTATCCTAGGCGTAGCCGTGCGAAGATTGTAGAAGCCTATTTTAGACAAGCCTCTACAACTGACTACTCTGGTGTTTATAAAGGACACTATCTTGACTTTGAAGCTAAGGAAACACGACAAAAATCATCCATGCCAATGAAAAACTTCCATGCCCATCAAATCAAGCATATGGAAAATGTTATTGAGCAAAATGGTATTTGTTTTGTCTTACTTCACTTTTCAACACTTAAGGAAACTTATTTTCTCCCTGCCGATGCTTTGGTAGCATTTTATCAAATTGATCAAGGGACAAAATCAATGCCTCTTGATTATATCAAAAAAAATGGCTATATGGTGACAAACGGTCGTTTGCCTCAAGTTCCTTATCTTGATATTATTGACAAAATTTTTTTAGGCGGTGATTAAAATTAAAAAAGAAACTCTTCTTAAGGTCTTAAAGTATCTCCTTATTACCGGAGTTAGCCTTGCTATCATTGTTGCACTATTAGGTGGTGGGCTATTTGCTTACTACGTTAGTAGTGCACCAAAATTATCCGAAAAAGAACTCAAATCAACCAATTCTAGTTTGATTTATGATGTCAACAACAACTTAATTGCCGATCTTGGTTCTGAAAAACGTGAAAATGTTTCGGCAGATAATATCCCTTTAAATTTGGTTAATGCCATTACTTCTATTGAAGACAAGCGTTTCTTCAAACACCGAGGTGTTGATATTTATCGTATTCTTGGTGCAGCTTTCAACAATATATTTAGAGGAAGTACCCAAGGGGGATCTACGTTAGACCAGCAATTGATTAAATTAGCTTACTTCTCCACAAGTGCTGCTGACCAAAATTTCAAGCGTAAAGCACAAGAAGCATGGTTAGCTCTACAACTAGAGCGTAAATATACCAAGCAGGAAATTTTAACCTTTTACATCAATAAGGTCTTTATGGGAAATGGTAACTACGGTATGCTTACCGCCGCTAAGTCCTACTTTGGTAAGGATTTAAAAGACCTCTCTATTGCTCAGTTGGCTCTTTTGGCCGGCATTCCTCAAGCTCCAAGCCAATATGACCCTTATACTAATCCAGAAGCAGCTCAAAGTCGTCGTGATACTGTTCTTAGCGAAATGCTTGAAGATAAAAACATTACCAAAAAAGAATATGATGTTGCTATCGCTACTCCAGTTACCGACGGTCTGCAGCCATTGACTTCCTCCTCTAGTTTCGAACCTTATCTTGACAACTATATCAAGCAAGTTATTGAACAGATTAATTCAAAAACAGGGCAAGACATTTATTCGGCTGGATTGAAAGTATATACAAACGTCAACCCAGAAATCCAGCAGTATCTCTGGAATATTTATAACACAGATTACTACGTTTCTTACCCAGATACTGATTTACAAGTTGCTTCAACTGTTATTGATGTCAATACCGGTAAGGTCGTCGCTCAACTAGGTGCAAGAAATCAAGACACATCTGTTTCCCTTGGAACTAACCAAGCAGTACTAACCGACCGAGATTGGGGTTCAACAATGAAACCAATCACTGACTATGCGCCAGCTATTGAAAAAGGTATCTATAAGAGTACTGCTGCTACAACCAATGACAATAAATACTATTGGCCTGGAACCTCTACACAGATTTACAACTGGGACCGTCAATATTATGGAACGATGACTATTCAACAAGCGGTTATGCAATCTCGTAACGTTCCCGCAGTAAAAGCCCTTGAAGCAGTCGGACTTAACGAAGCTAAATCTTTCTTGAGTGGACTAGGAATCAATTATCCTGAACTCTATTATTCAAATGCCATTTCAAGTTCAACTAGTGATAGCAGCCAAGAATATGGTGCTAGTAGCGAAAAAATGGCTGCTGCTTACGCTGCTTTTGCTAATGGCGGTGTCTATTACGAACCACAGTACGTGAATAAAATAGAATTCAGCGATGGTACGACACAGACTTTCGAATCTACTGGGAAGCGTGCTATGAAAGAAACTACTGCTTACATGATGACTACAATGCTCAAAACCGTTCTTACCTATGGTACGGGGACAGAAGCCTATGTTTCAGGTATGTATCAAGCAGGGAAAACTGGAACCTCAAACTATTCAGATGATGAATTGGCTCAAATTGAAGCAGCAACAGGTCTCTACAATAGTTCAGTAGGAACAATGGCCCCAGACGAGTTGTTTGTTGGTTATACAAATCAATATGCTATGGCTGTTTGGACTGGTTATAAGAATCGTTCAACCCCAATTTATGGTAGCGGACTTGACGTTGCAGCAAATGTTTACAAGGCAATGCAACTCCACTTAAATGAGACTTTTGGAAGCGGAAGTACTGATTTTACCGCTCCAAGTGGAGTTTATCTCAGTGGAAATTATGCCTACTTAAGCGGTTCAAATCCTTACACTTACTCATCAAGTTCTAGCTCTGTCTATAGTAACATCTATGGCAATAGCTCAAGTTCACAAGATACTAGCGAAACATCTGACCAATCCTCTAGCAATTCAACCAATGAGTCATCCTCAAATGAGGACAACTCATTTTCTGACTCTTCTGTTGGATCAGAAACACAGACAGATAACGCTACCAATTCTCAAGAGTAACTAAAACTTGTGCTCAACCGAGTCGTTTAAGTTATTCATCAAATACTTATTAACTGTAATGGTCGTCAATGAATCATTAAATAATTATTACAATACAAGAACGGGAATCCCACTGCTATTCGTAAGATTCCCGTTTTTTTTTATTATATGACATAAGCGGTGTTGTTAATAATACACCATCTTAGATTTCAAAAGTAACAATGCTTTCCAGTAAAATTAACCAATTTGTTATAGATAAAGAATTGGTTTCTATAATAAAACAAGCCTTTTATACTATTTATTTGCTAGGGCACCCATTGGATCCCAGGGAGCGAGAACTGTTGGGGTTGCTTCATAGGCAGAGAGTTCATCAGCAGTAAGAAATTCTTTACGAACAACGATTTGATAGGTAAATTCGTCCATCCAAGTGTCAGAAGCAACAAAATAGCCTTTTTGACCAACTTTATCTCCCCATGAATTTTCGACTTTCCATTTGACAGCTTTGCCATTGTCATCTAAATCAACACCTGTCAAAACCATAGCATGAGTCATAAGAGACTCACTATAATCAAGTCGTCCTGCCTTATCTTGACTAAGTTCAATATCCATAGCTGAACTAAAATCATAAGTGTTTGTGGCAAGAATACCTTTTTGGCGGTCTGACAGTTGGCCAACATCTGAACCAAACCAAACTGTTTCACCAGCCTGCATCTGAGCAATTGCCAATTCCTTAAAACGTGCCATCGGCAAGTTGATATAACGCACATCACGACTTCCAACCACATTGCCTAGCATCTCAACAGTGTAAGATTTTCCAAAAGGTTTGTCAGCCGTTGGAGCATTGATAACAGAAACATAATCAGATAGTTTTAGACCAACATATTTCTCATAAAAAGCTTGTGGCGTCAGTTGTTTTTCAACGTGGTAATTGTTTTCCTTATCACGATAGGCAAAATCAAAATGACGTGGCGGCAAGCCTAAGTTCATGGCTAAATAGTTGAAAATCTCCTGTAGGAGGACTTCTTTTTTAGCCTGAATTTGCTGCTTATCTGCACCAACTGAGATAGATTCACGTAAAATTTGAGCATCTTGACGCAATAATTTATTGAGATATTGATTCATCTCACGACTTGCACTTGATGAGATAGATTCTGGGTAGATAGTCTTGGGTACTACACCATATTTTTCAAAGAGAGCTACAACCATGTCCCATTGACCACCATCTTGCTGTGGTGTGTCCAAAAGAAATTTTACCTTACGACTGCCTAATTCTTGGTCCGCTGTCGCAATGATTTGTTCTAAAAACCAATTTGATTTTTCATATTTATCCCAAAAGAAGGTATGCGCCTGAGACAGTTCAAAATTTTCCAATTGGAAGTCAGAAATGAGTTTGTGACGAAAGGTATTGAGTGCAGCGAACATCCAACAACGCCCAGAAGCTTTCTGGTTAGCTACCTCATCTTTTGTCAAATCAATAGAAAAGACGTGATCATTTTCAACTTCACTTTGACGAGTCTCCAAGGACTTCAGTAAGCCATTATGAGTGATTGCATTTTCAAGTGCACGAAATTTAGCATTTGCTTCATATTCGGCAAATAATTTATCAGTAAATGTCTGTGATAATTCTGACATATTTTTCCTCCACGTAAAATTTTATCCGCTTACTATTATAACGCTTAAAATTGTTTATACAAGTATTTTCTAAAAATATAGTTAATTGAAATAGGGATAGGACAAAAGAGCCTCAAGAAAAGTATCGCAATTTGGCAATGCTTTTCTGAGGTGTTTTTTGATATGAGCCCATGTTTTCTCAATAGGATTATACTCAGGTGAGTATGGAGGAAGTGGTAAAAGTTTATGCCCATACTCTTCACATAAGCGCTCTAGCCTACTCATTCTATGGAATCTTG
>NZ_KB904465.1 GCF_000380105.1 Streptococcus orisratti DSM 15617
CTGATAAATGGTGAGATAATCGCTCCGATGACTTATGAAGAAACAATGACGAGCGACTTTTTTGAAGCCTGGTTTCAGAAATTTCTGCTGCCAACATTAAGCACACCGTCAGTTATTATTATGGATAATGCAAGATTCCATAGAATGAGTAGGCTAGAGCGCTTATGTGAAGAGTATGGGCATAAACTTTTACCACTTCCTCCATACTCACCTGAGTATAATCCTATTGAGAAAACATGGGCTCATATCAAAAAACACCTCAGAAAAGTATTACCAAATTGCGATACTTTTATTGAGGCTCTTTTGTCCTATCCCTATTTCAATTAACTATAAATCATGACCACCCGTTAGACGGGTGGTCATGATTTTTGACAACAATAAAAAAACACCGTAAAGGTGTTTTTTGGTATCGAAAAATCAAAGTGATACGTCGCAGTCTTTACCTTGCCGTAATTCGGGATAACATGTGCTCGGTCTCACCTAGTTTGATTTTTTTGAGTATTAGTTAACGTGGTTGAGGAGCCATAGTGCTGAGAATATTATAGCGTTTTTGTAGGTAATAACGTAGTCCAAAGGCAGCTGCTCCAATAATGAGGAGAACCAGAGCTGGTAATTGAGGGTTGAGAGTAGCAGGGAGCAGGCTAGCGGCAACGTAGATTAAAATCCAAGATAACATAGCTAGTAACAAGACACCAAATACTTTATACCAACGAGGGCGTTCACTCTTATCCTTGCCCATGTGACGATAAACCATATGGTAAGTGGCATACATGGCACCCCCACCAGCAAAACTAAGAGCGAAAATAGAAGTGATACCAGTTGTGACCGTTTTTGAGTTAAAGAAAATCAAAACAGCATTGAGTAAAGTAACTACGCCAAAAAATAGAAGTGAAGTATCAAGCCACATCAACCAAAGGTTGGTATTTTTTGACGCATTAGTAGTATCATCAGCCTCCCCTTCTTTTGGAGTGAAGGAAGCTGCCCAAACAGTTGGTGCTCCAAGTAATGTCCGTGCTGGAATTCCTTTTTTCTGTGCTTCTAAAATATTAGGAAGAGCTTCTTCCAAGATTATCTTGATTTCAGCATCTGATTTACCATCTTGTATCAATTGATGGGTAGCAATGTGGATAAATTCCTGATTTTTTTTGGTAAGATTTTGTAAATCCATAACGATTTCTCCTGTTTTATATTATTGAAGATAGTGACATTGACACTAATAATTATCTAGTTTAAAACACTTAAGGTATTTAGGCGGTTCTGATAAAAAAGTCTGTAGGGATGTCCTGTAACCCATTGGTTTATCTTTTATACTTGGGCAGTTCAATTGCTAAACTCCCGTACGGTCCACAACTGGCTGTCTGTACTCAAAGCAATTTAAAAGAATGTACTGATACGTTAGAACCATTTCTTTCTAATGAAGTAAATAACAACGAAAGAGGAACCCAGAGCTGCAATGAGAACAATGAGCCAAAAAGCATTTGGCAAACCATTGAAAGGCATAGTGTTATCTTTGAAGTTCATACCGTAGGCAGAAAAAATAACGGTCGGAATATCTAAAGCCATAGTCATAAGTGCCAAGGTTTTCATAATGGTATTCTGGTTATTGCCAATGATAGCAGCTGATGTTTCAGTCATGGCATTAAGGACATTTTCATAAATACCAGCCATTTCGATGGCCTGTTGCGTTTCAATGAGAGTATCTTCCAGTAAGTCCTCATCTTCAATATATTTCTTGAGTGAGCTGGTGCTAGAAGACAATTTTTTGACAATGCGCTCGTTGAGCTTCAAAGAAGCTTTCAAATAGACGATAGATTTTTCCAACTCCATCATGTCAATCAGTTGCTCATTTTTTGTGGCATTTTCAAGTTGAGCTTCGATCTTATCACTCTGTCTGTCAATAGTCCGAAGAGCTGTCAAGAAGAGTTCAGCATTGCGGTAGAGCAATTGAAAAACAAAGCGTGTTTTCATAAAGGTATAAAAATTCCTTACACGGCGTTTATAGAAATTATCAAAGAGCGTCAATTCTTGCAAACAAGTTGTAATGACCGCATTTTCTGTGACGATAATTCCTAAAGGAATAGTGACATAATAACTTTTGTTATTTCTTTCTTCGTAGGTTGGGACATCTACAATGATAAGGGTATAGTCATCTTCAACCGTAATACGAGAGGTTTCTTCAACGTCCAAAGGCGCGCGTAAGTCAGTGATGTCAATATTAAACTGTTCTGAAATGATGATTGATTCTTCCTGGGAGGGGTTGACCAGATTAATCCAAGCGCCGGGCTCGAAGGTTTCGATTTCTTTGAATTCTAGTGCTGTTGATAGAAACATTTGTTTCATGAGCGTCCCTCCTTCTGGAAAACTTTTTTACAAAATGGCAGAGCGGTCTGTTTACAGTCGCTTTCATGGACAATTTTGCATACTGTTTTATTATACTACATTTCTCAGTTTTTTGGGACAACGAATGGAAGAAATTTTGTTATAATAAGAAATATGAATGACTCTATGACTATCAATAATGTAGAGTAGGAAACTGTATTTGAATGGAATGCTAACTTCCTGTTTAACACCCTTCGTATCATAGAGCGGATTAGAACACGCCCTAAAAACTTGGAATCTAGATAAATCAGTCTGTGTGAATGCATGCAGTTTTGCTTTTCTAAAATGAAATTGTTTTTGAAGGGCTTTGTATCCTTAGAAAGGAATTGAACTTGGGCTAACCCCTCAGAAAAAAAGATAACTGGTCTTGAAAATCAAGATTTTCGGAATAGTTCCTATCTTTCTATCGAATGTTACGCCTTAGTATCTGATATTATGCAAGATAAGTTAATTATTCATGGAGCGAGAGCCCATAATTTAAAAAATATTGATGTGGAAATTCCACGTGATAAATTGGTTGTAGTAACGGGCTTGTCTGGTTCAGGCAAGTCTTCACTGGCTTTTGATACTATTTACGCAGAAGGTCAACGTCGTTACGTTGAGAGTTTGTCGGCTTATGCCCGTATGTTTTTGGGAAATATGGAAAAGCCAGACGTGGATTCCATTGATGGCCTCAGCCCAGCTATTTCCATTGACCAAAAGACCACCAGTAAAAATCCTCGTTCAACCGTAGGGACAACGACAGAAATTAATGATTATTTGCGTCTGTTATATGCTCGCGTAGGAACACCGTATTGTATCAATGGTCACGGGGCAATTACAGCCTCTTCTGTTGAGCAAATTGTAGATCAGGTCTTGGAGTTGCCAGAGCGCACTCGGATGCAAATTTTGGCACCAGTTATTCGCCGTAAAAAAGGGCAGCACAAGACCATCATTGATAAAATTCAAAAAGATGGGTATGTTCGTGTGCGTGTGGATGGTGATATTTTTGATGTGGCGGAAGTGCCCGAACTCTCCAAGACAAAGATGCATAATATCGAAATAGTGGTGGATCGTCTCGTTAATAAAGAAGGCATTCGCTCACGTCTTTTTGACTCTGTTGAAGCTGCTCTGCGACTAGGGGATGGCTACGTCATTATTGATACAATGGATGGTAAAGAGCTGCTTTTTTCTGAGCATTACTCCTGTCCTGTCTGTGGCTTCACTGTGCCCGAGTTGGAACCTCGTCTTTTTTCTTTTAATGCGCCTTTTGGCTCTTGTTCAACTTGCGATGGTTTAGGGGTAAAATTGGAAGTTGACTTAGATTTGGTAATCCCTGATCGAACCAAATCCCTACGAGAAGGAGCTTTAGTCCCTTGGAATCCCATTTCGTCTAACTATTACCCTGCCATGCTAGAGCAGGCCATGACTGCATTCAACATTGATATGGATACACCTTTTGAAAACCTGACCGAGGAGGAACAAAACTTGATTCTTTATGGGTCAGGTGACCGTGAGTTTCATTTTCACTATGTCAATGATTTTGGTGGTGAACGCAATATTGATCTGCCGTTTGAAGGACTTGTGACCAATATTAGCCGCCGCTATCATGAAACCAATAGCGATTTTACGCGAAATGTCATGCGTGGATACATGAATGAGTTGCCATGTGCTACCTGTCACGGCTACCGCCTCAACGATCAGGCGCTTTGTGTCCGTGTGGGAGGAGAAAAAGGACTCAATATTGGGGAACTTTCTGACTTGTCTATTGCCGATCATTTGGAACTTCTTAGTCAGATTCATCTGTCCGAAAATGAGAAAACCATTGCAACACCAATTATTAAAGAAATCAGGGATCGCTTGACCTTTCTCAATAATGTGGGTCTAAATTACTTAACTTTGTCACGCTCGGCTGGAACACTCTCTGGCGGGGAAAGTCAGCGGATTCGTTTGGCTACTCAGATTGGATCAAACTTATCTGGTGTTCTTTATATCTTGGACGAACCCTCCATTGGTTTGCATCAGCGTGACAACGATCGTTTGATTGACAGCCTGAAAAAAATGCGGGATTTAGGCAATACCTTGATTGTTGTTGAGCATGATGAAGATACCATGATGCAGGCAGACTGGCTCATTGATGTGGGACCAGGAGCGGGTCAGTTTGGTGGTGAAATCATTGCCTCAGGAACGCCAAAACAAGTGGCAAAAAATAGAAAATCTATTACGGGTCAATATTTGTCAGGGAAAAAATACATTCCTGTGCCGAGTGAGCGTCGTCAGGGTAACGGCCGTTTCTTAGAAATCAAAGGAGCTGCTGAAAATAATTTACAAAATCTGGATGTCAAATTCCCACTAGGAAAATTTATTGCTGTAACTGGTGTGTCTGGCTCTGGTAAGTCAACTTTAATTAACAGTATTTTGAAAAAAGCAGTAGCGCAAAAACTTAACCGCAATTCTGCCAAACCTGGGAAATATCGGAGCATTGAGGGAATTGAGTATGTGGATCGCCTAATCGATATTGACCAAAGTCCTATTGGACGAACACCACGTTCTAACCCTGCCACCTATACTGGCGTTTTTGACGATATTCGTGATCTCTTTGCCAAAACAAACGAAGCCAAGATTCGTGGCTACAAAAAAGGCCGATTCTCCTTCAACGTTAAGGGTGGCCGTTGTGAAGCTTGCTCAGGTGATGGTATTATCAAGATTGAAATGCACTTTCTACCTGATGTCTATGTGCCTTGTGAGGTTTGTCACGGAACTCGCTATAATTCGGAGACACTTGAGGTGCATTACAAGGAAAAAAATATTGCTGAAATTCTTGACATGACGGTTAATGATGCGGTTGATTTCTTTGCAGCGATTCCTAAAATTGCCCGTAAATTGCAGACTATCAAGGATGTTGGTTTGGGTTACGTCACACTAGGACAACCAGCCACGACCTTGTCTGGCGGTGAAGCACAGCGTATGAAATTAGCCAGTGAGCTCCACAAGCGCTCAACTGGTAAGAGTTTATATATTCTTGATGAACCAACAACTGGCCTCCATACCGATGACATCGCTCGTTTGTTGCAAGTTCTGAATCGTTTTGTGGATGAAGGCAACACTGTGCTTGTCATCGAGCACAATTTAGATGTGATTAAGACAGCAGACCATATCATTGATTTGGGACCAGAAGGTGGTGTCGGTGGAGGTACTCTTGTAGCTACAGGAAGCCCTGAGGAAGTCGTCCAAGTCAAGGAATCCTATACAGGTCAATATTTGAAAGCTAAGTTGCAATAAACTAGTAAGGAAATCAGTAAAAACAATCTAGAGGAGAGGGAGAATTACTAATTTTCTAATCATTTGATTTTTGGATTTTACTTTATCTAGGTAGATTTACAGCACTTATTTTACGATTGTTGAAATTTACTTATTACTCTTTGAAAATCAAGTTCAGACATTATTAACTTGATTTGGTTTAGTTAATAGCACCGCCAAACTTGACATTGAGCTTTATTGAGGAAAGTTTTAGTTTTTGGTGGTAAACTAAAAACCTATATTTACAAGCGAAGCGCTTATAGATATAGTCATTTAGTTTATCTTTGATTACTTCGACGTAAGAGGAAACTCCGTTTCCTTATTTCCAACTTCAAACACTCCACTGGATTGTTTGAACTCGCTTTGCCGTACTTTACGAAAGTCACTTGCTTCGCATGTCTTATTTCCAACCTAGAACAGCCTAAAGGCTGTTCTAGCAACCTGCAGCTCGTTGCCTTGTACTAAAAGCAAACTAAAAGACTATAAGAGATAGTTTTCGCTAATCAAGGCAGTTTTTTGAGAGAATACTGACTGTATTTTGAAAAAACTAAGGATGAGTAGCTGAAAAATTAGCCTTAGATAGAAGTGCTGAACTGTGAATACAGGTTCTAAGCCTAATCAAAATGAAAGGACGGTACAGACTGATGAAAAATACAATTAAAATCATTGCCTATAATCTCAGCTGTAAGGCTGCCCTTGTTTTCGGGATGCTAACAATAGATTTATTGGCCATATAGTATAGAAAAAAGCTTTTGGAATCTTTATCCAGAAGCTTTTCTTGTTCTACTCGCTTAGAATCAGAGCACAAGATTTTAAGTTCAGCAATAAAATAACTCATCATTTTATTGCTTTATTGCTAATTGTCTAGGGCTGATAGGGGAAATGGAGTTTTCAGATATTGAAAATAACGAAAGGTTAGCTCAACTTCAGACTTTATTTATACTCTTCGAAAATGAAACGCTTGACTTAAAGTTAACTCCAAGGTTTATACTAGACATAGAATAACTTAAGGAGGAAACAGGTTTGAAAAAAGTACTCATGATTTATTTTTCGATGACTGGAACAACTCGTAATGTCGCTCAGTCAATTTCAGATTTCATCAATGCAGATATTTATCAAATAGAAGCTGAGCACCCCTATACGAGGGCGGATTTGGATTGGACAATAGCAGACAGTCGAGCAAATCGGGAGCAAAATACCGAAATAGCCCGTCCAGCATACAAGGGAAAACTACCAGATGTATCACGTTATGATACGATTATTATTGGTCATCCGATTTGGTGGGGGATTCCGCCCAAGATTGTTCATACGGTTTTGGATGATCTTGATTTGACTGGGAAAAATTTAGTTTCCTTTGCAACTTCTGGAGGTTCTAGTTATTATGATTCACAAAAAATGATGGAAAAATGGATTGGGCATAAGCTGCCAAAAGGTCGCGTTTTTAATCATTCGACCGATGTTAAAAGCTGGCTAGCTAGTCTAGGATTCTTAGGCGACTAATAAACGCAGTAGCGATTATTATTGGTCTAATAGGGAAAGGAAATGTAATGAATATCAAAAAAGTAAGTGAATTAACAGGTGTATCGGCTGATACCATCCGCTATTATGAGCGAATTGGTTTGCTGCCACACATTACCCGTAATCAATCTGGTATTCGTGATTTTACGGAGCGTGAAATTGGGATTTTAGAATTTGTCCGATGCTTTAGAAAAGCAGGCATGAGCGTTGAATCTCTAATCGAATATATTAACCTGCTAGTGGAGGGCGAGGGGACAGAAGAAGCAAGACTAGCGCTCTTGATCGAGCAACGTGATGAGTTAGTTTCACGAATTGATGAACTCAATCAAGCACGGGAACGTCTTGATTTTAAAATTAACAACTACCAAAACATGATTAAAAAGCGTGAAAAGGAATTGTTTACAGAAAGTGAGGAAAAATGATGGAAACAGTAACCCTATCAAATGGTGTTAAAATGCCAATTTTAGGCTTTGGAGTTTTTCAAATACCAGATTTAGGAGAATGCGAGCGGGTGGTGTCTGAAGCTATCGAGGTGGGTTATCGCCTAATTGATACAGCGCAGGCTTATGGTAATGAAGAAGCTGTCGGCAAGGCTGTTCAAAAATCTGGTCTACCACGCGAAGACTTCTTTATCACAACTAAGGTTTGGATTTCGAACGCAGGCTATGAAAAAGCTAAAGCTTCTCTGGACGAATCGTTGCGCAAATTGCAGATGGACTACATTGATTTAGTCTTAATTCATCAACCTTTTGGAGACTATTATGGAACTTGGCGTGCTCTGGAAGAATATTACAAGGCTGGTAAAATTAGAGCTATCGGAGTCAGCAATTTTTATCCAGATCGCCTCGTTGATTTGGCAAGTTTTAATGCTATCCTTCCTATGGTTAATCAAGTAGAGACCCATGTGTTTAATCAACAGATTGAAGCGAAGAAAGTTAGTGATGAATATGGCATTCAGCTGGAATCATGGGGACCTTTTGCTGAAGGTAAAAATGATTTCTTTACCAATCCTATTTTGACCACTATTGGTGCTAAATACGGTAAGAGTGCTGCTCAGGTTGGATTGCGCTATCTTATTCAGCGTGGTATTGTGGTCATTCCAAAAACCGTTCATCAAGAACGCATGAGACAAAACTTTGATGTTTTTGATTTTAATTTAAGTGATGAGGATATGGCAGAAATTTTAACCTTAGATCAAGGGGAAAGTCTCTTTATCAATCACTATAATCCTGAAACGGTCAAGTCTTTGTCGCGTTATAAAGTTTAAAAGGAGGAGTTATGATGGCAAATTTTGAAGAACTAAAAGAAGTAGGTATTTTTCCAATTGGTAGCAAAAACGATGCCTATGCTAATGTTTTCACAGGTCAATCTTATTTGAATCTGTTAGCGCAGGCACCCGATGGCCATTTTGGAGTTGGCAATGTCACTTTTGAGCCTGGCTGCCGTAACCATTGGCATGCTCATGTGGGAGGTTATCAAATCCTCTTGGTTACAGGTGGACAAGGTCTTTATCAAGAAGAAGGCAAAGCTGCGCAATTATTGAAACAAGGTGATGTCATTGTCACCCATGATGGTGTTAAACACTGGCATGGAGCAACCGCAGATTCATGGTTTAGCCATGTTGCCATCACTACAGGTAGAGCCGAGTGGTATGAAGCTGTTAGTGATGAACAATACACTAAAGCTAATCAAGAAGCTAATATTCTTTGAAAGTCAACTTCTGACGTTCTTAACTTAATTTGATGAATACAGTTCTAACAGTGTCTTGCTAATGCGAGCTGTATTTGTTTTATTTCCAACCTTCAATAGTCTAGTCTCAGGCTGTTGGAGCAAGTCTGATTTTAATTTTATTGACTATAAGTAGAAATTGAGCCTTGGCTCATTTAAGAAAGAAGGAGAACTTATGACAATCAAACAAACAGCCGGACGTGACCAATTAGGAAATTTTGCTCCTGACTTTGCTCACTATAATGATGATGTCCTATTTGGTGAAAATTGGAACAATCAAGATATTGATTTGAAAACCCGTTGTATCATTACCGTTGTGGCTTTGATGGCATCAGGCATGACAGATTCATCTCTAGAGTATCATTTACAAAATGCCAAAAGTAATGGGGTAACCAAGGAAGAAATCACTGCGGTTATTACCCATGTTGCCTTCTATGCAGGGTGGCCAAAAGCTTGGGCAACCTTTAATCTTGCTAAAAACATCTGGACGGACTAATTTTTTTGAAAATCAGATTCAGATGCCGCTGATTTGGTGAACTTTAATTTTATCTATCAGTATCACCTAGTCTGATTTTTCATTTCCATTGATTAGAGTACAGTTCACCATAATCTGATAGTTTATTGGTGGAATCAAGACATTGATTTGCCAAAAACATAACATTAGAACCTGTATTCACAAGTAAGATGCTTTTATTTAAGAGATCGTTTTTCGCTAATCAAGGCAGTTTTTTGAGAGAATACTGACTGTATTTTGAAAAAAACTAACGATGAGTAGCTAAAAAACTAGCCTTAGTATAGAAGTATTGAACTGTGAATACAGGTTCTATTATTTGAAATTTGACATGACAGCCCCTCAGTTTGAGAATTATTCACTCCAGCTCAAAGTTTACTTTTCGCATTTTTTTGCCCATCCATCGCGCATAATTTCGGAAATTGCGGCGGATGCTTGCCTGATGTTTTTGAGATATTTTTTGCTTAGCTTGGACTTCAAAGTCAATAGCAGAACCTTTGACAGACATAGACCAAGTGGCTCTTAATTGACCTTTTATCAGTATTAAGGCTGAAATTTGCCCTGCTTTTTTCCAAATGAGCGGCTGATCATCGGGAGCAATTAAAAGTTCTTTGTATTTATAAGAAACAAGGAGTGGATCAAATTTTCCTAAGATGAGGAGTTCAGGGATGTTTGCACCGTTTTGCCAAACCTTGTAGTAATAGCTTCTACCGAAGTAATCAAAAGACCTAAGATTATGCAATTCACGATGGTCAAGGCATGTCTGACTGATACCGAAAAAATGAGCAGCATCTGCCAGACTTGCCGGCCCGTAGAAAGTAAAATAGGCTTCTAGAAGATTTCTAGACAATTGTGGCGAGGATGCCGACTTCTGATTGGACCAGCAAACGAGGCGGTCTTTAGGAAGCCACTTTTGGTATAGACTACCCTGACGAGAATTATAAAGGAAAAGAGCACTCCAGTTAAAGAGTTTTGCCCACCGTTTGCCATAAATGTCTACTAATTGGCTACGGGTTTGCGGTTGACTAAGATAGCTTTTAAGTTGCTGACTTTCTTCTAGGAGGTTGAGATTTTCATCCTGAAAATAGGAAACCACCCAAAGTTTCTCTCTTGCCAAAAAATGACAGATACTCTGCCACGTTTCAAATTCGTAAAAATGATAGGTCTGGCGCTGTCCCCATGCCAAGATGCTGTCAGCGATACTGTTCTCAATACGATCATACTTGGTCAAATTCATCCGATTAGCAATGTTAAAAAGACCGTGATTAAGATACTGAGCTTGAATACCAAGTGAGTCTTGAAGAAGCTGATTGATTTCTTGATAGGGCTCGATAAAGCCTTGGTTGTAAAAGCGCTGAGCTAAGATATCTAACCTAGTAATGTTTTTCATAATTATCCTCAAAATAACTATTTTCAAACTCGTCTTGCTACTTTTCATCTAGCTTTGATGAGTGGAACTTCTAGTTTACAATTACTGTGAATAAGTGCTGAGTTCATTATATCATGTTTGACAACTAACAGAAAAAAGAATTGGATTTAGAGCAACGCGTTATGTTAAATCTCTGACCGATAATATAATTATTCCCATATGTAAATGTTATGACATGCAAAACATGATACAATAATGTTGTGAGCGGTTTCTAAAATAGGAGGGGTAAAATGTCATATAAAATTGCTGTAGAAGTTAAGAATTTATCGAAGAATTTTTTATTGGCTAATAATCAGTCTTTATCTATTTTGAAAAATATTTCTATGAAAGCTGAGTATGGGGAATTTATAAGTATACTTGGTGTCAGTGGTTCTGGAAAATCAACACTTTTAAAATGCATGTCTAGTTTATTAGTACCAAGCTCTGGAAGCGTGGAAATTAACTCTGTTAACCCATATAAGTTACGTAATAATAAGTTAGCAAAATTGCGACGTGAGGATATTTCATTTATTTTTCAATCGTATAACCTTGTTCCTGCCTTGCCCGTAGTTGAAAATATTCTACTACCATTTAGATTGTCTCATAAAAGAATTCAAATAGAGAAGATAGAAAAACTCTTGGAACAAATGAATTTCAATGCTGATATTCATTCTTTTGTTGGCACCTTGTCTGGTGGCGAGAAACAGAAAGTGACTATTGCACGTGCGATATTGACTGATAGTAATATTATTTTTGCTGATGAACCGACAGGAGCTTTGGATAGCAGTTCTAGACAGATTATTTTTGACTTACTAAGAGATTTAGCCAATCAAGGAAAATGTATTGTGATGGTTACGCATGATATAGAGTTAGCTTCATATACTGATAGGGCGCTCATTTTAAAAGATGGGGAAATTAATACGGAATTTTATAAACCATCAGCTGAAGATTTATATGTGGCATTGGAAACTAACTTGAATCAAAAATTATAGGAGGTTACAATGCTAAGATTAATCTATTATCAATTTAATTATAGTAAAAGACAGTGGTTAGGGACTGTTCCAGTCTTACTGGTATCTAGTTTAATTATTGGTATTTCTTTGATAGGTATCGATAGTGCACGAAGTATATCAACTAATGCTACACAGCTTTTCCAAATGTTTATATTTTTTGGTGGAGTAACATTGTTTTTATTGATATCAAATCTGATTCATTTTTTGCTTGATATTTTTAAGCAAGACTATAAGTTATGGACAATCAGTGGTGCAAACCAAACTCAACTCTCCTTTTTAATAGCGGGTCAATTGGTGATTACTTCCTTATTTGCCAGTCTTATAGGAAATCTATTTGCAATTCCCTTGACATCTTACTACTATCATTTTTTACAACAGTTTGTAGGAAGTGAAGACCTGCCAAACTTGGTTATATCAGTTGATATAAAGACCTTTTTATTGAGTTTTATAACTGTCCCACTTATATCTGGAATAGGAGGCTATTATTATGCAAGGCAAATTTTAAAAAGGAACGCGCTATTTGAAGAGGTTAGTGATAAAAAATTAACGTTATCAAAAATAGTAAAATTTGTATTGTCAACGATATTAGTTACAATTTGGATTATCTGCATTTATTTTATATTTTTGGGTAAAAACTCAACTACTTATGACATTACAATAAAATCTAGTTTAACTTTATTACTACTTATTATTCATTTGTTAGTTATTCAAGCTATAAGTCCTAGTCTCCAGTCCAATTTAATAAGAATAGGCTTAAAATGGTGTCTAGGGCATCATTACGCTTCGGTTTTGGCAAGTTGGAATATTTTATATAAACCTATGTATTTTAAAGGTTTACAGACTTCAATGACGATGGGGGTTACGTTAATATCTGGTTTTTTGTTATTTGTTCAAAATGCTTTTGTAGGAAATAAGGCTGATAGCATTGTAGAAGCTAAGGTTTCTTTTGTAGCTTATATGTTATCTCCTATTATTTTAATTTTAGTCAATGTCATTTCCCTAACTATTTTGGACTCTGAACAAGATATGAGAGATATGGAACAATTGGAAACTTTAGGAGTTTCAAAGAGGCATCTGTTATGGATTTCGGTGATAGAAGGTCTCCTACATACTTTTCTAATCTGTATGGTTTCATTTCTATTTAATATTATTATCCTTGGAGTAGTTAATAAAGTTGTTCATATAATGAATATGGATTTAAAGACGGTGGAAAGCTTATGGTTACCAAGTCTGATTATCTCTCTTATTTTATTTAGCTTTATAGTTGTGACTAAGATAAGCTATCGCGTGTTACGGTGAATCACTGCATTTTCTGCCACGTTAGGGTATAATAATATAAAATTTTAAAAGGAGTGAGGATATGGGACTTTTTTCAGGGTTGATTGGAAATGCATCGCAAAAGGATACCGACAAGGTAGAGCGCCAGTTGGAAGATATTTTGGTGCCAGGTGAGCAGGTAGAGTTGGCCTTTGTGCTGATTCGGGATTTGATTGTTTTTACAGAAAAACGGTTGATTTTGGTAGATAAACAGGGAGTGACGGGCAAGAAAACTTCTTACAAATCTATTCCTTATCGTTCAATTTCACGTTTTACTGTAGAAACTTCAGGACATTTTGATCTTGATGCAGAACTTAAAATTTGGGTATCTTCTGCTATGGAGCCTGCAGAAGTATTGCAGTTTAAGAGTGATGACAATGTGGTTGAAATTCAGCAAGCATTAGCAGCCGCAGTTTTGAGATAATTTGGAGGTTTGAGGTGAGCGTGCCTCAAACCTATTTTTTGTTGTGAATTTGATGACCTTCAGTTATATCTCTATATTGCTTGTATAAACTATTTTATAGTCTTTTGGTTTGCTTTTAGTACTAGGCAACGAGCTGTAGGTTGCTAGAACAGCCTTTAGGCTGTTCTAGGTTGGAAATAAGAATAAGACATGCGAAGCAAGTGACTTTCGTAAAGTACGGCAAAGTGAGTTCAAACAATCCAGTGGAGTGTTTGAAGTTGGAAATAAGGAGTGGGAAACTCAATAAGTCTAAACATACTAAGATTAGTAGTGAGGAAATCTCCGACGGGAGAAAGTAATTAGAAGTCGGATGGCATAATAACAAAAGGGTTACCTGTCCAGGTAGCCCTTTTAGATAGGAAGATATAAAGTCAAATTTCTAGATCATATTCCAATAGAAATGAAACTTAGCCAACAACGATAATAATAATGCCTTCAAAAACCAGTAATAATAGAGACAATAATTTTTGTGTTTTCATGTGAAATACCTCACTTTTATTTTTTTCTATTTTATGCTAAAATACTAAAAACAAAAAACTATTCCCATATATGCTTATTGGAGATGTATGATGAAAAAAATTGGAGAAATTTTTAAAAAGTTTCGAAAATCTAGAGGGTTACGCTTAAAAGATGTCGAAAAGGCTGGTATATCAACATCTCAGCTCTCACGTTTTGAAAAGGGAGAGACGGATTTAACCATTTCAAAGTTTATGGCTATTTTAGATGAGATTAACATGCCTATTGACGAATTTATGTATGCGATTCATGATTTTCATAGGGATGAACTGAATGAACTCTTGTCAAAAGTTAGGCATTTTATATCTAATCATGATGTTGATGGGTTGAAAAAATTACTCTATTCCCAAATGGAGTCAAATCCTAAACAAGAGAAGTTTCATAAGCTTAATATCGTTTTATTAAAAATTCGTTTACAAGATTTATCAGGAGAAGCTTATTATTCTAGGGATGATTTATCGTATTTAACCGATTATCTTTTTAGTGTAGAATATTGGGGATATTATGAATTATTGATTTTTTCAAATACTTTAGATGTCCTGAAACATGATGCTTTTATGGTTTTGGCTAGAGAAATGTCTAGGCGTTCTGATTTCTATAAAGAAATTCCAAATAATAGACGATTAATCTCATCAATGTTATTAAATGGATATATCACATGTGTTGAGAGAGAAAAATTTCTGGATGCTCTGTATTTTGAAAAACAATTAAACCAATGCTTTTTCACTGAGACTGAAATTTATGAGCGATTGGTGTTTCAGTATGCACAACATCTGTATCAATATAAAAAAGAGAAGGATTGTAAAGCAATTATTGAAATGAGAAAGTGTATTGGAGCAATGAAATTAGCAGGAAGTCACCACATCGCAAAGCTCTATGAAGGACATTTGGAAAAAGTTTTATCTGAAAAATAGAACATGCAGATATGGGAAAGAAATTTAAAGTTTTTTCAGAGTGATATACTTAAAGTGTGATGAAGGAGGTTCCATTATGGAAATGTCGCCTTATGTTTTAAGTAAATCCCTATCAGATGGAAATGTATATTACAACACTAAAAATAACCATTCTTTTTTCATAACGAATGAATTATTACGAAAAATTGAATGTGATGCAATAACAAAAATGCAATATTATGATTATTTAATATTATATCATTATCAACGGGAAGAAAATGAGTTACAAGATACGCTAGCGAGAATTAAAAACGAAGATGATAAATTGCTAGAATTTACAATTCTAACTCATGGAGATTGCAACTTTAGATGTAAGTATTGTTATGAAAAATTTGAAAATATTTCAATGTCTCCAGAAGTAGAAGATGCTATTGTAACATTTGCGGATAAACTATTATCTGAGGGAAAGTTTGAGAGGTTTAGTGTTCAATGGTTTGGTGGAGAACCTTTACTTGGCTATAAAACAATCGTTCGATTATCTGAGAGATTTTTAGAATTATGTTCAATATATAACATTGAGTATTTTTCAGGTATTACAACTAATGGTTACTTATTGAACAATCGTATGTTTCAAAATTTAGTTAAAAATTGTAAAGTTACTAGCTATCAAATAACTATTGATGGGGAACAAGAATTTCATGATAATCAACGCTTATTAAAAAATGGTAGAGGTTCATATGAGAGAATCTTAACGAATTTAAAATCGATGGTAGCTAGTCCGTTATACTACCATTGTACACTTAGATTCAATATTTCCAGAGAAAATGTTAAATCAATGGAGAACTTTTTACAATCCGATGGTTTAATATTTAAAGGAGATAGTAGGTTCAATCTTGCCTATCATAATATTGGGGATTGGGGTCAAGGAGATAGGCTGGATGATTATTGCGTTGATATACCAGATGGGGACTTCAGTTATTATTGTTCACAACAGGCTATTTCTCTTGGATACTACATAGATTCTCCTAAAATGATGTTGCATAATAGTCTCAATTGTTATGCTAATAGAAAACACCATTATATGTTTAATGTAAGAGGAGTTATCCAAAGTTGTACAGTAGCTCTATATCGTAAAGAAAATATTTTCGGAAGTGTATTGACTGGTATTCTTAATCACAAGAAAAGAGAAGATTGGATAAAAGGGATTGAGTACGATAGGTGTAGTCAATGCCCATATGTGTTACTTTGTAAATCAGGATATTGTCCTTTGGCAAGAATAAATCAAGAAAAATCTTGGGAGAGGTTGTGTCGTCTCTATAGAGAGCGAATACAAAAGGATTTTTCACTCTTTATTCTTACTAAATCTTATAACGATATTCTTGATATAAATTAAATTTTTTGGAGGAATTAACCATGATTGTAAAAGAAAATAAAAAATATGACCCAACTAAAGTTTACCAAACACAAAGAAATGATAGCTGTACTAATGGAATTTGTGGTTAAGATATTGCGCAATTCAATAAGCAGTATAATATTATCATATCACATTAGGTTATTGAATATGTAAATTGGGATACATTTCTAGAATAACGGTGGTATATTACTAAACTACTATCAACTTTTAACTAGTTAGCTAACCTTTCCTGGCTAACTTTTTAGATTTGGAGCCTATGATGAAATTACTAACCTATCTTGGGAAGTTCCGTTATTTTGCCATTGTGGTCTTTATCTTAGGGGCTTTTTCGAGTATTTTACAGTCCTTAGTTATTCAAAAAATGATTGTCATTGATACGGTAACGGACTTTGAGTCTCTCGGGAAATTGTTTGTTATAGGACTATTGACCTATCTGCTCTTTTATGGTCTGGAATTTGGGGCTGATGTCGTTTACGATGTGTCTTGTAAACGCATCATGTTAGCCTTGCGAGATAAGTTGACGAGGACACTTCTCTTATCTAGCGAGTCAATAGACCAGCATGAGACGACAAATTTTCTCAGTCAAGATTTAGAATTTTTCTACGACAATTACGTGACTCAGGTCATGCGTTTGCCCCAAAATGGCATGATTTTCTTGGTTGTATCAGCCTATTTAATCATCTTAAATCCTGTTCTAGCGCTTCTGTTTATCTTAGGGTCCCTATTACGCCCGTTACCACAAGTTTTTTTGAGTCAAATGGCGGATGCTTTGGGACAAGAGCAGAGCGAGGAGCGAGAGCGTTCCATGGCGCTCATTATGGACTATGTCAATGGCGGAAGCACGCTGTTACACCATCAGGCATTTGACACGACCTATGGAAAATTGAAACATCAAGTCCTCACTTATGAGACCGCCCGCCGAAATTATTATTACTTGTCTAATTTTCTCTTTTTCTGTAATGGTTTGACACAATTTTTAGGACGTGTATTACCAATTGGAATTTATTTTTTATTGCCAAATGTTTTTGGGCATATTCCAGTGTCAGCACTTGTTGCCATGTTTATTGCGTCAAATAGCTTATCGAATCCTCTTCAAAATATGATGTATGCAACATTTAGTATGCAAGCTGCCAACTCGATTAGAACAAAAATCTATGAGCTGATGGACAAACGTGTTGATGACGTAGAAGTTCCCTATATTCCTGATTTTAAAGCTCTGATTTTGCAAAATATCACAAAATCCTATGGGGAAAAGGCTATTTTGAAAGATTTCTCCTACACTTTTGAAAAAGGGAAGAAATATCTTATTAAGGGAGCTAGCGGACGGGGAAAAACAACCCTGTTAAACATTATCAAAGGTGAGGTTGTTGATTCTGGACAAGTGGCTCTTGTGACCAATGACAATCAACGATTTGAGTCTTACCAAGCTAATATTGGCGTGGTGAGTCAGTCACCCTTTCTTTTTAATGGCACCTTAGCAGAAAATATCTGTCTCAACCAGACTTTTTCGCATGAAGCATTGATTAGGGTATTAAATCAAGTCCACCTGCTTGAAGAATTACCCGAGGGCTTAGACTTCAACATTGAAAATAACGGCAGTAATGTTTCAGGTGGTCAGCGTGTTCGCATAGAATTGGCACGATTTTTACTGCGTCAGAAGGATGTTTTATTGCTCGATGAGGTGACGGCGGCACTTGATAAGGAGAATGCTCATCGCGTTAGAGAGCTGATTTTTTCACTGCCAATGACCGTTATCGAAGTAGCTCACCATGTGGACGAAACAATCGTTTACGATGCTGTGATAGAATTGTAGGTGATGAGATGTTTAAGTATTTTAATAAATTTTTAGTGACCTTAACCCTTATCGCCTGTATCTTAAACAGCTTTGTCTTTCTTATTGAGCCCTTGATGACCAATAAGATTTTTGACTTAGATTCTTTAAATGGCAGTAAGAATATTGGGGGATTTTTGCTTTATGGACTAACCTTATATGTGATTTTTTATGCAGTGATGTTTATTGGAAATCTCTTAATCAATTACATTATGACCATTGGTTGCGGCAATATTCGCCTGCGTCTGTACAAGAGTTTGATGCTCGGTCATCAAAACATTGCTAATGATGAGAAGATTTCCCTTTTGACACAAGATGTTGAATATTATTTGTGGAATCACATCAGTCCAAGTATTCTCCTTGTTGCTCGGTTGAGTAACTTTCTCTTGCTCAGCAGTTATCTTTTGTCCAAAAATATACCGATTGGTCTTTTGTTTATCGTTTGTGCCCTTATATATTTATTGGTTCAACAGGTCATTAGTAAAATGGCAGAGCAAAAAGGGAGTCAGCAAACGGAAGCAAGACGTAATCTTTTGGCGTTACTTAGTGATGTCGTTGTGGGCAATGCAACTTTAAAGCAAAACAAAGCTCTTTTACTCACACTCAAATCAGTAAAAAAACAGTCAGAACGTTACGAAGAGAAGCGTCTATCCTTTGAAATATCAAGAGCTTTCTTTGACTTTTTAGCAAATCTTATGCTTTTTGTTTCGCAACTTTTGCCAATCTTTTTAGGATTGGCTTTAATGACAGCAGGTACAGATTTACGAACAACCGATTTGATTATCATGTTTATTGCGGCAACACGTCTAGAACAGCCCCTGATGTCAATTGTGGATAATATCTTTAGACTGAAGGGGTCAAAATCTATTTCTGAAAAATTTGATCAGATATTAGCTCAGCCTATTCCTGAAAATGATGCCCATTCTCTTTCTGCGGACACGTTTGAAGCCTTAGAGTGTCACCAATTGACGAAATCCTTTGCAGGTAGAACGCTCTTTTCAGCTTTTTCTTACCGTTTTGAAAAAGGGAAAAAATACCTGATTAAAGGTCCAAGTGGTTCTGGGAAGTCAACACTTTTTAAGTTAATCTTACAAGAATTGCAGCCTGATGAAGGCTCTATCGAGATGGTGACTAAAAATGGTCAGGTCGCGACAGACTTTAAGCATCGTATTGGTCTCATTGCGCAGTCGCCCTATCTTTTTAATGACAGTATTCGCTTTAATTTGACATTGGGAGACGATTTTTCAGATGAGTTATTGCTGGAAAAACTGGAGCAAGTTGGCTTGGCAGCTGAGTTTGACAATATTTTAGATTACCAGATAATCAACAATGGCGACAATATTTCTGGTGGTCAAAGGGTACGGCTTGACATTGCACGAAACCTCATTAGACAAAAAGATGTTCTTCTAGCAGATGAAGTGACCGCTCCGCTGGATGCCCAAAATGCCAAGAATATTCGAAACTTGCTCTTTAATCTGCCAGTCACGGTTATCGAAATTGCCCATCACATGGATGATGACTTTGTTTATGACGGTGAGATTGATTTGTCATATTATGCGAATTAAGGAAGAGCTACCATTCATTAGTGAGTGGTAGTTTTTCTTGTGATAACTTTTCCAAGTCCATCTTGTTATGATGGTGCTATCTTATGAAAAGGAGATAGCACTAATGATGTTAAATAAAATGAAGGCTCGGATTTTGATAGGCTTCGGTGGTCTGGCAGTTACTAGCTTTGTGGTGATGATGGGTTACGCTATTGGTTCTCATTCAGTGACCAGTCACACGCAGAAACAAATCCAGACTGAGGCTCATAAACTATTGACTAAAGAGAAAGAAAAGGAAAAGGCGAGTGTTCTCTCTGATGAGCTAGTCAAGGAATTTCTTACGCAATACTATACCAAGGAAAAGCTGGGCGAGAACAACAACCGTATCAATCCCTATATGACAGATTCTGCTTTTAAGGAAGAAGTAGCTCGTCAAGAAGATTCTATCAACCAAGTCTATAAAGACTGCATGTTGGATTATCGCTTTGAGTCTGCTCAAATCTATGTCAATACAGAAGCAAATGAAGCTCTTGCGGAAGTGTCTTATCAGGTTGTTTACGTGTCAGAGGTCAGTGATAAGGCTCACCTTCCGTTGAGGATGGCGATGACGTTTAGGGAGTTGAAATCTTGAGCGATAAAGCTCATCTTCCCCTTCTTGAAGGTATACTCATCCCAGGACATGACTTCTGGAAGCATGTTCCAATCCGTTTCAAACTTAAATTTATTGAGCTTTCTCAAAACTGATGACGTCGAGATAGATAGCCTGTGTAGAATTTGTTTCATTGCTTGGTTTTCGATGAGTAAATGGACGATTTTCTGGTTAACAGCGACAGAGATTTGGTGGTTCTTCTTGACAAGAGGAGTTTCAGCGACAGCCATTTTTCCGCAATCTTTACACCTTGAACCGACGCTTTCGAAGACGGATAAGTAGAGGGGAGCCAGCAGTTTCTAGATAGGGGATTTTGGAGGCTTTTTGGAAATCGTATTTAGCCATTTGTCCCTTACAAGAAGGGCATTTAGGGGCTGTATAATCCAAGTAATCGTGGAGTTCTAAGTGAGTTCCTAGGTCATATGGGACTTTTTGTATATACTCAAAATGGCTCCATAATCTCCACGGTGGTTTTACCCACTACAGAAATTATAGAGCCAAAATAGTCCAGTGGACTATTTCACTCCCACCCCCGTACAGCTCAAAAGGTTCGGGGAACCTTTGAAAGTTGAAATGAAGCGAACTCTGTTCGCATCAGTCGTAGAGGTCAAATTTGGAGTGTAAAACACGAATTGCTGAGATTTGCTTCGCAAACCTTATCTCCAACCTTTAACAGTCCACTGGACTGTTAAACCCAATCAACCACTGCGACGAAATATTGACACGAACTTTGAGAAGCGAGGCTGGACTTTTTGCTCAGCCTCCTTACGTCGTGGTAATAAAAGATAAACTAATTGATTATACTTCATTTTCCAAACTATCCCTAGATAGAAAGTATTGATACGACCCTAGCTCGCTTTGTCTCCAAACTTAAATAGTTTCTTTCACGAACTTTTGAAGTTGGTCGGAATTTGATTTTATTGAATATCAAAAAAGTATTATTTATAAGGCAAAGCCATTTCTAGAAATTATGAAAACGTATTATTGGTCAAAAAAAGTCAAATTTCTTTTTTTTGTCAATCTTTGTGTTATAATGGATAGGTTGTTAAAACGACAAAAAAATAAGTTTTATAAGGCAGCTTCGCACTGCCTTTTAGAAAAGAGAAACATTGAAATTTACAGAACTTAATTTATCAGATGACATACTTGCTGCGGTAGTTACTGCCGGTTTTACAGAACCTTCACCTATCCAAGAAATGACTATTCCCTTGGCACTTGAAGGAAAGGATGTTATTGGACAAGCACAGACAGGGACTGGTAAAACAGCTGCTTTTGGTTTGCCTACCCTCAATAAAATCGACACTAGTCGTAATGTCATTCAAGCCTTAGTTATTGCGCCTACACGCGAATTGGCTGTTCAATCTCAGGAAGAACTTTTCCGTTTTGGTCGTGAAAAGGGCGTGAAAGTTCGTTCAGTCTACGGTGGTTCAAGCATTGAAAAACAAATCAAGGCTCTTCGTTCAGGGGCACATATTGTTGTCGGAACGCCAGGGCGTTTGCTTGATTTGATTAAACGTAAGGCTTTAAAATTAGATCATGTTGAAACTCTGATTTTGGATGAAGCAGATGAAATGCTTAATATGGGCTTTCTTGAGGATATTGAAGCTATCATTTCACGTGTTCCAGAAAGTCGTCAAACCTTGCTCTTTTCAGCAACTATGCCTGAACCAATCAAGCAAATTGGCATAAAGTTCATGAAAGAACCTGAACATGTGAAAATTGCAGCTAAGGAGTTGACAACAGATTTAGTTGATCAATATTATGTTCGTGTTAAAGAACAAGATAAATTTGATACTATGACACGCCTGATGGACGTCGATCAACCTGAATTGTCCATCGTTTTTGGTCGTACCAAGCGTCGTGTTGATGAACTAACTCGTGGTTTAAAACTTCGTGGTTTTCGTGCTGAAGGTATCCATGGAGATCTTGATCAAGGAAAACGTCTTCGTGTCCTTCGTGACTTTAAGAATGACAACCTTGATATTTTAGTAGCAACTGATGTGGCTGCGCGTGGACTTGATATTTCAGGCGTGACTCACGTTTACAATTATGATATCCCACAAGATCCAGAAAGTTATGTTCACCGTATTGGTCGTACTGGTCGTGCAGGCAAACATGGGCAGTCCATTACTTTTGTTTCACCAAATGAAATGGGTTATCTCTCTATCATCGAAAACCTAACGAAGAAACGTATGAAGGGCCTCAAACCTGCTACAGCAGAAGAAGCCTTTCAAGCGAAGAAAAAAGTTGCCCTTAAGAAGATTGAACGTGATTTTGCAGATGATAACATTCGTTCAAACTTTGATAAGTTTAAGGGGGATGCTGTTAAACTAGCGGCTGAATTTAGCCCAGAAGAGCTGGCGCTTTATATCTTGACCTTAACGGTTCAAGATCCAGCGACATTACCAGATGTAGAAATTGCTCGTGAAAAACCATTACCATTTAAACCGTCTGGAAATGGCTTTGGTGGAAAAGGTGGACGCGGTAATCGTGGACGAGATAATGATCGTCGTCGGGGTTCTTACCGCGGTGATCGTAACCGTGATGACCGTCGTGATTTTAAACGCAAGTCAAACAAAAATCGCAAGGATTTCGAAAATAAGGACAACAAACGTCCACACCGCACATCAAGCGAGAAGAAAAATGGCTTTGTTATTCGTAACAAGGGTGAAAGATAATAGATTCTTTAACTTATAGTTATTTAGTTTATCTTTGATTACTTCGACGTAAGAGGAAACTCCGTTTCCTTATTTCCAACTTCAAACACTCCACTGGATTGTTTGAACTCACTTTGCCGTACTTTACGAAAGTGACTTGCTTCGCATGTCTTATTTCCAACCTAGAACAGCCTAAAGGCTGTTCTAGCAACCTGCAGCTCGTTGCCTAGTACTAAAAGGCTATATAATCCTTTAAGATCTCATAACGAGATCTTTTTTTTGAAAACGACTCTTTCCTGAAAAAGACTATGAAAAAAGGTATGACTGATAAGCAGCCACACCTGATTGTCTTCTTTGTATCTTTAAAAATCAAGTTCAGACGTTACTAACATAATTTGATAACTATAGGTTCTATCTATATATTGCTGATTCTTATTAATACTCTTCGAAAATCAAAACTATCCGTTGTCAACTTGCCTTGATGAACTCAAGTTCTATCGCCGGCTTCGTTTCTCAGGCTACTTTTGATTTTCATTGAGTATAAGTATTGTTTTTTATTTGAGATAACCCAAATAATCAAATTTTTCAAAGGTATTATTACTTGCAATGGCAACAACATCTGTCTCTGGTTCAAATGCTTGCATAGGATCAATATGAGTTTCCAGATTTGCCACATTGGGTCTGCGAAGTCCAACAACATTAATATCATACTTTTTACGAACATCAAGCTGGGTAAGGTTTTTTCCTACCCAAGATTCGGGTATTGAAAACTCAATCATGGCTAGATTATCCTCAAGGTGGATAATGTTTTCAATGTGACGGCGTAGCATATTAGCAGCAACAGCCTTACCAGAATCACGTTCAGGCGTAATAACTTTTGTAGCCCCAATGCCATAAAGAACTTCTTCATAAGTGGCATTTTTAGCTTTAGCAATAATAATTGGAACTCCTAGCTTTTTACAGTGCATAACGGCCAAAACTGAAGATTCAAGATTGTTTCCTGTTGCGATAACAACAGAATCACATTGATCGATACCGACTGCCTTTAAAAAATCAAAGTCTGTGATATCACCTACAGCAGCTTTTGCCACATAATCGGCAACTTCTTGGACATGTGCAGCACCATTGTCCAAGGCGATAACATCCTGATCAAAATGGCTTAATTCAAAAGCAACGGTCCTGCCGAAAATTCCTAAGCCAAGTACACCAACAATTTTTTTAGTCATAATTTGTTCCTTTTCTAGTCTTTATCCAACAGTGATATCCATTGGCGCATATTGAATGGTTTTCCCTTTTTTTTGAAGAAGGCTGAGCAGTACGGTGATTGGTCCTACGCGTCCGATAAACATCAAAGCAATGATAATCAAACGTCCTACAGTTGACAGTTGAGGGGTCACATCCATGGAAACTCCGACCGTAGCAATAGCAGAGATAGCCTCAAAAAGCAATGCTAATGGCTTGATAGAAGGTTCTACTTCAAGAAGTAAAACGTAACCAGTCATCAAGACAGCAAAGAAGAAAATCAGTACAGTCAATGTCTGTTTGATGGTTTTATTGGCAATAATACGATTACGAAAGGTTACTTCTGACTGGCCATCCAGTTCGGATTTGAAGAGAAGATAAGTGATTGCTATGGTAGTCACCTTTACTCCGCCTGCTGTTCCTCCAGGAGCACCACCGATAATCATTTGCAACATGTAGAGAATGTTTGTAGCAGGATGTGCATCTTGGTAAGAAATAGTAGCAAACCCCGCCGTCCGCATAGTTACTGTTTGAAAAAAACTCACCATTAACTGTTGAAAGGGATGATAAGTTCCTATGGTTTTTGTGTTCCCAATTTCTGTCATCCAACTTAATACTGTTCCTAAAAAGAGGAGCAGACCAGTTGTGTAAAGCACCAAGCGCGTTTGGTTTCGTATAGGACGAATAGCTGAGCTGAGATGTTTAGGGCGATTAGTCAAATAACGCTTAACAGCATGAATGAGATCCATCCAGACGGCAAAACCAATGCCTCCAGAAATAATTAAAAAAGCAATGACAAAATTAATCAATGGATTAAGGGCATAGTCTTTAAGGCTTGATGAGCCTAGATTATCAAAACCAGCATTACAGAAAGCTGAAATAGCTAGAAAAATACTATTAAAAATTCCATGCTGCCAACCGAATCGTGGAATAAAGTCTAGCATTAACAGCAGTGCAGCAATAGCTTCAATAGTAAAGGTTAATTTATAGACATTAAAGAGATAATGTCGTAAATCGGAACTATTTTCTCGGCTGAGGGCTGATTGCAAGAGATTCTGGTCAGTGACGGTTATCCGCCTACGACGTACAGCATACATGCTGATAGCAATTAGGGTAACAAGTCCTAGACCACCAATTTGCATGAGACACATGGCGATAACCTGACCTAAACCGTTGTAAACATCTGCAACAGCAACAACCGATAAGCCTGTCACGCAAACCATAGACACAACGTTGAATAAATGATCGAAAAAAGTCGTCGATGGTGCACTAGAGTAGTGGGTTATAGGAAGTGATAATAGGCAGCTTCCTATGATAATGACAATCATAAAGCTAAATGTCAGTCGTTGTGTCACTGACACTGATTTTAGAAAAGAGTACACAATAGAAGTCCTTTCATTCCAAAAAGCTAAGAATATGATAGCAAAAAAGCACTAAAAAGACTAGTCTTGAGGTTGTATGATAACTGTGGTACAATAAGAAAGATTAACCTAGACATACAAGGAGTTTTATTAATGAATAAAATTGATGCTTTTCATTTAAAAGTGATCGCTATTATCGCTATGTTTTTAAATCATGTTGGTCATACTTTTGAGAATGTGTGGAATCCTCCGTTATGGGAATTTACTTATCTGACAATAGGTCTTTTGACCTTTCCAATCATGGCTTACTTACTAGTAGAAGGATTTTTCTATACTCGAAGTCGTTGGAAATATGCAGGTCGACTCTTCTTATTTGGCTTAATTAGTCTTTTTCCTTTTCATTACCTTTTTGAATTTAACTGGTCATTTTTCAATCCCATCAATAACATCATGTTCACACTAATGCTGGGTGTCTTAATGATGATGGCTTGTGAAAAGGTTAAAAATCATTTCTTACAAATCCTAGTTTTAATTTTCTTTATCCTTGCTTCCATTACCTCAGACTGGAATCTTTTTGGTATTCCTATCATTTTTGGATTTTATAGAAATCACGGAAAACCAGAAAATACCAAGTGGGTTCTTGGGATAATCTGTCTCCTAATGATGTATTTGACTTTTCCTAAAGAATGGACGGCGACTGCTGCGGTAGAATGGCTGTCAAATCTGGGAATTTTGACAGTTATCCCTATTCTGGCAGCCTACAATGGCCAGCGAGGCTATTCACCAAATTGGGTAAAATGGGGGTTTTATGCCTTCTATCCCCTCCACATCAGTCTTCTACTTTTTATTCGTATTCTGATTTTTCACTATTAAAAGAAGCGAATAGGTTTACTGACTAACCTGTTCGCTTTTGTGAAAATTATAGTAGAAAGGGTTAAAGTGGTTTCTTGTTGGGGAGCCCTGCTTTACGCGGATATTTGTTTGGGGTTTCTTTTTTCTTTTCTACAATGGTGAGGTTTCGGCCATCCCCATTTGGTAATTGATAGTTGTATGTTAGCACGACCTTAGCAAATAGCAGAGCTAAGGCATTTTTTGCGTCAGCCAGTTCTTCATCTGCTGCTGCAGCCTTGAGGGCAATCAAGCGCCCACCAATAGTTAAAAAAGGTATAGTTAGTTCAGACAAGACTTGCATGCGGGCTACTGCACGAGCCGTCACGATATCAAAAGTGGCGCGGAAAGTTTTATCTTGGCCAAAATCTTCAGCTCTGCCATGGTAAAAGTGAACCCTATCTAAGCCTAGTTCTCCTGCCAATAGGGTTAGAAAGTTGATGCGTTTATTAAGGGAATCAATAATGGTGACCTCAAGCTCAGGACAGAGAATTTTCATAGGTAGGCTGGGGAATCCTGCTCCAGCCCCTATATCCAACAGTCGTACGGGTTCGTTTTTGATATGACCTTGTAGAACGGGTGCTAAGGAATCGTAAAAATGCTTGAGATAGACCTCTTCTTTTTCGGTGATAGCTGTCAAATTGATTTTTTTGTTCCATTCTATTAGTAGCTCAAAGTAGCGCTCAAATTGATTTTTTTGTAAATCGCTGAGCGTAAAACCTTGTTCAGCCAAGTATTGATAAAATTCAGCAGGTGTCATCTTGTCTCCTTAATCGATATCTGTACTGAAACATGCGGTAAAGGTTGGTGCATGCTTAGAACTGTATCTTCTATTTTACCATATTTTGCAGTTAATACTCTTCGAAAATTTAACGAAAGACTTTGCTGTCTTATTTTGGTGCATTCTATTTGTACATTGCTGAAACGAACAACGTCTGTTTCATTTTCCGTCTTCAATGGTTTCCTAGAATGTTGGAACAAGCCTAATTTTGATGTTCATTGCGTACAAGCCCTCTTTTCTTTTGAAAAGTTGTAAAAATTGATATAATATCTCTAACGTTATAAGCCATTGAGGTTAACTAGAGGTGAAAGTGAGGTATTTTTATGTTACAAAGTCAGATTGCTAGTAACAAGCGGCGAACTGTTCTCTTGATTATTGTATTTTTCTTGTTGCTGACAGCTATCGGTGCTGCGGTTGGTTACCTCCTGCTGAGAAGTCTAGAGCTAGGTGCAGCTTTAGCTTTGATTATCGGGATTATTTATGCAGCTAGTATGATTTTTCAGTCAATAAATGTTGTTATGTCTATGAATAATGCGCGTGAAATCAGGCCTGAAGATGCGCCCCAATACTATGAAACAGTTGAGAAAATGGCTATGGTGGCTCAAATTCCCATGCCACGTGTTTTTATCGTTGAAGACAATTCTCTTAATGCCTTTGCAACAGGATCTAGTCCTGAAAATGCTGCGATTGCAGCCACCACGGGACTTCTGAAAGTTATGAATCGTGAGGAATTAGAGTCAGTTGTTGGTCATGAAGTCAGTCATATTCGTAACTTTGATGTTCGTATTTCAACCATTGCCGTAGCCTTAGCCAGTGCAGTGACTCTGATTGCTAGTATAGGTGGTCGGATGATGTGGTTTGGAGGAGGACGTCGCCGCTCGGATGATCGAGATAATGGTATGGGGATTTTAATATTGTTATTTTCCATCCTATCACTGATTTTAGCTCCTTTAGCGGCGACTCTGGTTCAGTTAGCTATTTCTCGGCAGCGAGAATTTTTAGCTGATGCTAGTTCAGTTGAATTAACTAATAACCCTTTGGGAATGATTCATGCGCTTGAAAAACTAGACCAATCAGCTCCTATGCAAGCTTCCGTTGATCAAGCTAGTGCTGCTCTTTACATCAACGATCCAGTTAAGAAAGAAGATGGCTTGAGATCACTCTTTTATACGCATCCTTCTATCTCAGATAGAATTGAGCGTTTGCGTCAAATGTAAGAACATTGCTTTGCTAATCCTCTAAAAGTTGTTATAATAAAGTCAACCAAGAGAAAGAAAAGAGAAATTATGTTTACTTTAACAGAAATTAAAAAGCACCCAGAAGGTATTCGGTTTAATAACAGCTTTGATTTGGCTGAAGAAATCAAAGAACGTAACCCTGAAATCATTGATTTGAAGAATGTCACTGCCAAAGGGACTATCTCCTACGATGATGGTTTATATTTATTGAACTATGAGTTGCTTTACACGCTTACCTTGCCATCTAGTCGTTCTATGAAGCCAGTTCCTCTGGAGGTTCAAGACTCTGTTTCGGAGATTTTTATTGAAGAGGCTGATTTGGTAGAAAAGGGCGATTTAGTGGATGAGGAGTTAGTCTTAATTGTGGAGGGAAATAGTATTTCCTTAACTGAGAGCATTTTAGATAATATCTTGTTAAATATTCCTTTGAGTGTCTTGACAGAGGAAGAAGCCAAATCAGATGAGTTTCCATCAGGTAAGAATTGGTCAGTTATGACAGAAAGTCAATTTCAGGTGCTTAAGGAGGCTAAAAAGGAACAAAATAATCCTTTTGCAGCCTTAAACGGTTTATTTGATGAAGAATGATTTAAATGAATAGTAAAAAGACAGGGAAGGGGAGTATTCTCAGTCTTTTTTACGTTCATTATGGGAAGTCTATTATTTATACTTTTCTAAAATCAAACTAATACTCTTCGAAAATCAAAATTATCCGTTGTCAACTTGCCTTGATGAACTCAAGTTCTATCGTCGACTTCGTTTCCTAGGCTACTTTTGATTTTCATTGAGTATAAGGTGCTGTTGTCTTACTTTGAAGAAGCCAATTTCATCTGCACCATCTAGTCTAATCTTAATTTTCATTGAGTAATGGGTTTGTATTTTGTATGTGTCAAAAAGTTCTAAACAGTATGCACAATTCAAGGATTTTTGCGAGCTTGTTTATTTGAAATAGCAGAAATCCTGTTGGGTTAGGAAATTAAGAGTAGGTAGTATAACAAAAACTCATTAGAAAATCGAGAAAGTAATCGTTTCCAGAAATTTAAAATACGTTAAATGACAAAACGATTACATTTTTTAAAATAGCTAGTCAAGTAAATTTTTTTCTGTTATACTTTTTCAGTACTATTGTTTTGCTTGATACTTAAAGCTATCTAGATTTCTACAAAAGAAGTAAAAAAGTCGGTGAATTATAAGCTTTTTTTAATTTGATGAACTCTAAATGATGGTTTTGAAATATTGAAACCGCATTATAAGACTGATTAGGTTGATGAGTAGTAAGTAAAATGATAAGACTATTAAAAAGGAGGAGACAATGAGTAAAAAAATTCTAGTTATTGAAGATGAAAAGAATTTGGCACGTTTTGTATCACTTGAACTACAACACGAAGGCTATCAAGTTACTGTAATCTCTAATGGACGAACGGGGCTCGATGTTGCACTTGATAAAGATTTTGATCTTGTTTTGTTAGATTTATTGCTCCCAGAAATGGACGGATTTGAAATAACACGACGTCTTCAAGCAGAAAAAACGACTTATGTTATGATGATGACTGCGCGCGATTCAGTCATGGATATTGTCGCTGGTTTAGATCGTGGTGCAGATGATTATATAATTAAACCTTTCGCTATTGAGGAATTACTAGCACGTGTTCGTGCTATCTTCCGACGCCAAGATATAGAATCTTCTAAAAAGCCTTCATCTACGATGGGCGATTATCAAAATTTGAAACTCAATTCCCAAAATCGCTCGGTTGTGCGAGAAGGTGAAGAAATTTCTTTAACGAAGCGTGAATTTGATTTGCTAAGTGCTTTGGTAACCAATGTCAACCATGTTTTGACACGTGAGGATTTGTTGGCAAGCGTTTGGAAATACGATGATTCTGTCGAGACAAATGTTGTTGATGTTTATATTCGCTATCTTCGTGGGAAAATTGATGTTCCAGGTAGAGAATCTTACATTCAAACAGTTCGTGGTATGGGATATGTAGTTCGCGAACATTAAGAATGTCTTGACAAACGCAAGATTAAATGAGATAGGTGCTTTAACTTTTTGTTGAAAAACGACTTAACAAATTGACGAACTCAAAGGCTTGAACATTTTGAGGTATAAAGTAGCGCTTACGTAAACTGAGTTTTAAAAAAGTACCAAATGAAGAACAATGCAGGGGCAATTAAAGAATGATTGTCTCTTTGTTAACTCTGAAAATCGTACAGAATGCTTGGAAAGTTGAAAACTGTGGCTAAAATTCCTCGTTATCAATAGTTTTAGTTATTCATTTATTGTCAATCTTTATTGAGTGTAAGTTATGACTGTTACGTTTTTCAATAAATCATCCAAAATATTAAGAAACTGAATATTTTTGTCCAATTATTGATTTGGGTTAAATAATTCAGCTTTTTTAATGAGGTTCAATCTAGGAGAGCCCCAAAAGAGATAGTCAGGTTTTATGCTATTCAACGACGACCTAGTTGGTCTGAAGCTTGTAGAAATAGTGCGTAACTTAGTGATGATCGTAATCTGTCCTTTTCTTTTCCACATAAATTTTAGAATTTCGACGCTCAGTTGGTCGAAAAGGAAATTGGGATACTGAGAAGTTTTATGATGAGAAGCAATTTTAGGCTGAGTATTTGATTATGCTTGAAGCATAAAAAAGATTTTCTTGTAAGAAAGGAGGGACTTCAAATTTTTCTAATTATATCATTTTTGATGCTCGCACTGATTTGTTGTTTTATAAAAAAACAATCGTTATTAGTGTTGGCATTTCAAAAAGCTAAAAATCTTAGTACGGATAATTCAAAAGAATTGTTAGATCAGGAAGGAAATCGATCACAAATTGCTGAGTTAAAAGAAAGCATTGATTATTTGTCAAAGCAACTTGAACAAGAACGCCAAACACAGCAACAATTTATTAGTGATATTAGTCATGAGTTGCGAAACCCTATAGCTGTTTTGTCAGGACATATTAGCATGTTGCAGCGTTGGGGGAAAGAGGAACCTGCCATTTTGGAAAAAAGTCTCAATATCATGTCCCAAGAAATGCAACGGATGGCTATTATGGTTAATGAAACTTTGGACACTGTTCGCCTTCAAGGAACTGTTGAAGGACATGAAGATGAAATGACTGATTTAGGCGAATCCGTTGAGAAAATTTTAGCCAATTTTAGACTCTTGAAAGAGGACTTTACTTTTGATTTTGATTCTAACATAAAACCGATTACTGGGAAGATTTATGCCCTGCATTTTGAACAAGCCTTAATTATTTTATTGGATAATGCAGTCAAGTATTCTGGAAATGCTAAGAAGATTGAAGTTGACTTAAATGTTCAAGAAGATTTTGCTTGTTTGTCGGTTATTGATTATGGGCAAGGTATGTCGGAACAAGATTTGGATCATATTTTTGACCGATTTTATAGGAGTGAAACTTCAAAAATGCAAGTATCAACTCAAGAAGGAGCTGGAATCGGCTTAGCAATTCTAAAGCAAATCGCTAATGCCTATCATTTGTCTATTCAGGCTGATAGCCAACTTGGAGTTGGGACTTCATTTCATCTAAAAATTCCGATTGTTGATAGTGCAAAATGACATTAGCTACTGTTCCTTGGAATAATTTATAAAAATCAATAAATTTAAGTGAGTAGCTATATAACGTTTATCCCTAACAAAAGGTGTTGCAAAAACGCCTTTTTATTATGGAAAATATTATCATGGATTGCGAAAATCAAAACGCTATTTTGCGAACTTAATTTGATAAATGTTTTAAAACTTCAAAGAATAAGAAAATGTCTTTGGCTTTTGTTATTATTGGAAATATGGTAAAATAAGGTATTAAAATGTTAGAATAGGGGTGTTTTCATGCGTTGTCCAAAATGTAGTTTTAATAAATCAAGCGTCGTTGATAGTCGCCAAGCAGAAGAAGGAAATACGATTAGACGACGCCGCGAATGCGAAAAATGTCACACCCGATTTACAACCTTCGAAAGAGTTGAAGAATTACCACTTTTAGTGATTAAGAAAGATGGTACGCGGGAGCAATTTTCACGGGATAAAATCCTCAATGGTATTATCCAAAGTGCTCAAAAACGTCCAGTCTCAAGCAATGATATTGAAAATGCGATTAGTCGTATTGAGCAAGCTGTTAGAAGCCAATATGATAGCGAAGTCTCTAGTGAAGTTATTGGCAATCTGGTCATGGACGAACTAGCTGAACTAGATGAAATTACCTATGTTCGTTTTGCATCTGTTTACAAATCTTTCAAGGATGTTGATGAAATTGAGGAACTTCTCAAGCAAATCACTGATCGTGTCCGTAGTAAGAAAAGTAGTGTAACCAATGAATCCAATTGATGATTTTCTTTTTCTAAAGCATAATAGGGTTTCTTACGATTCCACAACCCTTATTCAACTCTATTATCCTATCATGGGGAGTGACGCTCTTGCTGTTTATGAATATCTTGTTGCTTTTTTTGATAATGGGGTTCATACTCATAAATTTAGTGAGTTGCTTAATCACCTCCAATTTGGGATGAAGCGCTTGGAGGAAGCTTTAGTTATGCTAACGGCTTTGGACTTATTGGTTCTTTATCAGACTAGGGATAGTTACATATTGAAAATAAAGCCTGCGCTAGGGAACGAAACTTTTCTGGCAGACCCAGTTTATCGGAGACTTTTGGAGCTACGTATTGGTGAGATTGCGGTATCTGAATTGGAAGTTTCCATTCCTGAGAATGCACGTGATATTTCTAAGACATTTTCCGATGTTTTCAATTCCGAAATACAAAATCAACCTAAGTCGTCGAAAACGGATCCAACCTTTGATTTGGTCAGTTTCCAACGTCTGATGACTCGAGATGGTCTTTCCTTTTCGGAAAACGAAAAAATGGATGTTATTGGGCTTTATGCTTTTGCAGATAAGTATAAGATGAATTGGTTTGAGGTGTATGGCTTGGCAAATGAAACAGCCATTAACCGCAAAATTTCTCTAAAACGGATGGAGGCTAAAAAGCAGCAGCCTTCCCAATCTCAGGTCGATGGCGACTTTACAAACAGTGAATTAGTGGTTATTCAGCAAGCCAGGTCTCTATCGGCTCTTGATTTTCTAAAGGTTATCAAGTCTTCTCGCAAGGCTGTTGTGACAAAAGCAGAGCGTAATCTCTTAGAAGATTTGGCGCAGATGAGTTTTTTGGATGAGGTTATCAACATTTTGGTGCTTTACACCTTTAACAAGACCAAGTCTGCTAACCTGTCTAAGCCTTACTTGATGACCTTGGCAAACGATTTTTCATACCGCGGTATTGGGACGGCTGAAGCAGCTGTTGTGGCGCTCCGCCATTCTCCAGAAATACAGAAAAAAAATGCTGCTAAACCAATCAAAAAATCGAATGTACCTGAATGGAGCAATCCAAATTACAAGAATGAAACTAGTCAAGAAGAATTAGCAAAATTGGAAGCTGAAAAACGTCAACTTCTTGAGAAATTAGGAAAGGAGTGAGTAGATGGAAAAAATTGGACAAACCCTCAATCATTTGGGACGCTCAGGTCGTGTGGTAGCTGAAGAGTTGATGCAGGCTATCTTAGCAGATAGAGATGTGGCTGATTTTATCGCTGCTCACCAGCTGACACCAGAACAAATCAAGCTCAGTCTGCCTAAGTTCAACCAATTCCGAAATGAACGTGCTAAATTCGAGAACGGGGATGAGAGTTATATTGCCAAGGGTTATCAGCCTATTTTAACCATGAATGAAGGTTATGCTGATGTGACTTACCTAGAGACGCGTGAACTCAAGGAAGCTCAACGGAAACAGGCAGTAGAAGGGCGAATCAGTTTGATGAATTTGCCTAAATCTTACAAGCATATTTCTTTTGAGGATATTTTCTTGGATGACAACCATCGTCTGGCTAGTTTTGGCAGTTTAGTTGATTTTGTCAATGACTATCCGAGTCAGGGGCAGAAAGGGCTTTACCTCTACGGAGACATGGGTGTTGGCAAGTCTTATATGTTGGCTGCTATGGCGCATGAGTTGTCAGAGCGTAAGGGTGTGACCACCACCATGTTGCACTACCCATCCTTTACCATTGATATTAAAAATGCTATAAATGGCGGTCGTGTCAAGGAAGAAATTGATGCGGTCAAGACAGCACAGGTCTTAATTTTAGATGATATCGGTGCTGAGCAATTTTCATCTTGGGTGCGTGACGAAGTACTTCAAGTTATCTTGCAGTACCGCATGTTAGAAGAATTGCCAACATTCTTTACGTCAAATTATTCTATGGCTAATCTAGAAGCTAAGTTAGCTGATGGCCGTAAAGGTGATGAGTCTTGGCAGGCTAAACGTGTTATGGAGCGCATTCGTTTCCTGGCCAGAGAAATGCATTTACAAGGTGAAAATCGACGTTAGGATAGCTGAGCTAGCGGAGGCTAGCCGGCTTTTTCAGGCGAATGTTCTATCAATAAAAAATGGCTCATCAGATGGAAGTCAAACTTATACTCAATGAAAATCAAAAGTAGCCTAGGAAACGAAGCCGACGATAGAACTTGAGTTCATCAAGGCAAGTTGACAACGGATAATTTTGATTTTCGAAGAGTATTAGACCTCGTTGCCTTGATTTGATGAGTGTTAAGGTTTAGTAGAGTTTGACCGCCTACTAACCAAAATTAGCAGAGAGAGTTTTTCCTGCACCTTAGTTACATGTGAAAGGAATCCCCTAAATGAGGGGAAGGTATTTATTTTATGGCTTTACCTACAGTTGCCATTGTTGGTCGTCCAAATGTTGGAAAATCGACATTATTTAACCGAATTGCGGGGGAGCGCATCTCTATTGTCGAGGACGTTGAAGGTGTGACACGAGACCGTATTTATACGACTGCTGAATGGCTTAATCGCAAGTTTAGCATTATTGATACAGGTGGTATTGATGATGTTGATGCGCCTTTTATGGAGCAAATCAAGCATCAAGCTGATATTGCTATGACGGAAGCAGATGTCATTGTTTTTGTTGTTTCTGGTAAGGAAGGTGTGACAGACGCAGATGAGTACGTGGCAAGAATCCTTTATAAAACCAATAAACCTGTTATTTTAGTTGTCAATAAGGTTGACAATCCAGAAATGCGCAATGATATCTATGATTTCTATTCTCTTGGACTTGGTGATCCTTACCCAGTGTCATCTGTTCATGGAATTGGAACAGGTGACGTTTTAGATATTATTGTTGAAAATCTTCCAACTGAACTTGAGGATGAAAATCCTAATATTATAAAATTTAGTTTAATTGGTCGTCCAAATGTTGGAAAATCTAGTCTTATCAATGCTATGCTTGGTGAGGAACGTGTAATCGCCAGTCCCATTGCTGGAACGACACGTGATGCCATTGATACCAATTTTGTTGACAGTGAGGGTCAAGAGTACACCATGATTGATACGGCTGGGATGCGTAAGTCTGGTAAGGTCTATGAAAATACTGAAAAATACTCGGTCATGCGTTCAATGCGTGCTATTGACCGTTCGGATGTTGTGCTCATGGTTATCAATGCTGAGGAAGGTATTCGTGAGTATGATAAGCGTATTGCAGGTTTTGCCCATGAAGCTGGTAAAGGTATTATCATTGTCGTTAATAAGTGGGATACGATTGAAAAAGACAATCATACAGTTACTCAGTGGGAGGCAGATATTCGTGATAATTTCCAATTTCTAAGTTATGCGCCAATAATCTTTGTCTCTGCGGAAACCAAGCAACGTTTGCATAAACTTCCTGAGTTGATTAAGCGCATTAGTGAAAGCCAAAACCGTCGTATTCCATCAGCGGTCCTCAATGAAGTCATCATGGATGCCATTGCTATTAATCCGACACCAACAGACAAAGGGCGTCGCCTCAAAATTTTCTATGCAACTCAAGTTGCGGTGAAACCACCGACCTTTGTGGTCTTTGTCAATGAAGAGGAGCTTATGCACTTCTCTTACATGCGTTTCTTGGAAAATCAAATCCGTGCAGCTTTTGGATTTGAAGGTACGCCAATAAAACTTGTTGCACGAAAACGTAAGTAATGAAAGTAGGGGCTGGGAATTTCTCACTCCTCTTTCTTTGGTCTTTGTCAAAAACAAACTGATATATAATCGCTATCACCGAGTTTGATTAGTATAGTCAATTAGTTTGTCTTTGATTACTTCGACGTAAGGGGAAACTCCGTTTCCTTATTTCCAACTTCAAACACTCCGCTGGAGTATTTGAACTCGCCTGCCGTACTTTACGAAAGTGACTTGCTTCGCATGTCTTATTTCCAACCTAGAACAGCCTAAAGGCTGTTCTAGCAACCTGCAGCTCGTTGCCTTGTACTAAAAGCAAACTAAAGACTCCCCCTGGTGCTAGTTAACTTCAAAAAACAATAAAAAGCCCAAATGGACTATACTGTAAGTGATGAAACATACAGGAGGTTAGTCCAAATGAGCCACTTACAGTATACTGCTAAATCTCATCATTTGCAATGGAATGTACGCCAATTATCACAAATTTGTCATCACTTCTACCAAAATTATTGCCCAGATTCCTTCAAATATCGACGTAATGTTGGCTTAGTCAAAGTTTCGGATGAATCAATCCTTGTCTTGCTTTTGTTACAAGCTGAACTAGGCATGACATCACAACGCCATTTCTACACCATCTGCCCCCTCTTTCCTTGTGGTCAGTTACTAGANCGAAGTCGTTTCAATCGTCGGTCTAGACAATTGATCTGGCTAGTCCAATTAATCCGAAAAGCTATGAGTGACATGCTTCCATCTGATAGGCTAGCCATTATAGATAGTTTTCCTTTGCCACTTTGCCAACTTGTTCGCAATCACAGAGCTACCATTTTTAAAGGATTAGCCGATATTGGTTAC
>NZ_KB904466.1 GCF_000380105.1 Streptococcus orisratti DSM 15617
CTAAAATTGACCCTGAGAACGTCATCCAATCCCCTCGATTACTAGATAAATAATCGCTAGTTTTATCAAAAAATAATTTCAAAATAGAAAGGAACTTGTCCCATCCCAAATTCCAGATAGCTAGAACTTACTTTGAGACGTCTCAGAGCCAGTAACTTTAGTGTACCCTTTTTTTCAACATTTTCAAGCCCAAAACACCCTTGAATCTGCATTTTAGGCAAAAACAGAACTTAGTCNGAGACTAAATTCTGTTGGTTTTATGCAGTTTTCTCAGAGTAACTTCTGGAAGGATGGGAACTAGAACTTACTTTGAGAATTTACCAATTTTTTCAGACCAATTTTTTCAGACCCAAAAGAAGTCAGTCACTCTGCTATCTTATCTAATATCTTTAGTGCCTCTTGAGGCGACAAACATACCTGAACCTTCTTTCCATATTGTTTTAAATTCTTCAAGAGCATTGATCTGTCTCTGTTGAATTGCCTATGCCAACGCAAAAATTGTCCTAAAGCTGCAAAATCAGGAAAAACATGATAAGACTCTTTCCCACTCCTCTGTCTAAACCATCTCACCAGCAGACGTTTCAGTCTAACCCTTGAAGGAACATCTAAAAAGATAAACACATCGGCCTTGTCAAAACTTTCCTGTAGAACCTTGCGTGGAGAACCTTCAACAATCCAATTATCTTGAGCTAAAATTGCTTGGAACAAAGCATCCCTATCTTCAGCACTTCGTTTATAATCCCCCGAATCATCCCGAACCCAAACAATATCATCCTTTTCATAGTGGGGAATCCGATAATAGTCACTTAATTTCCTAGCTAGAGTCGTCTTCCCAGCACCAACTGAACCAATAATATCAATCTTCATTTTAAACATCCTTACCAGTAAATTAAAAAAATTTTCCCAAAATCTTGAATTTAACGGTCAAAAAGTGGTTAAATGCACAAAAACCCTTGATATCTCAAGGGTTTAAAAAGCTTAAAAAGGAGAGGAGGGGATTCGAACCCCCGAGCCCCGTTAAGGACTACACGCTTTCCAAGCGTGCGCACTCGGCCACTATGCGACCTCTCCAAGATAAAAGTTGGCAAACCAACTTTTCCATTGTAACATGCTTTTTCAAAGTTGACCACTAAAATGTTGCTTCAACTCGATAGATAACTTGCCCTTTATTTGAAAATTTTTCTTCGTACTCGGTCATGACATTTCCTTCAAAATCACTGGCGTGCAAATCTAGCCAGACCTGTTTAAGAGCCATGCCATACTGAGAAAAACTGACCAAACTGTATTCAAATAAGCCACGATTATCCGTTTTAAAGTGAATCTCACCATGTTCAGGTAATATTTTTTTATATGTGTCCAAAAAAGATTTATAGGTCAAGCGGCGTTTTTCATGCTTTTTCTTTGGCCAAGGATCTGAAAAATTCAGATACAGGAGGTCTACTTCGCCATCAGTAAAATAATTAGTCAGGGCTGAACCATCAACCAAAAGCAGCCTGATGTTAGGCGCTTGACTTTCTAGAACCTTATCCAAGGCATAGCTAAGCACTGACACCTGGATATCAATTCCGATGTAGTTGATATTTAGATTTTTCAAAGCCATCCCTGTGATGAAAGCACCTTTCCCAGAACCAACTTCAATATGGATAGGATTGTCATTACCAAAAATGTCATGCCAACGTCCCTTAGCTTCTTCAGGATTTAAAATGACATAGTGTGGGTTATTTTCTAGGTGCTCCTCGGCACCCTTACGTTTTCTAACTCGCATTATTTCTTTCTAACGATTTCTCTAAATTTACGCAAACCATAGATTTCTTGATTGACGTGTTCCATATCACGCTTATCAAAACAATTCAAAATTTGGGAAAGGTAAGAAAATTGACCATACCAGGCAATTTTTTCTCGCACTTTCTCATTGTCCTTATAACCATAATAAGCCAACCACTCATGCCATCGGGAGTAGGGAATATAGTGGCTCAACAAATAAGCCACATCATACATGCGGTCAGTTAGGCGTACCGAATCCCAGTCCACCAAATAAATCATACCACTGGTTGTAATCACCCAATTGCTATGCTTAATATCTCCGTGCACAATGGTAGCAACCTCAGAACGAAAAGGCGGCAAACTGCGTTTAAGTTCCTTTACAATGGATTGGAGATAGGTATTTTCTCGAATTTGTAAAGGTGCGTTATTTTCCCAAGCAAGCAGTAAATCGTAAGGATTTTCAATCTTGTAATTGAGTTGCAAGAGTTGGTTAACTAATGGTTTTGAAGTGTGCAAACGTTGCAAAATATGGGCAACTTGCTTACTCCCCATATCTTCACGTGTCAAAATACGACCATCTAGCCATTCCTGTGCGCTCATGGTATCTCCATTACCCAAGCGCTTCGACCACAAAAGTTGCGGAGCAATTTGTTCCTTGGCAAGGGCTGGCAAAATGGGAGTTGTGTTGACTTTGACAAAGATACGCTCACCACTTGTATAAGTTCCTATATAAGCCTTGCCGCTTTTTCCTCTTAAGGGGGTCAGTGTGAAATCTTGTTCGGATGCTGTCACCTCGCCACCCTCCTTTTCTCAATGAATCATTTAGTCTATTTTACTTGTTTTACAGAGCTTAGTCAATCATCGTCTTTATTTTGTAAGGAAGATACAATTTTGTAATAATTAAAATGGCCACAATCAAAATGACCCCAGCCTGCCATGACAAGGTCAAAAATAGTTGAAACACAGCCAGCAAGTAAAGCAACTTTTCCAAAAAAGACTGTAAATTTTTGACTTTAGTTTCTCCAGAGATTGGATAAAGTTTTACCAAATACTGGTAATCAAAATGATGATGGAGCGCTAGCAATTGAAAAATCAAAAGATAATCAAAGGTCAGCGTTAAACCTATCGCAATGAGACGGTTAGACACAAAAATCAAAGCCAGAACACTTAGCAGAAATAGACGCAAGGTTAGAGCTAGATAATCTGAACTCCGTAAAAAGGCACGAAGGTAGAGATTGGACCACAGTTTGGCAGAATTTTTTTTGACAATAGCTAAGAAACCATCCAAATACGATCGCCTTTTAACACTACTTGAGATACCTTTCACATTGGTGAAAAGTGAATAAAATTTGAGAATAGACTGTTTGCGCCTCATTTCGTAGGCAATAGCCCTATCCCAAGCTAGACGCCCATCATCAAAAAATACTCTCGATTTAGCTTGCATAATAAAGTATTTGACAATTAACAAAATCCCTACCGCAATGATAAAACCTATAACCGATAAACCTAATTGAAAGAAAATTGGAGCTAACAGCACAAGAACAACTGTCTGCAACATTCCCCAAATCACAAAAGAACGAACCTTAGCTCGACCAATCCAAACTGTAAGTTCTGCTTCTTTGGTCAAGAGAAACTGTTTGTCAGCCGGTTCCAAGTAAGAAGCAATTTGCCCCACACTCAGCAGCACAGCTATTGTCACCACTAAAATAACAATAATCGGAAAATGATTACTTGGAAAGTTTTTCAATAGACTACTATATTGAAACATGAGAAATCCCATGAAAAAAACCAAAACCAGCACAAAATGATCATTAAGGACATAGCGTAAATATTTTAGGCATTGATTAATAAAAGCAGAGCGACGTTTTTGAAAAAGCTTTGTCATATTAAACCTCTTTCGTCAAAGCCATATAGATATCGTTGAGACTAGCCGTGCTGTCAGCAAATGTTTTCTGTAATTCTTCCAAAGTCCCAACTGCCCGCACCTGACCTTGATGTAAAATCACAAAACGATCACACATTTTCTCTGCAGAATCCAAAACATGGGTTGACATCAAGATTGACTTGCCTTTAGCCTTCTCCTCAGCTAATAAATCTGTCAAATCTGCAATCGCCAAAGGATCCAAGCCGAGAAAAGGCTCATCAATGATAAATAAACTAGGATCAACAATAAAGGCACAAATAATCATAACCTTCTGCTTCATTCCCTTAGAGAAATTGATAGGAAACCACTCCAACTTATCGGATAGACGGAAGATTTGTAATAACTTTTCAGAACGCACTAAGGCCTCATCTACAGGAATATCATAGGCCATTGCCACTGTTTCGATATGCTCACGCAGAGTTAATTCTTCATAAAGACTTGGTGTCTCAGGAATGAAACCTATCTTTTTGCGATAGTCAGCCTGATTTTGAGAAAGGCTCAGCCCATCTATGCTAATCTGACCTTGATAAGGCTGCAATAAACCAATGATTTCATTAATAGTCGTTGATTTTCCAGCACCATTAAGCCCAATCAAACCGACCAATTCTCCATCAGCCACCTCAAAGGAAATATTTTTTAAAACAGGGATATTAACATAACCACCTGTTACATTTTCAATTTTTAACATAAGTATCTCACCATTTTTTTGATATAATAATTATAACAAAATCAAAGAATTATAGGTGCTTCAAATGGAAAATTGTATTTTTTGTAATATTATTGCTGGTGAAATCCCATCATGTAAAGTTTACGAAGACGACCAAGTTTTAGCTTTCTTAGATATTTCACAAACCACAAAAGGTCATACCTTACTGGTTCCAAAAGAGCATGTCCGTAATGTTCTTGAAATGTCAGAAGATACTGCTGCTACACTTTTTGCTCGCTTACCAAAGCTCGCCCGTGCCCTCAAAAAAGCAACTGGGGCGCCAGCCATGAATATCATCAATAACAATGAAGAATTAGCTGGCCAAACAGTCTTTCACGCCCACATCCACCTCGTGCCACGCTACCATGACAATGATGGCATTGAGATAAAATACACCACATATGAGCCTGATTTTGAAGTCCTTGGAAAAATGGCAGAGCAGATCTCTCGCGAGGTTCAATCATGAAATTAAAATCTTTTATCACACTTAGTCTCTTAGGCTATGCTGGCTATCAAGCATATAGATATCGCGATCAGATTACTGAAACTATCCAAGATTTTTTAGAACGCAAAGACAATATTAGCTCTGATCTAGACAATATCAGACGCAACCTAGACATTATTAACCAAGAAAAAAATAACATCCAACAAATCAGTCAGGACTTATCTTATAAGTTTAGGGTTTTTGGTAAAGAAACTCAAGCACATCTTGATGAAATCAACCGTATCACATCAAAATATAAACAAGTCAAGTAAAATATGATACATCTTATACTCATTTAAAATCAAAATTAGCTATCTACTAATCAAATTGAATATAGAGAATTTCAATTTTGAAGTTTTCGAAAAGAGAATGGCTAGTCAAAATCTATGATTCCCAATCTGAACTTAGATATTGATTATAGATTACTTTTCGTCTATACTTGGGGGGAAACACAATGTGGTATTTACACATCCACTTTGTGTGAGATAAACTATGTGCCTTTTGTGCCATATTTTGCTCCTTTCGCTTTACATTAGGCTTGAACACCTTTATTGTATCGCGTTTGGAGTTTTTTGGTATAACCAGCGATGCGCACCCGCATAGCGGGTGGTTTATTTGTTTCGCACCTGCGGAGCGAAACGGACTGAAAGTCACATAAAACAAAAAAATTGAGCAAACTGTTTTGTTGCAGTTTGCTCAATCTTTTTCTGTCTGATTTTTATTTATTATTGATAGCCATAAGTTTGATAAGTCTGATCTGTATAGCCTTGATCATAAGTCTGATTGTAACTATCTGTTCCAGAGTAGGTAGCATCAGCAGCTCCAGTATCATATCCTCCATAATCGCCATAGAGATTTTCATATAAAACGGCTGTTGTTTTCAATTCTTCACTCTTGGTCAAATCAAGTTCTGACTTAATTATATTTTGAATTTCTAGCAAATGCTCTGATGTCACGAGCTGATAAGAAGTTCCGTTTATCATCGCATCCTCACCTTTTAACTGGTAGGTTTCAATTTTTTTCAAAGCATCTTGGTAGCCTAAAAGATTAGGAATTGTTTTGGACGATATTTCAATATTAGTCTGCATGTTTTTGCTGACAGCTGATAAAATTTTTCGGTAAGAACTGATACTATCCAAAGCAAGTATTTTTTTCAGCACTTTTTGAATAACTTCGCGCTGACGTTTTTGACGACCGTAGTCCCCTTCTGGATCATCATATCTCATTCGAGCATAGACTAAGGCCTGCTCTCCATTAATATGATGTGTCCCAGGTTCAACCGTTGCTTCATACTCTGGCTCATGTTCTGATATAGAGATAGGGAAGTCGAAAGAATTAGTAACAGTGATTCCATCCACAGCATCAACAAGGTCAACTAAACCTTGCATATTGATTTGCATGTAATAATCGATATCAATATCTAATAAGTTTTGAACCGTCATAATGGCCATTTGAGCTCCGCCTGAAGCATAAGCAGCATTCAGCTTAGCTTCAACACCATTCATATCATTATCTTCAGAACCGGTTAAGTTTATCAAAATGTCACGTTCCAAACTTGTCATAGTCGTTTTTTGGGTTTTAGGATTGACTGTTACCAAAATCATGGAATCGCTATTGCCTTCCCATTTTGATTTTCGCTCAGATGAACCTGTGTCAACTCCCATCAAAAGGATAGAAAAAGGTTTAGTCTGTTGAATAGCCTGACTGTCAGTATCCGATGTCTTATAATTCTTAAAGGTTTTTGACAACTCGCTTGTTGAAAAATTATAGGCATTTGTGACATAAACTCCAATTGCAACTACGGTTGTTAGTAAAATCGCCCCAAGCATGAGAACTATTTTTTTTCCAATTTTCATTATTCTAAATCAATCTATCAGTTTCCCCATTAGGCAAACATCTAGAAACTCTCCATCCTTTGTTTTTACTCCACGTTTTTTTAAACCTTCAATTTCAAAACCAAATTTTTGATAGATATGAATAGCCCTTTTATTGCGTTTTTGAACAGTAAGTTCTAAGCGACGAATAGTGTTACTGTGCTCAGCCCAATCTAAGGCTGCCTCCATGAGCATCTGTCCCAAACCATAGCCCCAATAATCTTTTGAGACTGCTAAAAAGACTTCACCAATATGACTTACTTGCGAAGAAGATTCCGCGGAAACATTTAACACACCAACAATTTCTTGACCAATACGTGCTACCAAACAAATCTGATTGTCAGATAACTGGTGATCTTGGATGAACTGAGCAAGAGTCCTCTCAGTCATAAGCGACTTGTCATCATTGCTCGTCAAAAAATCTGTTTCCGTTTCAACCTGTTTGATAAGGTTAAGCAAACCAGAAGCATCCTCAGCTTCTGCTTCGTAAACTAGCACTTCCCGCTCAGCCATTTTGCAAATCCTCTAAAAGCTCCTGACTGCGTGTGCCATGTGCATCGAACCTCACCTGACGACCATCAATATCTCGCTCTATAAAGACCTCCAAATAGTCATCTAGCAAGTCTGAACTAAGCAGTTTCCCCCACTCAATCACAGTTACACCTGCACCATACAGGAAATCATCCAAATCAATAGAATCTGGATCGTCACCAATACGATAAACATCCAAGTGATACAGTGGTAATCGCCCCTCATATTCACGAACAATGGTATAGGTTGGGCTCTTAATCATTTGTGAGATTCCTAGGCTTTTGGCAATTCCCTTAGTTAAGGTTGTCTTGCCAGCACCAAGGTCACCCGTTAAAACTAGAACATCACCTGCGATCAGTTTTTTGCCGATTTGCTCACCAATGGCAATCAGCTCTAACTCATTTCGACTATAATACATGGCAACATTATACCAAAAAATATCTCACCTTCCAAGCAAGACCCGAAAGTCATCAGATTAAAATTATTAAAAAAACTGGGAAAACCCAGTTTTAATGCTAGCAATCTTATAAAATTGCTAGACTGATAAAGTTTAAAATAAACAAGATATCCAAGATCCAAAGAATTCCATGCACATCTTTTGCTTGACCCTTGACAATTTTAACAACAGTATAAGTCAAGAAACCTGCTGCAATACCGTAGGTAATACTATAAGTGAAGCCCATAAAAATCGAAGTGAAGAACGCTGGAACAGCTTCTGCCATATCGTCCCATGTGATATTCTTAAGATTTGAAAGCATCATCACACCAACAATGATAAGAATCGGTGCAGTTGCTTGCGTTGGCACAATGGAAACTAGCGGGCTAAAGAAACTTGAAATGGCAAAGAGTACCGCAACAACCAAGGCTGTCAGACCAGTGCGTCCTCCCGCACCAATACCAGCAGCTGATTCAACATAAGTTGTTACATTTGATGTTCCTGCCACAGCTCCGACTGTAGTAGCAATCAAATCGGAATACAAAGCCTTATCCAAAGCCTTAGACTCATGGTTGTCACCTGTTGTTGCAATGATACCAACCTTTTCACCAGTACCAATCAAGGTTCCGATAGTATCAAAAATATCTGTCAAAGAGAAAGCAAGGATTGCCATCAATACACCAGGAATACGTGACACCTCTGCAAAAAGCGAACCTAGACCTTGGCTACCGAGTGCTACACCAAAAATGGATTTCAAATCACCAAATGAAGCAAATAAGTTTGTAGCTGCCCAGTTAACACTTCCAAGATCTACAACTCCCATGAAAATACCAATAACAGTCGTTGCTGCAATTGAAAGGATGACGCCACCACGAATCCCCTTAATAATAAAGACGATAGTAATCAAGAGACCGATTAAAGCAAGGATAACTCCTGGATTATTAAATGCTACCAAGCCGGGGGTTGCAGAAGAATTGGCAGTAATTGAAGCCAAACCTTTCGCTGCACCTTTACCAGCTACCGTATAAGTTCCTGGGTCAACCGAAAATTTCAAGAAACCTGCATTTTTAATGCCAACATAAGCAAGAAAAATTCCAATACCAGCTGAGATAGCTGATTTCAATGTTGCTGGGATAGATTCAATGATCATTTTCCGAACTTTTGTAACTGTGATAATCAATGAAATCACACCACAAATGAACACCATGGCCAAAGCTTCTTGCCAAGTGTAACCTAAAGCAAAAACAACCGTATAAGTAAAGAAAGCATTCAATCCCATACCCGGCGCTTGAGCATACGGTAGATTTGCATAAAAGGCCATCATTAAGGTCCCTACAACAGCACCAATAATCGTAGCTAAGAAAACACCTTGAGCAGGCATCCCAGTTTGAGCGAGCATTGATGGATTAACAAACAGGATGTATGACATTGCAAAGAAGGTGGTCAAACCTGCTGTGACTTCTGTACGAACATCTGTACCATGCTCTTTCAATTTAAAAAACTTTTCCATGAAAGTTTAAGTCTCCTTACAACATTAAATTATTCGGATTTGTATTATTTCCCGAACGACTTAACCATTTTATCAAAACATCGTTCACTTTTCAAGAGACTTATTTTGAATTTTATTGTCTAAAAAGACTAGGCAAAGCATCTGAATAAAGGTAAATCCTAACACAAAATGCAAGGCATCCCAGCTAACAACCTCTACAAGTTCATGAATAACAGTCATCGGACGAGTTGCAATATCCCAAGAATTCAATCTAGCATAGCGTCCGATATGAATGGCAAAACTTGACACAAAAGATAAGCCACCAATGAAGAGGAGTCTGAGAATATAAGAATTTAGGCGCAGTACCCCCGTTATCAAATTAAAACTTTCAATCCCACAAAGCACTCCAAATAGAATACTCGAAACATATAAAAGATACAAGATAAGACTCTGTTTGTCCCAAAGAACAGTACTCGTGAAATGCATATGAACAATATCTGTCAACATATAGAAAGTATTTGGATAAAAAAAGAGCCACATACCTCCAGCTAATACTCGTAACAGTTTCTTTTTAATCACTACCGTAATAACAGCAAAATCTAAGGCAATTAGCGCTAAAACCATATTCCAAATCAAATCTGGACCAGATAAATTGTAATAGCGAATACCAAAAGCTATGACTAAAAAGAAGAGATGGATAAGACTTAACTTTTTGAACATCAGTTTTCCTCCTCACTAATTGACACTTATTATAACAAAAATTTCTTAAGCTTTCCTGATTAAAGAATGCGCAAGTCGCTTCTTAAAAAGGTCTTCATCTATCTTCAACAATAAAAAAGAAATTCTCAAACGAAGAGAATTTCCGTATAAGAATAGTTATATTACAATTCTATTCATCCCCCAACAACAATAGAAGCATCACCTGAATAGCTGTCATACCAAAGATAAAGGGAACATTAGCAAGCGAGATGCTCGAAACTAGTTCGTTGGTGAAATTAATCGGACTGGCCAGTAAATCACCACGACTCAAGGTGGTTACACGCCCGACATGTAAAATAAAAGTGGCTATCAAAGCGATAATTGGCATCAAAACCATCTGAACATAAATATTCAACTTAAAACTCTTCATAATCAAATGAACGCTCAGAGTTCCGGCAACCAAAGCAAAGACCAAACTTCCCAAATAAGCCATGAAAGGTCTCATTGCAGCATCAGTCCATATAGCTTCGCCGCCCCAAGAAACCTCAGCAACACTTAACAAACTCGCAACAGTTGAAGGATAGAAAAAACACCAAACTGGCAAAGCAAGCACCTTAAATAAATTGTTTTTCGAGTAGTAAGCCAAAAAGCCCATCTCCAAAGTCACTAAGGCAAAAATCGTATTTTTCATAATGCCATCAACAGACGGATTGTATTGCCAAATGCTAAAAAGAATTATCAAAACAAATAGGTGACTAAAAATAATTTTGTGCATTTCAACTAAAAACCTCTCCACATTCTCAGATTTCATTATATCATACTATTTCGTCTAAAGATAAGCCAGTCATTCAAAAATTAGTAATAGGATAATTCTAAAATGACGTTAGCCACTTAGGGTATGAAAAAACATCTCAGAGAGATGTGATATAGTCACCACAACGAGATGCGCTAAATTGGAAGAATGGTTAGCATAAGGTTTCACAGGCCCAAAAGACTGATTCAACTACCTAAACTTAAAGGAACAATATGAAGATGAAAACCTTGATTATAGCTTTTCAAAACGAGAGATCATCATTATCACTCGTGAGGATGGCTTCCCAAATCTTGATGAAGCACTAAAAAATTATCTTGACCTTGTTGCCCAACTAGATGATCTGGACAAAGAACAAGCTAATTACTACCGTAAGCATTTGGTTTAGAAAGTGGTGTAAGGTATGATGGAACAGATAGTGCAAACTTTTTTGACTATCGCTGTTTTATTATTTGCTATCAGCTTTTAAAGGCTGTTTCAGGGGAGAATAAATCTAGTTTTTCATTTTGAGTCACTAGATTTTTAGATTATCCTACAACGATAATAATAATCCCTTCAAAAAGTAGGAACAATAAAGGCAGCAGTTTTTGTTTTTTCATGTGAAATACCTCACTTTTATTTTTTCCCTATTTTATGCTAAAATGTTATAAAATAAAAAATATTCCCATATATGCGTAACAGAGGAGAAAAATGAAAAAATTTGGAGAATCGCGAGGATTAAAGTTAAAAGATGTCGCAAAGGCTGGTATATCAACATCCCAGCTATCTCGATTTGAAAAAGGAGAGACTGATTTAACCATTTCTAAGTTCATGCTTATCTTAGATGAAATCAACATGCCGATTGAAGAATTTATGTATGCGGTTCATGATTTTCATCGTGATGAATTAAATGAACTCTTATCAAAGGTTCGCCATTTTGTATCTAATCATGATATTGAGGGATTGAAAAGATTACTCTATTCCCAAATGGAGTCAGATCCTAAGCAGGAGAAATTTCATAAACTTAATATCGTTTTATTAAAAATTCGTTTACAAGATTTATCAGGAGAATCTTATTATTCTAGTGATGATTTATCTTATCTAACCGATTATCTTTTTAGTGTTGAATATTGGGGGTATTATGAATTATTGATTTTCATGAATACTTTAGATGTCCTAAAACATGATGTTTTCATGGTTTTAGCAAGAGAGATGTCTAGGCGTTCTGACTTTTACAAAGAGATTCCAAAGAATAGACGATTGATTTCAACGATGCTATTAAATGGATATATCACATGTGTTGAAAGAGAAAAATTTATGGATGCCTTATATTTTGAAAAACAGTTAAACCAATGCTTTTTTATCGAAATAGAAGTATATGAACGCTTGGTATTCCAATACGCACAATATCTCTATCGTTACAAAAAGGAGAAGGATTGTAAAGCAATTATTGCAATGAGAAAATGTATTGCAGCTATGAAATTAGTAGAAAGTAATCACTTAGCACAGACTTATGAAGGACATTTAAAAAAAGTTTTAGAAGAAAATAGCTAGTCGGCATATACGGGAAAGAAATTTAACTGCTAGGAGTAAGTGATACAATTATGAAGAGGATAACTTCATGAAAAATGATAAGTAAAATGAAGCAATAGCGCTTGACTTGTCAATCAATAAAATTAATTTGTCACATGGTGTTCTTTATTATGCCAATTCAAAATCTCACAGGCACTAAATAAAATTAAGGGGGAAAGATTTCCCCCTTAATTTTACAAATTTTATTTGTAGCAGGATAATTAATAAATAGACGAACGTCTTTGGTTGACTAACTGGAATAAATTATCTGTAAAAATGAAATTCACCTAAAAAAGGTAATCACTCCTCTTTATGTAAGATTCAAAATTACGGTAAATTGTAATCAAAAATGCCGGCACTGCTGGGCAGGTAAAAATGTTATTGCACACCATTCCTTTGATGACATAAAAGTTGCATTAGAAAAAATAAAATTACTGAATCCTTATCATGTAACGATTACAGGTGGAGAACCCTTAGCCCATGATAATTGGTTAGAAATTTTAGAATTTGCTAAAGTCAACTTCCCAGTTATTGAATTATTCACAAATGGTGTTCTTTTGAATGAGGAACATATTCGGAGTTTATCTGAATTGATGGATGAAACAGACTACATCCAAATAAGCTTAGATGGGTTAAAAGAAACCTACAAAATGCAACGAGGCTCTGATGATTTTGATGCTGTAATCAATAATATCAAATGTATTGTTCAGTATGGTATTAATGTAAGAGTTAATATGACCATTACACATTATAATCTAGCTGAAATGATTGATATATATGAACTTGTTAAGGCTCTTGGAGTGACGTCGTTTTCAATATCTCCAGTATACCCATTAAGACGAGGTAAACGATTAGTACCACTAGTAGATTATGAAAAATACTTATATTTTGGAAAAAAAATAGAAAAAATGCATTCCAGAAGTAAGAGTGATATGAATTTAACGGTTATCTATCCTATTGAGATTCAATCAAAGAGAGCAGAATATACTGTAGAAAACATAATAAATCAATTTAACACTGATTTATTACATTGGACTGTTGATGGGAAAGGGGATATTTTCCATTTCATGGATCAGTTTTCATATGAGGAATTGAAAATTGGTAATATCTACGAAAATACGCTAGAGGAACTTTCAAAAAAAGATTTTCAAATTCAAACAAATTTACTATCGCATTCAAGTAAAGGATTAAAATGTGCAAATTGTAGCTTAGTATCATCTTGTCCTGGGATTGCCTATGCAAATTCTTATCCTGACTTAGCATTTAATCATAGGAGGTGTATTTTTAATGAAAAAACAGAATATACTAGAAGTATCACAGAATCTAGAGAATAATTTTAATTTACCTTATTATATATATTCTAAGGTGAAAACTAATACTAATGAAAAAGTTGTTTCTCCTCTTAAAATTGGTTTGAAAATTACAAATGCTTGTCACTTTAGGTGTCCGTACTGCTTTGTAATAAAAGAAGAAGATTACCTTTCTTTTGATGATTTGAAAATTATAATTGCTAAATTACCACAACTACCATATGAAGTTTATCTGACTGGGGGCGAGGCAACTTTACACCCTGATTTTTCTAAAATTGTAGATTACCTAGTTGAGCTAGGGATTCTAGTGAAGCTTCATACTACAGGGGTAATTATAGAAAAGAGTAGAAAATATATTCTTTCAAATTTGGAAAAATTTTCTTCCATTCAAATTAGTATAGATTCAATTAAAAATTTTGATAAACTCAGACCAAATCAGATTGATACTGCCCCCTTAGATCAAATTTGTTTTTTTGTTAAGGAATGTTTGAGTAGAGACTATCAGCAATTATTGGTAAATATTGTTATTAGTTCACTAAACATCCATGAGCTTGATGAAATTATTGAATTTTGTTATAAGCTAGGACTACTACATATTCAGCTATCTTCTATTTTTTCTATTCACAATAGATTATTAGTATCGGATGAAAAATATGCCGATTATTACAACAATCTAGTAGTGAAATTTAGTAATCAAGGTGTGAAATTTTTAACATCCCCGTTTTGTCATCCATGGTCACTTGCAATTAAGAATGGAATTGAATATAATTCACCGCTTTATTGTCCAGCTCAAAAAACAGAATTTGAGATTGATATGCATGGAGATGTGTATCCGTGCCCTTTCTTACATGATGAAACACATTTAATGGGAAATTTAATTACCGATGATTTTGAATCAGTTTGGAATTCTGGCGTGGACAGATTAAATAGAACTGCTTGGTCAGATGATATTAAATGTAAAGATTGTAAACTTTTTAATAATTGTGGTGGAGGTTGCTATGCCATGGCATTTGTTTCGAAACTAGAATATGATAAGAGGTGTATCATACATGCGAATAAGTAAAAATTGGTTTATTAGGTTTGAGCCTAATTTTCAAACGGAACAAAATACGATTTTATTTAATAAATTAAGCGGAGAATTATTTGAAGTAACAGAAGTTTATTATGATTTTATTGATTCTTTAAGAATTGGAACTGATTTTAAAAAACTTCTCTTAAGAAAATATAACGTCAACAAAGAAGATATGTTTGAGATTGAAAATACGATTTTAAAAAATCTAATATCACTAGGAGTAGTTATTAATGAGTGAGGTTGGAGTATATAACATCAAAAAAAGTTTTCATGGTAAAGTCGTACTGAGTATCCCAAGTTTTGAAGTGCAGAAAGGAGAAATTGTTTCTATAGTAGGTGCTAATGGTGCAGGTAAATCTACTTTGATAAAGATTATCTCGGGCCTAATGCTGCAAGATTCAGGTGATGTTGTTGTTTTTGGAAATAGCAACACCTCAGCAGCAATTCATAAGGATGTCAAATTTGTTTTAGAAAGCGGTAGGGGGTACTATGAGTATTTAACTTCAAATCAAAACATTGATTATTTTTTACACTTGAATAAGATTTCACGGAGTCACATTAAGAAGGATTTAGAAAATTTATTTGAAATACTTGACTTTAATGCCTACACCAATATATTGGTATCCGAACTGTCACAAGGAACGAGACAAAAATTATCTCTAATTATCGCTCTACTTTGCAAGCCAAAAGTTTTGTGTCTGGATGAGCCTACAAATGGTTTAGATATTGTTGCAAAAAAACAGTTTGCAAAATTATTACAAATCCTCTGTCAAGAAAAAGAAACCATAGTTCTGATGACTACACATGACATATATTTTGCAAAAGAGATCTCAACGAGAGTTTGTGTGATGAATAAAGGTGAGATAAATCAAGAAGGTAGTTTCTCAGAAATTTTTGGAAAAAATAATAAGTGGATTAAATATAAAATTGGTATTTCATACTTTGAGAAAGATTCTTTTGATAAGTTATTTCCTGAATTATCTTATCATGTAGACAATGAGAGATTAATTGTTGAAGTGAAAGACAGTCATGTGAAAAATCAAATCTTCAATCATTTTGATATTATATTTTTTGAAGAAGTTGAAGAAAGTATTGAAGAAATATTGTATGAGGTTATTCATCATGATTAGAGAAATAAGAAGGGAATTGAACCGACAGCTGCAAGAGATGATGCAGTTTAAATTTAATTTATTCTTTGCAAATTTTGGAATCTTAATAATGGTTTCAGCTTATCTCCAATATTTTCAAAATGTACAGAGTAAGTATTTGTTATTATGTTTACTATTTACCTGGTACTTTACAAGTCATGCTATTACACATCCAACATTTTTTATTGAAGATGACCTTTATGATAGAACTTTGATCAGTGTGATTCAGAGCAGTAAGAGTATTTTTCATGTATTAATGTTTAAAATCATAGTTCAGATATTAGTAGATTTTGTTAAAGCAATTCCTATTTTTATCGTTTTATCCATGATTAATCAAATTAATTTTCCAGATGATATCTTAAAATTAGTTGGGAGTTTCACTGCATGTATGCTAACGATTATTAGTATGTATGGTTTTGGATTCTGCTTATCAAGTCTCTGTTTTATTTTTAATCGTACATCTAGCATCACATCATTAATTTCTTACTTCATGCTATATTTTACTGGCATACTAGCACCACTAAGTGGCTTATTGAGGATTATAGGAAACCTCTTCCCTTATTATACCTTGAGAAAGGTTATCATTTCTCCATCGTATCAGTGTGTATTTTTGATAATCATTTATTGTGCCATCTATTGGTTAGTTGGAGCTTTACTATTTAATACTTTATTGAAAATAGCTAAAAAAAGAGGGAGTCTTTTCCATGTTTAGTGAATTGAGAAGATATTTTAATTATAAAGTTCGATATCTGTTTGATAGTATTTGTGAAGTCATTTATTCCTTGATTTTTATTACGGGTATCATTGTTATTTTCAATAGTGATAAACCAATAAATCTAATCAATTTTTTTATTTATTATTCGATGACTAATGTAATATTACTTGCTAATAAGGAGTTGGAATATGAAATTAGAACCAATCAATATACAAATATCAAAGCAACAAGATGTACACCTATAATGATTTATTTTACCCGTTCAATCACATATTTTATCTGGTCAACACTCATTTTTTCGATTTCAATCATTTTATCTTACCCATTTTTTAAAGATAAATTTGTTGTTCCTTCCGTAGATACGGTGGGTCTGATTTTAACTACAGTACTTAATTGTATTTTATTTTTGGTGATTTATTTCCTGATAATTAAGTTAACGGAGCGTTTTAAACGAGTATCCGTTTTATTAAATTTGCTTAATACCATTACGTTATTTTATTCAGGACTAGTATTTCCAACTTCATTTACTAGCTATGCAGATTTACTGGATATCTTCTTGAATTAAATTCAAGATTAACATTGACATACTCAAAGTGTATTTTCATATATTTTTATTCAAAGTTGGGTGAGGTATTATATGTCTAATTCATTTGTCAAATTATTACTCTCTCAGTTGTTTGCAAATTTAGCAGATATTTTCTTTAGATCTAAATTGTCAAATTAAGTTAGACTTTTCATAATTTAAATTTTTGATATACAAAGTTTTGAAGATTATTGCTAAATACACACACTCTCTGTTTCGAATGAGGAATCCCATAACTATTCAACTTTTCTTGAATTATTTTTCCATAGTTTTTAACCTCACATAAATCTAATTCAATTACTGATGCGACTACTTTTTTTAACTTACTTAAATCTTTATCGTTAAAAGCCTCTAGCTCCAAATAGGTACCAATCGGATCTGGAAATGTATCAAAACAAAAAGACTTTTCACCTTTTGTATAAATGGTTCTCTTTTTTTGTGAAAGCATTCTACATTTAGTAAAACCGATACTATATAAATAATCAATGATTTCTACAGTGTTCTCAATAATAGTATTTTTTAACAACGCTAATTCCGATAATTGAATTGAAAATTCTGAATTAATTATTCTTTGAATTTCTTTAAAAGGTTTCTTATCCTTACTACAGCTTTCATACTCAATCTCTATGTTATCTTGTAAATCGTGCCTTTTTCCCTTAAGCTTTAAAGTTAATAAATAGCCTTTAGGTTTTACCATTCTATACCTCAGAACAATCCCCTTTGATTTACATTCAAAATTTGCTAAATCTGGAACAAAATCAGTTTCAAGAAAGCTACCACGCATCTGAAATCCCGCTTTTTCAATGACTTTTTTATAATTCTCAAAAGTTTTTGAATCTAAGACCTCATATTTTAACTCTAATTCATTTTTATATAAATTTTGTTGATCAATTGACATCAAATATCTCCTCCTAAAAGTCTAACTTTTTTAATAACTGCATTAGCAAGCTCCTTATATTTCAACTTCATCTCCTGAATAGTTGTTGTTTCTATGATGTTATAGAAGTCATCAAAATAAAATGTGTCGTTTTACAAAATTTTAGGAAGTCTTTAGAAAATTCAAAAGTAGATTGATACAATATATTGTAAAATCAAGACACATTTGCTACTATTGGCCAGCACGGTACTTTTTAATTTTCATAAACGTTTTTTTACTATTTACCCTTACAGAGTACAACTCTCCTGACTGTTTGTCAATTGAATATATAGAATTTTCCGAAAAATATGGAGTAGCCTAATCTCCACTTAAACTTATCATAGTCAGTCCTTGCATTTCAACTTATTTTCTGTCATAATCCTTAATATGAGAAAAAAACTAATCGCTATTGATTTAGATGGTACCCTATTACACAATGATAATACCATTTCAGATTATACTGTTGATGTCATTCAACGTGTCAAAGATAAAGGCCATTTTGTCGTTATCGCGACCGGTCGCCCTTTTACCATGGCAGCTGACCATTATAAGCGTCTCCGCCTAAATACGCCCATGATTAGCTTCAACGGCGCTCTCACGCATATTCCTGACAAAAAATGGGACCGTGAACAAAGTGTTACCATTGACAAAAGCTACCTTATAGACGTTTTAAAACAAAGAGAAAGTTTCGAAGCAGACTTTATTGCCAGTGAATATCGGAAAAAATTTTTTATTACTATGGACAATCCGCAGAGCATCAATCCTGAATTGTTTGGTGTTGAAGAAATCACGAATAAAATGCAATTAGATGCTTCAAAAATCACCAAAAATCCAAATGCCCTCCTCATGCAAACAAGGCATGAAAACAAGTATGCTCTTGCTGATGAGATGCGCCGCCACTTCAAATATGAAATGGAAATTGATTCTTGGGGTGGACCAATGAATATCCTTGAATTTTCACCGAAAGGTATCAATAAGGCCTACGCCCTGAGCTACTTACTTAAAGAACTCAATAAATCCAAAGAGGACCTGATTGCTTTTGGCGATGAACACAACGATACTGAAATGCTATCTCTGGCAAAATCTGGTTATGCCATGAAAAACGCTAGTGAAGTACTTTTACCATACGCCGATGAGCAACTTGACTATACAAATGAAGATGATGGTGTGGCTCGAAAATTAGAAGAACTTTTGCTATAAACGAACATTATTAACCTACTTTGATTAAAAAGTAGGTTTTTGTGTCATATTTTCTGCTATTTTGACACATTTTCAATCATTTTCGATTGGAAATTTATGCTAGAATTTGCAAGTTTTTTCTTTTTTGTCATATCTTTGTAAAAATAGGGGTTGATTTTTAGGTGAAAACGTTTTACAATAGTATCGTTCTCTAATTCACTAAAATGAAAAAGAATAGCCGCTCTTAGCGGAAGGAGATTATTCTTTTTTCTTTTAATGAAAAATATAAATAAGGAGGAAGAACAAGAATGGCTATCGGTATTATTATTGCCAGTCATGGTAAATTTGCTGAAGGTATCCATCAATCTGGTTCTATGATCTTTGGTGAGCAGGAGAAAGTTCAAGTTGTAACTTTCATGCCAAATGAAGGTCCAGACGATTTGTATGAACACTTCAACAATGCTATCGCACAATTTGATGCTGATGATGAAGTCCTTGTACTTGCTGACCTTTGGTCTGGTTCACCATTTAACCAAGCAAGTCGCGTGATGGGAGAAAATCCTGATCGCAAAATGGCTATCATTACCGGTCTCAATTTGCCAATGCTTATTCAAGCCTACACTGAGCGTCTGATGGATGCTAATGCTGGGGTTGATAAGGTTGCTGCAAACATTATTAAGGAATCTAAGGATGGTGTTAAAGCCCTTCCCGAAGAACTTAATCCAGTGGAAGTTGCAGCGGTTCCAGCTAAAACTAGCGCTCCAAAAGGAGCTATTCCAAAAGGGACTGTCATTGGAGATGGTAAGATCAAAATTAACCTTGCACGTATTGATACGCGTCTTCTTCACGGACAAGTTGCTACAGCATGGACTCCAGCTTCAAAAGCTGATCGCATTATTGTTGCATCAGATGCCGTGGCAAAAGATGATCTACGTAAAGGTTTGATCAAACAAGCGGCACCTTCTGGGGTTAATGCTAATGTTGTTCCGATTGATAAATTGATTGAAGTAGCAAAAGATACCCGCTTTGGTGAAACGCATGCGCTTATCTTGTTCGAAACTGTCCAAGATGCCCTTCGTGCTATTGAAGGCGGTGTGCCGATTAAAGAACTCAATGTTGGTTCTATGGCTCACTCAACAGGTAAGACAATGGTTAACAACGTTTTGTCAATGGACAAGGACGACGTTGCTGCCTTTGAAAAATTACGTGACCTCGGCGTAAGCTTTGATGTTCGCAAAGTGCCAAACGATTCTAAGAAAGACTTGTTTGACCTTATTCAAAAAGCAAACGTTCAATAATTCACTCAAACTGTAGTGCTCGCATCTTGTTAAATCAGTTGAGAGTACTCATGAAAACTCAATAGAAAAGGAATAAAACCATGTCAGATATTTCAATTATTTCTGCTATCTTGGTTGTAGTTGTTGCCTTCTTTGCTGGTCTTGAAGGTATCCTTGACCAATTCCAATTCCATCAACCACTTGTGGCTTGTACACTTATCGGTCTTGTGACTGGTAATCTTGAAGCAGGCGTTATGCTTGGTGGATCACTTCAAATGATTGCCCTTGCTTGGGCTAACATCGGTACTGCTGTTGCTCCTGACGCTGCTCTCGCTTCTGTAGCTGCAGCTATCATCATGGTAAAAAGCGGTAACTTCTCAACTGAAGGTATTGCCGTTGCAACAGCAACAGCTATCCCACTCGCTGTCGCTGGACTCTTCCTCACAATGATCGTTCGTACAATCTCAGTTGNCCTTGTCCACACAGCTGACAGTGCTGCTAAAGAAGGGAACATTGCTGCGGTTGAACGTGCCCACTTGTTTGCCCTTGTCCTTCAAGGTCTTCGTATCGCTGTTCCTGCTGCTATGCTAATCGCTGTTCCTGCCTCTGCTGTTCAAGACATCCTTGGCTTGATGCCAGACTGGTTGAACGGTGGTATGGCTGTCGGTGGGGGTATGGTTGTAGCCGTAGGTTATGCCATGGTTATCAATATGATGGCAACTCGTGAAGTTTGGCCTTTCTTCGCTCTAGGATTTGCATTTGCTGCCCTTAGCGATCTTACCCTTATCGCTCTTGGTACAATCGGTGTTGCAATCGCCCTCATCTACCTTAACCTTTCTAAACAAGGTGGTAACGGTGGAGGAGCTGCCTCAAGTTCTGGCGATCCAATCGGCGATATCCTTGAAGACTACTAGAAAGGGGAACAATCATGGCTGAAAAAATTCAATTATCAAAATCAGATCGTCAAAAAGTTTGGTGGCGTTCACAATTCTTGCAAGGTTCATGGAACTATGAACGTATGCAAAACTTGGGTTGGGCTTATGCACTGATTCCTGCTATTAAAAAACTTTATACTTCTAAAGAAGACCAAGCTGCTGCTCTTGAACGCCACTTGGAATTCTTCAATACCCACCCATACGTTGCTGCCCCAATCATGGGGGTAACCCTTGCTCTTGAAGAAGAAAAAGCAAACGGTACTGAAATCGATGACGCTGCTATCCAAGGGGTTAAAATTGGTATGATGGGACCTCTTGCTGGTATCGGAGACCCTGTCTTCTGGTTCACCGTTCGTCCTATCTTAGGAGCTCTTGGTGCATCATTGGCAACAACAGGTAATATCGTTGGTCCATTAATCTTCTTCTTTGGTTGGAACATTATTCGTATGGCCTTCTTGTGGTACACACAAGAATTTGGTTACAAAGCTGGTTCTGAAATCACAAAAGACATGTCAGGTGGTATCCTGAAAGACATCACAAAAGGAGCTTCAATCCTTGGTATGTTCATTCTTGCTGTTCTGGTTGAACGTTGGGTATCTATCAGCTTTACTGTTAATCTTCCTGGTAAACAATTATCAGAAGGAGCCTACATTGAATTTCCAAAAGGAAATGTAACTGGTGCTGAGTTGAAAGGGATTCTTGGAGATGCACTTAGCGGTTTGAGTTTGGATAAGGTTCAATCACAAACACTCCAAGGACAGTTGAACAGCTTGATTCCTGGATTGATGGGACTTCTCTTGACTTTCCTTTGCATGTGGCTACTTAAGAAGAAAGTTTCACCAATCACAATTATTATTGCTTTGTTTATCGTTGGTATCGCTGCTCGTTTCTTCGGTATCATGTAATCAAATCATTCAATTCATAAAAGGGGTTTGGAACAATTTAGTTCTGAACTCTCTTTTGTTTAACTAAAAATTTGAGGTCAAATGATGTTTTTAAAAATCTTTATCACTCTGACCAACTTTTGCTTTACTACCTTCAATTATGGTATAATACAATAAAAAACAGCAAAGTGAGAAATTATGGCTCAATCTCTTAATAAATCAGTTGAACTTCAAACAACAGGTGTTTCCTATCTAGCTATTGGAGGTAAAGTTGGAAAATTCCTTATAGGTGAAACTGCTCTAGAATTTTATCCAGACGTTAATGTTGAACAATTTATTCAGATTCCATGGACTTCTATTAATCACATTGGTGCTAATGTTACACGTAAGAATAAAGTTAGCCGTCATTTTGAAATCTTTACCGATCAGGGGAAGTTTCTCTTTGCCTCTAAAGATTCTGGTAAAATTCTTAAAATTGCACGAAGTTATCTTGGCAATGATAAGGTCGTAAAACTCCCAACTCTAATTCAAACCATTATTTCAAAATTAAAGTCCTTTAAGCGCAAGTAACCTATCTATCGGCTAAATATTTGCTCTTTAAGCTACTGGGTATCAGCATAGCAAAAATATCATTTACTTTTTCTCAGTTTTCCTATATAATGGAGTTATCGGATAAGTAAGATTGGACGTTTTCCAGAAAGTCTGCGGTTGCTGTGAGCAGGTAATCGAACAATCCCAAATTCTACCGTGGTAAAATTTAAAAGTAATTAAGTGCACAGAATGTGAAGCTGGATGGAACCGCGCGTGAGCGCTCCAGCAAAATCATTTCTGTGTTTTTTTCTTACTGGGGAGGTTTTCCATGATTAAAATTATTGTTCATGCTTTTATAGATAAGTCCGAGGCGGTGGTTGAGGTCGTTTTTGCCTCTAAGGACGAAACTATTATCCGTGATAAAATGGCTATCTTTCAGAAACAATTTCCAAAAGACTACTTAGCCATTTATGATTTACCACTTGACACAGGCCTTACTAATCTCACTCATTACCCATCTGTAGCGATTAGTAAAGATGACTTTAATTAAACCAATCACAATCATTACTTACAAAATCAAACCATTTGGAGGAAATTATGTTAGATATTAAACGTATTCGAAACGATTTTGATACTATAGCTGCTAGTTTAGCGAATCGAGGTGTCAATCAAGAAACACTTCATGAATTAAAAGAATTGGATGAAAAACGCCGAACACTTTTAATTAAGTCAGAAGAAGCTAAAGCAGAGCGCAACATCGCATCGGCAGCTATTGCTCAAGCTAAGCGCAACAAAGAAGATGCTTCTGAACAGATTGTGGCTATGCAGACATTATCAGCAAGCATCAAAGCTACTGATGCTGAATTGACTGAAACTGATGAGAAACTCAATGAAATCATCGTTCGCCTACCAAATACACCACATAGCTCTGTTCCTGTCGGGGCCGATGAAGACGAGAATATTGAGGTCCGCCGTTGGGGAACACCACGTCACTTCGACTTTGACATCAAAGCTCACTGGGACCTCGGAGAAGATTTGGATATTCTTGATTGGGAACGCGGTGCCAAAGTCACTGGTTCACGGTTCCTCTTCTACAAAGGATTAGGTGCCCGCCTAGAACGTGCTCTCTACAACTTTATGTTAGACGAGCATGCCAAGGAAGGTTACACTGAAATTATTCCTCCTTACATGGTAAACCACGATTCAATGTTTGGTACTGGTCAATATCCAAAATTCAAAGAAGATACTTTTGAGTTAGCGGACAGTGACTTTGTCCTTATTCCAACTGCTGAAGTCCCTGTGACTAACTATTATCGTGGTGAAATCCTTGATGGCAAAGATTTACCTATCTATTTCACAGCTATGAGTCCTTCATTCCGCTCTGAAGCTGGCTCTGCTGGTCGTGACACTCGAGGGCTTATTCGTCTTCACCAATTCCATAAGGTTGAAATGGTCAAATTCTCTAAGCCAGAAAATTCCTATGACGAATTAGAAAAAATGACAGCAAATGCTGAGAATATCCTTCAAAAATTAAACCTACCATACCGTGTCATTACCTTGTGTACTGGAGATATGGGATTCTCAGCCGCTAAAACTTACGATTTAGAAGTTTGGATTCCAGCACAAAACACTTACCGTGAAATCTCTTCATGTTCAAATACTGAAGATTTCCAAGCACGTCGTGCCCAAATTCGTTACCGTGACGAAGCAGATGGCAAAGTCAAACTACTTCATACTCTTAACGGTTCTGGTCTTGCTGTAGGACGCACTGTGGCTGCTATTCTTGAAAATTATCAAAATGAAGATGGTTCTGTAACAATTCCAGAAGTTCTTCGTCCATATATGGGCGGTGTTGATATTATCTCACCTAAATAAACTATATCTTAATACTAAAAATCCCAAATCTAAGGCTATTGATGACTTCTGATTTGGGATTTTTGTCTGCTCTCAGTAACTTAAGAACAGCAGGTATATTACATTTATACTCCCGAAAAATCAAAAGCACACTAGACAACAATGTCAGAGTTTGATTTTTGAAGAGTAGTATTACTTAAAAGTCTTACAAAAAAGCCCAAATCGGGCTAATTTTAATATTTTCTAAAGCGTCGGTAACGGTTTTCCAGTAAAGTTTCGATGGGTTGCTGACGAAGTTGAGCTAGTTCCTCAATCAAATTTTTCTTTAACATTTCTACAATTTCACTTGAAAAATAACCATGCTCTGGAATAACCTTGTCAACCACTTCCATTTGGAGTAATTCATTGGCTGTAATCTTCATCAATTCAGCAGCCTCTGTTGCCCGTGAACCATCTTTCCACAAAATAGAGGCAAAACCCTCTGGGCTTAGAATTGCATACATGGTATGTTCGAGCATCCAAACCTGATCTGCCACAGCTAAAGCTAAAGCACCTCCAGAGCCCCCTTCACCAATGATAACAGCGATAATAGGCACCTTAAGATCACTCATTTCCATCAAATTACGAGCAATAGCCTCTCCCTGACCACGTTCCTCAGCACCTACACCTGGGTAGGCGCCTGCGGTATTGATAAAGGTAATAATAGGACGACCAAATTTTTCAGCTTGCTTCATCAGTCGAAGGGCTTTACGATACCCTTCTGGATTTGGCTGACCAAAATTACGATGCAAATTATCTTGCAGATTTTTTCCTTTTTGGATACCTACAATGGTAACAGGTTGACCGTCCAAACGTGCTAAACCGCCAACAATAGCCCCATCATCCGCAAATTGACGATCTCCATGTAGTTCCATAAAATCTTCAAAAATCAATTTGGCATAGTCGAGCGTTGTCAAACGACTTTGTTCTCTGGCCTCTTTCAAAATTCTTGAAACATCACTCATCTAGCACCTCCATGGAATTTTACCAAGTCAGCTATCACGTCAGCCAATTCTGTTCGTTTGACAATGGCATCAACAAAACCGTGATCCAACAAAAATTCTGCCCTTTGAAAATCTTCTGGCAAATCTTCACGAACAGTTGTTTCAATAACTCGACGGCCTGCAAAACCGATCAAAGCTTGAGGTTCAGCTAAGATAATATCTCCTTCCATGGCAAAACTTGCCGTAACCCCACCAGTCGTTGGATCGGTAAGAACTGTCAAATAAAAGAGTCCTGCATTAGAGTGCCGCTTAACTGCCGCAGAAATCTTAGCCATTTGCATAAGACTCATGATTCCTTCTTGCATCCGAGCACCACCTGACGCTGTAAAAATAACAACTGGTAACTTCTCTGCAATAGCTAATTCAAATAAACGGGTCAATTTTTCACCAACCACTGTCCCCATTGAGGCCATGATAAAATTCGAATCCATAATTGCCAGAGCAACCTTTTGTCCCCTTATCAAAGCTTTACCCGTAAGCACAGCCTCATCAAGGCCAGTTTTCTCCCGTGCAAGAGCTAATTTTTCAGCGTATTGTGGAAATTTTAAAGGATCTTTAGTTTCAAGGCCTGTAAACAATTCATCGAAACTTCCTTCATCAACTGTAATAGCTAGACGCTCCTGAGCAGAAATACGAAAATTATAAGAACAAGCAGGACAAATCTTAGCAACACCTAAATCTTTCTGATAGATCATATGCTTACATGATGGGCATTTGGCAAATAATTCATCAGGAACTTCTGGAGCCTCACGTTCAACCGTTTTTTTAAGTGAACGATTAGGATTGATACGAATATATTTATCTTTTTTTCCAAATAAAGCCATAATCCCTCCTAATCACCTGACTTGTAATAGTTTGGTAGGAAGTCCTCCATCAAGAAGGAAGTATCATAGTCCCCTGCAATAACTCTTGGATTAGCAATTAAATCCAATTGAAAGTCTGTATTAGTGGTTACTCCTTCAATCTCCAACTCATAAAGTGCCCTCTGCATTTTCATGAGAGCCTCAAAACGATTTTCCCCATGAACGATAATCTTAGCAATCATACTGTCGTAATAAGGAGGAATCGTATATCCAGTGTAAACTGCCGAATCAACACGGAGTCCAACGCCACCGCTTGGAAGGTATAGTTCTTTAATAGTTCCAGGGCTTGGAGCAAAATTAAACTTAGGATTTTCAGCATTGATACGACATTCTATGGCATGCCCTCTGATTTCAACTTCATCTTGTGTGATTGGTAAAGGTTCTCCAGCAGCAATCCGAATTTGTTCTTTTACAATATCAATGCCTGTAACAAATTCAGTCACCGGATGCTCAACCTGAACACGCGTATTCATTTCCATAAAATAAAATTCACGTGTAGACTCATCAAGCAAAAATTCGATTGTTCCAGCATTTTCATAAGCAACCGCCTTAGCTGCACGGACTGCCGCATCACCAATCTTTGTACGAAGAGTCTTACCAATGGCAATAGATGGACTTTCTTCCAAAACCTTTTGATTATTCCGTTGCAAGGAACAGTCACGTTCCCCAAGATGAATCACATTGCCAAATGAATCGCCCAGAATCTGCACTTCAATATGTCGAGCTGGATAAATAACTTTTTCAATATACATGGCCCCATTTCCGAAAGCTGCTTTAGCTTCCTGTGAAGCTGATTCAAAAGCAGGGCCCAATTCAGCAGAGGAGTTAACCTTCCTAATTCCCTTACCACCGCCTCCAGCCGAAGCCTTAAGCATGACAGGATAGCCAAGTTTATCAGCAATCGTCAGAGCTTCCTTGCTAGTGTAAACCTCACCGTCAGAGCCCGGAATCACTGGAACATTTGCCTTAATCATTTCAGCGCGTGCATTAATCTTGTCACCCATCTTATCCATAACAGCTGCACTTGGCCCTATAAATTTGATGCGCATTTCTTCACACATCGTGGCAAATTTGGAATTTTCACTTAAAAAGCCAAAACCAGGGTGAATGGCTTCCGCACCTGTGACAATAGCAGCAGACAAGACTGAATTCATATTCAGGTATGAGTCAGTTGAGCGTGCTGGTCCAATACAAATAGCTTCATCCGCTAAAATCGTATGGAGAGAGTCTCTATCAGCCTCCGAATAGACGGCAACTGTTGAGATTCCCAACTCACGCGCCGCACGAATAATACGCACCGCAATTTCACCACGATTGGCAATCAATAATTTTTTAAACATGTGGATGCATTTCTCCCTCTATTCGAGTAACCTATCAGTTGCCAATAGCAAAAGTAAGTGTCCCTGACGCTGCTAATTTACCATCCACTTCAGCTTTGGCTTCAACAACAGCAATGGTTCCGCGACGTTTGATAAATTTAGCGGTCATGACCAATTGATCTCCTGGAATCACTTGCTTTTTGAATTTCACCTTATCCATTCCTGCGTAAAAAACAAGTTTCCCCTTATTTTCTGGTTTTGATAATTCCAGAACACCCGCTGTCTGAGCCAAAGCTTCCATAATGAGAACTCCTGGCATAACAGGATAGTCAGGAAAATGCCCATTAAAAAATGGTTCATTGATGGTTACATTTTTAATGGCAGTTATTTCATCTTCAGAAATCTCCAGTACTCGATCAACCAAAAGCATGGGATAACGATGAGGAAGAGCATCTCTAATTTCTTTAATATCAATCATTTAATGCGCACCAATCCTTGTCCAAATTCAACCACTTCTTCATTAGTAACGAGAATTTCAGTCACAATTCCATCACGAGGAGCTGGAATCTCATTCATCACTTTCATCGCCTCAATAATCAAAAGAGTTTGACCTTTTTTAACCGAGTCACCTACTGAAACAAAAGCTGGTTTGTCAGGGCTTGAAGCAAGGTAGGCAACTCCTACAAGCGGACTAGGGACTTCCTCGCCTTCAGCAACAGCGGGAGTCTCTTCCTTGGAAATAGCTTGCGCTGCCTCTGGATCCTCCTCTTGAGTTGTTGCCACTACTGGTGTAGCTACAAACGTTGGAGTAGACACAGGAGGAAGCGGCGCTTGCGCTTGTACCAACTGATGGTCGTTTTTAGAAAAAGCTAATTCCCCATCTACTGTCTTAAATGAAAATTCTTTCAGGCTTGAAGCATCAAACTGCGCCATCAATTCTTTAACTTCACTAATATTCAACATTATTCCTCCCAGCGTTTAAAGGCAAGAACGGAATTATGACCACCAAATCCAAAAGTATTGGAAATAGCATATTGAAGGTCTGCCCCTTGACCTTGTCCGAAAATAACATTAGCCTCAATATCGTCGGAAAGCTCCTTTGTTCCCGCTGTCATTGGAATAAAACTATGACGGATGGCCTCAATGGTTGCAATAGCTTCTACAGCTCCTGCCGCCCCCAAAAGATGCCCAGTGAAGGACTTGGTTGAAGAAACTGGAACATCTTTACCAAATACAGTAACGATAGCTTGACTTTCTCCTTTTTCATTGGCCTGAGTAGAGGTTCCGTGAGCATTGACGTAATCAACATCACTAGCTTGGATACCTGCTTCCTGAATAGCCAATTTTATAGCCTTAGCCGCACCAGAACCATCTGGTGTTGGGGTGGTTTGGTGGTAGGCATCACAATTGCTACCATAACCCACAACTTCAGCTAAGATAGTCGCTCCGCGATTTTGAGCATGTTCAAGGCTCTCTAAGACAAGCACACCAGCACCCTCGCCCATGACAAAACCATTTCTATCCTTATCAAAAGGAATAGCTGCACGTTTAGGATCTTCTGTTGTTGACAAAGCGGTTAGTGCGTTGAAACCACCAATACCAATCTCATTAATAGTGGACTCCGAACCACCTGCCAAAATCACATCGTGGAAACCAAACTTGATTTCACGAAAAGCTTCTCCAATAGCATCATTCGAGGAAGCACAAGCAGTTGTAATTGACTTACATACTCCTTGGGCACCAATTTTAAGGGCAATATTCCCAGCGGCCATATTTGACAATGCTTTTGGAATAAACATAGGCTGGATACGTCGGATTCCTTTTTCATGCATACGAATGATTTGCTCTTGCATTTCCTGCAAACCGCCAATACCAGATGATACGATTACACCAACACGGTCACGATTTTCGGTTTCCATGTCTAGCCCAGCATTTTCTAAAGCTTCCAAGGTTGCATAAATTGCATAGATAGAGTACATATCCATACGATTTTTATCTTTACGAACAAAGTATTTATCAAAAGGAAAATCTTTAACCTCGCCAGCATTGTGCACTGGGATATCTGAAGTATCAAATTTGGTAATCGGACCAATGCCAATTCTACCATCATAGAGGCTGTTCCAAAATTCTTCCGGGGTATTTCCAATTGGTGATGTCACACCGTAACCCGTTACTACAACTCTATTCAATGTCATCTTTTTCTCCTTATTTACAGGGAACTGTCTAAAACTCTTCTCTTACTGCATGGTCATGCCGCCATCAATAGCAACAACTTGACCAGTTAGGTATTCTTGCTGTGCCAAAAATGATGCAAGTTGTGCAACTTCATCGGCTTTCCCAACACGTTTCATAGGAATTTGAGCAAGCATTGCTTCTTTCATTTTTTCAGGAATAACATCAGTCATATCCGACTCGATAAACCCTGGAGCAATAGCATTCACCCTTACACCACGCGCAGCAACTTCTCTTGCAACAGACTTTGTAAAGCCAATCAAACCAGCTTTTGAAGCTGCATAATTGGCCTGTCCGATATTACCTGTTAAGCCAACGACACTAGATATATTAATGATAGCACCTTGACGTGCTTTTGTCATCGGTTTCAAGACTGATTGTGTCATATTAAAAGCGCCAGTCAAATTAATTTTCAAAACAGTTTCAAAATCTTCTTCTGTCATTTTTAACATGAGCTTATCTCTAGTAATTCCAGCGTTATTGACTAGAACATCAATTGACCCAAGATGGGCAACAGCCTCATCCACCATACGTTTTGCATCCGCATAGTTTGAGACATCTCCAGAAACAGCAATTACTTTAACTCCATAATCATCAAAACTATTGATGAGGTCTTGCGAAATAGCTGAGCGACCGTTTAGTACAACATTGGCTCCCAATTTTGCAAATTGATGTGCGATTGCTAGACCAATCCCTCTGCTTGATCCGGTAATAAACACGTTTTTAGATGTAATTTCCAAATTAAACCTCCTATTTTTGTAGCAAATCAGTCAGACTAGCCAAATCCTCAACCGTAGTTGTTGGAATTGTTTTGTCAATTTTTTTCATAAAACCACTGAGTACTTTGCCAGGGCCAATCTCAATCACTTCGGTCAGCCCTAGTTTTTTCATTGTTTCAATAGATTCGTAAAAACGAACTGGCTCCATAACCTGTCGAGCAAGTAGACTCTTAACTTCAGACTCTGTCATGACCTTAGCTTCAGTATTTCCAATTAGAGGAATATTAAATGGTCTAAAGACAATCTTTTCTAACTCCACAGCTAACTTTTCACTAGCTGGTTGCAAAAGAGCCGTATGAAAGGGACCTGAAACTTTAAGCGGAATAAGACGTTTAGCACCGGCTTCTTTTAGAAATTCAAGCGCTTGACCAACTGCTTCAACTTCACCACCAATTACAATTTGTCCAGGAGTATTATAGTTTGCCGGTGTCACAATTCCCTTTTCAGAAGCTTTCCGGCAAGCCTCCTCAATGACGGAAGCATCCATATTCATAACCGCAACCATCTTGCCTGTTCCAGCAGGAGCCGCAGTTTCCATAAATTCTCCTCGCTTAGCGACCAAAGCAACTGCATCTTCAAACGCCAAAGCCCCTGAAGCAACCAAGGCAGAATACTCACCCAAGGACAGGCCAGCAACTAAGTCAGCATTGTAGCCTCTTTCTAAGAGCAAACGATAAATGGCAATAGAAGTCGTTAAGATTGCTGGCTGTGTGTATCGTGTTTGATTGAGTTTTTCCTCATCATGATCAATCAGATGCCGCAAATTATATCCCAAGATACGACTGGCGGTATCAAAAGTTTCTCTGATAATAGGAAAAGCTTCGTAGAGATCACTTGCCATCCCAAGTTTTTGAGCACCTTGCCCGGCAAATAAAAACGCTGTTTTTGTCATTTAAATGTAATCCTCCAACTTGTGATAAGAGAGACTAATGGCAATTAGGCATCAACATCTTCCCAGCGAGCAGCTTCTTTTTTGATTACCCTAGCAGCACCATAGTAAATATCTTTTAGAATATCTTCGCAGCTTTCTTCTTCCTTAACCAAACCCGCAATTTGGCCAGCCATGACTGAACCATTAACGACATCGCCATCAATAACTGCATTGCGAAGAGCACCTGCACCAAGCTCTTCAATTTCTTCTGCCGATTTTTTACCAGCTAAAAAATCTTTTTCCGCTTGTCCATAGGCAGAAGAGAGTTTATTTTTAATTGCTCGAACTGGATGACCAACAACTGAAGCAGAGACGACAGTGTCAATATCCTTTGCTTTCAAAATTTTATCTTTAAAATTCTGGTGAGCATTTGACTCTTTGGCTACAACAAAACGTGTCCCAACTTGGACAGCCTCTGCCCCCAACATAAAGACCGCAGCAGCGCCTGCACCATCTGCTACACCACCTGCACCAATGACCGGAATGTCAACAGCGTCTACAACTTGACGCACAAGGGTCATCGTGGTCAGTTTACCAATGTGTCCGCCTGCTTCCATTCCTTCTGCAATGACTGCATCAGCACCCAATTTTTGCATCCGTTTTGCTAATGCTACCGAGGGAACAACGGGAATAACAGTAATACCAGCTTCATGGAATCGCTCCATATATTTACCAGGATTTCCTGCTCCAGTCGTTACAACTTTAACCCCCTCTTCAATGACCAAGTCAACAATATCATCTGCAAAAGGAGACAAAAGCATGATATTCACACCAAAAGGTTTATCAGTAATTGATTTCACTTTATCAATATTTGCTTTAACTACCTCTTTGGGTGCATTTCCTCCGCCAATGATGCCTAGACCGCCAGCATTTGATACTGCCCCAGCTAAGTCACCATCCGCAACCCATGCCATTCCCCCTTGAAAAATGGGGTATTTTATATTCAATAATTCTGTAATACGTGTTTTCATTTTTAAAACTTCCTAAGCCTTAACACCGACGATAATTTGATTATCAAACTATCAAAATAAGAAGAGGGAGCGGCGTAGTTTGACAACTGTCAATGCTTCACCGCCCCTAACTTTAAAGAGTGCCTTATTTTGTTTTTTCCTCAACGTAAGCAACCAAGTCACCTACAGTATTAAGTCCTTCTTCTGTTTCGATTTGAATATCAAAAGCATCTTCGATTTCTGAGATGACTTGGAAAACGTCAAGTGAGTCAGCGTCAAGATCATCAAAAGTTGTTTCCAATTGTACTTCTTCTGCGTCCTTACCAAGTTCTTCAACGATAATTTCTTGTACTTTTTCAAATACTGCCATGATTAATTTCTCCTTAAGATATAAAAATTTTTATAAATGTGCATTCGCACAGTGTATAACTAGATTTTAACAATAAGAGTTCCCCATGTAAAACCTCCACCGAATCCGGAAAGAAGAATTGTCTGAGAACCATCCATTTTCAACATTCCCTTATCAACACATTCTGATAAAAGAATAGGGATACTGGCCGCACTAGTATTGCCATATTCCATCATGTTGGCTGGGAATTTTTCCCGCGAAATACCAATCTTTTTAGCCATTTTATCCAAGATACGATTATTTGCCTGATGTAATAAAAGATAATCTAGGTCATCATTTGAAAAGTTGATATCTGTAATCAACTGTTTGATATTGGCGGATACCTCACGAACAGCAAAATCAAAGATTGCACGACCATCCATTTTTACATACGGATCATTCTCTGACTTTTGTGAAAATGGTGAAGATAGACCAATTTTACCAGAAGTTAAACTTTCTCCCCGACTTCCATCAGAATGAAGTGATTCAGCCAAAAAGTGGCGCTTATCACTTGCTTCTATCAGCACACCACCTGCACCATCCCCAAACAGAACGGCCGTTGAGCGATCAGACCAATCAACAGCTTTAGAAAAAGTCTCCGCACCAATGACCAAACCTTTGCGATAAAGGCCAGACTGTATCAATTTATCTGCCGTCGCTAAAGCAAAAATAAATCCACTGCAGGCTGCTGTTAAATCAAAAGCGAAAGCATTAGCAGCACCAATTTGCGCTTGAACCCTTGTAGCTGTAGATGGCATCATAGAATCTGGCGTAATTGTTGCAACGATAATAAAGTCAATTTCACTGGCTTGAACAGAGGATTTGAATAGCAACTGCGCTGCAACATGACTAGCTAAATCACTAGTAGTCTCATTTTCACTAATATGACGATTTTTTATTCCCGTCCGAGAAGCAATCCAGTCATCAGAAGTGTCCATTATTGTAGCTAAGTCATCATTAGACACAACTTGCTTAGGCGCATAATGAGCAACGTGGCTAATTCTTGAATATACCATCAGACTAACTCCTCAAGAAATTTATGGAGATTACTCAGTCCACGTTGTAGTACTTCAACATCTTCTTCGGGCATTCCTTCAACAATATGATTAACCATAGATTTATGAAATCTTCCGTGCAAACGATTTAATAATCTTCCCTTTTTTGTCAAGGCCAAATGAACAACACGTCGATCAACTTTAGATCTTGAACGTTCTATATAGCCCTTTGCCTCAAGTTTATTCAAACTAGTGGTGACTGTCCCCAATGTTAGCATCAGTTCACGTGCAATATCCGTTGGAGTAACATTTTCTGAATTACCAATAATTTCAATAGTGTGCATCTCTTTTATAGAAACATCATTGAATTGACTTGTCCTCAAACTCATCTCCTCAATAACTATAACACGATTGAAAATATCAACAAGATATTCATTGATTTTATCGTAATCCACGAGGTCACCTCCCACAAATAAACTTTGACAATCAAAGTATATCAAACATCAAACTATTTTGCAAGGATTTTTCAGAAAAACAAGCCTTATTTCCCAGTAAATTTTGGACGACGACGTTCCCCGTAAGCACGCACACCTTCCTTAAAATCTTCTTTAAAAGCTAGTTCCCTCTGTAATGCTAGTTCAACTTGTGTATAATTTTCCCATGATTCAAACGATGATGTCCAAATCATTTCTTTAATCGCTCGATAAGAGTTGATTGAACCACGTAATAGTTTTTTAACAAGCTGATTCGTAGTTTTTTCAAGTTTTTCAGAGTCACATAAACGATACACAATACCATATTCATGTGCTTTTTCTGCAGTCAAGCCTTCACCTGTCATTGCTAATTGGGCGGCTCGTGTCACACCAATAGCACGTGTCATGAGAAGCAAACCTCCTGCATCTGGTGCCAAACCAACTCCAACAAAAGCCTGAATGAACTTTGCTTTTACAGATGCAATAACAAAATCAGCGGCAACTGCCATATTAGCAGCAGCACCAGCAACTGCTCCATCTATACTCATAATAACTGGCTTTGGCAATTTTTTTAGAGCAAAAGAAATCTGATTAACGAGCTCTGCAATTTTAACCAGAGATTGTACATCATCCTCCTCAACAGCCCTTTGCATCTCTGCCAAATCACCTCCAACAGAAAAAATTGATCCATTAGCCTTAATGATAAGTACCTTGGTAGTCGCATTTTCTGCGACTATACGGATTGCTTCCAACACTTCCTCACACATTGGAATATTGAATCCATTAGATACTTGTGGGCGATTGAATGTCAACGTTGCAACATCTTTATCATTATCAAAAATAACATTATTAAACATCACAATTCCTCAACACTTTCATTGGTTTGATAATAAAGTATTTTGATTATCAAATTATTTTGATAACATCTTAACATAAAAATCCCACAAATAGCAAGAAAAAAATTAAAATAATTCAACTTTTTAAACAGTGACCATTTTGAAAACATAGAAATATTCTAAGAAAAAAGGAAAAACTACTGACAAATTTTCTGAATTTTGCTATAATTTTATGTAAAATCTACCTTTTGGAGAAAATATGAAAGTTATCAAATTTGGTGGAAGCTCCTTGGCTTCTGCAAAACAGTTGACTAAAGTTTTAAACATCGTTAAATCCGATTCTAATCGTCGCTTTGTGGTCGTTTCAGCTCCAGGAAAACGTGATGCTAATGACATAAAAGTTACAGATGCTCTGATTAAATATTACAATGCCTACACCTCTGGACAGGATGTAACAGAGGTCCAAAATTGGATTATCGAGCGATACCAATCGATTGTTAATGAGCTTAATCTTGGATCAACAATCATGAAAAAAATATCCGATGCAATTAAACATCTAGCTAGTGAGCCGATTGAAGGAAATGATTTCTTATATGATACTTTTCTAGCTGCTGGTGAAGATAACAATGCCAAACTCATTGCGGAATATTTTTCAAAAAACGGCGTTCCTGCGCGCTATATTCATCCAAAACAAGCTGGTATCATAGTGACTAGCGAGCCTGGAAATGCCCGAATTCTTCCGTCAAGTTATGATAAATTGGAAAATCTCCGAGATTATCAAGAAGTACTTGTCATTCCTGGATTCTTTGGAACCACTGTAGATAATCAAATTTGCACCTTCTCTCGCGGTGGTTCTGATATTACAGGCTCCATTGTCGCTGCTGGAGTGAAAGCTGATTTGTATGAAAATTTCACAGATGTAGATGGTATTTTTGCAGCTCATCCTGGTGTTGTTCACAAACCTCACTCAATCCCTGAATTAACTTACAAAGAGATGCGCGAATTAGCCTATGCAGGATTTTCTGTTCTTCACGACGAAGCTCTCATTCCAGCTTACCGTGGAAAAATTCCACTTGTTATTAAAAATACAAATAATCCTAGCCATCCTGGCACAAAAATTGTATTAGCCCATGAAGGTATGGAAGTCCCTGTTGTTGGGATAGCGGGTGATGATAACTTTGTTAGTATTAACATCTCAAAATATCTTATGAATAGAGAAGTCGGGTTTGGTCGCAAAGTTTTGCAAATCCTTGAAGATCTCAACATTCGTTGGGAACATATGCCTACTGGTATTGATGACATGTCTATTGTTTTACGCGAAAGAGAGTTAACACCCATTAAAGAGCAAGAAATCATCACACAATTAACTCGTAAGCTTGAAGTCGATGAAGTAAATATTCAACGTGGCCTATCAATCATCATGATAGTTGGTGAAAACATGAAAAGTCATATCGGGGTAACTGCATCTGCAACAAAGGCTCTTTCCGATCAACATATAAATCTTGCTATGATTTCGCAGGGATCAAGTGAAGTATCAGTTATGTTTGTTATTGAAACAGCCAAAGAAAAAGAAGCTGTTCGCGCCCTTTACAAAGCATTCTTCGGACTAACAAAAAAATCATAACCTCCATCAAATAGATGTTTTGTACAGAGATAGAAGTCAAAATTCCCAGCCAGCGCTTAAAACGCTGGCTTTCACTTTGTTCAAGCTACTCTACATCTGACCTGTCACTAGTCACTTTTGTTTTACAACTCGCCATCCATAAAGGAAGCCTCATATTCCTCCAAAAGTTATGATTCCAAATTGGTGGACCTATTAACTATAGTCATTTTCTACCGTTTGTCAAACCTATCAAGGTTTTAGAGAAAAAACAATTTTCATCCTAAATTCTCAAAGTAAGTTCTAGTCTAACACCAAAACTGGAAATTAGACTGAGACAAAAAAATAAGGTAGAACTTACTATGGGACAAGTTGGTAACT
>NZ_KB904467.1 GCF_000380105.1 Streptococcus orisratti DSM 15617
TTCAGATAGTAACGGCATAGCTGAGGTTAAAGTTCCGGTCTGGACAGACAAATCAGGTCAAGATGACCTCGTTTGGTACGACGCTGCAAAACAAAGCGATGGCACTTACAAGGTAGCTGTCAAGTTGTCTGACCATAAGAACGAACGTGGTACTTACAACGTTCATCTTTACTACATTGATAAGACAGGAAGCAAGCATGGAGTTACAGCCACTCAAACGACAGTAGCTCAACCTAAAGACGAACGTACAGGCACCTTGTCTATTCAAAACCAAAGTAACGGCGACTTCAATGTTATTGTTTCGAATGTTTCAGATAGCAATGGCATAGCTGAAGTTAAAGTACCAGTCTGGACAGACAAATCAGGCCAAGATGACCTCGTTTGGTACGATGCTGCGAAACAAAGCGATGGCACTTACAAAGTAGCTGTCAAGTTGTCAGATCACAAGAATGAACGCGGCACCTACAACGTCCATCTCTACTACATTGATAAGACAGGAAGCAAACATGGAGTTACAGCGACTCAAACAACAGTAGCACAACCTGTTGCCGAAAAAAATAAACTCAGTATTGAAAATAAAACTTCGAAAGGATTTGATGTTATTGTATCTAATCTTTCATTCAGTACTCCTGTGACACAAGTTAAAGTTCCTGTTTGGTCAAGTCAATCTGGACAAGACGACTTAGTTTGGTACAATGCTGCGAAACAAAGCAACGGCAACTATAAAGTTTCAGTTAGTGTAAGCAACCATAAAAATTCTTCTGGTGAATATAATGTTCATCTCTATTATCTTGATAATACCGGTAAGATGTACGGCATTGCGGGAACCACAACGACTGTTGAAACTTCGAATGCTGAGCCAGTTTTTAATGGATCATATTATAGCATCAAAGGAAAATATGATGATATAATTGTTGTCAATAAAAAATACCCATTGTCTGCGACCTACAATCCTGGTGAAAATGCCACTGCCAAAGAAGCTTTCACAAGATTACGTAATGATATGATTGCTCAAGGCTTAAATGTCGGTTATGGTTATAGCGGTTTCAGAAGTTACAGTACACAAGCAAATCTTTACCAAAACTATGTCAATCGTGATGGTCAAGCAGCTGCTGATCGCTATTCTGCACGACCTGGTTACAGTGAACATCAAACAGGTTTAGCTTATGATTTGACAGACAAAGCTGGCAATCTCCTTGAAGACGCAAGGGCAAGCCAATGGTTAAAAGATAATGCACATAACTATGGTTTCGTTGTCCGTTATCAACCAGGTAAGGAAGCTTCAACAGGCTTTATGGAAGAAGCATGGCATGTTCGCTATATTGGTAAAGAGGCCAAGGAAGTGCATGATTCAGGATTGACGTTGGAAGAATATTTCGGTTTCCAAGGTGGCGATTATGGAAATGTTTCTCCAGCCCGACCAAGCCAACCGGCTAATACTGGTAATAACCTTCCAGCTCAAGGAACTTATACCTTTACTAAAAATTGTCCAATCAAAGCGGAACCAAACAATGCTAGTCCTATTATCACTTACTATCCAGCAGGAGATAAGGTAAACTATACAAGTGTTTTGAATAATGACGGACATGTGTGGTTAGCTTATCGTACTTATAGCGGAGCACAACGCTATGTGGCTATTGATTAGCTGAGTCCTAGCTGGCAGTAGTAAAATATAAAAAATCCTATGCTATCAGGAATCAATGTCCCGATGTCATAGGGTTTTTTGCTTTAAATTTTTTCCGATATTGTTTTGGAGTTAATTGAAAACGCTGTTTAAATTGTCTATTAAAGTTAGATAGGTTAGAAAATCCTACTTTAGTTGCAATATCAGCTATTGAATCATGGGTCTGAATAAGTAGTTCACAGGATTTATTCAGACGAATTTGCAGAATAAATTCGATACAACTTGTTCCGGTATGTTGCCTGAAGATACTCATAAAATGAGTACGACTGTAGCCAAAATAATCTGCCAAAAAGTCAATGGTGAGTTGTTCATTATAGTGTGTATTGATATAATCAATTAGCCCTTTTAATTTTTCATACTTTTGGTAGGTATCTGTGGTATAGTTCCTATTAACATGCCTATTTTTGAAAAGAAGGTAAAGGAATTCATGTAATCTGGCCTTCAGGAGCATGTCATAATAGAGACTTTGATCGTTGACAAGACTAAAAATATCAAGTAAACATTTCTTGATGTCATCATAACCAGACATTTCCTTGGTTATTCGTTGTGTTAATTGAAAATGACCATTATAAATTGGCTGTAGGTATCGTTGACTAAAATTCTCAATCATCGACCTACCTAGATTATCCAAATTAATACTGAAAGTATCTGTAATCTGCTCCTCATTCTTAATAGGATGGATGGAATGCATGTAAGTCGGTTGAATGAGAATAATGTCGCCTTCTTTGCTGTTGAAAAAATCATAATTGATATGAAAGCGTGCAGTACCTTTTCTAACGTAAATGATTTCCAGCTCAGGATGCCAGTGATACATAACATCAGGAAAGCCTTTCTGTACGTGTGTGCGATAACATTCAAAAGGGAAACCAGATGGCTTATCGGTAATATGATGATTGTATTTTGACATAGCGACCTCCCAAGAAATATAGGTTTATTATAGCATAAGATCTTTCTAACCAACTTAAAAATGCTAGAAGGAGATTTCTATTGAATTCTTCTTCCAGCAATGACTTTAATATAGATTTATTTTTGTACGCCTTTTTTAGAAATTTTGCTATAAAGGACACTCAATACTAAACCTACTAGAGACAGTGCGATAGCAACATAGAAGGCCTGAGAATAATTCCCGTTATTAGCTGCAGCCATCTGTACAGCTACTCTTGGTGCAAAAAAGGCTGCCAATGAATAACCGGTAAATACAATACCATAGTTAACACCTTGGTTAGCAGGGCCGTAATTTTCCATAACAATAGATGGGAATACCCCCATAACACCACCAAAACAAATACCAAGGCCAATAATACCTAGACTAAAACCGAATTGACCGGGAATAATGGTTAAGATAAAGAGAGAAAAAGCGACAACTGAAAAGATAATCATTAATGTCTTACTGCGTCCAATCTTATCAGAAACTGTCCCCCAGATAAGACGTCCACTGGAATTACTGATAGAGTAAAGACTAACATAGAGGGCAGCTGTCGCAGGTGCAAGTCCAAACATCGTCTGTCCAATTGGTGAAGCTTGAGAGGCAATCATTAAACCTGAGAAGGCACCAACAAAGAACATTGAGATAACAATATAGAAAACAGGAGTTTTGAGCATTTGCAGCCAATTTCTATTAATAGACCCGTTATTTTGAATTTGTGCAGGAGGTTCCCATCCCTCTGGTTTATAACCTGCAGGAGCGGGCTTAATAAAGAAACTAGCGAGACCAACAATAATGAGGTAAGCGAGACCTATAGCTCTAAAGGCAAATTTAGCATCATGCGATTGGATCAGGTAGCTAGCGATTGGAGATGCAATAACAGCAGCAAATCCCATACCAGCTGTTAAGATACCTGAGGCAAGTCCGCGTTTATCTGGAAAAAGTCGAAGAATGTTGCTCAGTGCTCCAGAGTAAGCGAATCCTTGACCTAAACCTGCCATTAAACCATAAGTAAGATAGAGCATGATTGGGCTAGACACAAATCCAGTTAAGAAAAATCCGAGTGCAAAGACAAAGGCTCCTAAGGCAATTGTCCATTTTACAAAACCCTTATCAACAAGATAGCCGCCCAAAATCATTGGAATTGGACCAATGGCTGAATTAATGGTGAAAGCCATCATAATCTGTGGCATAGTCCATCCTGTTTGAGAACTTAGAGGATTTGCAAAGACACTAAAAGCATAGACTGCGCCGGTACAAAGCAAGATGGCAGTTGATGCAGCAATAACTTGCCAGCGATTGAGTGATTTGTTCATGAAGAACTCCTTTCAATAAAATTGTTTGTTTTTTCACAAAGAATATATCAAAAAGCAAAATCTGAGTCAATTACTTTTAGAAAAATATCCTACATTTTTTGCCCAAGTTATACAATGGTCTTGAAAAATGATACAATAGAACTGAGATATAGTGTAAAACGTTTACAAAAAGATAAGGAGTAGTATAATCGTATTATAAAAATAATGTGAAAGAGGTAACAAAATGAAACTAGTTGCCATTGTTGGAACCAACTCTGACCGTTCCACTAATCGAAAACTGCTTAAGTTTATGGCTAAGCATTTTGCGGATAGGGCAGACATTGAAGTGCTTGAAATTAAAGAGTTACCAGCCTTCAATGAGCCGGAGGACAGGACAGCACCTGCAGCTATTGCTGCTTTCTCAGAAAAGATCGCTTCCGCTGATGGTGTCATTATTGCAACACCTGAGTACGACCATACCATTCCAGCACCTCTGGCTAGCGCTTTAGAATGGATTGCCTACACTAGCCGTGCTCTTATTAATAAACCAACCATGATTGTTGGATGCTCACTGGGAGCTCTGGGGACATCTCGCGCACAAGCGCATCTGCGCCAAATCTTAGATGCTCCAGAGTTGAAGGCTCGCGTCATGCCGGGCTCAGAATTCTTCCCCGGACACTCTGAACAGGTTTTGGATGATGATTTTAATCTTAATGATTTTGAAAAAGTAGCAGAGCTGGAAGAACATTTCTCAGAATTTCAAGATTTTGTGACAATCACAAATCAAATTGTCAAACAAGCAGACACTGACCGAAAAAAGGCATTCGCATGGGAAGTAGGTGAATAGAATGAAAATAGTTGCCATTGTCGGAACGAACGCAAAAAAATCATATAACCGTATCTTGCTACAATTCATGCAAAAACATTTTGCTAAACAAGCAGATATTGAGATTATGGAAATTACGGACGTCCCAATGTTTAATGAGACAGATGACCAAACCGGCTCGGCTATTATCCAAAATTTTAACACAAAAATCACAGAAGCTAACGGGGTCATTATCGCAACGCCTGAACATAATCATACCATTCCATCAAGCCTGAATAGCCTTCTCGAATGGTTATCCTTCAACGTGCATCCTCTCGCTGGCAAGCCAACCATGATTGTCGGGGCTTCTTATGATGTACAAGGCTCCTCGCGTGCTCAGTTACACCTTCGTCAGATACTTGATGCACCTGGTGTTAATGCGACTGTCATGCCAGGTTCAGAGTTTTTACTTGGCCGTGCTCATCAAGCCTTTGATGAAAACGGAGATATTAAATCCCAAGGAACAGTTGATTTCCTAGATTCTTGCTTCTTCAAATTCCTTCGATTTGTAGAAATTGCCAATCAGCTCAACGAACCTGAAGAAGTTCATTTTGAACCGGGGACTTACCAAGTAACGACTGTTGGTCACAACGGTGATTTACCAATGTCTGTTACGTTGTCAGCAGAACGCATTGAAAGAATTGATATAGATTCTTCAGGTGAAACTGGTGGTATTGCCGATATTGTTTTTACTCGTATTCCAGGTGAAATCATTGAAGGTCAAACTTTAAATGTTGATGCCATCTCAGGGGCTTCAGTTACTTCAAAAGGTGTGCTTGACGGGGTTGCGCGTGCGGTGAAATTGGCTGGTGCTAATCCAGATGCCCTTCGTAGTCGTCCAAAAGCATTATCCGCTCTAGACCATGAAGATAAAATATACGAAACAGATCTTGTCGTTGTTGGTGGTGGCGGTGCTGGTCTTGCTGCTGCGGCTCGTGCTTTGCAAGCTGGTAAGAAAGTTATTGTCGTTGAAAAATTTCCAGCCGTAGGAGGTAATACTGTTCGTGCGGGTGGTCCAATGAACGCTCCAGACCCTGCTTGGCAAAATACTTTTGCAGCTAATGCTGGTGAAGCCCATACGCTCCAAGAATTACATGACTTGGACGAAACTGACATTGATCCTGAATACCTTGAAGATTTCCGTGCCTTGAAGCTTGAATTGGAAAATTATCTCAAAGACCCAGCCTACCTCTTTGATTCAAAATTGCTTTATCGTATGCAAACCTATCTCGGCGGTAAGCGTGTTGATCTACAGGGGCATGAAATTCACGGAAATTACGACCTCGTCAAAGTTTTGACAGAACGCGCCTTGGAATCTGTACGTTGGCTGGAAAATGTTGGTGTCGAATTTGATCGAAATGAAGTTACCATGCCAGTTGGTGCTCTCTGGCGTCGTGGGCATAAACCAAAAACGCCAATGGGAGTCGCTTTCATTTCAGTATTGAAAGATTTTGTTTTGAAAAATGGCGGAGCTATCCTCACAGATACCCCTGTCAAAGAGCTTATTGTAACAGATGGTGTTGTGACTGGTGTAAAAGGAACAGGGCGTAATGGTCAAGCCATCACTGTTAATGCCAAAGCTGTTATCTTAACAACAGGCGGCTTTGGAGCTAATACCAAGATGCTACAAAAATATAATACTTACTGGACTGAAATAGATGATGATATTGCTACTTCAAACACACCAGCCGTAACAGGTGATGGCATTGTCCTTGGCCAGTCAGTCGGTGCGGATCTGGTTGGTATGGGATTCAGTCAAATGATGCCAGTTTCTGATCCTGTAACAGGAGCACTTTTCTCGGGGCTGCAAGTACCACCAGCAAATTTTGTAATGGTTAATACTAAAGGAAAACGTTTTGTTGATGAGTATGGCAGTCGTGATAAATTGTCACAAGCAGCCATTGATAACGGCGGTCTTTTCTACCTTATTGCTGACGATAATATCAAGGCGACTGCTTATAATACTAGTCAAGAAAAAATTGACGCACAAGTAGCAGCAGGGACACTCTATCGTGCCGATACCTTAGAGGCATTGGCAGAACAGATTCAAGTTGACCCAGCGATCTTTGTGGATACCATCAATAAATACAATTCTTATGTGGATGCTGGTTTTGACCCAGACTTTAATAAAGGTGCCTTCGACCTCAAGGTTGAAAAAGCACCATTTTACGCAACACCGCGTAAGCCAGCTGTTCATCATACCATGGGTGGATTGAAGATTGATACTCACGCTCATGTTATTAATGAAAACGGTCAAGTCATCAGAGGTCTCTTTGCTGCTGGCGAAGTGGCAGGTGGTCTTCATGCTGGAAACCGTCTAGGTGGTAATTCACTTACTGATATTTTCACCTTTGGTCGCATCGCTGCTGATACAGCTATTGAGGAATTCCTTAATTAACCTAACAGCGTTCCTAGATCCTCAACTAGGAGCGTTTTTTGATCATCTAGAAACCAAAAAAGAAGCCCATTTGGACTTCTTAAGATTTGCCACCACCGAGAATCGAACTCGGAACGGAGCATTACCATTGCTCTATTATACCATTTAACTATAGCGGCGGTTACTTAAATATATTACTATAAAAACAGTTTGGACGCAAGGGTTTTGATAAATTTTCTATTTATCCCGTGAAATATTCTAATGATTGTATGGAAAATAGAGCATTTCGTAAATTGAAGGATTTTAGAGATAAGTATGCTATAATAAAAGGGAGAAATGAATAGAAGAGGTTATTATGTCATACGAAAAAGAATTTATGCAGGAATTTGAAACTTGGGTTAAAAATCAAGTGATGATTAATGAAATGGCTATGGATGCTAGTAAAAAGATAATTGAAGAGGATAAGGATGACCGTGCAGCAGACGCCTATATCCGATATGAGAGTAAACTAGATGCTTACCGCTATCTTCTTGGAAAATTTGATAATTATCATAAAGGCAAAGGGTTTCATGATATGCCAGATAATTTATTCGGTCAGCGTCATTATTGAGTGTTTTGTCGAGTCCTAAGGGCTCGCTCTTTTTTATTTATAGTCTTTCAGTTTGCTTTTAGCACTAAGTAACGAATGGCAAGGAATGCTGTGGGATTCAGTAAAACGAGGTAACGATGTAGTAAAGGAAAAACTGAATGGCTATATCTAGTAAAATGTAGGGGTGTGAGAAAATCAAGCAAGTGAAAAATTTGAGTTCTTACTATAATAATGAGTAAAAATATGTTATAATCAAAGGTATGGATTATCACGATTATATCTGGGATTTGGGTGGAACTTTACTTGATAATTACGAGATTTCCACTCAGGCTTTTGTAGAAACTTTGGCGACTTTTGGCGTAACAGCATCGCATGATGCTGTTTATGAAAAGCTAAAGGAGTCAACGGCTGCTGCAATTGCCTATTTTATTCCACAGGAACCCACTTTTTTAGAGAGCTATAAAGCCAATGAAGCCTTCCACTTAGAGCATCCTGTTTTATTCGCAGGAGCAAGAGAGGTCTTAGCAAAGATTGTTGCATCAGGTGGACGAAATTTCTTGGTTTCTCATCGAAATGAACAAGTTTTGTCACTATTGGAAGCGACAGAAATTTTGCCCTATTTCACAGAAGTGGTGACATCTGAATGTGGATTTGCTCGTAAACCTAATCCTCAAAGTATGCTCTATTTGAAAGAAAAGTACCAGATAAATGACTGTTTGGTCATTGGTGACCGTGATATTGATAGGCAAGCAGGTCAGGCAGCAGGTTTTGATACTTTGTTGGTTGATACCAGTAAATCCTTAATGGAGATAGTAAAATAAATGACAGAAGAAATAAAAGATTTAGCAGCTTTAGCTCAAGAATATGACGCCAGCCAGATTCAGGTTCTGGAAGGATTAGAAGCTGTTCGTATGCGTCCAGGAATGTATATTGGATCAACTTCAAAAGAGGGGCTACACCACTTAGTTTGGGAAATTGTAGATAACTCTATTGATGAAGCCTTGGCTGGTTTTGCCACCCATATTGAGGTATTTATTGAACCAGATAACTCTATCACAGTTGTCGATGACGGTCGTGGAATTCCTGTAGATATTCAGGAAAAGACAGGACGTCCTGCAGTTGAGACTGTCTTTACTGTACTTCATGCCGGAGGGAAATTTGGCGGTGGCGGTTATAAGGTGTCAGGAGGTCTGCACGGTGTAGGCTCATCTGTTGTTAATGCCCTTTCTACTCAATTAGATGTCAAAGTTCATAAAAATGGTCAGATCCATTTTCAAGAATATAAACGTGGAGTAGTTGTAGCTGATTTGGCTATCATTGGTGAAACCGATCGCCACGGGACGACCGTTCACTTTACGCCAGATCCGGAGATTTTCACAGAAACTACTGAGTTTGACTTTGAAAAATTAGCCAAACGTATCCAAGAATTAGCTTTTCTTAATCGTGGACTGAAAATTTCAATCACTGACAAGCGTGACGGGTTTGAACAAAGCAAAGAATTTCACTATGAAGGTGGGATTTCAAGCTATGTTGAATTTCTCAATGGTAACAAGGAAGTTATTTTTGAACACCCTATCTATACTGATGGCGAAATGGATGGTATCTCAGTTGAGGTTGCCATGCAGTACACAACAGGCTACCATGAAATGGTTATGAGCTTTGCGAATAACATTCATACGCATGAAGGTGGAACCCATGAACAGGGGTTCCGCACCGCTTTGACCCGTGTCATTAACGACTATGCTAAGAAAAATAAAATCCTCAAAGAAAATGAGGATAATCTGACTGGTGAAGACGTTCGTGAGGGATTGACAGCTGTTATTTCTGTCAAGCACCCAAACCCACAATTTGAAGGACAGACCAAGACCAAACTTGGGAACTCAGAGGTGGTTAAAATTACGAATCGACTTTTCAGCGAAGCCTTTACACGATTCCTTTTGGAAAATCCACAGATAGCCAAAAAGATTGTTGAAAAAGGAATTTTGGCTTCAAAAGCACGTATTGCAGCCAAACGTGCTCGTGAAGTGACACGTAAAAAGTCAGGTCTTGAAATTTCAAATCTTCCAGGGAAACTGGCGGACTGCTCATCAAACAATGCTGAGATGAATGAGCTTTTCATTGTCGAAGGAGATTCAGCAGGTGGTTCCGCTAAATCAGGACGTAATCGGGAATTTCAAGCTATTCTACCCATTCGTGGAAAAATCCTTAATGTTGAAAAGGCCAGCATGGATAAAATCCTTGCCAACGAAGAAATTCGGAGTCTTTTCACGGCGATGGGAACGGGCTTTGGAGCAGATTTTGATGTCACAAAAGCACGTTATCAAAAACTAGTTATTATGACTGATGCCGATGTTGATGGCGCTCATATTCGTACCTTGCTTTTGACCTTGATTTATCGCTTTATGCGTCCAGTTTTGGAGGCAGGTTATGTTTACATCGCTCAACCACCAATATATGGTGTCAAAGTGGGTTCTGAAATTAAAGAATACATCCAACCTGGTAGCAACCAAGAAGAAGAACTACGTCTAGCTCTAGAGCGCCATAGTGAAGGGCGTTCCAAACCAACCGTTCAACGTTATAAGGGTCTTGGAGAAATGGATGATCACCAACTTTGGGAAACGACTATGGATCCCGAAAATCGTTTAATGGCACGAGTTTCTGTTGATGATGCCGCTGAAGCAGATAAGATTTTTGATATGCTTATGGGAGATAAAGTGGAACCACGTCGTGAATTTATCGAAGAAAATGCTGTGTATAGTACGCTTGATATTTAATCCGAGGAATTAACGAAAAAAATAGTGCATACGACTGATAAGTATGTTATAATCGTAATGTTATAGCTAATTTTACGATAAAAAGATCATAATTTAAGGAGATTAAAATGCCTAGCGGAATTATATTGCTAATTGTGGCGATTGTCCTACTGGTGATAGTAGCCTATTTGGCTGGCGTCATTGTGCGTAAACGTAATGATGGTTTAATTGCTAGCCTTGAAGATAGAAAACAAGAACTCTTTTCTCTGCCCATCAATGACCAAATTGAAGAAGTTAAGGCGCTTCATCTTATCGGGCAAAGTCAAACGACCTTCCGTGAATGGAATCAAAAATGGGTAGATTTGTCCCTCAACTCTTTTTCAGATATTGAAAATCATATTTTTGAAGCTGAAAATCTTAATGACACCTTTAAGTTCATTAGTGCTAAACATGAAATTGATAGTGTTGAGAGCCAACTCACTCTAGTTGAAGAAGACTTAAAGGCTATTCAAGAAGCTTTATCTATTTTGAAAGAGCAAGAGGAGAAAAACAGTGCGCGTGTTACTCACGCATTAGATCTCTATGAAAAATTGAAGGACTCTATTTCTGAAAATGGTGATAATTTTGGCTCAACAATGCCGGAAATTGAAAAACAGCTTAAGAATATTGAAACTGAGTTTTCACAATTTGTTACACTTAATTCAACAGGAGACCCAGTTGAAGCAGCTGAAGTTTTGGATAAAGCTGAGGAACATACCATTGCTTTAGGGCAAATCTCAGAACAAATTCCTGCAATTGTTGCTAAGTTAGAAGATGATTTCCCAGATCAGTTAGATGACCTAGAATCAGGGTATCGTCGTTTATTAGAAGAAAATTATCATTTTTCTGAAAAGAATATTGAAAAACGTTTCCAAGATATTCGCGCAGCTATTCGTGAAAATTCCTCTGAATTGATTACGCTTGATTTGGACCGTGCTCGTGAAGAAAATGATCATATTCAAACAAAGATTGACGCTTTGTATGATATTTTTGAAAGAGAAATTGCTGCTTATAAGCTTGTTATTAAGAATAAGAAGATTATCCCTCGCTATTTGGCTCATGCTTTGAATAATAATACAAAATTAGAAGCAGAACTCAAACGCTTGTCTCACAAGTACATTTTGAGCGAGAGCGAAGATTTAAATGTTAAGTCTTTCAGGAAAGTTTTATCAGAAATTGAAACTGCTGTTATTCCTGTTATTGAAGATTTTGATAATCAAGAGAAACCTTTTTCAGAATTGCAAGTTCTTTTTGCGAGGACCGTTGAACGCTTAACTTCGGTTGAGACAGGTCAAATGCAGGTTTTTGAAGAAATTGAGGGTATTGAAAAAAGTGAGATAAGTGCTCGTCAGAGCTTGGATAATCATATTGATAGGTTACATGCCATTAAACGCTATATGGAAAAACGTAATCTACCAGGGATTCCTCAAGATTTTCTTAGTCTCTTTTTCACAACAAGTTCTCAACTGGAAGCTTTAATGGATGAACTTAGCCGTGGTCGAATCAATATTGAAACTGTTGAACGGTTATCAGATGTAGCATCATCAGCTATCGCAAATCTTGAGGAGAGCACTTATGCTATTGTTCAAAACGCAATTCTGACTGAACAGTTACTTCAATACTCTAACCGTTATCGTAGCTTCGAGCCAAGTGTTCAAAATAGTTTTGAACACGCCCTCTACCTTTTTGAAAAAGAGTATAATTATCAAGCTTCTTTTGATGAAATCTCCTATGCTCTTGAAACAGTAGAGCCGGGTGTAAGTGACCGATTTGTTTCCTCGTACGAGAAAACGCGTGAACAAATTCGATTTTAAAGAGAATAAACCTGAAACATATAACACCTTAATCTCCTTCCCGACTTGCGTGGAAGGAGTTTTTTTCTCAACTTCTGACTTTAGACCTTGTATTCACAGTTCAGCACTTCCATCTAAGGCTAGTTTTTAAGCTACTCAACGTTAGATTTTTTTTTAAATTACAAACAGTATTCTCTTGAAAAACTGCCTTGATTAGCGAAAAACTATCTCCTATATAAAAGCACTTTACTTGTGAGTGCAAGTTATTAATACTCAATGAAAATCAAAAGTAGCCTAGGAAACGAAGCCGACGATAGAACTTGAGTTCATCAAGGCAAGTTGACAACGGATAATTTTGATTTTCGAAGAGTATAACATCTAGGAAAATGGTTCCTCGTATTATGGTGTTCTTTTTTGGATTGATAACCATTTGATATTCCTCAAAAATAAAAACTGTCTGGATTTAAATGAGTGTAAAGCTAAACTCTAACTTATCCATCTGCTATATTATAGTCAATTAGTTTATCTTTTATTACTTCGACGCGTTTCCTTATTTCCAACTTCAAACACTCCACTGGATTGTTTGAACTCACTTTGCTGTACTCCAGTACTGCCTGTAGCTCGTTACCTAGTACTAAAAGACTATAAAACTAGAAACTATCAGAGCTCTATCTGCATATTTTTGGTACGAATGATGTTTGCTTTATTTCCAATATTCAGTACTTGTCTAAGATAGTCTAGTCTTGATTTCCATTGAGTATGAGACAATTTTCAAAGAATAATCTTTCTGGATGTTGAAAATAAGTAGGTCATATTTGGAAATTATTTGCTTCTCAGCTGTTGCAAGTCGTTGATATTTTTGGTATGCTATAAGTGTCTTCAGGGCAGGGTGAGATTCCCGACCGGCGGTGACTATTTCTGTTTTATTTTGCCCTAGTTGTTGTTATGTTGAAGTACTTTAAGTAGATATACATCAATTAGGAAAAGTTATTATAGAAATCAGAAGTCCGCGAGCTACAACAGTAGCTGACCTAGTGAGATTCTAGGACCGACAGTATAGTCTGGATGGGAGAAGACCAGGACTTTTGGTATACGCTTTTTTGGCGTAGACAAAAAATCATGGAACTTCTTTCAATTTGTAAAAATTGGAGGATTTTTTTATGACAAACACACGTAAAATGGCTTATATTGCCATTCTTTCAGCACTTTCTTTCTTGTTGATGTATTTTCAATTTCCGTTGATTCCAGCAGCAAGTTTTTTGCAGGTTGATTTTTCAATTTTACCAATTTTGGTAGGATTGTTAATGCTTGACTTGTCAAGTGCTTTCATTATTCTAATTATTAGGACGTTATTGAAACTTTTGCTCAATAATGGTGGTGTAGGGACACTTATCGGTCTGCCTATGAATGTCGTTGCTCTTGCGGTTTTTATTTGGGCAATGGCTGCACTTTGGAATCAGAAGCGAAGTGATAAAGCCTATATTGTGGCGTCAGCAGTTGGTACTTTGGGACTCACTGTCACTATGTTTGTATTAAATTATATTTATGCTGTGCCACTTTATGCAAAATTTGCTAATTTTGATATTAAAACAATTTTGGGATTAGGGAATTATCTTTTTGCTATGGTTGTTCCGTTTAACCTAATAGAAGGAATTATTTTTTCAGTGACTTTCTTTGTGTTATATAACTGCCTCAAGTCAGTTTTAAAGAAAGTATAAGAATTTATGTTATAATTATTTTATGAAAAATAAACAAACTTTTTATGTCAAGACATCTATTGCCCTAGTTCTTTTTGTTTTGTTGGGATATTCGGTCAAATTTTACCCTGAGACATTGACTGATATAGATTCAACTATTCAAGCCATTGTGCGCGGAAATTTACCAAATGTGTTGACAACTTTTTTTAAACTTGTGACACAACTCGGCGGTGAAGTTTTTATTTTTATTTATGTTTTTTTAATAGCGCTAGGTTTTTATGTTCGGAAAAAGTGGAAAGCAGAAGCCTACTTCTTAGCAGGTAATTTACTACTTATGGGGATTTTTTCAACAGGGTTTAAGTACCTCTACAATCGTCCAAGACCAAGTCTCACATATTTGATTCCAAAGCCGATGGGACCATCTTTTCCTAGCTGGCACGCAGCGTCAACTATGGTTGTTGCTCTCAGTTTAGTAGTGATTATTCAGCAACGTCTGACTAGTCAGTATATAAAACGTGGCCTACAAATATTAGTTGTGATAATGGCAATCTTAACAGCAGTATCACGAATTTATCTGGGAGTACACTATCCTAGTGATATTTTAGGTGGATGGCTCTTGGCCTATACAATTGTTGTAGCTGTCTTTCCTTTTTATAATCAGAAACGCTTTGAGTGGCGGTTTCAATCTAAGCAAAAGTAGTGATAATTTGTCGCTACTTTTCTTTTATGCAAAGTGATATAATAGATTCTATGAAAAAACGATACAATGCTTTAAATGATTATTACCGTCAGCTTTTCGGAGAAAAAATCTTCAAAGTTCCTATTGATGCGGGTTTTGATTGCCCTAACCGTGATGGAACAGTGGCTCACGGTGGATGTACTTTCTGTACGGTATCTGGTTCTGGTGATGCTATCGTAGCACCAGAAGCTCCTATTCGTGACCAATTTTACAAGGAAATTGATTTCATGCACCGTAAATGGCCTGAGGTCAAAAAATACCTGGTTTATTTTCAAAATTTTACCAATACACATGACAAGGTAGAAGTACTCAAAGAGCGGTATGAGCAAGCTATCAATGAGCCAGGGGTAGTTGGGATTAATATTGGAACACGGCCTGACTGCCTCCCTGATGAGACTATCCTTTATCTAGCGGAGCTCTCGGAACGCATGCATGTCACGCTGGAACTTGGTCTTCAGACTACCTACGAGAAAACGTCAGTCCTTATCAACCGTGCCCATAGCTATGACCTTTATGTGGAGACGGTCAAGCGTGTAAGAGAGCTAGCGCCTAAGGTCGAGATTGTCTCCCACCTCATCAATGGTCTGCCGGGTGAGACCCATGAGATGATGCTGGAAAATGTGCGTCGTTGCGTGACGGATAATGACATCAACGGTATTAAACTGCACTTGTTGCACCTTATGACCAATACGCGCATGCAACGGGATTATCATGAAGGACGCTTGCAGCTTCTCAGTCAGGAGGAATATGTCACGGTTATTTGTGATCAGCTGGAGATTATTCCTAAGCATATGATAATCCACCGTATCACGGGTGATGCGCCACGCGATATGCTGATTGGACCTATGTGGAGTCTTAATAAGTGGGAAGTCCTCAACGCTATTGACAAAGAAATGGAAAGACGGGGATCTTATCAAGGTTGTAGATTAGAAATAAAGGAGCATATGTAATGATCAAACGTCCTCTTCATCTCTCCCACGATTTTTTGGCAGAAGTTTTAGACGCAGATAGCTTAGCTGTTGATGCAACGATGGGAAATGGTAATGATACTGCTTTTTTGGCAAATTTGGCAAAGGAAGTTTATGCTTTTGATGTGCAAGAACAAGCCTTAACGAAGACTCGAAATCGTTTAGCTCAATTTGGCTTTGAAAATGTTCACCTGATTTTGGATGGTCATCAAAACTTGGACAATTACGTGATGGAGCCTATCCGCGCTGCGATTTTTAATTTGGGATATTTACCTAGTGCTGATAAGACCATTATTACAAAACCAAAGTCAACACTTGTTGCCTTGGACAAAATCTTAACTAGATTGGAAGTTGGCGGAAGAGTTTCTATTATGGTATATTATGGACATCAAGGTGGCGATATGGAAAAAGATGCTGTAGTGGATTATGTAAAAAAATTACCTCAAGATTTTTATGCGACCATGCTATATCAGCCCCTCAACCAAATCAATACACCGCCATTTCTTGTGATGATTGAAAAATTAAAACCGTGAAAGAAGGATACAACTCATGCACACTGTGACAGTCAGTGAAAAATTGGACCATATTTATAAAAAATATTTTAATGATAAGGATCAGAAAAGCCTCTCCTATCTTTCTAAAGAAGATACAGATCAATTATTGAGCATTAAGAGAAAATTGGCAAGCCTAGAAAAAGAGCGTTGTCTGATGATGCGAGAAAACAAAGATACAACGGTTATCAATCAAAAAATTGCCCGAGAAAAAGAACGCTTTAGCGCATCTTGTCGAAAATAATAAATTAGAGGGGGTGACAGCTTATCGAGAGTTCCATCTTAGTGATAGTATTTTTGCTGATGCTAATCACTTCAAATATCATTAACCATCTCTACAACAAACTTCCCCTTCCTTTTATCCAAATTATTCTAGGAATTCTGGTTGGCATAATGGCTAAAGGGGAAAGTTTAACCTTAAATTCAGAATTATTTTTGGCTTTGGTTATTGCTCCGCTTAATTTTAGAGAAGGCCAAGAAAGTGATATTACCACCTTTGTCAAATACAAATCCATCGTTGCTTACTTGATTTTGCCGACTGTTTTGGTGACCATGTTGACAGTTGGTTATGTGACTGGGAAATTACTGCCAGTTGATGTGCCATTAGCTGCCAGTTTTGCTTTAGGGGCAGCTCTAGCTCCAACGGATGCGGTTGCCTTTTTATCCATCGCTAAGCGCTTCAAATTTCCGAAACGAGTTGAATCTATTTTAACTGTGGAGGGTTTGTTAAATGATGCGAGTGGCTTGATTTCCTTTCAGTTTGCAGTAGCAGCCTTGGCCACAGGTACGTTCTCTTTACTGACTGCCAGTTTTAGTCTTTTTGTGGCTATTATCGGAGGGATTTTAGTTGGTTTATTATTTGCTTTGCTTAACCGAGCCTTGATGTCCTTTCTCGAAAAAATTGATCTTGCTGATGTGATTGGAGCGCTTCTCTTAGAACTTTCGCTTCCCATTATTTCTTACTTTGTAGCTAGCCTGTTAGGCTTGTCAGGGATTATTGCCGTGGTCATTGCTGGTCTTTCCCAAGCTAGCCGCTTTAAACGAATTAGGCTTTTTGATGCTGAGCTAGATCGGGTCAGCCAGATTATCTGGGAGACGGTTAGTTTTGTTTTGAATGGCTTTGTCTTTATCGTTTTTGGGTATGAATTAACGCGTATTGTTGAGCCAGCATTGTCAAATCCACTAGTCAATCATTACAGCCTACTAGCAATTGTCCTAATTGTGACGGCTTTGCTGTTTTTAATTCGGTTTGCTATGATTGGATTTTATTATGCCATTCGTTATCGTAGCAGTAAGCGGTCGTATCGGTCATTATTAAGGGAAATCTTACTTCTAACTTTTTCTGGTGTCAAAGGTACGGTTTCTATTGCTACCATCTTGTTGTTACCAGAATTTGATAGTTATACTTATAGCTTGATTTTATTCACTGTAGGAGCGGTGACTTTGCTTAGTTTTATAGTAGGTGTCTTGATTCTTCCTCAATTTGCTCAAAGTATAGAAAGCAACCATACGGATGATCATTTGATTGAAATTGCCATTTTAAATGAAGTGGTTAAAACTTTAGAACAAGATCTCAAAGATACTCAAGATAAGGGACCGCTTTACGCCGCTATTGACAACTATAATGGTCGTATAGAACATTTGATTTTGGAGCAAGAGTCAACCTTGGTCAAAAAAGAGTTGGCCTATCTTCGTCTTATGATTCTTGGAATAGAGAGCGATGGTCTAGAGAAGGCTTACTCAGATGGACAAATTGAACTCTTAGAATACCGACTCTATCAGCGCTATTTGCAAGGAATTGAAAGTCAAATCAATCGAGGTTTTGTTTCAACCTTTACCTACTTTGTGACCATTAGTATCCGTGTTTTACGGCGTTTGATACGAGAAAGCCTGAGTTTTTGGCCGACAGTCCGTCGCTTTCTTTCAGGAAAACCCAAGCCAATCAAACTCAGTCAAGCCAACCGTGAGAGATTGACTAACCTTTATTTGAACAACACTGAGTTGGTTTTGGAGGGGTTGCAGGATTTGGATGGAGTTTACAATTCAGAACTTATAGGCTTTTTACAGCGTTCTCGTTTTCAAGAGGCACGGATTATTGAATCAGGTGTTTTTGTTGAGAGAGTTATTGCTCACATAAAACCTGATAATATTGATGAAATGCTACGAGGTTATTATTTGGAACGTAAGGTCATTGCTGAATATCAACAGCGTGGCGTCATAAGTTCCCGCTACGCCACTCAATTGCGGAGAAATGTTAATAAGTTAGAAAGTTATTCTTTAAAGGACGACTTTGGCGCTTTACCCTATGATTTTATCGTTCAAAAAAAATAATACTCTTTGAAAAACAAACGTTGACATTGTTGATTTGATAAAGATCAGTCTTATTACTACATTAGTGTCAAAGTTTGATTTTTCATTGAGTATTGTCCAGAAGAGTCCGTCGCTTTTGGCTTTTTTTATGAGTAACCTATAGCTCAGGTTTAATAAAGAAGCGGTCATTATCAATGGGAATGATGGAAACCTGATTGTCAAAGAAGTCAGCCAAGGTTTTTTCAGTGATAATATCTTTTTTAGGCCCTTGGGCAACGATTTCTCCTTTTTTGAGGAGAATAATGTGTTCCATTTTTGCACTGATTTCCTCAGCATGGTGGGTAACGTAGAGTACTGTGGGGGCAGTTGGCAAGTCTGTAATGCGATCAATTTGCTTAAGTAATTTTTCGCGGGCAAATAGGTCAAGACCAACCGTAGCCTCATCTAAAATCAAAATTTCAGGTTCTTCCATGAGGCTACGAGCAATCAGAACTAGCTGTTTTTCTCCTTGGGACAATTCATAGAGGCGACGTCCTAGCAAGTGTCCTCCATCTAGAGATAGTAGCATATGACGTGCTTCGTTTAGCTCTCTATCCCCATATTGCTTATATAGAATGCTAGACTTGTATTTTCCAGTCAAGACAACCTGTTCGGCGCGCAATTGTAGTGAAAGTCTGTCGGTAATGAAACCTGAAACAATACCAATTTTTTTGCGAATCTCGGTAATATCTGTTTTTCCAAAGGATTGACCGAGAACAGAAATTTTACCTGAGGTTGGGAAAAATTCTGCCATGATAAGTTTCAAGAGTGTCGTTTTGCCAGAACCGTTCAAACCAAGGATGGCCCAAGTCTGCCCTTTTTCTACCTGCCAATTAATATTTTTTAGTAAGTCTTTGCCATGCTTACGTAAACTGACATTTGTCATTGAAATAACTGTCATTCTTTCATAGCCTTTCTGTTTTTATAGTCTCTTAGTTTATCTTTTATGACTACTTTACCGTATTCTAGTAAAATCTGTAGCTTGCCACCTTATATTGAGAGTAATCTAAAAGGCTATATCATGATATTAGTATATCATATTTAAAATATCTAGAGTTTTTTTACATTAAATAAGCCTAAGAGTTATTTGTAGGGTGTAGGAAATAAATAATTGACGAAACAAGGGGAAAATGTGCTATAATAATGATATTATATTTCTAGGAGTACTCTCATAATGGAAGACCCGAGCAGTCAGAATTTACTGTTACAATTTTTATTATTGCTTATTTTAACTCTTTTAAACGCATTTTTTTCTGCCTCTGAGATGGCACTGGTATCTCTTAATAGGTCTCGTGTAGAACAAAAAGCAGAAGAAGGAGAAAAAAAGTTTATCCGTCTGTTGGCGGTTTTAGAAAATCCCAACAATTTTTTATCCACTATTCAAGTTGGTATCACTTTCATCAGTCTCTTGCAAGGAGCTAGCTTATCTGCTTCTCTCGGAAAGGTTATTGCCAGTTGGTTTGGTAATTTGGCTTGGGCGCAAACAGCAGGATCTGTTATTTCTCTGATTTTCTTAACCTACATTTCAATCGTTTTGGGGGAACTTTACCCTAAGCGCATAGCCATGAATTTAAAAGAAAATCTGGCTGTTTTTTCTGCCCCAGTTATCATTTTTCTTGGAAAGATTGTCAGCCCTTTTGTTTGGCTTCTGTCAGCATCAACAAATCTTCTTTCTCGCATTACCCCAATGCAGTTTGATGATGCTGATGAAAAAATGACGCGTGATGAGATTGAATACATGTTGACCAACAGCGAAGAAACGTTGGACGCTGAAGAAATTGAGATGCTTCAGGGGATTTTCTCATTGGATGAAATGCTTGCGCGTGAGGTGATGGTTCCGCGAACAGATGCTTTCATGATTGACATCAATGATGATATTCATGAGAATATTGAAGGGATTCTTAAGCAGAACTTTTCTCGAATTCCTGTCTATGACGACGATAAGGACAAGATTATCGGTGTTCTTCACACCAAACGACTTTTGGAAGCAGGATTTCGGAATGGTTTTGACAATATCATTTTGACAAAAATTTTGCAGGAGCCACTCTTTGTTCCAGAAACGATTTTTGTGGATGATTTACTACTTCAGCTTCGTAATACTCAAAATCAGATGGCTATTTTGCTGGATGAATACGGAGGTGTTGCTGGTCTGGTCACTTTGGAAGATTTGCTTGAAGAAATTGTTGGAGAAATTGACGATGAGACCGACAAAGCCGAACAATTTGTTCGTGAAATTGCAGAGCACACGTACATCGTTTTGGGGACCATGACCTTAAACGAGTTTAACGATTATTTTGATACGGAACTTGAGAGTGACGATGTAGATACCATAGCTGGTTTCTACCTTACTGGTGTTGGCGCGATTCCAAGTCAAGAAAATAAGGAAAGTTTTACTGTTGATAGCAAAGATAAACAGATTGAAATCATCAACGATAAAGTCAAGGATGGTCGTGTTACAAAGTTAAAAGTAATCTTTTCTGATATAGAACAGAGTATTGAGGAAGACTAAGCAAAACTTAGTCTTTTTTCTTTGGAAAATGGTATAATGTAAGCAAGAAAAACGGTTACAATTTGGGAGAGGTGAACAGATGGCAGAGATTGATTATAAAAAAGTGACAGGATTAGTTCATTCAACAGAAAGTTTTGGCTCTGTTGATGGACCAGGTATTCGTTTTGTGGTCTTTATGCAAGGCTGCAAGATGCGTTGTCAATATTGCCACAACCCCGATACTTGGGCAATGGAAAGTAATGAAGCGACAGAGAGAACGGTAGAGGATGTCTTAAATGAAGCCCTTCGTTATAAGCATTATTGGGGCAAAAATGGTGGCATTACGGTTTCTGGTGGAGAAGCTATGTTACAGATTGAATTTGTCACTGCTTTGTTTACAGAAGCTAAAAAACTTGGTATTCATTGTACACTTGATACCTGTGGTTTTGCCTACCGCCCTACTCCTGAATATCATGAAATTGTCGATAAATTATTGGCTGTGACAGACTTGGTTTTGCTTGATATAAAAGAAATTAATCCAGCGCAACACCTTGTTGTGACGCGTCAGCCAAATAAGAATATTTTACTTTTCGCTCAATATCTATCTGATAAGGGAATTCCAGTTTGGATTCGTCATGTCTTAGTCCCAGGGCTGACTGATATTGATGAGGATTTGATTGAGCTTGGTAAATTTGTAGCAACTCTTAAAAATGTTGATAAGTTTGAGATTTTGCCATACCACACACTTGGCGAGTTTAAATGGCGTGAATTGGGAATTCCATATACCCTTGAAGGTGTTAAGCCACCAACTAAGGCACGTGTTCAAAATGCCAAAGACTTGATGCATACCGAAAGTTATACTAAGTACATGGAACGTATTCATGGTTGATGCTTGGGAAATGGTAGTTAGTTGTCTACAGAGCGGATGTAGTTTTAAGCTCTGCTATTATCATAAGAAATAAACATCTTGAGCTTGAACTCAAGATGTTTTTGTTAAATCATTTTGCTATCTTTCTTAAATTTTGCTAAAATAGAATAAATACAATGATGAGGTAATAAACATGTCTAAAATTTTAGTTTTTGGTCACCAAAATCCAGACTCTGATGCTATTGGGTCATCTCTTGCTTTTGCTTACTTAGCCAAAGAAGCTTATGGCTTAGATACTGAAGCTGTTGCTTTAGGAATTCCTAACGAAGAAACAGCTTTTGTCCTTGATTACTTTGGTGTAAAAGCACCTCGCGTAGTTGAATCAGCTAAGGCTGAGGGTGTAGATACAGTCATCTTGACTGACCACAATGAATTCCAACAATCTATCTCTGACATCAAAGATGTGACAGTTTATGGTGTGGTTGACCATCATCGCGTGGCAAACTTTGAAACAGCAAGTCCACTTTTTATGCGTTTGGAGCCTGTAGGTTCAGCCAGCTCAATTGTTTACCGTATGTTTAAAGAAAACAATGTTGCTGTACCAAAAGAATTGGCAGGTCTGATGTTGTCAGGTTTGATCTCAGATACCCTTCTTTTGAAATCACCAACCACTCACGTCACTGACCCACAAGTCGCAGCAGAGTTAGCTGAAATTGCAGGAGTTAACCTTGAAGAATATGGCTTGGCTATGCTTAAGGCTGGGACTAACTTGGCTAGCAAGTCTGCTGAAGAATTGATTGACATTGATGCTAAAACATTTGAACTTAATGGTAATAATGTCCGTGTTGCGCAAGTTAATACTGTTGACATTGCGGAAGTTCTTGAACGTCAAGGTGACATTGAAGCAGCAATTACAGCAGCATCAAAAGCAAATGGCTATTCAGATTTTGTTTTGATGATTACGGATATCATTAACTCAAATTCAGAAATTCTTGCTTTGGGGGCTAATACTGATAAAGTTGAAGCTGCATTCAACTTCACTCTTGAAAATAATCATGCTTTCTTAGCAGGTGCAGTATCTCGTAAGAAACAAGTCGTGCCACAACTAACAGAAAGCTTTAATGCCTAAGAATAGTAAAAAGACGGTTCGCCGTCTTTTTTTGTAGATTCTGACGAGAATGAAAATGATGTTATTTGCGCCCTATTAATTTTAAGAAAAATCTTCTATCTCATTTTATGTTACAATAGAAGTATGAAACTTCAAGACTTAGCAAGCGGGGATCTGCTCTTTACCGCTGATCGATCAGATATGGGACAGGCTATTCAGAATACGACAGGGGCTTACAGCCATGTTGCTATTTATCTGGATGGGATGATTTACGAGGCTACAAAAGAGAATGGTGTTTCTAAGCAAGATTTAGAGAACTTTCTTGCAAGGGAAAATCAGAGAATATGTGTTTATCGTTATGAGAAAATGGATTGTTTAGCTGTTTTAAAGGTTGCAGAGAAGCATCTGGGAAAGCCCTACAATCACAGTTTCTATCCGAATGAAGGTGCTTTTTATTGCTCTCAATATATTGCTGAGATATTACCTATTTTTGAGACCATCCCCATGTCATTTGGAGATGACAAGCAGCTTATTTCTGATTTTTGGCAGCATTATTTTGAGAAGTTACAGCTGCCAGTGCCTGTCGGTCAGCCAAAGACCAATCCCAATCAACTTGCCAAGTCCAAAGACTTAACCTACATAGGAGAACTAGATGATCATTACCTATAACCCTGACAAACTAACGCGCCAGTCTTTTTTTCAAGAGCTTATTAATTATTTACCAATGCACGATGAAGTCACTTTGCGCCAGATAAAGCGCGACTTTCCAGAAATTCCAAAACTGGACCGTGCCATTGAAGACTATGTGCAGGCAGGTTATGTTGCTCGTCAGGATAAGCGCTATACCTTGACTTTGCCCCTTTTGGAAAAGGCAGAGCAGGTCAGTTTAGATGACATGGTTTTTGTAGATACACATTCCCCTGCTTATGATAATCTCTTGGCATTGACTTTTTATACCCAACTGGCTAATGTAACAAACCAAGTTATTCTAGAAGAGAAGACAGATTTTGCCAGAAGTCAATTGACCATGTCGAACTATTTCCACAAATTGCGGACAGCTTTGCCTTTGTCTCCAGACCAAGAAAAACTCTATGCCATCTTGGGGGATGTTAATCAGGAATATGCTCTAAAATATATGACCGCTTTTCTTTTAAAATTTGAGCGAAAGGCCGTGGTCAAGCAGAAGCGTCCTGATATTTTTGTGCAAGCCTTAGTACTTTTAGGTTATTTAGAGCAAATAGACGAGCAGAGTTATGGTTTGAAGATAGCTTTTGATAGAGAGAAATTGATTTTCAGTAATGATTTATTTTAAGTTAAGCGAGGCGTTTGATATGATAGAAAGATTAGATTTTAGTTGTCCGACCATTTCTGAAGGTGGAGAATTTCCGCTTGAACATACAGGAAAAGGGGAGGATCGTTCACCTGAATTTTACATCAAGAATCTTTCTCCTCAAGCCCAAACACTTGCTATTACTTTGGAAGATTTGACCCATCCTCTTAAAAAGGAATTTACCCATTGGCTTATCTGGAATCTTCCGGCTTCCAGTCACATTAAGGATGATTTGCCTCAGGGTTTTGAATTAGCAGACCCGCAAGGAGCTAGACAGGGGATAGCCTATGGCTGGTATCGTTATGCTGGTCCAAAGCCACCTTTAGGTCAAAATCATAAGTATCGTTTTACGATTTACAGTTTAGACTGTTCCCTGAGTTTGAATCGCTGGACGCGCAAAAGTAGTCTTTTAAGAGCTATGCAGGGGCATATCCTGCAAAAGGGTCAACTAACGGCTTCTTTTGGGAACAAAAAAATCTGGGATCAAAATCCCAGACCGGTTATTGTATGATTAGGTTGGGATTTACTCCCAGCCACTTTTTGTATTCTTAGCAAATCAAACTCAGACATCGTTACTTTTATTTGATGAAGATAGTTTTATCTACATCACTTAGTCGAATTTTGATTTTCATTGGGCATTAGTTTTCTGTAGTTATCATAAGATAAAGAAAATGAGGTGCCCCTATAACGGAAACGACGATACCTGTTGGAATACCCGTACCAACAAGTAGCACTCGCCCGATGGTATCCGCTACAAGTAAGAGGATCATACCGACTAACATGGCAGCAGGTAAACTGATTCGGTGGTTATTTCCCATCAAACGTCTGGCGATATGCCCCGCTATCAAACCGACAAAGGTTATATTTCCTACCAAAACAACACTGAGAGAAGCTAGTGCTGTAGCTAATATTAGACTATAAAGGCGTTCACGTTGCAGATTAATCCCTAATGCCAGAGCTGTTTGTTCATTAAGATTCATGATGTTGAGGGAGTGGCTGCGGCTATAAGTAATGAGCCACAGAATTAGTAAAATGGGTGTGAATGTGGCAAGCGTCTTCCAGTCACCGCCGTTGACTTTACCGCTCAGCCATTCGACAATATAGGTCATTTTAACGTTGTTAATCTGGTTCATAATTGAGACCATGACACCAGACAGCATACTAGAGACGCCAACACCTGTTATGATAAGGCGTGTCGGACTAATGCTATTATTGCGCTTCCGAGCCATGAAATAGACGAGCAAGATAGTCAACATGCCTCCGAACATTGCAAAGACAGGCATGATGGTAAGTACACTAGGTTTAGACACATCAAGGAGACCAACCATGATGGTAATAACTAGCCCTGCACCAGTGTTAATTCCCAAGATTCCTGAGTCAGCCAGAGGATTTTTAGTCAAGGTTTGCAGCAACATGCCAGACATTGCTAGGGAAGTACCACCTACCATACAGGCTATAATACGAGGAAGTCTAACTTTGGTGAGGATAAAAATCATCGCAGAACTAGATTTTCCAAGTATAAGATCAATAAGGTCATAAATTGATGAGTGGGCATATCCTAGAGATAGAGAGACTAAGAAAAGAATAAAGACTAAGCCAAGCAAAAGAGCGAATCTGGACGCTAATTTTTTAGATGATATCATAGATTTCTCCCCCTTCTGATTAGCCAGAGGAAGCAAGGAAGACCGATAATGCTAATAACAGCGCTAATAGGTGTCTCTGTTGGAGGTTTTAAAGTTCGGCAGAAAAGATCAACCCAGAGCATGAAAGTCGCTCCGCTAAGAGCTGTCAGGGGCAAAAGTTGACGATAGTCTTTACCGACAAACATTTTGATGAAATGCGGAATGATAAGTCCCACGAATGAAACTGTTCCGATAATGGCTACTGAAGCAGCAGAAAGAAGGAGAACAAGCGCTAGCAGTCCAAGAGTGACAGCTAGCGTGTTTTGTCCGAGAGATTTTGCAACGGTTTCATCCAAACTGAGAATAGTGAGTTGATGAGATAAAAATTGTGCTAAAATCAGTCCAAATATAATGAGGGGTGCAATCAGAGCAAGCATTTTCCAGTTGACTTGCCCCAGACCGCCAGCTTGCCATCCAATAACTGTGGTAGAGAGGTTGAAATAGATAGTGATAGCTTGCCCAATGGCTGAAAAAAGAGTAGAAACCATAGCACCAGCTAAAATGAGACGTATTTGATGATAGCCACGTCTGGGTTGATAGGACAGCCCAAAAATAAGGAATGCTGCTAAACTTGATCCCAACAGACAAAACAACATAATCAAGCTATAATGCATGGCATCAAAGATGGCATAACCTAGAATCAAGGCTAGCCCAGCTCCAGCATTGATTCCCAACAGACCTGGGTCGGCAATAGGATTTCGTGTGACTCCCTGCATGATAGCACCTGCTACTGCCATAGCAGCTCCGACTAAGATCGCAGCTATGGTGCGAGGCAGACGCAAATCGAAAATAACATCCTGAACTGCTGAATTTGTTAATGGATTTTGCAAGATTTTCAGAACTTGACGATGTGTATAATTAATTGCACCAAAACGCAGCCCAAAATACCAGCCTAGGAAAAATAAAATTAGAAGAAAGAGGCAAAGGAGACACAGCCTATGCCCTTGTCTCTTTTGCCGATTATTGGAATTGTACGGCAACGTGTCTAATTGTTTCGACTTTACTGTCATACTTTGATTAGTTTTTAGGGTGGTAAAAGAGCGATTTTTACCCAAGTCAGACAATTTTTCCTCGCCATTATTATGCTGAGTGAGAAGGTAATCTTTTTGGTTCATGGATAACTAACTCTTTTCTAATAACTTAGTTGTTGACTGTTTTTACTGCTTTAATGAATGCAGGTAATTGTTTATCAAGTGACATTGGATCGGAGAAGTAGAACAGGTTGTAATCTAATTCTAGTACATGACCAGCTTTTACAGCTGGGATGTTTTTCCAAATATCACTTTCTTTGAGAGAGGAAGCTGCTGCCTTAGTACTATCATTGACATTAACAACAGCATAGTCGCCGATATAATCTCCCAGAACTTCTTGAGATACACCGAACCAGCCATCTTTATTTATGACATCATCTTGGACTTTTTGTGGTGCTTTATAGCCTAGAGCTTGATAAATCAATTCACCACCACGTCCCCAGTTATTACCGTAAAGGAAGATATTTTTTTCATAGAAATCCATCACAGTGAAAGTGGTATCCGCTGGTAAAATATCGCTGAGTTCATTACGAGCAGCTGCAGTTTTTTGCTTCCACTCTTTTAACCATTTTTGAGCCTTTTCTTCCTTGCCAAAGACCTTACCAAGATTGGTCATCATTTCTAGGTAATCGCTGGAAGCGAATGTGATAACCAACGTTGGGGCAATTTCTTTCAGTTTGTTGATGTTTTCATCAGTTGAAAAGGCGATAATGAGGTCAGGTTCTAGAGCAGCAATAGCTTCTGTATCGCTAGAAGTCAGTTTTTTAGCATCTTTAAGTTTTTGACCAAAGGCAGGACTATCTTTTTCTAAATCGAGGGAATAACTGGCAACATCAATACCTAATTCCAAAAGATAGCCAGTATAAGAATAAGCAAAGTTGACGACTTTCTTAGGATTTTTCGGAATATCACCATAATAGGTGAAGCCTGTTATTTTTGGCATTTTGGAAATAGCAGAGCTACTTTGAGTGCTAGATTCTTTTTGAGATTGACTGTTGCAAGCTGTCAGAACAAAAACAGCAAACAAAGCTGCAAAGAGGGATAATACTTTTTTCATTTTCTATACTCCTAGAAATAATCTATATTAACTGATAAGTCAGTAGAACGGGACATTTGTTAATGGGATCTTCGATGATTTGTGCCTTGATATTGAAGATATCGGCCACCATTTCAGGTGTCATAACGTGATCTACAGACCCCTGATAGCAGATCTTTCCTTTTTTCATGGCAATCAGTACGTCTGAAAAGCGAGCTGATAAATTTAAATCATGAAGAACCATAATAATGGTTTTGTGAGTTTCGCGATTGAGTGTCTGTAGTAACTCCAAAATCTCGAGCTGATGATTCATGTCCAGATAAGTAGTTGGCTCATCCAAAAAAATGGTGTCGGTATCTTGAGCTAGTGCCATGGCAATCCAAACTCGCTGCCGCTGACCACCAGAGAGTGAATCGACATCTACAGTAGCAAACTCAGTTACCTTTGTGACTTCCATAGCCCAGTGGATTTTATCTCTGTCTTGATTGGTAAGGCTACCTAGATACCTTTGATGGGGGAAACGACCGTAGGATACCAATTCATAGACAGAAATGCCTTCTGTAGCTTCCAAAACTTGGGGTAAGAGAGCCATCTTTTGCGCCACAGTTTTAGTTGGCAGACTGGAAATGGCCTGACCATCAATGTAAATGCTACCAGAATGAATTGGTTGAATGCGGGTGAGAGCTTTTAGAAGTGTTGATTTCCCGCAACCATTGGATCCGATGATCGTTGTTATTTTACCATCCAATAATTTAACGGATAGTTGATCAATAATGGTTTCCTTATCATAGGATACCGAAATCATTTCAGCATGTATTTTCGACATTTTTAACCTCCTTTCTTCAAAAAAGTTACTCCATTATAACATAGGAAAAAGGCCCTAAAAAGCCTTTTTAAGAATATTTTTAGAAAATTTTGAATTGGGTGGCACTTATTTAGAATGGTTAGAAATAGTAACTGGAATGTTTCTAATTAAAGATATTTTTTAGCTATTTCAAGATCACCATCATAAGCTGCGCGTTCGCCATTAACGATTTGATAGGCATCTGCTCCTTTACCAGCAATAATGACAGCGTCATTTTCATTTTGGGTTAATAGCAGAGCTTTTTTAATAGCTGTCTCACGATCAATTATGATTGGAACTGTTCGTGTGATGTGACTGGCAATCTCCTCTGAGATGATTTGAGGATCTTCGAAGTTTGGATCGTCAGCAGTTAAGATAACCTCTAACTGAGGATGATCATTGATGACACGGCCAAAGTCAGCGCGTCGACTTTCTCCTTTATTACCAGGGGCACCTAGGATGAGAAGAATAGTTCCTTTCTGGTGTTCTTCAACGACAGATAACAGTTTTTCAAGGCTATCACCATTGTGGGCATAGTCAACAAAGACCTTTGCACCGTTAGTTTGGGTGAGTACCTCCATACGACCTGGAACAATTGTTTCGGCAATCCCTTTTTTGATATCGGCTAAGTTAGCGCCTAGACGAAGACAGGCAAGTCCTGCAGCGACAGCATTTTCCTGATTAAAAGATCCGATAAGCTGTATATCATAATGTCCAGCTATTTTGCCAGTTCCATCAAAGCTAAAAGCTCTGCTCTGTTCAATCCGATTGTCAGACGATTTGCCATAAAAATCATGCGGGATATCGTTCACTTGGTTTGCAACAATTTCAAAATGTTCCATGCTAGCATTGACAACAACGGCTCTGCTATTTGCCATCAAAAGACGCTTGTGGTGAAAGTAGTCCTCAAAGGTCGGATGCTCAATAGGTCCAATATGGTCAGGGCTAATATTGAGAAAGACTCCGACATCAAAGGTAAGACCATAGACACGTTTGACCAAATAGGCTTGGCTAGAAACCTCCATGATTAGATGAGTCATGCCATTACTAACGGCCTCAGCCATCATTTTGAAAAGATCAAGACTTTCAGGCGTAGTTAATTTGGATTTGAAAAAATTTTTCCCATCTAATGTGGTATTCATGGTAGAAAACATGGCAGGTTTGTGGTTTTGCTTGAGAATGTTATAAGCAAAATAAGCTGCTGTTGTTTTGCCTTTAGTCCCTGTAAAAGCAAGGATTTTCAATTTTTTTTCTGGGTGATTATAAAATGACATTGCAATCAGACTCATAGCCTGTTTAATATCGGTTACGATAATAGCAGGAATGCTGACTTCATAATCGATCTGACTGACATAAAAAGTTAAACCAGCAGAGATAGCTTTTTCAAGATATTCTTTTTTAAAAGCAGCTCCTTTAGCAAAAAAGAGTGTTTGAGCATCTACATCACGGCTATCAAAACTGATTTTATTAAAAGTCGGATTTTCAGCCCATGTCCAATTGTAGCGATTATTGGCGATAATCTCGCGGAAATTTTTATCATTTTTGAGAATGTTTAATGTTTTTTCAAGTGTAATCATACTTTCTATTTTAGTCTTAAAGTTAGCGTTTTACAAGTCTCAATCAAAAGTTTATAATAAATTTATCAAACCTTTGGAAAGATTACTATGACTGAAAACGCAAAAAAATTAACACAGCAAGAGCAAATGATAAAGGGAACAGCTTGGTTGACAGCTGGAAATTTTATCAGTCGATTACTTGGAGCTATTTACATCATTCCTTGGTATGCTTGGATGGGTCAGTACGCGGCTGAAGCCAATGCTCTTTTTGGAATGGGGTATGAAATCTACGCTCTCTTTTTATTGATGTCAACAGTAGGTATACCGGTTGCAGTGGCCAAACAAGTTTCTAAGTACAATACATTGGGAGATCCACAAAAAAGTACCTATTTGGTGCGAAAAATTCTTCACTTTATGTTGGCTCTGGGTGCGTTTTTTGCCTTTATTATGTACATTGGTTCACCGCTTTTTGCTTCCATGAGCCGAGGTGGTCAGGAATTGGTACCTGTTTTAAGAAGTCTGACTTTAGCAGTTTTGGTTTTTCCAGCCATGAGTGTTCTTAGAGGTTTTTTCCAAGGCTTCAATAATCTCAAACCGTACGCCTTAAGTCAAATAGCAGAGCAGGTCATCCGTGTCATATGGATGTTACTTACAGCCTTTTTCATTATGAAAATGGGTTCTGGAAATTACGTTGATGCGGTCATTCAATCAACTTTTGCAGCCTTTATTGGTATGTTTGCCAGCATTGCTGTGCTGATATATTTTCTTTGGCGTTCAGATTTATTATCGGCCTTGTTTGGTAAGAAACCCGAAGATATTGATATTGATGTCAAAGAATTGCTAATTGAAACAGTGAAAGAAGCTATTCCTTTTATTATTACAGGATCAGCCATTCAAGTTTTCAAACTCATTGACCAATTTACTTTTGGGAATACCATGGCTCTCTTTACGAATTATTCTAACAGAGAATTAAAGGTCATGTTTGCTTATTTTTCAAGCAATCCTGGTAAGGTAACAATGATTTTGATTGCAGTGGCTACGGCTATTGCTGGGGTAGGTATTCCTCTCTTAACCGAAAATTTTGTCAAAAAGGATAGAAAAGCAGCAGCTAAACTGGTTGTTAATAATCTGCGAATGCTTTTGATTTTTATTATCCCAGCTATCATAGGTTCGGTTATCTTAGCAAAACCCCTCTATGGTGTGTTTTATCAAGTGCCAAAAGATCAATCGTCATTAGCTTTGGGGCTCTTCGTCGCTTCTTTGTTGCAGACAGTTGCTCTTGCCATTTATACTGTGTTGGCACCAATGCTTCAGGCGCTGTTTGAAAATCGTAGGGCTATCCGCTATTTTGCTTACGGTGTTGTTGTAAAACTTATCTTACAGATTCCGTTTATTTTCTTCTTTCATGCCTACGGTCCAATTATCTCAACGGCCTTAGCACTCCTTGTTCCAATCGTATTGATGTATCTTCGCATTCATGAGATTACAGGATTTAGCCGTCTTGCGATTCGTCGAAGCAGTTTGCTTGTTTTGATTCTAACGACAATTATGGCTATCTTTGTTCTTTTAGCTAATTGGTTAATGGGAGTCGTTTTACCTGATACAAATCGTTTATTCAGCGCATTTCATTTGGTGATTGTGGGAGGAGTAGGTGTAGTAGTCTACGGTTTCTTGGCCTTAGTGACTCGTTTGTTAGACAAGCTAATTGGAAGTAAAGCTGACGCGCTTCGTCAAAAAATGCATCTAAATGATAAAATTTAATAAGATAAGTATCTCATATCTTAAAAACGAGCAATTCCAATTTGGAGATGCTTGTTTTTATTTTCCAATCAAAATAGAAAAAAGATTAAACTAGCTTGTTTTTGAAACCTAAAGATATAGATTATTGACTTAATGGACTTTGTTGCACTTGACTTGACAATTTGAGAAATAATTGTCAAGTGATTTGGCTATAGTTTTTTCTTATAGCTGACTATCAAGAAATGGAATACCCATAAACAGCTCAATTAAACAAAATCCATGATAGAATAGTAACATCATAATAGGGGAGAGAAGATATGAGCAAAACACTACGCTTAGAAACTATCTTGGCACATGCAGGAATTAAATCAGATAAAGCAACGGGAGCTTTGGCCTCTCCTATTCATTTTTCAACGACTTATCAACATCCAGAGTTTGGCCAATCTACAGGTTTTGATTATACTCGGACAAAAAATCCTACCAGAGCGACATTAGAGGCAACTTTAGCTGCCATCGAAAAAGCAAAATACGCTTTGGCAACTAGCTCAGGAATGGCAGCTATCGTTTTAACTCTAGAGATTTTTCCGGTAGGTAGCAAGGTTGTGGCTGCTCGTGATTTGTACGGAGGGTCTTTCCGCTGGTTCAATGATCAAGAAAAGAAAGGGCGCTTTAGCTTTACTTACACTAACACTGAGGAAGAAATGTTGGCTGCTATTTCAGATGAAACAGATATCGTTTATATTGAAACACCAACAAATCCTCTCATGATTGAGTTTGACATCGCTAAGATTTCTAAATTAGCCCATGAAAAAGGAGCCAAGGTCATTGTGGACAACACCTTCTATAGTCCTATTTACCAAAATCCCCTTCTACTTGGTGCGGACATTGTTTTGCATTCGGCAACCAAATATTTGTCAGGCCACAATGATGTACTCGCTGGTGTTGTTATGACAAACGATGATGCCATTTATGAGAAACTTTTCTATGACCATAACACTACTGGTCCAACACTGTCGCCTTTTGATTCTTATTTACTTATGCGCGGCTTAAAAACCCTGAAACTCCGCATGGAAAAATCAACAAAGAACGCCAAGAAAGTTGTAGAATTTTTGAAAAATGCCCCTCAGGTAAAAGAAGTTCTATACACTGGTAAGGGAGGAATGATTTCCTTTAAGGTTGTAGATAAGGATAAAATTCCTAGCATTATCAACGCTTTAGAGGTTATTACCTTTGCAGAAAGTTTAGGTGGTGTAGAAAGTCTAATTACTTATCCAACAACGCAAACTCACGCGGATATTCCAGAAGATGTTAGAGCTTCTTACGGTTTGACAGATGACTTGCTTCGCCTTTCTATTGGTATAGAGGATGAAGAGGATTTAATAGATGATTTGAAGGCAGCATTGGAGGTATAAGATGGGAAAATATGATTTCACAACCAGACCCAATCGTTTGACACAGTTCACTTCTAAGTGGCAAGCTTCTGAAAATAATCCTGACTTACTGCAGATGTGGGTAGCAGATATGGATTTTTTACCAATTCCAGAAATCAAGGAAACCATTATCAACTATGGTCAGGAACATATCTTTGGTTACAATTATTTTAGTCCTGAACTTTATCAAGCAGTTATTGACTGGGAGAAAAATGAACATGGGTATGCTATTGAAAAAGAGGATATTGTCTTTATTGATGGGGTTGTTCCAGCAATTTCAGTTGCGATTCAGGCTTTCACCCAAAAAGGTGATGCAGTCCTAATCAATTCGCCAGTTTATTATCCATTTTCACGAACAGTTAAACTTAATGAGCGCCAGTTGGTTGAAAATTCTCTAAAAGTTATCAATGGACGTTTCGAAATCGATTTTGAACAGCTAGAGCGAGATATCATTGAACATGAGGTCAAACTTTATCTACTTTGTAGCCCTCACAATCCTGGTGGACGAGTTTGGGCAAAAGAGGATTTGGAAAAAATAGCAGAGCTATGCCAAAAACATGGGGTGCTTTTGATTTCGGATGAGATTCATCAAGACCTAGCATTATTTGGCAATAAACACCATTCTTTCAATACAGTGAGAAATTCTAATAAAAACTTTTCCATCATTTTAGCATCGGCAACCAAAACTTTTAATATTGCAGGTACTAAAAATAGCTTTGCCATTATTCAAAATAAAAGTCTGCGTCAGAAGTTTCAGCGCGTACAATTGGCCAATAACCAACATGAGGTGCCAACTATTGGTATGCTTACAACCCAAGCGGCTTTCACCTATGGCAAACCTTGGTTGGAAGAATTACGTAGAGTTATTGAGGAAAATGTCACCTATGCGACGGATTATTTGACTAAAAATACCAAGATTAAGGTAATGAAGCCTGAAGGGACTTATTTGATATGGTTGGATTTTTCTGCCTATGGTCTTGCTCAACCAGATTTGGGTGAAAAACTTAAAAGAGAAGCTAAAGTAGTTTTGAATGATGGCTCTCATTTTGGCAAAGAGGGGAAATATTTTGCACGATTGAATGTTGCCACACCCTTGGAAACTGTCAAGGAAGCAGTGGCTAGGATTGCGCGTGTTTTTCCAAAATAAAAAACGGTAAAATAAAAAACGGTAAATTCTCAAAGTAAGTTCTAGTTCCCGTCCTTCCAGAAGTTACTCTGAGAAAACTGCATAAAACCAACAGAATTTAGTCTCAGACTAAGTTCTGTTTTTG
>NZ_KB904468.1 GCF_000380105.1 Streptococcus orisratti DSM 15617
AAAAAATAATTTCAAAATAGAAAGGAACTTGTCCCATCCCAAATTCCAGATAACTAGAACTTACTTTGAGACATCTCAGAGCCAGTAACTTTAGTGTACCCTTTTTTTCAACAATTTCAAGCCTAAAACACCCTTGAAGCCGCATTTTAGGCAAAAACAGAACTTAGTCCGAGACTAAGTTCTGTTGGTTTTATGCAGTTTTCTCAGAGTAATTTCTGGAAGGACGGGAACTAGAACTTACTTTGAGAATTTACCCTAATAGGTATTGCAGTTTTCTCAAAGTAACTTCTGGAAGGACGGGAACTGGAGCTTACTTTGAGAATTTATCCTAATCGGTATTGATGGAAGCTAATCCATAAAATAGTGACACGGCAAAAAAATTCAGGTTTTGTGTCTGCTTTTCTTTTCAGTGCAGCAAGTGATTGATTATATTTCAAACATAGGGTGATCAGCTATGTGAAAAAGTGTGAATTGATTGTTAAAAGTTAGCATTAATAGAGATTAATACTCTTCGAAAATCAAAATTATCCGTTGTCAACTTGCCTTGATGAACTCAAGTTCTATCGTCGGCCTCGTTTCCTAGGCTACTTTTGATTTTCATTGAGTATAAAATAGAAAGCGCTGGGCAGTTTGTCCCAGCAGCATTATGTTAGCGTTTATTAAAATAATGACGTGTTTCCTTGATGATAATCGGCGACAGTGCCAAAAGAGCAATAAGGTTTGGGATGGCCATAAGACCGTTGACGATGTCAGCAATAACCCAGATGAGTTCTAATTTTAAGAAACCACCAAGTGCGACCATGAGAACGAAGATAGTGCGGTAAAGCTTAATGTGCGTTGTACCGAAGAGAAATTCAAAGCAACGCTCACCATAATAAGACCAACCTAGGATTGTTGTAAAGGCAAAAAGAACCAGACAGAAAGTTAAAGCAAACGAACCAGGATTTCCAAATACAGAGGAGAAGGCTGCTTGTGTGAGTGGAGCTCCTTCTAAGCCCTCAACAGTCCATTTTCCTGTAACAATGATTGAAAGGCCGGTTAATGTACAAATAATGATGGTATCAATGAAAGTACCGGTCATAGAGATGAGACCTTGTTCGACAGGTTCTTCTGTCTTAGCAGCGGCAGCAGCAATAGGAGCTGACCCTAAACCAGATTCATTAGAGAAGACGCCACGTGCAATCCCTTTTTGAATGGCATCTTTGACAACAGCACCCGCAAAGCCACCAATAGCAGCAGTACCTGTGAAAGCACCCGCAAAGATTTGACTAAAGGCAGGGATGATTTGGTTAGCATTCAAAAGAATAACAGCAAGAGTAGCGATGATATAAATGATTGCCATAAAAGGGACAACTTTTTCAGATACTTTCGAAATAGACTGAATACCACCGAAGATAATAATCGCAACAACGATGGCAATTACAATACTTACAAGTTTTGGAGAAAGATTGAAACTATTCTCAAGTGAAGAAGTGATGGAATTGACTTGCGAAAAAGTACCAATACCAAAATAAGCAACAAGGATTCCTGCAACAGCAAAGAAAACTGCTAAGGGTTTCCATTTTTTACCCATGCCGTGAAGGATATAATACATTGGACCGCCAGAAATCTCACCATTGTCATCTTTGGTGCGATATTTGATGGCGAGTAAGCCTTCTGCATATTTAGTTGCCATTCCAAAGAAAGCAGCAATCCACATCCAAAAAAGAGCTCCTGGACCACCAGATTTGATTGCTGTGGCAACCCCAACGATATTACCAGTACCTACTGTTGCAGCAAGGGCAGTTGCAAGGGCAGCAAAACTTGAAATATCTCCGCTCCCCTTATCGTCGGCAAAAATAAGTTTGAAAGCTTTTGGTAATCGGATGACCTGTAGCAAACCAAGTCGAGCCGTCAAGTAAATTCCTGTACCAACTAACAAAATAAGCAGAGGTGCTCCCCAGACAATATTGTCAAGGATTGTGAAAAATTTCAACATAAAAAAGTCATTCTCCTTTTTTAAAACCTAGGAAGTCAAACAATAGAACTGAAAAAGAATTAAAGAGAGAAAAAGAGTTCGTTTTTTGTCGCTGCACAGTTGATATGGTCAGAATTATAGTGTATAACACGAATAAATCTACTCTTCAACTATCATGCTGAGACGTTAAAACGAACTCTGAAAAGTAAGGTTTGGATTTTTCATCCAACCTTTTGATTAACAAGATAAGGTCTAAACTCTACTCAAAAATAATATCATCTATGAATAAGAGATAGGGAGTTTCTTATCTTCTGTCCTTTTGCCTGAGAGATTGGGTGGGAATAAAAGCCCCCTTGCCCCTTCGGCGCCTTTTTTGTCATCGCAGCAATGCTGGGATGACAAAAAGGTCTCTCCAGAAGTCCGTCAGTCAACCAGTCCCGTCTTACGACACCTGAGAGTGCAACTCCTTCGGCGAAAGCCTAGCTTTCTTCTCCTGAATGACATCATTCGGTTTTGTATTTGATTGTGGTTTTATATTATATGAAAAAACGAACTTTGTCAATAGAGTTTCTGATAAATGTTTGTGTAATTTGCTAATTTTTCATTTCTCTTGAAGAATATTTTCCAGAATACTGATAATATTGGTAATATCCACTGATTTGATGTTGCTATAATTGACAATGAAACAATTTGACCAGAAGGTATTTTCCTCATGATAGAAGTAAGAAACAGGTATTAGTGAGAGGTCTTGCTCTAGTGCTCTTTGGCAAATAGTGTGTTCGGGAATTGTCGTTTTCATTTCTATGATAAAGTGAAGTCCAGATGAGCTATTTATGATTGAAATGTGCTCTGACAAGGAACTTTCTTTGAAGTTTTTGAGGACCTCATCTCGTTTCCTTTGGTAATATAGTCGCATTCGATTGAGGTGTTTTTCGAAGTAACCGTCTTTAATAAATTTTGCCAGAGTATATTGCTCCAGATTAGACACGGTATTAGAATACAAGTCAAGTCTTTCTTGGAAAAGAGGTAAGGGTTGAGGAGGTAAAATCATATAACTAATCCGAAGTGTCGAAACAAGGCTTTTACTGAATGTGTTGATATAGATGACCCTATCAGAATGATCAATTTCTTGGAGGCTAGGTAGCGGCTTGCCACCAAAACGAAATTCACTATCAAAATCATCTTCAATAATGAAACGATTTTTCTTTTGGCTTGCCCAAGCAAGAAGTTCATAGCGTTTGCTGATTGGTAAAATTGCTCCCGTTGGAAATTGATGTGATGGAGAGATGTGAACAATGTCTGCTGTGCTTTTATTTAGACTAGCCAAATCAATCCCATCTTTCTGGACAGGCAGAAACTGATAGCTAACTTTAAATTGTTCATAGATTTTCTTAATTTTGGGATATCCAGGATTTTCAATAGCCACGGTCTTTTCTGGCCCCAAAAGCTGGATAAGAAGAAGGTAGAGATAGTCTGTTCCAGCGCCTATGACAATTTGCTGCGGATCGACAGCCATACCTCTGTAAGCATTGAGGTGTGAGGCGATGGCTTGTCGAAGTTCCAGAACTCCCTGACTAGGAGAAGGTTCTACAAGTTGTTCTTGATTATCATTAAGTACTGAACGTAGTAATTTTGACCATGTCGCAAATGGAAAGGTTTCTGGATTAATTTGGTTAGAACCCAGATTGAATTTTGTTTTGGGATTTTCTGACCTTATCTTTAAATCTGAAACTAATCTTATCCTTTTTTCAGACTTAACCCTTTGTACTTGAATTTGTGCTACAAAGAAGCCTTTTTTGGGGAGACTGTAAATCAATCCTTCGGCTTGAAGTTGTTGGTAGCTCGTCTCAATAGTGACCACTGAAATTCCGAGATGTTTTGAAAAATTGCGCTTTGAAGGAAGTTTTTCGTTGGCTTTGAGTTTTCCTTCTAAAATATCAGTTTTTATAGCTTGATAGAGTTGCTCATATAAAGGAATTTTGGAGGAGGTGTGTAGTGAATAAGTAAGCATAGTTAACAATCTGACCTTACAAAAAAGTTTTAAAATGATTATTTAAATCAAGTCAGTTTTAATTATAATAAATCTTAAATAAAAAGTAAATATTAGGTAGATAATTCACAGAGGTAAAACTATAAAAAGTATAATTTACTGAGAGGAATGATATCTGCTGATTTTTAGGAGGATTTTATGGTAAACCAACGTTTTGATTTGAACAAGCAACTGGCGCAGATGCTTAAAGGTGGGGTCATTATGGATGTTACAACGCCAGAACAGGCTCGTATTGCTGAAGAAGCGGGAGCATGTGCTGTCATGGCTTTGGAGCGCATTCCAGCAGATATTCGTGCAGCTGGTGGAGTGTCGCGAATGAGCGACCCAGCGATGATTAAGGGAATCCAAGATGCTGTTTCAATACCAGTTATGGCAAAGGTACGAATAGGTCATTTTGTTGAAGCACAAATTTTACAGGCCATTAACATTGATTATATTGACGAAAGTGAAGTGTTATCTCCTGCTGATGATGTTTTTCATATTGATAAAAATCAGTTTGATGTTCCTTTTGTTTGTGGAGCTAAAGATTTAGGGGAAGCTCTTCGTCGCATTCAAGAGGGAGCTAGCATGATAAGGACTAAAGGGGAGCCAGGAACAGGTGACATTGTGCAAGCAGTTCGTCATATGCGAAAGCTAAACCAAGAAATCAATCGTTTATCATCGTTATCAGAAGATGAATTGTATCAAGCAGCAAAAGATTTGCAGGTATCATACGATTTGGTGAAATATGTCCATGACAACCATAAATTGCCAGTTGTTAATTTCGCGGCTGGAGGTGTTGCTACACCCGCTGATGCAGCCTTGATGATGCAACTAGGTGCAGAAGGCGTCTTTGTTGGTTCAGGAATTTTCAAGTCTGGAAATCCAGCTAAACGTGCAGCTGCTATTGTTCAAGCTGTAACAAATTTCAGAGATGCAAAATTGATTGCAGGCTTGTCAGAAAACTTAGGTGAAGCAATGGTTGGTATAAACGAAGGTGAAATTGAACTTTTAATGGCTGAAAGAGGTATTTAAACGGGGGTAAGGATGAAAATTGGAGTTTTAGCACTACAGGGTGCTTTTATTGAACATGAGAAGTGCTTAGCTCGCTTAGGTATCCCTTCTTTTGAAATTAGGCAGCTTTCAGATTTGGAAAATGAAATGGACGGGCTTATTATCCCGGGTGGAGAATCAACAGTCCAAGGGAAGTTGTTGAGAGAATTAGGTTTATTAGAAATTTTGAGAGAAAAAATAGTGTCTGGTTTACCAGTTATGGGAATATGTGCTGGTTTAATATTATTGGCAGAGCATTTATCTAATGATGACCAACAACATCTGGCGACATTACCCGTTACAGTCAAACGTAATGCCTATGGACGTCAACTAGGATCATTTGCCGTGCAAAGCGAATTCAAAGGAATCGGTAATATTCCTCTCACCTTTATTCGAGCTCCCTACATCGAGAAAATTGCTGAACAAGTAGAGGTATTAGCTAAGGTTGAAGGAAAAATTGTCGGGGTTCGTTGTGGTAAACAAATTGGATTAGCTTTTCATCCTGAAGTAACTGATTCTTTGGATGTTCATCGCTATTTTGTTGAGATGTGTCAGCAAAAAACATCATAGAAATTCCCCTTTTAGTTTGAAAAATGGTATAATTTTAAAGCCGATTCGAATTGAACTGAAAGGGAGAAAAAATGAATCCTTTATTAAATGGTATGAATGATAAGCAAGCAGAAGCGGTACAGACAACAGAAGGACCGCTTTTGATTATGGCTGGTGCCGGTTCTGGTAAGACACGTGTGTTGACTCACCGAATCGCTTACCTAATTGATGAAAAATTTGTTAATCCTTGGAATATTTTAGCCATCACCTTTACCAATAAAGCTGCGCGTGAAATGAGAGAACGTGCCATGGCTCTCAATCCTGCAACAGCTGATACGCTAATTGCAACCTTTCACAGTATGTGTGTTCGCATTTTGCGTCGTGAAGCAGACCATATTGGCTACAACCGCAATTTTACCATTATTGATCCTGGCGAGCAGCGCACGCTCATGAAACGCATTCTGAAAAATCTTAATCTTGATCCAAAGAAATGGAATGAGCGCTCAATTTTGGGAACCATTTCTAATGCCAAAAATGATCTTTTAGACGAAGTGGCTTATGACCATCAAGCAGGTGATATGTATACCCAAATTGTATCCAAGTGCTACAAGGTCTATCAAGAAGAATTACGCCGTTCGGAAGCCATGGACTTTGATGATTTGATTATGATGACCTTGCGTCTTTTTGATCAAAATCCTGATGTTCTAGCTTATTATCAGCAACGTTATCAGTACATTCATGTGGATGAGTATCAAGATACCAATCATGCCCAATATCAGCTGGTTAAACTCTTGGCTTCCCGCTTTAAAAACATCTGTGTGGTAGGAGATGCGGATCAATCTATTTACGGTTGGCGTGGTGCGGATATGCAGAATATTTTGGATTTTGAAAAAGATTACCCAGAGGCTAAAGTTGTTTTGCTAGAGGAAAATTATCGATCAACCAAGAAAATTCTGCAAGCTGCCAATGATGTTATCCAAAATAACCGCAATCGACGAGACAAGAAACTCTGGACACAGAATGCTGACGGAGAACAAATTGTCTATTATCGTGCTAATGATGAGCGCGATGAAGCCATTTTTGTGGCCTCTACTATTGATAACTTAGTTCGTGAAACGGGTAAAAACTTCAAGGACTTTGCTGTCCTTTATCGGACCAATGCCCAGTCGCGGACTATTGAGGAGGCCTTGTTAAAGTCAAATATTCCCTACACTATGGTTGGCGGGACTAAGTTTTACAGCCGCAAGGAAATTCGTGATGTTATTTCTTATCTCAATTTGATTGCCAATACTTCAGATAATATTTCCTATGAGCGCATTATTAATGAGCCTAAACGTGGGGTTGGACCGGGAACCTTGGAAAAAATCCGTCTCTTTGCCTATGACCGCCAAATGAGCCTTTTAGATGCCTCAGAAAATATCATGCTGTCACCAATCAAAGGTAAAGCTGCTCAAGCTATTGGAGACTTTGCTATCTTTGTCCTCAAGCTTAGAGATAGGTTAGATAACCTGACTGTAACACAGTTGGTGGAAGAGGTTTTAGATCAATCGGGTTATTTGGAGGCACTACAGATTCAAAATACCTTAGAGAGTCAGGCTCGAATTGAAAATATTGAAGAATTTCTATCTGTTACCAAGAACTTTGATGACAACAATACAGATGGAGCATCTGATGAAAGTGGATTGGATAAATTGGGGCGCTTCTTGAATGATTTGGCTTTGATTGCCGATACGGATGATGGCGACCAAGAGACAGCTGAAGTTACTTTGATGACTCTTCATGCTGCCAAAGGTCTAGAATTTCCAGTTGTCTTTTTGATTGGAATGGAGGAAGGAGTTTTCCCATTATCACGCGCTTCTGAAGATCAGGATGAATTGGAAGAAGAACGGCGTCTGGCCTATGTCGGAATTACTCGAGCGGAGGAAATTCTCTTTTTGACAAATGCTAACAGTCGTATTCTGTATGGAAAGACAAACTACAATCGTCCAACCCGCTTCCTCAATGAAATTTCCACTGAACTATTGCAGTATCAAGGATTGGCGCGGCCTGCAAATACATCTTTCAGTGCAACATATGCTAATAGCGGAGCAAGACAATTTGGTCAGGGGATGAGCTTGCAACAAGCACTGCAAGCCAGAAAAGCTCAGGTACAACCAGACTATACAACGTCATCTAAGTCCAAAGTTCAGCCATTTTCAAAAAACTCTGGAGGACAACCTTTTGGCCAAAATAGCCTTCAAAAAGCGTCGGTTGACTGGCAAATTGGAGATATCGCCCATCATAAAAAGTGGGGTGATGGCACAGTTCTGGCAGTTAGTGGGACAGGAAAGACTCAAGAATTAAAAATTAATTTCCCTGAGGTGGGACTTAAAAAACTTCTAGCAAGTCTAGCTCCGATTGAGAAAAAATCATAACATTAAAAAAATGGTGTCATGTGAAGTGATTTGATTTAGGTAAGCCACCTCTATATCCTTACTTTCTCTCTATGCCTTTTAATTGAGACTCTGAAAATATAAGAAAGCTGGACACATGTGTTCTAGCTCTTTTTATATCTGATAAGATTTTCTAGCGGATAAAGTGGACAAGTTAGCAAAAAATTTTCTGAAAATTGTTGCAGAATAAAAGTGATTATGGTATAGTTGGTTTGTAATTAAATAAAGCATTTGGGGTGCGTAAAAGCTGAGATTATACCCATTGAACCTGATACAGTTAGAACTGGCGAAGGGAAATGTGTGAGCAACGAGGTATTTTTGTTGCGCTTAAATCTTTGAAAGATGTTTCTTTTGTGACGACAAAAGTTTTTTTCAGTAGCTTTAAATAAAAACGCACTATTTGAGTTTTCAGATGGTGTTTTTTATTATTTTTTGAAGAGCCATAATACTTAAAGAAATAGCCAGCTTTGTCAGTTCACTCATTTATCTTTCTGCACCCCAGTCACATTTTTAGCTACTTTGTAAAAAAAGGAAAACCAGAGGCTTTTTGGAAGAACGAATATGTATTATTTTACTTTTTATTTTTAACGAGTGATTGTATAGAAGCATCCAAGATTGAACTGGCTTTGTATATTTTGGGAGTAGGTCAAGGCAACTTAGTTAGATGATTTCAAAAGTAGTGGATTCAATCTACAATTAAACGTTTAGCTATTTATCATTAAAAAGGGATGCCGATGATAAAGGAGGATAGTAATGATTACCGATGAATGTAAAATTTATAGTAATGTTTTTATTAAGAAGATCATAGAAGACGATTTTATTCAAGGGATGGTTACAGATACGCTATCTTTTGAAGCTATTTCACATTATCTGAAAGCAGATGCTATCTATCTTGAAAAATTTTCAGATATTTATGCTCAGCTTTTTGCCAAAGTATCAGATAAAACAACTAAAAAATTCTTTTTGAATCAAATTGAATTTATCTTTGAGCATGAAATTGAAGCGCATAGGTATTTGGCACAGGTGGTTGGAAAAGATTATCATGAAATTGTAATGGACAAAGATTGCTATCCAAGTGCAGATCATTACATTAAGCATTTGTATTATCATCTAAACTGCAATCAGTTGGTTTATATTTTAGCTGCAATGCTTGCATGTCCGTGGATATATCAGCAAGTCGCAAAACGAGTATTGGGTGGTGGAAAAATTACTGCTGATAATTCGTTTAAAAAATGGTTTGATTTCTATGCAAACAATACTATTGCTGAAGATTGCTTGAGTGTCTATTTTGATTTGCTAGAGAAGTATAGTCAACATTTGACAGATAAAGAGAGAAAAAAGTGATTCGTGTTTTTTTTAGAAAGTTGCCAACATGAGCGTCTATTTTTTCAAATGGCTGTAAATCAGGAAGAATGGCCTAAGGAGGTACGAAATGTCTAAATTACAAGTTGCTTTAAGTATTGCGGGTACAGATCCTAGTGGTGGTGCTGGAATTATGGCAGATTTGAAAAGTTTTCAAGCGCGTGGGGTGTACGGAATGTAGTTTATTACGAGTGTTGTAGCACAAAACACACAAGGTGTACAAGCCATCTGTCATCTGGAACAGTCTATCCTGGAGGCTCAGCTTAAAAGTGTTTTTTCGGATATTAAGCCCCATGCAATTAAAACAGGGATGTTAGCAGAAATAGAAACAATTGAACGTATCAGTTGGTATTTGAAGAATAATGACAGTCCCTATGTCTTAGATCCTGTTATGGTAGCGACTAGCGGTGATCAGCTGATTAGTCAGGACGCGGTGCAGTCTCTTAAAGAAAAACTTTTACCTCTTGCAATGATTATCACTCCTAATTTACCAGAAGCTGAAGTACTTTGTGGAGCAAAAATACCTGATGAAGCTTCTATTTACCAAGCTGGTAGAACTATTCAAACACAATTTGGCGTTAAAAATGTCGTGATAAAAGGAGGGCACCTGGAAGGTGAGGCGACCGATGTTCTTTTCTTAGAAAATGGTGATATTTTGACATTTCATTCTGATCGTATTCCGACTAGGCACACTCACGGAACAGGTTGCACTTATGCTGCGGTCATTACAGCAGAGTTAGCAAAGGGGCATCCCATTGAAAAAGCGGTTGCAACCGCAAAACGTTTTATCACAGAAGCCATTAGAACTGCACCTGAATTGGGGCATGGAAATGGACCTGTTAATCACATAACCTATAAAGGAGAATAGATGACTTATCTCGAAAAACTAAAACAAGAACAACCTCTAACTATATGTCTTACCAATAATGTGGTAAAAAATTTTACAGCTAATGGTCTTTTAGCCTTGGGTGCTTCACCTGCTATGAGTGAATATCAGGATGATTTAGAAGATTTTTTACCGCAGGCCAGTGCTTTGCTGGTCAATATCGGGACACTAAATGAGAGAAATTGGCAACTTTATAAGGATGCCTTGGACATTGCGGAGAGATATGATATTCGGACGGTTTTAGATCCTGTAGCAGCTGGTGTTGGGCAATTTCGTAAAAATGTTGCACTTGACCTCTTAGAACACCATAAGATTTCATTGTTGAGAGGAAATGCTAGTGAAATCGCAGCCCTGATTGGTCAAAAGGTCGCAAGTAAAGGAGTAGATTCATCGTCTGTAGATAATATCGGAGAACTTGCATTGGCAGCAAGTCAATATTTTCAAATACCAGTCGTGGTTACTGGGAAAATCGATGCTATCGCTGTTAATGGATATGTTAAATTACTATACAATGGTAATTCGCAAATGCCCCTGGTGACAGGCACAGGTTGCCTATTGGGTGCTGTTCTAGCTGCCTTTATTGGATTAGTTAAGGAAGATGATTTGTTAAATTGCCTAGAGGAAGCACTTTCAGTCTATAATATTGCTGGTGAGCTGGCGGCTCAAAAAACAGATGGTCACATGCCTGGAACTTATCAGATAGCATTTTTAGATGCTTTACATCAGGTCTGTCATGATGATCTTGAGCAATTGAAAAAAGTTGAGGACTATTCATGAACAAAGATATTCTAAAAGTATACTTTGTGTGTGGTACTGCGAACTGCGCTTCAGGGAAATTTCTAGATATTCTTGAGAAGGCTTTGAAATCAGGTGTGACTTGTTTTCAATTTCGTGAAAAAGGAGAAACTGCTCTACAAGGATATAAAAAAATAGAATTAGCTAGGAAAGTAAAGGAACTTTGTCATCATTACCATGTCCCATTTATCGTTAACGATGACGTTTCTTTAGCCTTGACTCTTGATGCAGATGGTGTTCATTTAGGCCAAGAGGATCTGTCAATTACAAAGGCAAGAGAATTATTTCCTGACAAAATTATAGGTTTATCTGTTGATTCAATAAGAGAGTACCAAGAGTCAGCAGTTGATGAAGTGGATTATATAGGTGTAGGACCAATCTTCCCAACCAATTCTAAAGATGATGTTGGCAGAGCCATCGGGGTGAAAGGTTTGCGTGACATACGACAGTACGCTCCAGATATTCCAATTGTCGCGATTGGAGGTATTGGAGTGAATAACGTAGCAGATCTTTATCATAATGGTACCGATGGCATCGCCATTATTTCGGTCATCGCACAGTCAGATAATGTGCAATATGCTGTCAAAGAACTTCTATCGTTTTCGAAATGAATGTTTAGGGGAGCAGGATAAACATATTCTCAATCTATTATAGATATTATTTATCACTATGATAGATAAAAACTATTGGCGTAAGTAAAAATAATAGAGTACAATAAAGACAATTTAAAAGATGATACTAATTAGAATGTTGTCAAAATTTTACGACAAGGAGTCAATCATGGCAAGAGAATTGAGTTTTGAAACCCTTCAACTACACGCTGGGCAAACTGTTGACCCGACGACAAAGTCACGTGCGGTACCTATTTATCAAACAACCTCATACGTTTTTGACAATGCCCAAGAAGGAGAAGACCTTTTTGGTTTGAAGAAAACAGGGAACATCTACACTCGTATTGGAAATCCGACAGTTGCAGTCTTTGAAGATCGCATTGCAGCTCTTGAAAAAGGTGTGGGTGCTTTGGCAACGGCTTCAGGGATGGCTGCTATTACCTATACTGTACTTGGTTTAGCACATGCTGGCGATCATGTGGTTGCTGCTACAACTCTTTATGGTGGTACCTTTAATCTTCTGAAAGAAACCTTACCACGTTATGGTATTACAACAACATTTGTAGACGTTGATAAACTTGATGAAATTGAGTCAGCAATTCAAGATAATACTAAGCTAGTTTTTATTGAAACTCTTGGTAATCCTTTGATTAACATACCAGACATTGAAAAAATTGCTGATATTGCACATGCTCATAAGATTCCTCTGGTAGCTGACAATACTTTTGGGACACCCTACCTCATCAATGTTTTTTCACACGGTGTAGATATTTCGGTTCATTCTGCAACGAAATTTATCGGTGGTCATGGGACAACGATTGCAGGTGTTATTGTAGATTCTGGTAAGTTTGATTGGGCAGCTTCTGGAAAATTCCCCCAATTTGTTGACGAAGATCCGTCTTATCATAATATCAGTTATACTCGAGATATTGGTCCGGCTGCTTTTATCACAGCCCTTCGTGTACAGCTTCTTCGTGATACTGGTGCAGCCTTGTCACCATTTAATGCCTTTTTACTTTTGCAAGGTCTGGAGACCTTATCATTGCGCATTGAGCGTCACGTCGAAAACACTAAAAAAATCGTTGATTTCTTAGAAAAACACCCTAAAGTTGAAAAGGTCAATTATCCAAGTCTGCCTTCAAGTCCATACTATGAATTAGCTCAAAAGTATCTACCAAAAGGTGCTGGTTCCATCTTTACTTTCCATGTCAAAGGAGGGCAAGATGAGGCACGTAATGTTATTGATAACCTTGAAATATTTTCAGATTTGGCCAATGTTGCTGATGCTAAATCATTAGTCGTTCATCCTGCAACGACTACACACCAACAATTGTCAGAAGAAGACTTGTTGGCTTGTGGTGTCACACCAAACCAAATTCGTATTTCTGTTGGTCTCGAAAATGCAGACGACTTGATTGAAGATTTACGCTTAGCTTTGGAGAAAATCTAAGATAAGCGAAGTGACTCAACCTAGAAAAAGGTTGAGTTTTTTGTTACAATGATGACATGAATTTTGTATTTGATTTAGATGGTACTATTTGTTTTGACCGTAGAACAATTTCAGCAGATATCAAGGAAATTTTAGAGAATGCTCCAAAGTTTGGTCACAGGGTGGTTTTTGCTTCAGCTCGTGCCTATCGTGATTGCATAGATGTTTTGGGAAATCAGCTGGCGCAGAACTTGGTGATTGGGCTAAATGGCGGACTTGCTTATGAAGCAGGGGATTTGATTTTTCATCAACATTTAGAAAAGAATGCTTATGCTTTAGCACTTTTTTATTGTCACAACTATCAGTTGCCCTATTTTGTGGATGATGATTTTAATTATGCTAGTTTTTATGATCAAAAAATTCCCTTTATCAAGAGTGTTGATCCTTTGAATTTAGCACAGAAATTGGCTATTGATGAGCTGTATAATCCAATTAAGATGGTGATTTATATGGGAGAACGCGAGGAACTGGTTGAGGAGTTTTGTCATGACTTGTTAGCCACCAAACAATTAGATGTAGATTATCATGCTCATGAAAAATGTCTCTACCTTAATCCTCACATGACGAATAAAGCAACAACTATCGTTAAGATGCTGGGGAAGAATTTTGTTGCTTTTGGTAATGATAAGAATGATATTGCAATGTTTGAAACGTCAGCTTATTCTGTACAGGTTGGAGAATTCGACTTATTGCAACCTTATGCTGATGAGATAATCAGTACAGTTGATCTTAGGCAAAAAATTTTAGAAGTATTTGAGAGATTTTCATGATGATTTTTGATGAGTTACAAAAACGTTTTGAAGCGTCAGCCAATCCTGATAAGGCAAGGCAAATGGCTGCTTATATGAAAAATCAGTTTGTTTATTATGGCATTCAAACTCCCCAACGTAGGGCGATCTATAAAGATTTGATAGCTACTGAGCGAAGAAGCAAGGTGATTGATTGGAACCTGTTAGAGATTTGCTGGCAGGCGCCACAACGTGAGTATCAATATTTTGTTGGAGACTATTTACGCGCTATGAAAAACTATTTATCATTTGATGATATTCCTAAGTTGGAGAATTTTGTCAGGAACAGACAATGGTGGGATAGCATTGATTTTTTAGATCAGATTATAGGTAACATCGGTCTTACTGACAGACGGGTAGATGATTTGATGCGCAGCTGGGCTCGTGATGACAATTTTTGGGTAAGGCGTCTAGCAATTGAACATCAGTTGGGACGTAAGAGTCAGACAAATACAAAGCTCTTGGAAGAAATTTTGCTGGCTAATTTTGGTAGTCAGGAATTTTTTATCAATAAAGCTATTGGTTGGGCACTGAGAGATTATTCAAAAACTAATCCAGAGTGGGTGCGTAGCTTTTTTCAAAAATATAGAAAAGACATGGCACCACTGAGCGTGAGAGAAGGCAGTAAGTATATTTAAGCTTGGAAATTTTCAGTCAAAATTTTGGTAAAACCTTTAGAAATTGATTACAATGTTGGTAATAGGAGGTAACCATATGCCAACATTTATTGGAAAAACAGTGACAGTTAACGCTATCAATCAATTACAGGTCGGAGACAAAGCCTATGATTTTAAACTCATGGCAACGGATTTGACTTATAAAACCTTATCGGATTTTGCTGGTAAGAAAAAAATCATTTCCATTGTTCCATCAATAGATACAGGTATTTGTTCAAGACAGACCAGAACATTCAATACAGAACTTTCCAATATGGAAGATACTGTCGTACTTACTGTTTCAGTTGATTTACCTTTTGCTCAAGCACGCTGGTGTGGTGCAGAAGGGCTGGAAAATGCCATCATGCTATCAGATTATTTTGATAATAGCTTTGGTAAAACTTATGGCGTTTTGATGGAAGAGTGGCGCATGCTAGCACGTGCAGTCCTAGTTTTGGATAAAACTAATACGGTGGTCTATGTAGAATATCTTGAAAATGTCAATACAGATCCAGATTATGAAGCGGCACTTGTTGCAGTTAAGGAGTTATAACATATAACAGGGCGGGAAAGCTGATTTAAAGCTATTTTCCGTTTTTTATATCAAAGTACATTCTCCGTAAATTAGAGTAAACGAATAAAGTCATTTAGCTTATTTTTTATACATTGTAAACTTAGCTTGCCGCGCCCCAGTACAGCTTGTAGCGAACGACTTAGTACTCAGGTCAAAAATAATATAGAGCTCTTGAAAATCAAATTCCTATTTTGATGAGTGTTTAATGGTTACCTTAAAATTGTATCTGCATATATATGAACAATGTTTTGCTTCATTTCTAAGATAATGTGATTTAATAATGATAAGTACCAGAAACTTGAAATACACATGCTTTAGTATTATAATACTAATTATTTAAGGAGATATTATGGCATCACTTATTGAAGAATATTATACCAATCCCTCTCCTAAAGTTAGTTTGGGAGAAGTTGTTGATTGTTTCAAAGGAAAAGCAGTGTCTAAATTCGTTAAAGAAGGTAATTTAGCAGTTATCAATTTGGTGGATATAACTGAAATTGGAATTGATTATGATCATCTAAAAATGATTGATACCCCTCCGGCTTCTCTTTCTCGTTATTTATTGGAGGATGGAGATGTATTGATTGCTTCAAAGGGGACTGTAAAGAAAGTCGCTGTATTTGAAAAACAAAATAGAGAGGTAATTGCCTCAGCTAATATTACTGTTCTACGTCCAACGGCTGATATTTTAGGCTATTACATCAAATTATTTTTAGACACTGAATTGGGGCAAATGCTGTTGGAAGAGACAAATACTGGAAAAAGTGTCATGAATTTAAGTACGCAAAAAATTCTTAGTATTAAAATACCACAATTACCATTATTAAAACAATCCTATTTTGTTCAGCGTTACCGTCAAGGGCTCAATGACTATAAGCGAAAATTATCACGTGCTGAGCAAGAATGGTCACTTGTCAAAGCAGAAGTTAAAAAGGGCTTGTTTTAGGAGGCCATATGGGAATTTTAGAACGGACCATAAAGATTTCTTTAGCGACTATCTTAGCTATTGCATTTGCTAATTTTTTGAATTTNTCCTATGCCAGCTCTGCTGGAATTATCGCTATTTTAAGTGTTTTAGAGACGCGAAAAACAAGTTTAAAGGTTGCAGGACAGCGTCTTGTGTCTTTTCTTCTTGCTTTTATGATTGCAGCTCTTGTCTTCACCGTTTTGGGCTATAACCTCATTGCTTTGTTAGTATATTTGTTGATTTATGTATCACTTTCATATCGGTTAATGATTCAAACAGGTGTCGCACCAATTACGGTTTTAGTGACTCATTTAATGGCTGAGCAAAGTTTGGATCTTCCTATTATTCTCAATGAGTTTTGTCTATTTGCTATTGGAGCTGGGCTTGCTTTGATTTTTAATTTTTATATGCCTTCTAGGGATAAGGAAATTGAGACCATTCATGCCAAGGTTGAAGAGCAATTAAAGGCTATTCTTTATCGTTTTGAAAGTTTTCTTTTGCAAGGAAATGGTCGGAATGATGCTACTTTAATAAACGAGTTGGATAAGATCCTTGAGGATGCTTTACAGCTAGTTTATCATGATAGTAGTAATCATCTTTTCCATCATACCAATTATCATATTCATTATTTTGAAATGCGTCAGCAGCAAAACCAGCTCCTACGACAAATGGCTCTTAATATCAATCAATGTCGTTTAGAAGTTCGAGAGAGTGTTTTATTAGCCCACCTTTTTCATGAAACGGCTGCACAACTTAGCCAGCAAAATCCTGCTTTAACTCTGATTGATGATATTAATCAAATGCTTGAAACTTTTCGTCAGCGAGAACTTCCAAAGACACGTGAAGAATTTGAAACACGAGCTATTCTTTTTCAGCTCTTACAAGATTTAGAACGTTTTATACAATTAAAAGTCTTTTTTTATCATGACTACTACCTTGACGATTGAAGGCTTATCAGTTTTTGGATATATATGAATCGTATAACAAAGCTACCCTCGCCTTAGGCAGAAGGTAGCTTTTGTTATTTTCGGATATTATAAATCATAGCCTATAACCAAAAACCTACTATTTCAGAAATTATAAGATGGGTTTCACAATAGAAATATGGTTGAAAAGAAGGTTAGTCTATAATCATTGCTTAAAATACTCCTCTTGTTTTAGAGCATTAAAAATTGGTTTACTTATAAATGTTATGGCAAGTATTTTTACCAAATCAGAAACAATAAAAGGTAAGACACCAGCTGAAAAAGCAGCCTGCCAAGTCATATTTGCCAAAAAGTGAAGTCCAAGAACACCGAGTACAAGTGTTGTAATAGCACCCAACAAATTTGCTAGAAAGATTACAACAAGTGATGTTCTAGGATTAATTAGAAAGGATGTTGTAAGGGCATAAACGACAAATCCCCATAAAAAACCAGCGGTAGGTCCCATAAGCGCTGAAAATCCACCAGATCCTCCAGCAAAAACAGGTAAGCCGACACCTCCAAGTAAGAGGTAGAGTAAGACACTTAGCACAGCTTCACGTGGTCTAAAAAGAGTTGCAATAAGACCGATTGCTAAGGTTTGTAATGTGAACGGAATGGTTCCCACTGGAATAACAATTTGTGACAACACAACAATCAGAGCCGCCCCAAAAGCAGGAAGAATCAAAGATAAGGTCGTTTTTTTTGACATCGAATCACCTCAAAATTTTATGTTAACCCTATATTTTATAAGGTTAACATAAGTTTAATATACGTTTCTAAAAATGTCAACCATAAAATTTGAAATGTTAACTATAAAAACAATTTTTTATTTGTCCTTATTTTAAGCAAAAAAGGTAAATTTGAGATAATTGGCGTAAATTCCATTGCAAATGATGAGATTTAGCAGTATACTGTAAGTGGCTCATTTGGACTAACCTCCTGTATGTTTTGTCACTTACAGTATAGTCCATTTGGGCTTTTTATTGTATTTTGAAATTAACTAGCACCACGATAAAATTATATAAAATTGAATCAACTTCCAAGTAATAAAAAGCGAATATGAGCTGAAGTTAAGGCTTTTTCCAGAAATGTAAAATAGACCTCTGATAAATCAGGTCTTACAAAGAACTCGAATTTTAAATAAACAAAAACCGAACAACTTCCACAGATATTGATTCTGAATTGAAGGTGTTCGGTTTATTTTATTTACCAGTTTTACAGCTTATAAAAATTTGATGTTAATTTTAGGCAAGTAGTAGTGACAAAGCCTGTCAAATCAAGGTTCATAACCTCAATTACTTCATCGTAGGGAAGAGTAGTACATCACGGATGGTTGTAGTATCTGTGAGAAGCATCACCAAGCGGTCAATACCGATTCCAAGTCCACCTGTTGGTGGCATACCGTATTCAAGGGCTTCAACATAGTCATAGTCAATGCCAGTTGCTTCGTCATCACCAAGTTCTTTAGCAGCTGCTTGAGCTTTGAAACGCTCCAACTGATCAATTGGATCATTTAACTCAGAATAAGCATTTCCGTATTCTTTGGTCATGATGAAGAGTTCGAAACGGTCTGTAAAACGAGGGTCATCTGCATTTTTCTTAGCCAGTGGTGAAACTTCAACAGGGTGTCCGTAAACAAAGGTTGGTTGGATTAGCGTTTCTTCCACAAATTCTTCAAAGAAGGCATTGATGATGTGACCTACCGTGTTAAAATGTTTTTCAAGTGGAACATTCTTTTCCTTGGCAATAGTTTGTGCTTCTTCAAGCGACATAGCCTGCCAGAAGTCAACACCAGTCACTTCCTTAATAGCATCAACCATATGAATACGTTTGAAAGGCTCGTTAATCTTGATCTCAGTGTCTTGATAGGTAATTGATCCTTCGCCATGTACAGCTTTGGCTGCTTGCTGAATGATTCCCTCTGTAATATTCATGATATCTTGGAAATCTGCATAGGCTTGATACAACTCAATCATAGTAAATTCTGGATTATGAGTGGCATCCATACCTTCATTACGGAAAATGCGACCAATTTCATAGACACGTTCCATCCCACCAACGATAAGGCGTTTTAAGTGAAGTTCCAAGGCGATACGAAGTACCATGTCCATATCTTGAGCATTATGGTGAGTAATGAAAGGTTTTGCCGCAGCACCACCAGCTTCATTGTGAAGGACAGGTGTTTCAACTTCGAGGAAGCCAAGTCCATCAAGGTAACGGCGGATTTCTGAGATGATTTTTGAACGGGTCACAAATCGGTCAAAGCTTTCGCGATTTGAAATCAAGTCTAGGTAGCGTTTGCGGTAGATGGTTTCAACGTCTGTCAGTCCGTGGAATTTTTCAGGGAGCGGACGAAGAGCTTTTGATAAGTGTGTAATGTGAGTAGCTTTGATAGAAAGTTCACCCATGTCAGTACGCATGATTTCGCCTTCTACCCCAAGAAAGTCCCCAAGGTCAGCTTTTTTGAAAATTTCGTAATTGTCTTCCCCAACAGCGTCTTTGCGGACGTATATTTGGATTTGACCATCACGGTCTTGAAGGTGGGCAAAGCCAACCTTACCTTTACCACGTTTAGTCATGAGACGACCTGCGATAGTAGCAGTCTCATTGATTTCGTGCAGTTCTTCTTTTGTCTTGTCAGCGTAGGTTTCTTTTAATTGACCAGAGGTAGCGGTACGTTCGAAACGTTTACCAAAAGGATCAATTCCTTGGTCAGCTAAAGCCGTCATCTTTTCACGACGGACAATCTGTTGGTCATTTAATTCTTCGATATGTTCGTTTGACATGTTTTCCTCCAAATAATATTCCCTCCTATTCTACCATAAAAACAAGTGTTTAGGGATAAAATAGATAAGGAAATTTTTATTTTTAGTGATAAATTTGAGAGGTTTAACTCTTCTTTGTGTTTAATTCAGGCAAGGGCTTTTATCTGAATTGTGTATGAGGATAGAGAAAATGGCAACCTTACTTTGTTAACAGAAAAGAGGGATCAATTCTGGGACATTTTATTAATGAAAACTTTGTAGATGTTGTACCCAGTCATCCTCGGTTGATAACGTTACTTTTTTGGCTCTAAATTGAAAAAATATTCCAAACACGGTATAATGATAGTCGTATTGAAAAATTTGGAGAAAAAGGAAAATCATGATTACTTCGATTGTTTTTGATGTGGATGATACCATCTATGACCAGCAGGCACCCTATCGGATTGCCGTGGAAAAATGTTTCCCTGATTTTGATATAACCCATATCAATCAAGCATACATTCGTTTTCGACATTATTCTGATGTTGGATTTCCACGTGTGATGGCCGGTGATTGGACTACAGAGTATTTTCGTTTCTGGCGCTGCAAGGAAACCTTGTTAGAGTTTGGTTACCGTGAAATTGATGAGGCAATGGGTATTCATTTTCAAAAAGTTTATGAAAATGAACTTGAAAACATTACCATGTTGGACGAGATGCGAATGACCCTTAATTTCTTAAAATCAAAAGGTGTTCCTATGGGGATTATTACTAACGGTCCAACAGAACATCAATTGAAGAAAGTTAAGAAACTGGGGCTTTACGATTATGTTGATCCCAAGCGTGTTCTCGTCAGTCAGGCAACGGGTTTTCAAAAGCCAGAGAAAGAAATCTTTAACTTGGCAGCTGAACAATTTGATATGAATCCTGCAACAACGCTCTACGTTGGTGATTCTTACGATAATGATATCATGGGAGCTTTTAATGGTGGCTGGCATTCTATGTGGTTCAACCACCGAGGCCGTAGCCTTAAACCTGGCATTAAACCAGTTTATGATGTTGCCATCGATAACTTTGAACAGCTTTTTGGAGCTGTCAAGGTTCTCTTTGATTTACCTGACAACAAATTCATCTTTGATGTCAATGACAAGAAGAATCCTATTTTAGAAATGGGCATTAACAATGGTCTCATGATGGCTGCAGAACGCTTGTTAGAAAGCAATATGAGTATTGATAAGGTTGTGATTTTACTGCGCTTAACGAAACAACAGGAAAAAGTGCTACGCTTAAAATACAGCCGTTGAACTGGTAATTAGAAGCCGTGTAGATAACCTCTGCAGGGCTTTTTTTGGTATAATAGTACTATTGATTTCTAAGGAAAGGCTAGCACATGAAATTACTCTATACAGATATAAACTATAACATGACTGAAATTTTGGTCAATGAAGCTGCACAGGCCGCTAAAGCAGGTAAGCGTATTTTTTACATTGCACCAAATTCGCTGTCATTTGAAAAGGAGCGAGCGGTTTTGCAGGCTTTGCCTGAACAGGCTTCCTTTGCCATCACTATCACACGTTTTGCGCAGATGGCTCGCTATTTTGTGCTTAATGCTCCCAATCAGAAAGATAGCCTAGATGATAACGGTCTGGCTATGGTCTTTTATCGTGCCTTGGCTAGTCTGTCTGATACGGATTTGAAAGTTTTTGGTCGTCTGAAACAGGATAGCCAATTCATCAATCAGTTGGTGGATTTGTACAAGGAATTAAAGTCAGCTAATTTGACGGTGATGGAACTGACAGAATTAAGTACACCTGAGAAGCAAGGAGACCTGCTGACTATTTTTTTAGCAGTTGAAGATATTTTGCGAGGCGGCAATTATGACAATCAGAGCAAGGTCGCTTTCTTTGCGAGTCAGGTGGCTTCTGGACAATTAGACGCTGAATTAGCAAATTTGGTTGTTGTTGTTGACGGTTTTACGCGATTTTCCGCCGAAGAGGAAAATCTAGTCAGTCTGCTGCATGAGCATGGGGCGGAAGTGATTATCGGTACCTATGTCAGTAAAAAAGCCTACAAAGCGAGCTTCACGGCTGGAAATGTCTATCAAGCTGGGCTTGATTTTCTGAGAAGTTTGGCCAGTCGCTTTGAGGTTAAACCAAACTATGCGGTTTCAGAAGAAGTTGGTTTAGAAGCCTTTGCTAAGCTATCGCAGCTCTTTGAAGCTAAACATGATTTCACGACGACAGACCTAGTGCTAACTGAGGCAGACAAGCGGCACTATGCCATCTGGGATGTCATCAACCAGAAGGAAGAAGTGGAGCATGTGGCCAGGGCCATTCGTCAGAAACTTTATGAAGGTTATCGTTATAAGGATATTTTGGTTTTGTTGGGCGATGTGGAGTCATATAAGCTACAGGTTGGCAAGATTTTTGATAAGTATGAGATTCCTTATTATTTTGGAAAGGCAGAAAGCATGAGTGCTCATCCTCTGGTGCAGTTTGTGGATTCACTAGAGCGGATTAAGCGCTACAATTTTCGTACGGAAGATGTCATGAATCTGTTCAAATCAGGCCTTTATGGCAAGGTTAACCAAGACCAATTGGACAAATTTGAACAATATGTGACCTATGCCGATATTAAAGGGCAAAGCAAGTTCTTCAAGGATTTCACGGTCAATAATGGCAAATATTCTCTGAAGCATCTTAACGTTCTGCGAACAAACTTACTGACCCCATTGCAGGATTTAGTTAAAGCACGTAAGCAATTGGGCTCTAGTCTCTTGAATAAGTTCATGACTTTCTTGGAAGCTATTGCATTATCGGAAAATATGGCAGAGCTAGCAGATGGTTTATCTGAGATTGACCAAGAGAAGCAAGAGCAGGTTTGGCGGACATTTACAGGAATTTTGCAGCAATTTCAAACTATCTTTGGGAACCAAAAAATGACCTTGGACGAGTGTCTGTCCTTACTACGTTCAGGCATGATGGCAGCAGAATACCGTATGGTGCCAGCGACAGTTGATGTTGTAACTGTCAAGGCCTATGACTTGGTTGAACCACATACCAATAAATTTGTCTTTGCGCTAGGGATGACTCAGTCGAATTTTCCAAAGATTGCACAAAATCGCAGCTTAATTTCGGATGAGGAACGTATCAAGGTCAATGAAGCGACAGCTGATGGATGTCATTTTGACATTCCAACACGTGATAATCTCAAGAAAAATCATTTTGCAGCGCTATCGCTCTTCAACTCAGCTACAGAAGAACTGGTTTTAAGCCTTCCGCAAATTCTCAACGAGGCCCAAGACAATACCTCTAGCTATTTACTGGAACTGCAGGCTTTGGGTGTGCCAGTTCTAGTTAAGGGTCGTAATTATCATTCAACTAGACCAGAAGACATTGGCAATTATAAAGCCCTCTTGTCACGCGTAGTTGAGATTAACCGCTCTGCTATTGCCCAAGAATTGGAAATGTCCAAGAACGAGCAGACCTTTTGGTCGGTGGCAGTTCGCTATCTGCGTAAAAAGCTAGCGCAAGAAGGCGTGGAGGTCCCACAAATCAATGACAATATGGTAACCAAGACGGTTGCTAGCGAAGTCATGGCGGCACGCTTTCCAGTCAATGAACCGATCAGCCTGTCCTCTTCTGCTGTGACGACTTTTTACAATAACCAGTACCTCTACTTTTTACAGTATGTGCTAGGCTTGCAAGAGCAGGAGAGTATCCATCCCGATGCTAGAAATCATGGAACTTACTTACATCGTGTTTTTGAGTTGGTCATGAAGGATGAGTCAGAGGAGACTTTTGACTATAAGCTGGCGCAAGCTATTCAAATGACAAATAGGGAGCAGACTTTCCAAAATATTTACGAAGAAGACGAAGAGAGTCGCTATACCTTGGGCGTATTGGAAGATATTGCCCGTAGCACTGCAACCATCTTACGTCAGAACAGTCAGATTGTGGTGGAAAGTGAGGAGGAGACTTTTGAGCTTATGTTGGATAATGCCGTGCGTATCAAGGGGATTATTGATCGCATTGACCGTATGACAGATGGTAGTCTTGGAATTGTTGACTACAAATCCAGCAAGAACACTTTTGATATTCAGAAATTTTATAATGGTCTTAGTCCGCAGTTAGTCACCTATATGGAAGCCTTGCGTGATAAACGGCAACTGTCTGAACAGGATAAGATTTTTGGTGCGATGTACCTGCACATGCAGGAGCCTAGAACTGACCTAGCAAGGGTAAAGACTTTAGATAAAATCCCTGAGGTGCTTCATAAGGAGTTGACTTATAAGGGACTTTTCTTGGAAGATGAAAAGGAACATTTAGCCAATGGTAGTTACCATTTGACCGATTCAGTTTATAGCCGAGATGAACTAGCGATTTTACTGTCTTACAATAAGTACCTCTATGGCAATGCTGCGCAAGCTATTCGCCAAGGGAAATTCCTCATCAATCCTTACAGTGAGGATGGTAAGTCGGTGCAGGGCGAGCAGCTTAAAAGTATTACACACTTTGAAGCTGACCGTCACATGCCTTATGCTAGACAGCTTTATAAACTGCCACGAAAGGAGAAACGTCAGGGATTTTTGACCTTGATGCAATCAAAAGAAGCAACAATGGAGGAAGACAATGTTTAAACCATTTTTAACAGCTGAGCAAATTACCTCCTTGCAAATGACAGAAGCGCAATCAGATAAGAAGCAGAAGCGAACGCCTGAGCAGATTGAGGCTATTTACAGTTCTGGCACTAATATTCTGGTTTCAGCGTCAGCGGGGTCTGGGAAGACCTTTGTCATGGTTGAGCGCATTATTGACAAGATTTTACGTGGTGTGAGCATTGACCAACTCTTCATCTCAACCTTCACGGTCAAGGCAGCTGGTGAGCTAAAGGAACGTTTGGAAAAGAAAATAGCAGAGCAACTACAGTTGACGGAAAATCCTGAACTCAAGCAGTTTCTCTCTGAGCAACTAGCAGCTGTTCAGACAGCTGATATTGGAACTATGGATGCCTTCACTCAAAGGCTGGTCAGCCAGTATGGTTATCTGATTGGAGTATCACCTGCCTTTCGAATCATGACGGATAAGAGTGAGCAAGACATTCTCAAAAATGAAGTTTTCGCTGACCTTTTTACTTCTTATGCTTCGGGAAATAGTTCAGCTGTTTTTAGGAAATTAGTCAAGAATTTCGCGGGCAATCGCAAAGACGCCATCCCCTTTAGAAGTCTGGTTTACAAGATTTACGATTTTAGTCAGGCAACGGACAGTCCTCAAAAATGGCTGCAAGATAAGTTTCTCAAGGGTGCTAAGACCTATACTGATTTTTCAGCCATTCCAGACCAAGAGATTGCTGATTTTCTGACTTGTCTGCATGATACGGCTGATAGTCTGCGAGATGTGACAGATTTGCCAGACTACAAACAAGTCACTGGCAAAGGTGTACCTACAGCAGCCTATAAAAAGCATCTGATCATGATTGAAAAATTGCATGATTGGGCCTTGCATTTTGACAGCATTTATGGTCGTGAAGGTCTGAGTAAATGTGCCAACGATGTAGCTAATCTCATCCCATCTGGTGATAGTGTGACGGTGGCAGGTAGCAAGTATTCTGTTTTCAAGGCTCTTCAAGTGCGTCTGACAGGTTGGCAGCATCTGGAAACGATTTTCAAGTATCAGGAGGAAACTCTGCCTCTGTTGGAAATCTTACAAGCTTTTGTCAGGGATTTTTCTGACCAGTATTTACAAGCTAAATTGCAAGAAAATGCCTTTGAGTTTTCAGACATAGCTCATTTTGCCATTCAGATTTTAGAGGAAAATCCTGATGTCGCACAGCTTTTTCAAAACAAATACCACGAGGTCATGGTGGATGAATATCAGGATAACAACCATACTCAGGAGCGCATGCTGGAACTCTTATCAAATGGTCACAATCGCTTCATGGTGGGAGATATCAAGCAGTCTATTTACCGTTTTCGTCAGGCAGACCCGCAGATTTTCAATCAAAAATTTAAGGCCTTCCAAGAGGATCCTAGCCAAGGCAAACTCATCTTGCTCAAGGAGAATTTCCGAAGTCAGTCAGAAGTCTTGCAGACTACTAACAGCATCTTTACCCACCTTATGGATGAGGCGGTTGGTGAAATTCTTTACGATGGCACGCACCAATTAGTTGCAGGCAGTCCAGCCCAGAAAGAAGCCCATCCTGAAAATCAAACGCAGGTCTTGCTCTATGATACGGATGATTCTGAGGAATTTTCAACAGACGAAGACAGTAACCAAATTAGCCCATCTGAGGTAAGGTTAGTTGCCAAGGAAATCATTCGTCTTCATAACGAAGAAAAGGTCAAATTTGAAGACATTACGCTTTTAGTGTCTTCACGCACTCGCAATGATGGGATTTTACAAACCTTTGACCAGTACGGCATTCCGTTGGTCACTGATGGTGGTGAGCAAAATTATCTCAAGTCGGTTGAAGTCATGGTCATGCTAGACACTCTGCGCGCCATTGACAATCCACTCAACGATTATGCACTAGTAGCTCTCTTACGATCGCCCATGTTTAACTTTGATGAGGATGAACTGGCTCGTCTGGCTCTTCAAAATACTCAGGGTTATCACAAGCAAAATCTCTACGAGAAACTGCAAAATGCGCGTGTTGAAAAGGGTGAGCATAAGAAACTTATGACAGTAAATTTGACCGCTAAGTTGGAAGCTTTCTTTGAAAACTTTTTGGATTGGCGGAGTTTTGCTAAAATGCATTCGCTCTACGATCTGATTTGGAAAATCTACAATGATAAGTTCTACTATGATTACGTGGGAGCTCTACCGCGAGCTGAACAACGTCAGGCTAATTTATATGCGCTAGCCTTACGCGCCAACAATTACGAAAAGACTGGGTTTAAAGGTCTATCTCGTTTTATTGGCATGATTGATAAGATTTTAGAAAATCAGAACGACCTTGCTGATGTCGAAGTAGCCCTTCCCAAGAATGCTGTTAGCCTCATGACCATTCATAAGTCCAAAGGGTTGGAGTTCAAGTACGTTTTTGTCCTCAATATTGATAAAAAATTTAGCATTCAGGATATGACCTCCCCCCTGATTTTGTCGCGTGAAAATGGTGTCGGTATTAAATATGTGGCAGATTTGAAGGAAGAGTTGGGAGAGAAACTGCTGCCTTCGGTCAAAGTCAGCATGGACACTCTTCCTTATCAGCTCAACAAGCGGGAACTGCGCACAGCCACTTTGTCTGAACAAATGCGTCTTCTCTATGTTGCTATGACAAGGGCTGAAAAGAAACTTTATCTTGTTGGAAAAGGAAGCTCTGCGAAAATAGCAGACAAGTATAGCGGTAAGTCAGAGCGTAACCACTTGCCGATAGCAGAGCGAGAGAATTTTATGACTTTCCAAGACTGGATTTTAGCTATTCAAGAAGCCTATAGCGCTGAGGAGTTGTATTTTAAAACTAGCTTTGTCACTGATGCTGATCTGACAGAAGATAAGATTGGGCAAATTAAACAGGAGCAGTTCTATGACCCGGATGACCTCAAGGATAATCGTCAGTCAGACGACATTGCGCGTGCGCTAGATATGCTGGGGGCCGTTGACCGCATCAATGCAACCTACAAAGCTGCCAGCCAGCTACCGACCGTTCGTACCCCAAGTCAAATCAAGAAGTTTTACGAGCCTATCATAGGGACAGATGGGGTAGATGTCATGGAGAAGTCCTACCAAGCCAATCCAAAGTTTGATCTCCCTGACTTCAGCAAGAAGAAACCTGTCTCAGCTACTGAGATAGGTTCAGCAGTTCACGAGCTTATGCAACGTCTGCGCCTGTCCCAAAAGGTTGCAAGTTCAGACATTGAGGCAGCCTTATCTGAGCTATCAGTCAGTGATGAAGTGAAGGCTCGCATTCAAACGGAGAAAATTTTGACTTTCTTTGAAGAAACCCCTCTGGGGCATCTTATCCAAGAAAAGGCAGATAAGGTTCACCGCGAGGCTCCGTTTGCCATGCTCAAGGAAGATCCTGAAAGCAAGGAAAAATTTGTCGTGCGTGGGATTATCGATGGCTACATCTTACTTGATGACCGCATCGTCCTCTTTGATTACAAGACCGATAAATTCACTAATCCAGAAGATATCAAGCAGCGTTACGCAGGTCAAATGTCACTCTATGCCGAAGCCCTCAGCAAATCCTACAACATCCAGAATGTGGAAAAACACCTTATTTTATTGGGAGGTGAAAGCTTAAAAATCATCACCTTGTAAATGATATGAAAACGGAAGACAAGCGTTATGAAAACGCTTGTCTTGTTTTATATAAAGGTGTAGAATAAAGGAGTGAGAAAAATAAGGAGTCAAAAATATGACAAATGGAAAAATTTTAGGTTTGGATATCGGGATTGCATCTGTAGGAGTTGGTGTTATTGAAGCTGATACAGGAAAAGTTGTCCATGCAAGTTCTCGATTATTTCCATCAGCTAATGCGGATAACAATGCAGAGCGTCGAGGTTTTCGTGGTGGAAGGCGCTTGATTCGTCGTAAGAAGCACCGTATGAAACGTGTGAAAGATTTATTTGAAGAATATAAACTAGAGACACGATTTAACAATCTAAATTTAAACCCATATGAGCTAAGGGTTAGAGGACTGACAGAGAAGCTGGCACCTGAGGAACTGTTTGCTGCATTGAAAAATCTCAGTAAGCATCGGGGGATATCTTATCTTGATGATGCAGAAGATGATAATGCAAGTGCTAAAACTAACTATGCTAAATCTGTTTTAGCTAATAAAGAGCTTCTAAAAACAAGAACACCAGGACAAATTCAATGGGAACGCTTTGAAAAATATGGTCAGATACGTGGAGATTTTGACATTGTGACACCTGAGGGAGAGCAACAGCGGATTATCAATGTCTTTTCAACGACAGATTATAAAAAAGAAGCAGAGCAAATCTTGGAGACACAAGCACTCTATTATCCTCAAATTAGTTCAGAATTTATTGAGGATTTTATTACTATTTTAACCTCAAAAAGAAAATATTATCATGGCCCAGGAAATGAAAAATCTCGGACGGACTATGGACGCTATCGCACGGATGGTACAACGCTTGATAATATTTTTGATATTTTAGTTGGAAAATGTGGTATCTATCCAGATGAGTACCGTGCAGCAAAGGCTTCCTATACTGCACAAGAATTCAATTTTTTAAATGATTTGAATAATTTGACACTTCCTACAGAGACCAAGCGTTTAAGCACTGATCAGAAAAAAGACCTAGTCAGATTTGCAACTACTGCTGCAACTTTAGGACCTGACAAATTACTAAAAGAAATTGCTAGGATGGTTGGATGCTCCAAAGATGATATCAAAGGCTATCGTATTGACAATAAAGAAAAACCAGATTTGCATACTTTTGAAGCTTATCGAGCGATGACCAAATTAAATACCTTTGATGTAGCTACCTTCTCTAGAGAAATGATAGATGAGCTAGCACGTATTTTAACTCTAAATACAGACAGAGAAGGAATTGAAGAGGCTATCGTAAACGATTTTCCCAATCTATTTTCTAGGGAACAAATTGATGAATTGATTCAGTTTAGAAAATCAAAAAGCCAGCTATTTGGAAAAGGTTGGCATAGCTTCTCACTGAAATTAATGTCAGAACTTATTCCTGAGTTATATGCTACTAGTGAAGAACAGATGACCATTTTGACGAGATTAAATAAAATGTCTCCCGAGCGAAAAGTCACTCTTCGAACCAAGTACATCAATGAGCAGGATGCTACAGAGGAGATTTATAATCCTGTTGTTGCTAAATCTGTTCGACAAGCTATTAAAATCATCAATGAATGTATCAAAAAGTGGGGAGAATTTGATCAGATCGTTATTGAAATGCCACGTGATAAAAATGAAGATGATGAGAAGAAGCGAATTGCGGATGGGCAAAAAGCTAATGCTAAGGAAAAGGCGAGTGCCACAGAGTTTGCAGCATCTCTTTACAATGGGAAAAAAGAACTGCCAGATGAGGTCTTTCATGGGCACAAGCAGTTAGCTACTAAGATTCGTTTATGGTATCAGCAAGACGGAAAATGTTTATACACTGGTCAAGATATCTCTATTCATGATTTAATTCATAATCAAAATCAATATGAAATTGATCATATTATGCCTTTATCCTTATCGTTTGATGATAGTCTGAGCAATAAGGTTTTAGTTTTAGCAACCGCAAACCAAGAAAAAGGGCAGCAAACGCCTTATCAGGCTATTCCAAAGATGAAGTCAGCCTGGTCTTATAGGGAATTTAAAGCCTTTGTTTTGGATTGTAAGAGGTTAAGTAAGAAGAAACGTGAGTATTTATTAACAGAAGAAGATATTGATAAAATTGAGGTCAGACGAAAATTTATTGCACGTAACTTGGTTGATACACGCTATGCTTCGCGGGTAGTGCTAACTACCTTACAAGATGCTTTAGAAGTAATGAATAAAGAGACCAAAGTTTCAGTAGTTCGTGGTCAATTTACCTCACAATTGCGCAGACAGTGGAAAATTGATAAAACACGAGATACCTATCATCATCATGCTATTGATGCTCTTATTATTGCGGCTTCTAGTCAGTTAAAATTGTGGAAAAAACAAGATAATCCGATGTTTGAAGAGTATGAGCAAGGTCAAAAGATCAATTTGGAAACAGGTGAGATTTTATCAGATGACGACTACAAGAAATTAGTCTTCCAATCACCTTATCAAGGCTTTGTTCACACGATTTCTTCAAAATCATTTGAGGATGAGATTCTCTTTTCTTATCAGATAGATTCTAAGGTCAACCGAAAAATCTCGGATGCAACGATTTATGCGACAAGACAAGCGCAATTATCAAGAGATAGGAAAAAAGAAACCTATGTTTTAGGTAAAATTAAAGATATCTATAGCCAGACGGGTTATGATGCCTTCCGTAAACGATATGATAAAGATAAGACAGTATTTTTAATGTATCAGAAGGATCCTTTGACTTGGGAAAAGGTTATTGAAGTGATTCTACGTGATTACAAAGAGTTTGACGATAAGGGGAAAGAAGTCGGCAATCCTTTTGAAAGATATCGGCAACAAAATGGCTTAATGACTAAGTATAGTCGTAAAAACAAAGGAACCCCGATTAAGGCATTGAAATATTATGATAATAAACTTGGAAACCATGTTGATGTCACACCAGATGACAGTAAGAATCCTGTGGTTTTACAATCTATAAACCCTTGGAGAGCAGACTTATACTTTAATCCTAAAACTGCTAAATACGAATTATTAGGACTGAAGTACGCTGACTTAAGTTTTGAAAAAGGAACAGGAAATTATACCATCTCTCAAGAAAAATACGATGAAATCAAGAAAAGAGAAGGTATTTCTGCAGAATCAGAATTTAAGTTTACTCTTTATAAAAACGACCTATTATTAATAAAAGATATTGAAAATGGCGAGGAACAAGTATTTAGATTTTTGTCACGTACCATGCCAAATCAAAAACATTATGTTGAGTTAAAACCCTATGATAAGGCTAAATTTGATGGTGGGCAATCTTTACTTACTGTTTTAGGAACAGTTGCCAAAGGAGGTCAGTGTCTAAAAAGTTTGAACAAAGTTGGTATTTCCATCTACAAAGTTAAAACCGATGTTCTTGGTTATCAGCACTTTATCAAAAAAGAAGGAAATCAGCCTAAACTGAGCTTTGAAAATAGTATTAAACGACATAAAAATAAATGATAAAAGGGGTTGCAATATTTTTGTAAACGCTATATAATAGATAGTGCAAGGGACGCCTTGCACAGTTACTTAAATCTTGCAGAGCCTACAAAGATAAGGCTTTATGCCGAAATCAAGCACCCCGTTTATACGAGGTGCTTTTCGTTTTAAATAAAAGGAGAGACTTATGACTTGGAGAGTTGTACATGTTAATCAAAGTGAAAAGATGCGTTTAAAATTGGATAATCTTCTTGTGATTAAACAGGGTGAGGAGTACACCATTCCCTTAAGTGATATCTCACTAATAGTAGCAGAAGGAGGAGATACAGTTGTCACTCTTCGTCTGCTAAGTTCTCTTAGTAAGTACAACATTGCTTTAGTGGTGTGTGATAATGAGCACTTGCCAACAGGAATCTATCATGCTCAAAATGGGCATTTTAGGGCCTATAAAAAACTCCAAGCTCAGATGACTTGGACGAAAGAGCAAAAAGATAGACTTTGGCAAATTGTTACTTACTATAAAATAAACAATCAACAAGATGTACTGTCAATGTTTGAAAAAAATATAGAAGCTATCCAATTATTATCAGAATATAAAGAGTCCATTGAATTGGGGGATGTCACTAACCGTGAAGGGCATGCAGCAAAAGTTTACTTTAATGAGTTATTTGGAAAAAGTTTTTCACGAGAAACGCAAAAAGAAACGGATGTGATTAATGCAGGTCTTAACTATGGTTATGCTATTATGCGAGCTCAGTTAGCGCGAATTGTTTCTGGTTATGGGCTCAATCCTCTTTTAGGCATCTTCCATAAAAATGAATACAACCAGTTTAATTTGGTTGATGATTTAATGGAACCTTTTCGGCAAATTGTCGATATCTGGGTTTATCAAAAATTGCGAGAACAAGATTATTTAAAATATGAGTATCGATTAGGACTAACAGCTTTACTAAATGTTAGGATTCGATATGGCAATGAGATGTGCACAGTGACGGGGGCTATGGATAAGTACGTTAAAGGATTCATCAAGTGTATCGAGGATAAGGATGGCAGTAAATTTTATTGTCCGATCGTATCAAGTTTAGAGATGGAGTGATAAGATGAGGTACCAAGCTATGCGATTATTATGTTTTTTTGATTTACCTACAGAAACACCGCAAGATAAGCGAGTTTATCGTCAATTCCGTAAAGAATTACTGGCTAATGGGTTTGAGATGTTGCAATTTTCTGTTTATTATCGTACCTGCCCTAATAGGAGTTTTGCCAATAAATTTTATAAACGCCTAAAAATGAGTGTCCTACCTGCTGGTAATGTCAGGCTTTTAGCGGTAACTGAAAAACAGTTTTCAGAAATGGTCCTAATTGTAGGCGGCAAGACCAAGCAAGAAGAAGTCGTGAGTGATCATAAGTTGGTGATAATATGAAATTAAAATTTTCACATCCCTATAAAGAAAATCTTGAGATCAATGTTGGACAATTTACTCAAATCACTGGACAAAACCAACAGTTAAAGTATTATATCTGGCAATTATTGAAATGGTATTTTGATGGAAAACGGTACTCTGCGGAGGATTTAAGTTTATACCATCAAGTTGAACCAGAGGTATTCAGTGAGAAAATGGTATTAAAGAGAGACTATTTTAAATTTATCTCTATATCTACGGTAGAGGATCTTGTCCAAGAGATGGCTTATAAGAAAGGAACTGTTAGTTTTGAATTTATGAAGCGTCACTTAGACAGTATGGGTATCACTCAAGATTTAGATGATATCAACCATAAGTTAATTAACGTAGCATTGAAGTTAAATGAACGATTAGATTTAAGTTGCCATCAGGCGAGGTATGGTGTCGAAAGTCTAGATTTTACTGCAGAACAATTGTTATCAAAAAGCTTCAAGCCTTGTTTTTATCTAAAGGGACAACAGATTGCTTTTGAGTTTGTCGATAATGAAGAGAAGTTATTGTTTTTTCTTAACATGCTAGAAGAACATTTAAAAGAGTATTCTGAAAGGATATTGTTAGTATTAAAAAATCTGGATGACTATCTTGATTACACAGCTTTTAATCGTATTTGCCAAAAGTTGGAAGCATTGTGCTATCTATACCCTCAATTTTATGTTATCAATTTTCCTTCTAGTGAAGGCTACCTCTACGTTAATCGTGATAACATAGAATATATTAACATTATTTCAGATTATGTAGAACACCTCTATGAGTTTGATTTTCTCTATCAACGGGTTATTCAACAGTATCCCACCAATCAAACCCCATCTGAAGAAGAATTAATGGTTTCTCTCCGAAAAATTGGTAGCTATCTTTTTAGTCAAGTTATAGCTCATATCAGCCTATCTATAAAAGATATGGTAGTTTTGAAAATACTCAATCACCTTTATCAATATAACCATTTTGGTGACTATATGGTGACTCAACCTAACCCTTTGGAGCTGAAATTTTTACAAGACAAGTCCTAGTTTTATGCTATAATAAAAGAGGTACAAAAACAAGAATGACGATTTGAGGTTTTTGTACTCTCAAGATTTAAGTAACTGTAAAACATTGGTCAATTGGAGCTATCATCATGCCATGTTTTTGTACTCTCAAGATTTAAGTAACTGTAAAACAATGATATATTTTTCACATCTTTTTTTCTAGTTTTTGTACTCTCAAGATTTAAGTAACTGTAAAACTTATTAGCTTTAAAAACACCACCCAAAGTAGTTTTTGTACTCTCAAGATTTAAGTAACTGTAAAAC